>JAXLQK010000014.1:0-157337 GCA_046331665.1 Terriglobia bacterium | reverse complement strand
GGCAACCACAGACGGATTTCTCGGGTCGTCTTCCGGGATGCCGGCCTCGACCTTGCCAACTAAATCGGCTCCCACGTCTGCCGCTTTGGTATATATCCCACCGCCTAATTGTGCAAAAAGGGCGACAAAACTGGCTCCGAAGCCGTATCCCACAATCAGCAACGGAATCTTGGTAACATCCGAGGTGACATGCATGGACTTGACCAGGGCAAACAAGCCCGAGACCCCCAACAAGCTCATGGCCACCACGAAGAACCCGGAAACCGCGCCTCCCCGTAGTGCCGTTTGTAAGGCATCATTCATGTTTCGAGTCGCCGCGGCTGCCGTGCGGATGTTGGAGCGGATGGCAACCCACATGCCCATATATCCCGCCGCCACGGAACAGGCAGCCCCAAAAATGAATGAAAGGGTGGTCCAGAGCGCCAAGGCGCCTGAACTGGCCGGATCGTTGGCATTGTGGGTGCGAACGAAGGCGTAAAGAATATAGATCAACGCGGCAAGAGCCACTGCCAGATAAGCGATGGTGCGGTTTTGCCGGCGGAGAAAGGCCTCTGCACCAGCTTTAATGGCGTCAGAGATTTCCCTCATCTTACTGCTTCCAGTGTCGCGTTTCATCACGTTCTGGATAAGATACAGGGCAAACAACAAGCCAATGATGCTGATGCTGATGATCAGACTAAGTTCCATGGAGGCTCAAATGCTCCTTTCAACATGTTAATTCCTACCGTAACCCTCTGGTCCGGATTGGATTTATGAAAATTTTGAGTGCAATCGTTTATGGATGAGAATGCCTGTTTTGGCAACCGCCGTCCGGCACAACCTGCCATTGTTGCCAATCGACTCTCTCCCTGAGGTGCCTTTTTCTCAGAGTCGCCCGAAGCATCCCTCGAGGGAAGGTTGGAACTTCAAACGACTGAACTAAGAAGCAAAAAAGATAGCCTAGTTTGGTTCTGACTTCCAGTAAAAATTTTTTACTGCAGGGGCAAGCTCTTGAAAAGCGTTCAAAAAAGTCAAGGAACCCCTTTGCCGGCCATCATGGCCTCCACTCCACGGAATTTATATTTTCAATGGCTTCTATTGACAGGTTTTCCCTGCCATGCGAAAAATAGAGGTCCGAAAGGTGCAAAGGGACGACACAAAGGCCGGGTTGAAACCGATGAGGGGTAGTGTGATCGGCGGCCTAAGTTCACTTTGCCAGCCCGAATGACGTTTTCCCCTGGTGATTTCCGGATGCTTATCCCAGCGACGTTCCAAGAGTATGTTAAAATTCCTTAAATTCGGCTTGATATTCCCTGGATTTTTCTGTCTTGCTCTGATCCCTCCTGCCCTCTCCGACGAACCCAAAGTTACTGCAACCTATACTGATGCAACGGACAGTTCGGGCCTGCACTTCTTGCATCGGAACTCGAAAACGTCAGAGAAATATCTCATTGAAACAATGACGGGTGGGGTGGCACTCATCGACTACGACGGAGACGGCTGGGAAGATGTCTTTTTCGTCAATGGGGCAAAGCTCAATGACCCCCAGGCTGACAACCAGGTCCTGGATAAATCGGCACCAGAATTCTGGAATCGAATGTTTCATAACAACAAAGATGGGACGTTTACTGATGTAACCGAAAAAACGGGTCTCAGGGGAAAAGGATACGGGATGGGGGCCGCTGTCGGGGACTACGATAATGACGGGGATATGGACCTATTTGTCACGAATTTCGGCCAGTCGATGCTCTATCGAAACAACGGCGATGGAACGTTCACAGATGTGACCGCTGAGTCGAAATTGGACGTGCAGGGCTGGGCCTGCAGTGCCGGGTTTTTTGACTATAACAACGATGGCTATCTGGATCTGTTTGTCACCCGGTACATGGTCTGGAATTTTTCGCTCAACATCTATTGCGGACCTAAGAGCCCCGGCGGAAGAGCCTACTGCCACCCCGACAATTTCAAACCCATTGCCAACTACCTCTACCGCAACAATGGCGACGGGACCTTTACCGACGTTTCGAAGCAGAGCAATATCGCCGCCAGTTTGGGGAAAGGACTGGGCTTAGCCTTTGCCGACTTCAATAATGATGGATTCATGGATGTTGAAGTGGCCAATGACCAGGTTCAGCAGTTCCTGTTCAAAAATAAAGGGGATGGAACCTTTGAGGAGATCGGAGTTCTTGCAGGAATGGGATTCACCGAGGATGGCAAAGCGTTTTCCGGCATGGGCACCGATTTCGCGGATCTGGACAACGATGGGTTGCCTGACATAGTCACGACTGCCCTGTCGAACGAGAGTTATGCCTACTTTCGAAATAATGGTGATGAAAGCTTTACCTATGCCACTCTACTGACAGGGCTTGGCGAGATCACCCGTCTCCTTGCCGGTTGGGGGGTGCGAATTTTTGACTATGATAATGACGGCTGGAAAGACGTGTTCTTCGCCAACGGCCACGTCATGGATAATATTCAGGCGACTCAACCCCACCTTCACTATATGCAGAAGCCGTCGCTCCTACGCAACACCAATCGCAAGTTTGTCGACGTCTCAGCCAGCTCCGGATCCATTTTTCAACAAACCTGGGCCGGACGCGGCGCGGCGTTTGGTGATCTGGATAACGATGGAGACATCGATATCGTCGTTTCCAATTGTGACGGGCCTGCCTACTTTATCCGCAATGACGGAGGGAATTCGAACAACTGGATCGCGATCGAACTTCACGGAAAGAAAAGTAACCGTTTCGGAATCGGGGCCCGCCTGAAGCTGACCAGCGAGAGTGGGAAGGTACAGTACAATATGGCCAGTACCGCGGCCAGCTATCTGTCGGCCAACGATCATCGGGTTTATTTTGGATTGGGGAAGGAAAAGAAAATCCAGGAAATCGAAATCACCTGGCCCGGTGGACGCAAGCAGAAAGTCTTGGAACCGAAAATGAATCAGCTACTGAAAGTCGAAGAGGATGTGGAGAAGAATTAGCGCGAGCGCTGCCCCTTCTTCCAATAGCCTAGCCGCGTTAAATTCATTGCGTTAAGGAGTCCGAAATTATGGCCGTTTTTTTTCGGCGAACCCAGTTTGCTTCTGCTCTCGCCTTTATTACTTTATTGATTCTGGCCATTACTTTTAAAGTCTGGAGCCAGGGGGTTGCCGTTCCCCACCGGGTCGCTCGACCTTTGCCGAAAATCAATATCGATATCCCTCTACCCAAGGTGCATTTTGAAGACATTGCCGCAAAAGCAGGCCTTACGGCGGTTCATGTCAATGGCAGTCGAGATCAACGGTATATCATCGAAACGACCGGCAGCGGCGTCGCTATCTTTGACTACGACAACGATGGCTGGATGGACCTCTTTATGGTAAATGGGTCGACCCTGGAGGGCTTTCCCAGTGGAAAGGAACCCATCAACCATCTTTATCGCAACAAGCATGACGGAACGTTTGAGGATGTCACCGAAAAGGCGAATCTCGTGCATTCGGGGTGGGGACAGGGTATTTGTGCCGGGGATTTTGACAACGATGGCGACGAAGATCTGTTTGTGACCTATTTTGGGCAAAACGTTTTCTATCGGAATGAAGGCAACGGCACCTTTACGGATATAACCGAAAAAGCCGGTCTGCTCCACAAGAACCCGCGTTGGAACACGGGATGCACCTTCATTGACTATGACAAAGACGGCAAGTTGGATTTGTTTGTTGCGGAGTATGTGATCTTTGATATTAAAAAGGTTCCAGCCAAAGGCTTTAATCAGAACTGCCAATGGAAGGGAGTGCCCGTCATGTGTGGACCGCGAGGTTTGCCGGGCGGCATGAGTTCGCTCTACCACAACAATGGAGATGGAACTTTCAAGGATGTCTCCGTGGAGGCCGGCGTCACCAAGCCGAGTGGTTATTACGGTTTCTCCCCACTTGCTTCTGATTACGATAACGATGGGTGGCCGGACATTTACCTCTCCAACGATTCAACCCCGAATATTTTATTTCACAACAACGGCAATGGAACTTTCACCGATCAAGGGCTGATCTCGGGCAGCGCTTTCAATGAAGATGGTCAAGAACAGGCGGGCATGGGAGTATCGGTGGCGGACTATGACAATGACGGATACCTGGATATTGTGAAATGCAATTTTGCCGACGACACCCCGACGCTCTATCACAACAATCGAGATGGAAGTTTTACGGATGTCACTTTTTCATCCGGGATGGGCGTGAATACCCGCTTTCTGGGCTGGGGGAACGGCTTTTTCGATGTCGACAATGACGGATGGAAAGACATCTACATGGTGAATGGCCACGTCTATCCGGAGGTCAATGATATTTCGCCGGACAGTCCGTACAAGCAAGAGCGGCTGGTCTTTTGGAATATTCGCAATGGAACCTTTGTGGACATTTCAGGACAGTCTGGGCCGGGAATTTTGGAGCCGCATTGTTCAAGAGGATCGGCCCTCGGGGACCTGGATAACGATGGCAGTCTGGAAATTTTTATCAACAACAAGGATGAAAGACCGAGCCTCCTCAAGAATTTAGGGGTGAAAAGGAATTGGATCATGTTCAAAACGGTTGGAAAGTTATCCAACCGGGACGGGATCGGAGCGCGGGTCCGTGTCTATGCCAATAATCTCAAGCTGATGGATGACGTGCGTAGTGGTAATGGGTATATCTCTCATAGCGATATGCGCCTTCATTTCGGACTTGGAGAAGCGGCCAAAGTGGATCGGGTTGAAGTGAGCTGGCCCAGCGGCCGCAAGGATGTCCACGAAAATCTGAAAGTCAATCAACTGGTTGTCCTGGAAGAAGGAAAGGTCCTCCCCGCCGCCAACAAGGTGGCACCGGGGAAGGGTAAACCCGCCGCGCGGCCTGTTAAGAAATCATAGGCCAGTCTTTCTCCCTCCGCTCCTTGCCAGTTTGTTTATTGCCCACTATACTCAAAAGAGATGAATTTGATGTGAGCGGTCAGCCCATGAGCACCAGCGAGCCAGCTACCCTGCAGGAGATCCTGGAAAGAAAAACCATTGTGGGATCCTTGTATGAGCCGCTCGCCGACAATCGGGTCCGCTGTTTTGCCTGTGGCCATCGGTGCGTGATTCTGGATGGCCTGCCGGGGATCTGCAAAGTCCGATTTAATCAGAACGGAACTTTGTATGTTCCCTATGGCTATGTGGCAGCTCTGCAATGCGACCCTGTGGAAAAGAAGCCGTTCTTCCATGCCTTACCGGGAGCCGATGCACTAAGCTTCGGCATGCTGGGTTGTGATTACCATTGCGGGTATTGCCAGAATTGGATAACCTCCCAGGCCCTCAGAGATCCCAAAGCCCTGGCTCCTGCCCAGGACACTTCCATTGATGAGCTCCTCCAGTTGGCGAATCGCTATCAGGCGAAGATTCTGGCCAGCACGTATAATGAACCGCTCATCACTACGGAATGGGCCGTCGCTATCTTTCAGCGCGCCAAACAGAAAAATTTGAAAACCGCATACATTTCCAACGGGAATGGAACCAGTGAAGTCCTGGACTATATTCAGCCGTGGGTGGACCTCTATAAAGTGGACCTCAAGGGCTTTCGCGACCGGAATTATCGAAAGCTGGGAGGGCGATTGGAGGGAGTCCTGGAAACCATCCGCCAGCTACATCAGAAGCGATTTTGGGTGGAAGTCGTCACCTTGATTGTCCCCGGCTTTAACGATAGCGACGAAGAACTCAAGGACATAGCTCAATTCCTGGCCGGCGTTTCACCGGACATCCCCTGGCACGTAACTGCCTTTCATAAAGATTATAAAATGAAGGATCCTGAGAACACGCCCGTGAGAACTCTGCTGAAAGCCTGCGAAATTGGAAAGAAAGCGGGCCTGCATTATGTTTATGCCGGCAATTTGCCGGGAAGTGTTGGCAATTGGGAGAACACCTATTGCCCCTCCTGCCACGAGCTGCTCATCAAGCGTTTCGGATTTCATGTCTTGCAAAACACTGTGAAATCCGGGGCTTGTCCCCACTGCCGCCAGGCTATTGCCGGCGTTTGGAACTGAAGGGACATCTTTGTTGCCGCTAGCTCACGCATCGTTCCACTGCCATCGTCCAATTTCCAATTCAAGTCTAGTTTTACCAGTGAATGCAGAATAGGGTGACGGACCTCTCAGCTCAGTCCCTTCTCCCACAAGGGGCAAGGGGCGCCGACGGCGGTGTAAGGGTAGAGGAGTGTCGATGGAGGGATGAAATGATCCTCTCCATTTGAACAACCCACAAGAACGTCACTTTGATCTACGGAAATCAATAAGATCAGGGCCCTTTCACAGTCCCGGCCTTTATGACCGGAGGCGCCATGAGGCCGTAGTCGATCACATCATATTGGTCTCCCGGCGGTTGATGGTCCGGGAAATTTGCCCAAGATGCCGACCAGGCCCGCATCCGGGTTTTGAGGGGATCATGGAATGGGCCAAAAACATTTCGAGGAGTTGACACGATATTAATTTCCAGGGTGTGCTTTCCCGAAGCGATGGGAATTTCGGTGGTGTAAGGAGGCCAGCCCAGAAGTACAGGTGCTTGGTGATCGATCGAGATCGCTGCCAGGCTTCCCTCCCATTTCCCAAGCTCAATTCGCAACCCATCTTGTCGGGAAGGAACAAACAGTTCTGTTTCGTACTTGACGGATCCCGGGAAGAATGGAAGTCCTTGCCTGGCCCAGGAGCCGAACTGGGTGGGGACGGCAGAGGCCAGACGAAATCCTTTGCTGGCCGGGATCGCCTTGAAATTACCCCGAAGGTAAATGTTCTCAAGTTCCATTCGAACATCAAACGGTTTTCCGGTGAGGATGAGGGTGTTTTCTCCAACTCGGGCGATGGGCTCAATGGGGATACTTCGAAGATGCGGATCCAGCCAGGGAGAGCTTCTCTCAAACGACACCGCTGTTTGATTCAGACTAATTTGAAAGAGTTCGGGTGACTCCAACGCGAGCTCCAGGTCAGGCAGGACAGACGCGTCGTCAATATGGAAATGAAACTCCGCCGTAAATCCTGAATCCTCGGGGAATGAGTTGCGATCAAAGATCCGCGTTTTAAACTGAACCGCGTTGTCCCAAGCCGGCCGTTCAAAGCCGTGCATCTGCCATAACGTCCAGTTGGCTTTCCAGGTGTTGATGTCCCGGTATGCATTCCCCGAAATGGAAAGGTCACAGTAATCCAAGACCAACACATTGGGCGCATCCGGATTGATCCGCCAGGTGCTTGTTTCGAGAGGCAAAAAACGCGGCGGCTTGTTTTCAACCGGAGCTTCCTGGATGGAGTTTTTGACCAGGAGTAGCTTTGAGGCCGCCGGCTGCAGGTCTAAATCGAACTCGAGTGTATTGCCCTTTCCGGGGTGGAAGTACGCAGGCCTGATTTGTCCGGTTATTGGATCCCACTCCTGCAAACCACGACCCTCAACGTTTACCTTCGTTCTGGCACTGACCAATCCCGTGTTGGCAAAGAAAAGAAGCCGCTCGCCTCCAGGTAGAACCCGCTCGTTGAGACCCACATTCGGCAGTGCCGGCCTCAATTCAATGCGGGGCTTAAGCCGTTGGTGCAGGGTGACGAGCAAAGCTGGAAGGTCTGCAACCTCCTTCCATTGTTGGCGGTATTTTTGGGCGATCGCCTTGACTTCTTCACTGGGGCGTCCATCCACAAAGACCGCGGGCGGGGAAAGAGCTAGCACCTGCCCTCCGTGCTCGAGAAATTGTTCCAGCAGGGGGACAGTTTGCCGGCGGACATTGGTCATGTTGAATGGCCATATCACCAGATCATAATTCGCCTTGCCCACCTGGAGCTTTGGGCCAGCGCCTCTGCCAAACCATTCGAGGATGTATTCATCCGCCAGATCAAAATCAACCTGGTGATCCGCGAGAAATTGAACGGTCTCACCATAGGATTGGCTAAGCTGGGCAAGCTCAGGAGTGGCTCCCTCCCGTCGAGACCCAAGAAAGCCGCTGGTTGTAGGCTCCAGGATCACCACCCGATTGTCCGGCTCCCCGCGACTCAAGGCATAACTCAACCGTCCGAGGTAATCCCCATGAATCTTGTAATACGGCCACCACGGAGAGATGTCCGAAAAGCTTTGCGGATGATCCCGTTTGCGGGCGCCACGCACAGAGTAAAAAGACAGATGCTGGTCCATGAACGTAATTCCATGGACCAGCAGCCAATCTCCAAATCGTTTGTAATGCTCGAAAGTACTATCCCAGCCGGAGGCGCCGTAAGCTTCGCAAAAGGCTCTTCGACCCAACTGATGTGCCACGCTCGATACCTGCTTGATCGTAAACAGATGGTGCGGATCCGCGCCTTGCGTCCGGATTCCGGCACCCTCCAGCATATCGATTCCGGGGGCATGTTCATACGCATACAACGAAGCGTCCGCCGGGCTGATCCAGGGATACGGCCACTCATGCTCCATCCAGTGACCCGTAAACTGGAGCCGGTTTTGATCACACCACAGGAAGATCGGGCGGAAGTAGTTCTCTTTCCAAAGATCATGAAGCGTCTGCCAATAATCAAAGCGAACTTTCCTGTAGTCCCCCACATCCCAGTAGAGGGATGGAAGATAGGCTGCCAGGTCGTAATGGCATCGCTTTTGAAATTCAGCCAGCGTATTCCGGCTCATGGGTAGAGCCAGGGGAGCGTTGTCGTAGGCTCCGGCCGTGGCGATCAGCGGTTCATCGTCAAAGACCCATTTCACGGTCGTTCCAAAATGTTGTCCAATCTGAGCCTTGTAATTCTCAAATGTGGTTTCCAGAAATGCCTTGGATGTATCTGGATTGGTCAAATCCACATAGGGAAATCCCGCAGTCCAAGGGTTGCCGCTGGCCCGGCGCAGATGAAAGTGCACCAGGGTTTGACCATCCGCAAGCGGCGAAGGGGAATTAATTTGCCGTACTGACACCACCGCCCCGGAGGCAGATTTCTCCGCCACGAATGCAGAGACCAAATCTGCGGCCTTGAAATCGATGCTTCCGCTGGTCAAGCTGGCTTCAGCTTGCACAAATTGGGCCGCGGTATCAGGTGCCCTTGCCGGGACATGGCCCCCGGAAAATCCGGAGGGGTAGCTGTTTTCATCATAAATATTGATGATTAGGCCCAGACGTGCCCCTTCGTCAAGAGCCAGCTTCCAGAGGCGAAACCATTCCGGTCCAAAATACTCCGTCTTCAGCCCGGGACGAGGATGGATAAACACTCCGCCCATGCCTTGCTGTTTAAACTGCTGAAGTTGGTCCCTCAATCGAGGCCATTCAAGTTCATCATTCCAGGACCAGAGCGGCATGGAACGGAATTCAGCAGGCGGATTGAGAAAGTCATGTTCTATCTGAGTCAGTGTTGGAGGTGGCAAGCTGGATCGAAGCGATTCAGGATTTAATAACCGCTCGATTTCCGCGGTGGGGCCGGACCCGGCTGAAACCTTCTCGAGGGGAAGAAATCCGGGGGACAGTAAAGCGATGGCCAGCACAACGAACAGGGAGCCGATGAGCCAGCGTGAGGTAAGAGTCGGAGTCCACATTGATCTTCCTCCTTACAGCTGTCCTTACTTGTTCTGAAAGAGCGATTGGTATGAGTTGAAAAGATATAGGAAACGATATTCCTTGGTACCAAAAAGACAGGAACTCCACTAGGAACCAGAATCGGGAATTTGGGGCATGTCGTGACTTTCCGGAATCGACCGCTCGATATCATGTAATCGATTCACGTCAATCCGGAGACGGTGTCTGCCATCCTCACGGTTGAAGATGTTGGTAAATCGGGCATTCCAGACAATTTCATGCGCCTTGTACGAGGAGCGAGCATGAACCGTCTGGGAAAACGTTTCATCAATTCCGGTCAATAGCACCAGAAACTCGGCGTCCTCGTGATGAAAGTCCTGCTCTGTCAATCCTGAGAGAGGGCTGCGCCCGTCAATGGGATGCACGATCGTCCAACTCAAAGGGAAGAACACTACTTTTCGCCGTTCCAGTTGTAGTTCGTAAAACTGGCGTCCTCCCTGGGCGTCCATGCGGCTGAAGAGGACCTTGGCCTCCAATTCAATGAGCTGGTTTTTGCGGGTATTGGCAACCCGAAACTCAAAAGCCGAGCCTCCCTGGTACGGGGCAATCACCGCATGGTTGCTAAAGAGAATTTTTGCCGTCGGTCTGGAGAACCGGGCAAAGATCATGCCGGTGGCCAGGGCGAGCGCCAGCAATCCAGCAAAGGATTCAAAGGTCACAATGAGATTAGCCGCCAGGCCTACGGGGCCGATCTGCCCGTAGCCGATCGTGGCAAAAGTCTGAATACTGAAAAAGAAGGCCCGTAGAAACGGACTCTCCAGCGCGCCCGCTCCCGGCCCATTTAACGCATTGGACCCGCAAAGAAGGTAGATCAGTGCAAAAAGCGCATTGATGACCAGGTAAAAGGTGGAGAGAATTAGCAGAAATCGCGACCAGGACATGGTCAAAAGCGAATGATACAAATTGAGCGTTGCGGTAACCCGCAGTCCCGCCCGGGAGACATTGAAACTGCCGTCTCTATTTAGCAGGCGCAGGCGGCTTTCGCGAGCAACTACGGATCCGAAACCGAGGTCTTTGGGTTCTTCCTTGAGGGGGAGGGAAGGGGGGACTTGAGTGTTCATCGTTCTTGTAGACCTCGAAAAATGAAGATAATGGATTGGACTCTTTCAGATAAGCCGCAGGGGCCATCTTTCTGCGGCATCCCGAACTGATCATGAAGGACGTTCCCGGCTTTTCGCATCGCCTGCCTGCGAGTGGAGTTTCCCTGCATACCAATGCCATTGTCTGAGAATCCCTCTGAGGATTTGAACATCGCGTTCTTCCAGGGAGGCGCGAGACAAAATATTACGAAGCGTAACCATCAGGCGTTCCGAGTCCGGCGGTTTCAAAAACCCGATTGTTTCGAGATCCTCCTGAAGAGTCTGACAAAAAGATTCAATTTGGTTCAATGCGGCGTATTGTATCGGTCTTCCCAGGGAGGGTTGAGGCTGACCACTGGCGAGCTCGTAGGCCAGAATGGCAACGGCGTGAGACAGATTCATGGATTCAAATTCCGGGTGGGTTGGAATGGTCACGAGCCATTGGCAGTACTGGACATGCTCATTGGTGAGTCCTGTTCGCTCCGGCCCGAAGAGTAGGGCCAGCCGACTCTTTGGGGAGAACTCCGTAAGCTGGGCTGCCAATTGCCGGGGCGTAAAAACCTGGGGAAAAGTAGGCACGAATCGTGACGTGGTTCCAACACAGAGATGAAAAGGCGCGAGCGCCTCGACCAGGCTTTCGGTGCGAACCGCCGACAGCAGGATGTCGTCTGCTCCACAAGCGAGCTGGTTTGCCTCCGGGCCGATATCACATTGAGGATTGACAAGCACCAGAGAGCTCAGTCCCATATTCTTCATGACCCTCGCGACAGACCCAAGATTCCCGGCAGATTGGGTTTCGAGGAGCATAATGGAGATGGCGTCAAGTGGAATCATGGATCGAAGTGCCGCCAGGTAAGAACCGTTCTGCTTTCCCTTGCTTGGTGCTTGAAGAGGGCCAACCACTGCGGCCCTTCAGGGAAACCGAGGCGCGTCCTCCAGCGACTCAGGGGCGTAGTGTTCAACGGAGGAGTTATTGCGGTACCGTTCCCTCAGGGAGAAGTTCGCCTTTTTCGAGATAACGAATCTTGCTGGCAAATTTCGCGGCGTGACGGTCATGCGTCACCATGACAACCGTTTTATTGAACTCCTTGTTGAGTTTCGAGAGGATGGTCAGGATTTCCGTCGCTGAATTGGCATCCAGGTCTCCGGTCGGTTCGTCTGCCAGGATGAGTTGAGGGTCAGTGACAATCGCCCGCGCAATGGCCACGCGTTGTTCCTGCCCGCCCGACAATTGACGGGGATAGTGTCCGAGTCGATCTCCCAGCCCAACGAGCTTAAGGGCATTCTCGGCATGGTCGATTCTTTCCCGTTTGCTTAAGTGGGTCAGCAAAAGAGGCAGTTCGACATTTTCCCGGGCGGTCAAAACGGGAATCAAGTTGAATGTCTGAAAGACGAACCCGACGTGCTCGTTGCGCCAGTGGGCGATCTGCTTGTCACTCAGCTCCTGCAAGTCCTGACCCAGAACGCGCACTCTCCCCTGAGTCGGCCGGTCAATGGCAGCAATCAAGTGCAATAAGGTAGATTTGCCGGACCCGGAAGGGCCCATTAAGGCCACAAACTCCCCTCTTTGGATCCTGATATTGGCATTTTGTAAAGCCACAATCTTGAATTCGTCCCGCTTGTAAATTTTGTGGAGGTCTGCGGTTTCAATGATCGTGTTGTCTTCCATAGATTCCCTTCGCAGTGTTTCAGCTATCCCTGCTTTGGTTTGATTTGGACTCGATCTCCATCTTTCAGGGTGGCTGGGGGATTGAGAACAATTTCCTCCCCCCCGATCAACCCATCCGCCACTTCAATCCCCTTCGAAGTAGGGTTTCCTACTTTGACTTTTCGTTCTATGACTTTGCCGTCAAGCACGATGAAGATGGATTTCTTTCCGCTGGCGTCGCGAATGGCAGAGCTGGGAATCACGATTTGCCCGGGGGAGGGGGGACCATTTTTTTTCTGCGCCGTTTCGTTCGCCAGGAAGGCCGTGCGCGCATTCATTTCCGGACGCAAATAAGAGTCCGGTTTGAGGATCTGAACTTTGACTTGCACTGTGGCTTTTTGCCGGTTGGCTTCGGGAGACATTTCTGCGATCACTCCGTCATATTTGCGGTCTGGAAAGGCATCTGTCGTGACAATCCCCTTCTGTCCCATCGTCAGCTTGGCAAAATCATCCTGGCTGATGTCGAGCTCGACCTGGAGATCGTTTAAATCCGCCATCGAAACGACAAACCCTTTGGCTCCTTTATCCCCCACAAAGCCGGTGGTAAGAAATTCCCCCTTTTCGACGACACGCTCCAGGATGGTTCCGTCAATCGGTGCCCGGATGATGGTGGCATCCAGATAGGTCTCACGCAATGCGACTTCCCCTTTCGCCTGTTCCACCCGGCCCCGCATCGCCTCGATAACCTCGCGGCGCGGGCCAATACGGTAAAGGTCGTAATCGCGAGTGAGAGAATTGACTCGGGCTTCCTGCGCATCGAATCGCGCCTGCGCATTATCCAGATCTTGCGGCGGGGCAACTCCTTCCTTATGCAGACCGCGCACGCGTTCGAGGTTCACACGGGCGTTCTCCAGGTCAGCCTTGGCTTGCTGCAAATTAGCCAAAGCCCGGGCAATTTCTTCCGGGCGGGAGCCGTTTTCCAGCTCCTTCAATTGGTTTTGCAAGGTCTCCAGGTTCCCTTTGGCCTGCTGTAATTGCGCCTGATACTCATTGTCTTCGAGCCGAACCAGAATCTGTCCCTTTTTGACGGAATCGCCTTTCTCGACGCCTATCCAATCGACCTTGCCGATCACTTTGGCCCCCAACTGAATCTTATGGTGCGCGACGATGTACCCTGCTGCGTTCAGAACCACACCTGATTCATCGCCTCCTCCCGCAGGCCGGGCGCTGACCCTGAAAATTTCCACCTCGGTGGCCTGGCTGGTAAAGCGGGTCGCCAACACGCCGAGGCCCAGCAAAACAAAGATCCCAACGCCAATAAGGATCCAGCGGATGGCCCAGGGCGATGCTCCCTCGCTCTTTCGGGACTGGGCACGGTCAATCTTCAGTTTGTTCAGGCCTTGATCCAGGCTCGGTCTTTCAGTGCTCATAATTCACGCAGTGCATTCAAAATATCTTGTTTCGAGGCGCTTCGCGCGGGGAGAAAGCCGCCGAGGATTCCCATCAAAGTCGCGAATGCCAAGCCCGTCAGGATAATTTCCGGGGTGACTCGGAAATCGAAACTGGTCTGGCTGAAGGTAACGGCGTTGCCGATCCCGCTCTCCATTCCGTTCAACGGCAAGACCAGGAGCACACCCAAAAGGCCCCCTAAAAAGGATAATAGCAAAGACTCAATCACAAAGGAGACCAGAATACTAGCCCGGGAAAATCCCAGAACCCGCAATGTCCCAATTTCCCTGGAACGACGGGAGACGGCCGCATACATCGTATTCATGGCCGCGAAACTGCTTCCGATCGCCATGATGATGGCCACGAAGACACCAAGGAATTCAATAGGCCGCGCGGAGCTGGTCTGTTCGGCATAATAAGCGGCTTCAGAGCGTCCTTCGAGATAGAGGCGCTGGTCATCGGAGAGGTTGTTCACCAACGCGGCCAGAGCGACGGGGTCGGTCGCGCGAACCAGAGCCGAGGACAGGACTTCGCTGCGGTTGAAATCGGCGGCGATTTGGTTCAGCTCCGCCCAGATTTCGCTTTCGAAGGCCGTCCCTTGGCCGTCGAAGATCCCCACAATTTTCCAGTCGCCGCGTCCAAAGCGGAGCGACTCTCCCAATCCCGTTCCTGCATAACGGGAGGCGACGGACTTTCCAACCACGATCTCGCGTTGTCCCGTCTCATACCAACGGCCGGCAATGACGGATACTTCCGGCCGCATTTTGACTCCGACTTCGGATAGTCCGCGAATATTGACATTGGCTCCCTCGGGCTTGTCTTTCCCGGGAAGATTAATCACGGTCACAATTTCGCCGGAAACCATCGGCTCGCCGTCTGGAAACTTCTGAATCCCATTCTTGAAACGAATATCCAGGATGGATTCACGCGCAATCTGGCTGATCAGCTCCGAGCTGGAGTTCTTGCGCATCACGATCAGATTCAGGGGATGACCGGAAGAACGCAAAGCGGATTTGAGGCCCACCACCATGGCCATGATCCCCAGCAGGACGGCCACCGTCAGAGCGATGCCGAGCGCGGTCATCATGGTGGTAGTCTTGCGATAGCGCAGATTCCGAAGATTGTAATAGAGTGGAATAGCCATGGTGGGTTCAGTTCGTCAGACTGGGTTGTGGATTGTCCTTCATGGCCAGGCGCCTCATGCTCCTACTGATTCATTCAATCAACCGGCATGGCGCAAGGCATCTGTGATCGGCACCCGGGAGGCGTTCCATGCGGGGAACACCGAACTGAGGAAACCAACAGCAAAAGCCACGCTCAAACAGATGAGAAGAACCGACGGCGGCATGATAAGACCGGCAAAGAAGATCATTCGCATCGACGGAATTTTATTTAAGACCTGGCAGAGTGAGAAGGCCAGAAAGCTTCCCAACAATCCCCCCGCCATGGCCATGATCACCGCTTCGAAGATGATCAATCCCAGCACTTTGCCCGTTGTAAATCCCAGAGTCTTCAAGACACCGACCTCCCGAATCCGTTCACGGACGGACATGGCCATGGTATTTGCCGACACCAAAAGAATCGTGAAAACGACAGCCCCGCAAATGCTCAACAGGAACAATTTGACATTCCCCAATTGCGACACAAAGCTTAAATAAAAAGCGCGTTCCGATTCGGTCTTGGTTTGGCGGTCTGAATTCCTGAACATTTCATCGACGTCTTTGCAGATCCTGGAAACGTCCTCCGGAGAATCGGCCAGCAGGACAAAAGTTCCCACCGTGCCCTTTTTGGCCTCTGAAAGCCCTTCTTCCAGGTACTTGCGATGAAAATAGAGGACGGCGTCGGAGCCTTGCTCGGTCCCTTCAAAAATAGCACGGATCGTCAACTCAACGTCAACGGGATAAATATCTCCCTTGATCGTTATTCGCTGGCCAAGCTTAAAATTCTGGCGTTCGGCCAGACTCTTTCCCACGGCGGCGGCGGTGCGCTCGGATTGAAACGCCTTCAGCTCATCCGGAGAAATTTTCATCTCAGGATAGACTTTGAAGATTGTTTCCGGGTCGGTGGCAAAGCGCGGGAAAAAGTGTTCCGGACGATTATCAATGTAAAGCCCCTGGAACCAGGAGCGGGTCGTCAGGTATTTCACTCCCGAGAGCTGTCGAATCTTCTCGCCATAATATTCCGGCAAGGAAAACGTCAGCGACACTCGGTTTCGGGTGACAATGCGCAACGCCTGTTCAGGCGGCCCGGAACGATAATAAAATGCATGGTATAGCGCAAAGAGCATTCCCAAAAGAAACAACGATACCGAAATGCTCAGGATCGTTAAGATGGTTCTTCTCTTGTTCCGGAGGGAATTTTTGAATGCAAAAGGAATGTACTTTCGCATAAAAAGGGGGTTCGGCCTCAGCTGGATCCCGATCGAGAGGTCCTGGCGCTCAATCGACAAAGGGTACCATATCTAGAGGCTCTGTCAAGCAAGGGAGGCCACGTGCCGAATGCCAAATGACGAATGACAATTGGCGAAAATTTCCACGTAGCGCAAGAATTGAACCGTTTTCTATTCCAGCAAATTTCCTCCCGGTTAATTAGCCAATGCAGCCTCAATTTGTGCCACAAGGGTATCCACCGAAATTCCCTCCAAAGATCTAGAATTGGGGACGCCATCTCTAATCACGTTCTTAAAAACAGAGTTGTCCTCTACGACCACCTGTTCATTCACTATCTTGAATTTCCCATTATAAAACCCAAAGATGGTCCAACGAGCGCCATCGTAATGCAGCCGATCCTCATTAGGATCAGGACGTAGGCACAAGATGTATTCTTCTCCTTCTCGCATTAACACCTCACCTACAAAATTTACTTCCAGATCCCCTAATTTGCCACCGTCTTGAGAAACGATAAGCTTATCGAGTTTTCGTCTCGGATCATCAAGTTTTAAACCCTTACTAATGGTAAATTCGAAGTCCGTATATAATGACCGACAACTTTCATCTGTACATCTGGTCGGTAATTGCATGCTGATAACTCCTCGCACAATCAATGGTGACCATTTCACAAGATCAGCTAAATCTTCTGGGGTAAAGTCAGCATGCTTAGTCGGCCGTATAATTCCCTTATAGATAACGTCACCGGGATTATCTGAAGTGCTGCGTGTAGTATGCGCCTCTGCAGATTCAATTCGTGACACAAGGGTATCTGCCGAAATGCCTTCCAATGGGCTAGAATTGGGGCTACCATCTTTATTCACGTTTCTAAAAACAGAGGTGTCTTCTACGAACACTCGTTGATCCACTATCTTGAATTTCCCATTGTTAAACCCAAACATAGTCCAGCGAGCGCCATCGTAATTAACCCGCTCGTCATGTGGATCAAAAATAAGACATAAGATGTATTCTTCCCCTTTTTGCATGAACACTTCGTCATCAAAAATTACTTCTAGATCCCCTAATTTCCCGCCGTCTTGAGAAACGATAACTTTGTCGAATTTTCGTTTTGTCCCATCATCTTTTAAAACCTTACTAACCGTAAATTCGAAGTCTGTATACAATGACAGACAACTTTCATCTGTACATCTGGTCGGTAATTGCATGCTGACAACGCCTCGTACAATCAATGGTGACGACTTTACAAGATCAGCTAAATCTTCTGGCACAAAATGAGTATATTTACTGGTTCGTATTATCCCCGACCTATAGTTACCGGGTTTGTCTGAAGGGCTGCGTGTAATCTGCGCCTCCTGGGCAAATCCTAGCAGCACAAACCCATTCAGAATGATGACCAGAAAAGATATTTTCTTCATGATTCACTTCTGAAAAACGTATTCAAGAGCCCTTGAACAAAATCTATCTTGGGGCCTTCTTCTGACGACCCGTTTCTGAAACCAATGACTGTACGACGGAGCGCAGTGTGCCCACTGCACCCGCGCCCTTATCGGATATCCACCTCGGGAAGGAGCAAAGCCGGAGCAGGTGCTGCCAGCTCCTGCTGGATCTTTTGGAGTTCCGCTTCGATGGATACCCGGGATTGAGAGAGAGGTGTAGTCAACAAATCTCCTTCCACCAAGCTTCGCCACAGACTCTTGGGCTTTGGATAGAGAACCAATTCCACATCCTCTTTCTCAGGGATCTTAAGCTCCTTCTTGAGCAGGGAGAGGGCTGTATCAAATCCCCCCACTTCATCGACAAGATGTATTTCTCTGGCTTGAGCTCCTGTATAAACTCGCCCGTGAGCCTTGGGTTCGAGATCTTCGAAACTCATGCCGCGGCCTTCGGCCGCCTTGTGCACGAAGTTGTTGTAGATATCTTCCATCCAGGATCGGACTTGGGCCTTTTGCCCGTCAGAGAGGGAATGAAAAGGCGAAAAGAGATCGGCATTCTCGGCCAGCTTAATCTGATCCATCTTTGCCCCCAGCCAATACTCCAACAGGCCGCGGACATTGAATTTAGCGAATAGAACTCCGATGGACCCGGTGATAGTGGAAGGTTGGGCGACGATTTTGCTGGCTCCCATCGCGATGTAATAGCCTCCGGAACCGGCCACACCCGACATGCTTACGACCACCTTCTTCCCGCTCTTCTCCAACAGCCGGATCTCCCGCCAGACTTTGTCAGACCCCACCGCGGAACCGCCCGGGCTGTCCACCCGGAACAAGACTCCTTCAATATCCTTTTCTTTCCTGATCTCCTGCAGGCGAGTGACCATGGTTTCTCCGCCCATCACCTCGCCCCAAACCTCTTCACCTTCTCCAGACACAATTTGTCCCAGCCCGCCAATCAGGGCCACCCGGTGCCTGGCCTTGCGGTCGATCCGACTGCGCACGGCATTGAGGTACTTGGATGCCGATATCCCGCGATACTCCTTACTGCCTGCCAAGACCTCGGCCAGGAGCTTCTTTTCAATTTCATCTTCATACCCCAGCGTGGTAACCAGGCCTTCTTTCAGAGCAACGGGTGCCGGTGTCATTCCCAGGTTCATAACGTCGCGCAGTTTTGCCTCAGAAATTTTACGATCGTCCGAGACGGTCCGTACAAATCGATCTTGAACATCCTTTAGAATTTCTTCATACATCCTCCGGAACTCAGGGGTGAATTTGTCCCGGGTGAAGATCTCAGGATTCTTGTATTCCTTGAGCATGATCATCTGCGGCTCAATATGCAGTTTTTCCATCGTCCCTTTGTAAAACAGGGCGTCAATGTTCAATCCATTAACCAGGAGGGCGGCGTCTGGATTGAGATAAATTTCATCGGCCAGACTGGCCAGGTAAAGTTCCTTCTCCTGAGGCATGTCCCCGGAGAGGTTGGCCACGATCTTTTTGTTCGAAGTGCGAAATTCTTTCAGATAATCGCGGACCTCTTCCAATTGAGCCCAGGAATAGCCCAAGGTATGGACCGAGAGGCGAATGGCCACAATATGCGGGTCATGCGCTGCCACTCGAAGGAGCCTCCCCATCTCATAAAGGGATACCGTGTCCCGCTGGAAAATCTGCGCCAAAGGCGAGAGCGGTGGGAGTTCCGGAATTTCGCCGTTGCAGTTGAGCTCCAAAACCGATTTTTCCGTGATACCGGCCTTGCCGGAGCGTAACGCGCGGTAAAACCCAAAAAGCAAAGATGCAATGAGCAGGAAGACGGCGGCCAGGATGATCCCGACCATCCAAGAGGATTTCTTAGACATAATCAGCCTCACCTTGCGCTTCGCAATTCATCAAGCGAGAATAGCCAATGGACGGTTGTCAAACACACACTGTAGCAGAGGCAACGCTGGAAATACACGAGATAACTCCAACATGGTTCAGTCTCGACAAGCCTTTGTCTTCGGGTATAAGCTGGCACTCTGGAATCATCGAAGGCGTTCTGGAATGGACGTCTTTTTACTCTAGTTCCCGTGTTCATCCGGAAGGAGGCGTATGAAACTCATCTCCCCCACTCTCTTTATGGCCTTGATTGTACTTTTGCTATCGAGTTGCAGTTCGCCAGAGTCGGAAGATCTCAAATTTGAAAATTTTGCCAAGAGCTACTTGGCGCAGTTGCTGGAGAGAAACCCGGAGCTGGCCACTCTGCTGGGAGACCATCGATTTGACCGGCGGATGAACGACTACTCGCTGGCCGGCATTCAAGCCGAGCTCAAAGCACAGCAGGAGGCACTCGATAAAGCCAGGCAGATCCACGTTGAGAAATTGAGTCCGACGAATCAAATCGATTTCAAAATTCTCGCCAATAATATTGAATTCATGATTTTCCAGATCGAAAGCGTGAGGGAATATGAATGGGATACGCAATTTTACAATATTGGGAAGGCGATCTATAGCTTGACGGCTCGTGAATTTGCCCCGCTCAAAGACCGGCTAGAGTCGGTCAGCGCACGCCTGAAACTCATTCCAGGTGTGCTGGAGCAGGCCAAAACCAACCTCAAGAATCCGCCACGCATTTTTACCGAAACCTCCATTTTGCAAAACAAAGGGAATATCAGCCTGATTCAGAATGAACTCAACACCCTTCTCGAACAAGTTCCTGAACTGAAGGCAGGATTTGCCCCGGCCCAGCAAGAAGCCGTTGCCGCTCTGGAAGCTTACGGAAACTGGCTTGAAAAAGATTTGCTGACCCGTTCGAACGGAGATTTCCGGCTCGGCGAGGAAAAATTCCGCAAAAAGCTTCGCTTTACGCTGGAGTCGGATCAGACCCTGGAAGAGCTCATGCAGCAGGCCCAGCGTGAGCTCGTCGCCTCGCAAACGGCGCTATATGAGACGTCGCTCCCGTTGTATCAGAAATTCTTCCCGAAATTGGCTGCGAGTGCCGCCAAGGGAGACCGCAAGAAGGTGATTAAGGCCGTCCTGGATAAACTGGCGGAATCCCGTCCGAACAATGAAACCATTGTTGGATTAGCCAAACAGGATTTGCAATCCGCCACGGAGTTTGTTCGCCAACAGCAGTTGGTCAGCATTCCCGAAGAGCCGGTGAAGATCATCGTGATGCCCGAATTCCAGCGCGGAGTGGCCGTTGCGTACTGCGATTCGCCAGGTCCTCTGGAAAAAAATGGGGAAACCTTTTACTCCATTTCTCCAACTCCTGCCGATTGGCCGAAGTCGCGTGTCGAATCGTTCTTCCGGGAGTATAACAACGAGATGCTTCAGAACCTCACGGTTCATGAAGCCATGCCGGGGCACTATCTCCAAATTGCCCAGTCCAACAAGTTTCGCGCCCCTACGATGATCCGCGCCATCTTCAGCAGTGGCCCGTTTGTCGAAGGATGGGCCACCTACGCCGAGCAATTAATGGCTGAAAAAGGCTATGGCGGGGCGGAAGTAAAGGTTCAGCAACTCAAGATGAGGCTCCGTTTGATCATCAACGCCATCATTGACCAGAAAATTCATACCGCCGGCATGACCGAAAAGGAGGCGATGGATTTGATGATGAACGAAGGCTTCCAGGAGGAGGGCGAAGCCGCAGGGAAGTGGCGCCGGGCCTGCCTTTCATCGACGCAACTCTCCACTTATTTTGTCGGCAATGTAGGCGTCAACGAAATCCGCAACGCCTATGAAAAGAAGAATGGACCGATTCAAGATTGGAAAGCATTCCATGACAAGATGCTGTCCTTCGGTTCTCCAGCACCGAAATACGTCAAAGAACTGATGGGGCTGTAGGGGAATTGCGGAGCAAGGGTTTTCGATTGCGGGTTATGGGGTCGGGAGTCCAGCGTGCCGATTGTGGATTTCTGATTGCTGATTTCGGATTTGGTAATGGTTATTTGCTAGTTCTTATTTGCTGATTGCCATTTGCCAATTTTCATTTGGCATTTACCAATATCGCCTCTTCTATCTCATATCTTGCATCCTGGATCTCGAATCCCCAATCTCAAATCGTCAATCGAAAACCGCAAATCACAAATCGAAAATCCTTGCTCCACAATCCGAATCCAAAATCGGCAATCGCCTTACTCTCCAATGAGTTTGACCAGGACTCGTTTCCGCCGCCGCCCATCGAACTCTCCATAAAAGATCTGCTCCCATGGCCCGAAATCCAAGCGTCCGGCCGTGATGGCAACCACGACCTCTCGGCCCATGACCTGCCGCTTGAGATGGGCATCGGCATTGTCCTCCCCGGTGAGATTGTGCTTGTATCGTGAAACCGGTTCGTGGGGGGCCAACTGTTCGAGCCATTTTTCGTAGTCGTCGTGCAAGCCGGATTCATCGTCATTAATGAACACCGACGCGGTGATATGCATGGCGTTTACCAAAGCCAGACCTTCTCGAATTCCACTCTCTTTGACGCAAGCCGCGACTTGCGGGGTAATGTTGATGAATTCCCGCCGCGTCGGGACCTCGAACCACAATTCTTTGCGATAACTTTTCATACCCCTTTAACTCGGGCCGAGAAGGCAGGAAAGGTTTCCGGGGAATGGGCGTTCATCCACTGAATAAAAGAATGCGCCACCTTTTCCAGGTTGCGGTATTGCCCAGGATCCTTATTGGCGGCTCGGAGTTCGGGCAGCACCGTACTAATGCGAACCCAGACCAGTAACAATTCTCTTCCGCTTTGAAAGAAAAGCTCCTGATCCAGCACTTCACTGGTCATAAAGGATGCCACCATCTCCCAATAGGTCAGGATCATCCTGTAGTAGGCATTTTCCTCCGACCCGGGAGGGCAAAGCGCGTTGAGTTCTTCCAACGTCCGGATCTTGAAGGAGGAGGTAAACCACGCCCGCGCTTTTCGCATCTTCTCTTCGCGGCGCAATTCATAAAGTCGCAAGATGAGGTTGACGTCGTCATAGGTGGCGTGTGCCGTCATGGTGAATCTCCTTTTCTAAGGCTGAAGTAAGTGAGGCGATCCGCGGGACTTCTCCCGACCTGGTTAGAGACTATCCAAACGTTCCCTTTGGGAACTCCCGCGCAATAAAGTCCGCGGTCCGCGCAGCCAGGGCCATCATTGTTAACGTGGGGTTTTTTTCGGATGCAGAAGGAAAGACGCTCCCATCTACGACAAAGAGATTGGGGATGTCGTGGGACTGGCCGAAGGCGTTCACCACGGAAGTTCCTGGGTCCAGCCCCATCCGGCATCCTCCCAGTTCATGATTGGTTACTGGAGCCCGCGGTTCCCTGAGGATTTCAACGTTACTGGCCATCAGAATCCTTCTGCCTTCTGATTTCATTGAGGCAAATAAGCGTTTTTCGTTTTCTCCATACTGCACTTTCGCTTGGACCAGCGGCAACCCGAGACGGTCCTTCTGCAGCGGATCGAGCCCCAGAGTGCTTCCACTGCTCGGGAGCATTTCGCCATAAACCGAAAAATGAAGAAAGGCCGGATAGCGAGCCTTAATCTGTTTCTTCAGCGGGATACCAAAGCCTTCCATATCAGTGGCCCAGGGGACATAGCGCCGGTTCTGAAAGTTAAATTGGATGGCAAAGCTTCGCGCGTAGTCGCGTTTTCGGGCGTGCATATATGAGGGGATGTAGGCATGATCCAATGCCCCTTCGTCGTTAACGCTCTCTGTCCCGATGAGTTCCCGAAAGAACCCGTCAAAATTCGCCGTGAAATGGGGAATGTAATTCTTGCCCAATTGGCCGCTGGAATTGGCCAGCCCGTTGGGGAAGTAAGACGACCGGGACATCAGGAGCAGACCTACGCTTTGCATACAGGCACAGGAAACCACGACACAGTGGGCTTTGATGAACCCTTCCCGGCGCGTGGTGCGATCAATGTAGCGTACGCCGCGGACATGGCTTTTGTCGGCCAAGGCGACTTCCCGGACCACGGCATTAGAAAGCAGCTTTAGTTTTCCCGAGGCAACGGAGGGATAGATCTGCACATTGGCGGAATCATATTTGGCGACAACGTCGCATCCTCTCATGCAATTGCCGCAATAGTGGCAGGCCGGGCGGGGATCTCGTGGTGTCGTCAGCGTGGCCTTACGCACGGAGATCACCTTGATCCCCAGGCTGGCGGCTCCGCGCTCAATAACGCGGTCTGAACAGCGCAGGGGAAGCGGAGGCAGAAAGATACCGTCCGGCAAGTCTTCCAGATGATCGGCATTACCACAAACTCCGATCTCCCGTTCGATTTGCTCATAGTAAGGAGCCAGATCGGCGTAGCCAAGAGGCCAGTCCACTCCCGCACCTTCGAAGCTGTATCCTTTGAAATCGCGCTCGCTCAATCGCCACGCCACGGCATTCCATAGAAGCGTCTTGCCTCCGACGCCGCGCCCCCGATCATCATCGAAGTTGCCGGCCCCCGGTGCCATCAAAGGAACCTTACGGTTCTTGAACTCATAGGGAAGCGCATGGGTGTTGAAAGCGCGGCTGGTATCGATCTTCGGCCCTCCCTCCAACACAATCACGTTAAGGCCGGCTCGAGCCAGCCGGGAGGAAAGAGTGCCGCCACTCGCACCAGAGCCTACGACGCAAACATCGAATGTCGTGCTGCTTAAATTCGCGGGATCCGTATCGTTCAGGTTTTCAGATCCAAGGAGGTTCATCAAAAAGATTCTCCTGAATGGAGTTCCTTGTTCCTGACCGCGCGTTTGGCAAAAAGCTTCCGAAGGGTGACGCGTCAGGAAGGGAGAATGTACGACTCACGGTTTTGTTTTTTTTACCGGTGCCGGCTCCCAGGTTGAGTCGTCGTCATAAACGACCCGCAGTATGTTGGCTTTTTGCTTGCCCCTGGCAAACTCCGGCTTGGGATCTTCATCGAAGACCAACGTGGGCATGAAAGCTTTGGTCAGGATGGCCATTCCCTTGGGAGGAATCTTCTTCTTGCTGCGAATCCGAAACCGCTTGAGTTCCTTTTCGCCCTCGGCGTCAAGGAAGGTATACTGCCAATCAATGGATTTGACGGTATTCGTCCCCAGATTCTTAACGGTGATGTGAATTTCATAATAATCCACCCCTTGGCCTCTTCGATTCGCACCGTATTTATCCCATTCTTCACCCGGGCCGGGCTCCGGGACGGGATGTTCGAGGCTCGGTTGGGATCCAAATTTGTTGGTATCTTTGGCGATGGCCGTCACTCCTGAGTCAACAATCTTAAGATCGGGCGGTTCCTGCGCTTCGGCAGGCGGCTGTTGGGCTTTTGGAGAAGAAGGCAAGACCAAGAATAGAAATAGGATCCATAGTGTACAGGAATTTAAGACCCGAGCCTTTGGGAAGAGCATACGATCATTCCTTGATAAGAATTCCGAACCCCATCCCATGATGTTGAAACCGCTACTCGTTTCGCATTGATGGAGCCCAGCTTGCGATCACTTCATTATAGGAAATCGAATTCGAGACTGCATCAAAAGTTTCGCATCTCACCTCTATTCACAAGAATCATCCTGGCAGGATTAATATCAAACTGTAGGCTTGACCTTCTTCAACCAGCAAGATGATAATTCATGCGGTCCAAATTCACTGGCTATGTCCCATTCCCAAATGACGCTGTATCCAGGTTGATCCAGTCGAGTTCTTTCCCAACCAAGAGGAAATATGAACTGTCTCAATTGTGGTGTTGCGCTGCACCCGAATGACAAGTTTTGCTCGAATTGCGGGCGTTCTATTCAAAACGACGTTTCTTCCCGGCCCAACCCGGACCCCAAGGATTTTGCCTCTCCAATTCCTCCGCCTTCAGAAAGCTATCGCGGAGACGGGAAGGCGGAAATTGGCCGCTGGGTCAATGCGGGTTGGGAAATGGTCACGAGCGACTTCTTGATGTTTGTTTTGTTGGCGCTGGTATTTCTCGTGATCAATTCGGCAGTCCCCTTTATTTTGCAGGGGCCGCTTATGGTCGGAGTGTATTTCGCCTGTATGCGAAAGCAGATCTCCGCGCGGCTGGACGTGGCAGACATGTTCAAAGGGTTCAATTTCTTCGTGCCCGCCCTTTTGGCAATGATCGTGATCTCCGCCTTCACGTTTATAGGCTCCCTCTTTTGCCTCATTCCCGGTCTGGTAATTGCAGCCATGTACCAATTCACCTATTTGTTTATTTTCGACAAGAAAATGGAATTCTGGCCCGCCATGAAAGCGAGTCACAACCTGGTCAGGAATGACTACTTCGGGTTCACCGTTTTTTTCTTTGTACTGGGATTGCTGGCCCTCGCCGGAGCCCTCTTCTGTCTGGTTGGCATTCTATTTACATTGCCTCTCTACTTTGCCTGCGGCACAGCGGCCTACAAAGATCTCGTCGGATTTGAACCCAACCCCGAGTGACATTGGGGATGATGAATGCGACCTGTCGGCTGGATCATGAGCTTGGGAAGCGGCTTGCGAATCACGAGAACCCTTTTCCTTGGAACGGTGCTGGTCGCCTTGCCTTTCTTGCCCGTCCTCGTTAAAGCCAATCTCCCGCTTTGCGCCTTTCATGGACTGACAGGCAAACCTTGTCCGCTTTGCGGAATGACCCGTGCCATGTCACTTCTGGTCCAAGGGCAGTGGAAGGCGGCCTGCGAGCTGAATCTCTTAAGCCCTTTAATCCTGTTCCTGCTGTTCGGTGCTTTTCTCAATGAAACTTTGGGATGGATTTGCCCGGAAAGATTGCCCTTGGTTTGGTCCCGCCCAGTAGTTCGTTGGCTGAACATTGGCATCGTGATTTGCTTCGGCAGTTATGGAATTCTGCGCTGGGTTCTGCCGATTTAAGGAGCTTGAAGAGAAGTCTCAGGGACCCGCAGATCCGAAATACGGGTCGTCAGAAAATTGAGGAAGGGATTCGATGCATTCATGAATTGGGAATGGCCGACAACCGGCTCGTCAACAACGAAATTGGTCAGTTCATTAATCGTCATCGCCACGGTCGTGATCGTGCGGACGCTCCTGGTGCGACTCGTGGTCCGAACCGAACATCAGTTCCCGGAGGCTCGTCGACGCTGGATCGTTAACATTCGCAATGCGTCTATTTTTGTCCTTTTTGTCACCCTGCTGGGGATTTGGAATGAACAACTGCGGACCCTGGTGGTGTCGTTCATCGCTCTTGCCGTAGCCATGGTGATTGCCACCAAGGAGCTGATTCTCTGCTTAAGTGGGGCGATTGTGCGAGCCGCCTCCAAGTCGTACTCCATTGGGGATCGAATCGAGATAGCAGGCAAACGAGGGGATGTCGTCGATCAGGATCTCTTCACCACGACACTTCAGGAGATTGGCCCGGGAACAGCGAGTCACCAATACACTGGCCGGGCGATTGTCCTGCCCAATAGTCTTCTCTTGACCCATCCGGTCATCAACGAGACCTATACACATGACTATAGCATGCATGTCTTTACCATCCCGCTGCAGGTTGGCGAAGACTGGCACTCTGCTGAAAAGATCCTGCTGGCGGCCGCCCGGGCAGAATGCGAGCCTTTTATCGAAGAGGCCCGGCTACATATGAAACACCTGGAGAAACGCCACTTGATGGATTCGCCTACCGTTGAACCTCGCGTTACCCTGCAAATTCCCGAGGCCGGAAAGATCAATCTGCTTCTTCGGATTCCCGTCCCCTCGCGCCGCAAAGGACGCTTGGAGCAAGCCATCTTACGCCGGTTTCTCTCCGAGTTTCCACGACTGAGCCACTAATTCCACTTCTTCCTTCAGCGCGTCAAAAGTTTGTTTTTAACAAGAAATTCCTGAATAGTAGTGTAGATCCTCAGGGTTTCCTCCTTATTGAACCCCCCGTGTTTTCCCCCCGGAATAGTGACGAGTTGATTGGCGACTCCGGCTTTGTTCAAGGCCTCATGCAATCGAACGGCATGGCTGTAGGGAACAATCGTGTCGGCGTCACCGTGAATCGTCAGAATTGGGGGCAATCCGGGACGAACATAGGTTAGTGGTGAAACTCGAGTCGCGACCTCCACGCGATTGGTCATACTTCCCAGCCAGGCGACGGCATAAGACTGGCGGTTCGGCCCGTCGAGAAGGTCCGAAACGTCGGTGATTCCATACCAGTTGATAATGGCGGCCACCCTGAGTGTCTCATTGTTCCCCGGACACTGGCGGTCCAACCCGGCGGACTCCGGCAGCATGCCAGTGATCAAGGAGAGATGTCCGCCTGCCGAATGACCCGTGAGGACCAGTTTGTCCGGATCGATATTGTAATCCTTGGCTTTGCTGATGACCCAGCGCAGGGCACAGCGGCAGTCTTCAACAGCCGCCGGCGCCAGGGAGATTTTCCCCAGACGATACTGTACGTTGATCACCGCCCATCCCATTTCGAGATAGGGGATCAACTGAGTCACTGCGCCGCCTTTTTCCCCTCCCACCCATCCTCCGCCATGAAAATAGATCAGAGCCGGTGTAGGGGCCGTGGCATTTTGGGGGCGGTAAACATCCAGCTTGGCTTCGTAATTGCTGGCCACCAGGTAAGTAATGTTCGGTTGAATCTGATATTGAGTTGTGGCTAACGCCGCCCAGGAGGCTGTGTCTGACAACTGGGCAAAGATGGAGGGAGGGGCAGAGGAAAGGGATAGAACGACAAAGACCAACGCACAGGTTACATGGGTACTCTTTTTGAACATCATTCCTCCAAGAATGAGTTCCCCGGACAGTTGAGTGACGAGCGCCTTCGGGGGAACAGGCTGATTCAATGAACGGGATTCTAATTGGCGTCTTTCAGCGAAAACTATATTAAGGACTGAATGAGAAGGGAAGCATTATTGATTTGTTCAAAATCGATTCATCAAAGGTTGGTATTCGAAAATTCATTTGCCGATGGACTGCAGTTCAGACCCGGAGCTAATTGATGCACCGGCAGGTCTCGAAACTATGGCGCAGAAAAGTCTTCTCGGAACTGGCTAGGGACCCCCCCAGGCTGCAAAGCCAGCCTTGACGAAATTACATTCCGCAGTGTATAACTCGTGCGTCGTATTGGGAAAAAGATCGGAAGATCTTTTCCTGTGTGGCGAGGTACCCAAGTGGCTAAGGGAGAGGTCTGCAAAACCTTTATCCAGGGGTTCGAATCCCCTCCTCGCCTCCAACCCTCTCTTTTATCAGGCCCTTCCCAGTTTTTTCCATCAAGACGGACTTAGCCATTTTTGTACTTATCAAGGTTTGGTAACGGCGTTGCAAGACATTTCAGATTGTCTCCAGACGGTGAGAGTATCCGAAAACACGGTCGATTGGCCACCCGGTAGACACGGGTTATCATCGGCTGTATCGGATTTCCGCTGAAGAGACCCCCTTGGAACGAAAGATAGATCTGAGAATCTTAGAAAAGGAAGGCGAGTCATGATGAATCTTGCCGTGCTTGGACCGCCGGGGTGCGGAAAAGGAACACAGGCGAAGTTGCTTGCGGCAATCTTTGGACTGAAACACTTTTCTCTGGGCGAAACGCTGCGAGCCGAGGTTGATAGAAAGACGGAACTGGGAAAGAAAACAGCCACCTACGTGCGCGGCGGGAAGTTGGTGCCTGACGAACTGGTGGAGCAGATATTCGAGTCTTTTGTGGTGTCAAATCATGGAAAGGGGTTTGTTCTCGATGGCTATCCAAGGACCATCGGACAGGCGATTGCTCTGGAGCGGGTGCTCAAGTTCAATGCAGTACTCCTTTTCGAAGTGGATGAAGAAGAAGTGATTTCCCGCGTTGCCGGCAGGGTTATTGACGCTTTTGGACATTCCTACCATATCCCCAACAATCCTCCTCCCCCCGGCCTGGCGGTACATAAGCGCGAAGATGATGAGCCAGAGGTTGTTCGGAAACGTTTTCGGGAATACCGTCGCGATATCGAGCCGATTGCTGCAAAGTACCGGGAACAGGGTTTGCTGATCTCGGTGGATGCGGGTGGCACCATCGGCACGGTTCTCGACCAGCTTCTGGGCAAGCTGGGAAAGGCCACTAACGGAGCCGCAGCCAAATAGAGGCCCCCACCGTGGCCCGTAGGTAGACCTCAGCCCATCCAAACCTTCTATCAACGGAACGGGGAGCCGGTCTATCTCCTGTTCCAGGTTTTGCCGGAATAACGCCAGAATCGCGATTCCGAATGAACAACCTGGCGGGAGGCCGGAAGCTTACTGGTTTCCAACGAAAAGCTTAGAGTTTCCCCTCTCCCAGCCTGGTCGTCCCATCCTCAGAGCGAATACTATCCTGTCTCAGTCTTCTTTCTTTCGCCATTGATGAAAATGATCTACCGGGCTTTTGCCGCTTCCCACGGCATAGGCGTTTTGTAAGGCACCGGTCAAATACTGTCGTGCTTGTTGGATGGCTGCCAGAAGTGGATGTCCAAAGGCGAGTCCCGCAGCGATGGCAGAAGAAAGGGTGCAACCCGTGCCGTGTGTGTGAGGGGTGTCGATGCGTGGCCCGCTGATTTTGTGGATTGCCTTGCCATCCCAATAAACATCGACAATCTCGTCTCGTTTCGCACCCGCAGGTTCTTGAAATTGGCCGACATGACCGCCTTTGACCAATACGGCATGCACTCCCAACTTGAAAATCCTTCGCGCAGCCTCAGCCATGTCTTCTTCGCTGGCGATGGTCTGTTCAATGAGGATTTCGGCTTCCGGAATATTGGGGGTTACGAGGGTGGCGAGAGGGAAGAGTTCGTTTTGTAAGGAGCGGAGCGCCTCTGGTTCCAACAGACAATCTCCGCTTTTGGCAGACATGACTGGATCGAGGATAAGCGGTTTCTTCGGGTATCGTCTCAGGACCTGGGAAATGGCGTGAATGATGGAGGCATTAGCTAACATCCCCAGCTTGATGACATCGGGTTCGATGTCGGAGAGAACTGCTTCCAACTGCTCCTGGACGATACCTGGGGGCAATGCGTGAACTGCCGTAACCCCTTTGGTGTTTTGTGCAGTGATGGCCGTAATCACGGAGCAACCGTAAACACCAAAGGCGGCAAAGGTTTTGAGGTCAGCCTGGATGCCAGCCCCGCCGCTTGAATCCGACCCGGCTATGGTCAAGGCTTTAGCAATTTGCATTTGATGACGAGTGACCGATCATTGCCGCCGGAGGACTCGCCGAAAACCCACGGATAATTGACCGTCGGGAGTTTCCGCTGATTCGGCACTTTAGAGAATTGAAGAACAGGGTATTCCAAACCGGCGAAGAAGTTTGTTCCCTTGATCCCAACAAGGGTTTAAAGGAAAGCCACCGTCTGGAGGGACGTGATCTCAAAGCGCTTCCGGCAGCGGGGATTCTTGCACTGAGCCATATCATCGATACGAACCAGATAGGAGCGCGCTTTGGAAAAGCGGAGGCGATCTTCGTCACTGGCATGGCTCGGTAATGAGGCCTTTTTGGTGCGCCGTCTCCATCGCACCTCATATTCAGAGGCCTGCCGGCAAGAGGGGCAGTTCAGGCTGGCAACCTTTACTTCGTCTTTTTCAATAAAAAAGTCTCGTTCTTCCATGACAGGAAATATACCGTTTTTCTGACTTTCCCCCAAGTATAATAGTCCCGATTGATCCAAAGGGAGAATGATCTCCCGGTTCAAGTCGTCATCGATTTGTAAAACTATCAAACGCACTTTTGTTGGGAGAGATTATGAGAATTCATCTTGCCTATGGAAAATCCGGCTTGGAAATAGATTTCCCCGATAAGGGAGTAGACGTCATTGAGCCTGAATTTATCGAAGGAGTCGCCGACGAAAAGCAGGCCATTGCCAGGGCTCTTCGCCAACCCATCGGCGCGGATCCGTTGAAAGAGTTGGTTCGCCCCGGGGATTCTGTGGCCATCATTTTTCCTGACCGCACGCGGCCCATGCCGAGCGATCGCGTCCTTCCCATAATTCTCGATGAGCTCCATCAGCTCCCCACGGAAAGCATCACTTTGATTAACGCCGTTGGAACGCACCGGACGAACACTTCCGAGGAACTCGAAGCCATGCTAGGAAAGGAGATCGTCAATGGGTACCGAATTGTTCAGCATCGCCCCCGGGATAAGGAAAGCATGGTTCGTCTTGGAGTGAGCCGTTTTGGAAATGAAGTTTGGGTCAATAAGGACTTCATGCAGGCCAAAGTCAAAATCCTGACGGGGTTTATCGAGCCGCATTTTTTTGCCGGATTTTCCGGCGGCCCGAAGGCAGTCTTGCTTGGAGTTGGAGCGTTTGAAAGCATCCTGCGCAACCATTCGGCTCCCATGATTGGGAATCCTCGCGCCACTTGGGGAATCACGGAAGGGAATCCGATCTATGAGGAGATGTCCGAAATCGCCGCCATGGTGAAGCCCGATTTTATCGTCAACGTGACCCTGAATCGAAAGCGGCAAATCACGGGAGTCTTTGCCGGTCACTGGCATAAAGCTCATGCCGCCGGATGTGCCTTTGCACGACAGGTGGTGATGCGGCCGGTCGCTCATCCCTATGACCTTGTCGTGACCACCAACTCCGGGTTCCCCTTGGATATGAATCTGTATCAGGCCGTGAAAGGCATGTCTGCCGCCGAGCAGATCGTGAAACCGGGCGGAACTATTTTAATGGCTTCTGAATGCTCGGACGGAGTTCCGGATCATGGAAACTTTAAAGAACTTTTGCGCCAGGGCAGGACGCCGCAAGAGTTGATGCAAATCATTCATGATTTCAAGGAACCCATATTGGATCAATGGGAAGTTCAGATTCTCGCCCGGGTCTTGTTGAAGGCTGAAGTGTATCTTTATTCTACGCTTCCGGAAGAGGAAGTGAAGGCCGCCCACCTTAAACTCTGTATGAATATTGGCCAGCTCGTTCGGGATCTGTCAGAGCGTGGCAGTGCTGGCCGCAGCAGTCAAGACCCCTATCGGATTGCCGTTTTGCCGGAGGGTCCGCAAACGGTCCCCTTCCTCCCGGTGGTCGCCGGAAAGTCCGTTTAGACCTCCTGCCCCACGGCTCCTGAAAAAGGGCTGCCGTTCATAAGAATTAGGTAAATAAGCTTTTGCGCCAACAGGGGGGAGGAATATAATGAACCCAGATAGATTCTGTAGAGCCATGAGTTAGTTACAATTGACGGTGATCCTGCTCTGGAATGGAGGAAAAGATGATGAGACCCTGCTTTTCCCGTTGGTTCTGGTTGAGGATGAGTTGCTCCGGAGTATTGTTTCTTTTCGTCACGTGCTTTTTGTGTCCGTCCAGTCTGTTGAGCCAAGCCAAAGAAAAAGCCAAAGGGAAGGGGAATACCACAGTCGCCGAAGAAAAGGGCGAGGAGAAGGAAGCGGATGTCCCCACGCCGCCTCCCGGCGATTTCATGGTAACCATCTATAAGACGCTGGATGGAAAAAATGTAGAGAAGCTGAACATGAAGGATAAGTTCAAGCATTACAAGGAAGACTTGGACGTCGATATTGAGCTGAGATACTTCAATTGGGCGTTAAGGCCTGAAGATTATTGGAATCGGCAAGTCCATATCGATGTGAAACTAAAGGACGGTTACGTCATCGAGAAGTTTGTGAAAAATGGGTTCGGCGAATTCGGTTACGTCAAAGCAGGTGATAAGGATTCCAAAGATGTTTACCGGAAAGAGGTCATTACCGAATCCAACGGCCAGTCAGTCGCTTCTATGTGTGATTGCCCCATCGGAGCTCCCGAAAAGCAACGTTTCCAGATGTTGGTGGAAAAAATAACCTCTAAGAAATAACCCGCAGGGAAGCTCCAGGGTGCCCCAGATTCCTGACGCAGGGATGCATGATCAGGGATTTCATGCTATTCTTTTGCCTTCTTTTTCAGAATGAATTATATTTTGCAAGTTTGACCGAGAAGGCCTCATAACAAGTCGGTACGACTTTAATAGAACGGAGGAAGGCAATGCCACTTCAATTCGAAAGCAAAGTTGTGGGTGACGTGTGTGTACTGGTTCCGGAAGGCAAGATCGTCATCGGTGACGAAGTGGGAGCCATGAGAGAAAAAATTAAGGAATTGTTGCAGTCCGGAAATAAGAACATTTTGGTCAGCCTGGAAAAAGTGAGCTACATGGACAGCACCGGAGTGGGTGCGTTGGTGGGCAGCTTCACCACGATTCGGAATCAAGGTGGACAACTGAAGTTGGCCAACTTGAGCCAGCGAACAAGAGACATTCTCCTCGTCACCAAGCTCCTGACCGTATTTGATGTTTATGAAAATGAATCCGATGGAATTAAGAGTTTTGCCGCAAAGAAAGGATAGGGATTCCCTTAGGAAGGCTCTTCCCGATCAAGCCTGGTCTTACGACCGGGCTTTTTTTTCGCCTCAATCAGGCGATTACACTGCCCCCAGCATCGATCAGTCCCTCGAACCCTTACCCCAAATGAAAAAGCCATTCAGATTCAATTGGAAACGAGTGGGAACTTTCACCTTCGTGGCGGGAGTTCTTCTGCTCGCTCCGGCGGCTTTCCAGGGGCGCAAAGCCCTGGAAAGTGATGTCAGGAATCGATTGAAGGGCTATCTGAACGAGATTGGAAACTGGGGTGTTCAGGTCAAACTCTCGACCCGTGTGGGTTCAAGAACCGGGCCTCCAGGAATCGATCGCTTGAGTGTCCAGGGGAGGCTGGCGAGGACGTTGCTGGCCAATGGAGAATTGGCCAAAGACGGCGCCCCGTTTTTGGCGGAAGCCCTGGCCTGGGCAGATGCTTTGGTCCGGCAGCAGCGGAAAGTCCAAACTACGCGAGGGGCTGAGGCCGGATTCTGGCTGGATTCTGGCGGCAATTTGGATATCAGCGAAAATGGAATGGTGGCCGCCGCTCTGGGCAGGGCCTATGCGGTGGCCGATGGCACCCAGAAGAAAGAGTATGCACAAGCCATGGAGCGGCTTGCGCGATTCCTGCTGGAAGGAATGCCTGCCGAGCCCGTTTCAAAAATACCGGCGGGGGCCACCTGGGCGATCTCGGCCGGAGACAACAAGGGATCTTTTGCCGGCGGCATTAAGGATAGTTTAGCCGCGTTTCTGCCCTCGAGCCGTTCGACGGCAGCTGCCGCATTTTTCTTCGCGGAACTTTACGCCGCCACTCGGGATAAGGCCTACCGGGAGACGGCGCACAACGCTCTGGATTGGTTGTTGAAGAGCCGTCACCCCAACGGGGAATTCCCAGACCTGGTGAACGGCAAGGAAAGCACAGAGGTCAGCTACATCACGACCAGCGATGCCGCGGAAGCCATCTGTTCTGCCTTTTATTTGCTGGACGATTCGACTTTGAACAAACAACTCTCCGGAGAGTTGAATAACACGACGCGCCAGCTTCTGGGGTTACAAGGAGAACAAGGGATTTGGGGAGAGGGTCCGGAAAGGCTTGGCAGTCCGGGCGTCATTGTCTTGTTGAGCTGGTTTTATTCCAATCCCCCCGCTAAACCGGATCAAAATATTCCGGCAGCTGTCGATAAATTCTGGCAACTGCTCACGAATCCGGTGCATGCTCAAAGCTTCGGGCTGTTTGTCAATAGTACCGCCACCGCTGCGCTGGGGATCGTCTCGGCGGAAATGGTGAAGCCGGGGATTACCTTCAAAAAGGGGACCGTCTCGGCGGAAATGGTTAAGCCGAAGATTTCCTTCATGTAGATGTGACGCCGCAGAGGCGTGATTCCTCGGATCAATTTGCCAGTGAATGAGAACCTGAATACATTCCCAATCAGGTTTTCGAAAGCATCCCGTTCCCCTTCGCGCTAAATTAAGATACTGATTAGAACCCGCCTGCCGTTCTCCTGCTGTGTTTAATGTGAAAGGTCTCATTCCGCGTCCCTGCGTTTCATCTGCAACTGACCTGTAATCAACACGGAACCAAAAAATCTTTGTCGAGAGCGAATCCTTGTTTATACTTAACGCCATGATGATGGTTGCATGGTTACAGCCCAAAGAGTGCAGAAGCCTTGCCTGCTCGCCCTTAACCCGTTCGGTACTTTTGGCCGCCTTCATCGTTTTACTTTCTCTCACTGTCCTAGCCAGCCCGCCACAGACCTTTTTTCAAGGGAACGGAAGAGAACCCGCGGATCTATCGGTTCGAACCTCCTTGTCCGTTCGGGACTTCAACCAGGACGGATCGGATGTGGAGTCTGCCGGACCATTTGATGATCAAACCCGGTTCGATCACTTCGCAACCACCGATGACCTTTTCCAGGAACAGGCCGGCGATTGGCAGGTCCCTGCATTTCAAAAGATTCCGGAATACAAATGGACAGAGCAAACGCGGCATCACAAGCAGCGTGTCGCGACACTCCGTTTGCGCTCTGGTTTGCAGGTGATTCGGCCTCCGGATGCCTCCATTATTCCATTCTTGAAGTCGATGGAACGATCCCCGGATTTCCAGGATTTAAGCTTATCCAACTTTTCCGTTCATTCCTGCAATCCCCGCTCCCCGCCTTTTGCCTCATAAATTATTTTCACGCTCAATTTAGCTTGAACACCGATCGAAGCCTCTGACTCAGGGGCGCGGTGTCTTCCCCCCAATTTATTCCATAGTTTGTTTCGATTGAAAGGGAGTCGAATGAAGCATTTGATGAGATGGATTGGTGTATTTTTAGCAAGCACGCTCTGTGCGGCGGAGCCGTTGACTTTGGAGCATGCTCTGAGTCTGGCCGAGCAAAACCATCCTCGATTGCAAGAGGCAGTCGCCAGGATAGAAATGGCAGCGGCCGGTATTGGCACGGCCAAAGCCTATCCGAATCCGGTACTGGATCTTGCCGGAGGCTACCAGAATGCGCGCATCGCCGGTGCCGTTCCCGGGTCGTACCAATACTATATTTTTGCCCAGCAACTGGAGCTTCCTTCCGTCCGCCAGACGCGGATTCAAGCCGCAGAAATCAACAAGCAAGGTTCACAATTGGCTCAGGCCGAAGTCTTGCTCGCAGTCAAAAACTCAGTACGGCACGCGTTTTTCGAGTCGCTGCGCTGGAAGGGGATTATTGAACTAGCCCAGCAAAACCTGAGACTGGTGGAAGAGCTGCGTCGGCGCGTTCAGACTCGCGTGGAAGTGGGGGAGGCCGGGCGGTTGGAGTTGGTTCGCGCGGAAGCCGAGGTGGCTACGGCAAGCTCTTTCGCAAACCGGGCCCAGCTGCAGCTCGTCTCCACCCTCTCTGCCCTGCGCGCCGCGATTGGAGCCCCCCCCGAGGCAGACCTCGACCCGAAGGGCACCCTCGAAACTCCTCAATTGCCACCAATCAAGGATCTCCGGGAAGAGGTCCTAAATGAAAATCCATCTCTTGCCCAGGCGCGGGCGGAAATTCGGCGGGCGGAGTCGCTACTGAAGAATGAACAGGCCCAAAGAAAGCCTCAGCCTCTCACCCATTTTGAGTGGGAGAGATTGCCAGACACCTCCGTTTACAAAGTTGGGGTGGCATTGCCACTGCCGTTGTGGAACCGACGGGAGGGACCGATCGCGGAATCCCAGGCCGCCCTGCGCCGGGCTAAGGCCACAGCTGACCGGCAGTATGTGGAATTCACAGCCGCACTGGAAAGCGCCTATGGACGTTATCAAATTGCCGGCCAACAGGTGTCCGCCTTTGAAGGGGGAATCCTGAAAGAGGCGGAAGAGGCGGTCCGTTCCTCCGAAGTGGCCTATCAGCTTGGGGAACGCGGGATCCTGGAAGTTTTGGACGCCCAGCGGGTACTGCGGACAGTCCGCCTGGACTTTCTCAATGCCCAATATGACCGGCAATCAGCACTTACCGATCTCAGATATTTGCGTGCCTTGGATTCAAAGGGCACGCCTTAAAGGAGAAATTTATGACGAAGACGACGTATCGCTGGGTGGGAACATTGCTGGGACTGGGAGTGCTGCTGGGTGCTGGGGGATGCAAGTTGAGCGGGTCCTCGCCGATAGCCGGGGAGGTATCCGCCGCCCAAGCAAAAAATCCTTTGGAGATTTCTGCCTCAAAAATGCTGATGGAACGCCTCCGCATCGGGGAACCAAGCTGGGCTGAGGTGAGCTCTACCTTGCGGGTGCCGGCACGAGTCGAAGTCGACCGTCGGCGCGCCGTTCGAGTTGGAGCTCCCGTAGACGGACGCGTCACCGAACTTTACGTTCACGAAGGGGATATGGTGCAGCTAAATCAGCCGCTGGCCTCGATCTATAGCACCCAGCTTTCTGAAACGCAGGCGGCGTTCCTCAAGGCCTACACGCGCCAACAGCTGGCCCAAAAGGCGGTAGATCGTGCCCAGCAATTATTAAAAGCCGATGTGATCGGGGTTGCTGAACTCCAACGTCGCGAAGCCGAACTGGCCGAAGCTGCCGCCGAAGTGAATGCCGGTCGCGATCAGTTGGCGGTGTTGGGGATGTCTAAGGAATCCATTGGCCGGATTGAGCAGACGCGAATCATGAACTCGGTGACACGCCTGGTTGCCAGCGCCAGCGGGACGATCCTGGAAAGAAATGTCACTGTGGGACAGGTCGTGCAGACTTCCGACACGGCGTTTGTCATCGCGGATCTTGCCAACGTCTGGCTGGTTGCGGACGTTCCGGAACAATCCGCCGGAGAGATTCATCTCGGATATGACGTGGAAGCCGAAATTCCCGCTCTTCCGGGCCGGGAGTTGGAGGGGAGAATTTCCTTTGTCAGCCCCATCGTGAACCCCGAGACGCGAACCGTTTTGATTCATATGGATCTGCCCAATCCCCGCGGTTTTTACAAGCCTGCCATGCTGGCGAACATGACTCTCCGGGATCAGGCCTCCAGGGAATGGGTGATCCCAATGACCGCCGTCGTTCGTGAAAATGACCGGGAATATGTGTTCGTCCGAATGAATGAAAACACCTTCGTCCTGCGGGAAGTGGAGTTGGGGGGTCAGTATCAAGGGAGAAGAGTTTTATTGAATGGGCTGAAGTCGGGGGAACAAATTGTCCTTGATGGAGCATTTCATTTGAACAATGAGCGACGCCGGCAGGCTGTTCGATCTGAAGAAGGATAAAATCCAATATGCTGAACTCTCTTATCAGGACGGCCCTCACACAGCGCATCGTGGTCGTCGTAACGGCGGTGATCCTGCTGGCCTTCGGGACTGATGCGGCCCGGAAATTGTCTGTAGATGCTTTCCCCGACGTCACCAATATTCAAGTTCAAGTGGCTACCGAAGTCCCGGGCCGATCGCCCGATGAAGTGGAGCGTCTGGTCACTGTCCCGGTGGAAATTGGAATGACCGGTCTGCCCGGACTGACGGAACTACGCTCGCAGAATGAACCCGGCCTTTCCATTGTCACCCTGGTCTTCCGCGACGATATCCCCCAATATTTTGCCCGTCAGTTGGTGGCCGAACGCCTGGACGATGTCCGAAGCCGCGTGCCACTCGGCATCAATCCCGTTTTAGGTCCAGTCTCCACGGCCCTCAGTGAAATTTACCAATACACGCTCGAGGGACCTCATGATGGCCAACGCGCCCTCACCAAAGACGAATTGATGGAGCGAAGAATTGTGCAGGATTGGATCGCTCGCCCCCTGCTTCGTTCAATTCCAGGCGTGGCCGAAATCAACTCGACTGGAGGATACGTCAAGCAATACCAGGTGCTTGTCGACCCCTTCAAGTTGCGCTATTACGGAGTGACGATCCACAACGTGTATGAGGCTCTGGCCCGCAACAATGCCAATTCCAGTGGCGGTATCCTGCCGCAGGGCCCGGAAATCCTGCTGGTCCGTGGAATTGCTTGATCCGTGATTTGGAAGATATCCGCTCCATCGTGTTGAAGGAGGTGGCGCGACTCCCGTCTATATCCGCGATGTGGCGGAGGTTAAGGTGGGCGAGGAAGTCCGGTACGGAGCCATGGTCAAGGGGATACACGGAAGCGGTAGGCGCCATCGTCATGATGATCGCCGGGGGCAATGCCAGGAGGTCGTCAGCCTGATCAAAGCCCAGGTTGCCGACATCAATTCACAAGGCATGCTTCCGGGAGGACTGCAAATCGTGCCTTACTACGATCGCTCCGAGCTGGTGGAAGCAGCACTGAACACCGTCAGCAAAGTCCTGATTGAAGGGATCGTTCTGGTCGTCATCATTCTGTTTCTTTACCTGGGCGACCTGCGTTCAAGTCTCATCGTCATTGCCACGCTCGTTCTCACTCCGGCCGCTACTTTTCTGGTCATGAACTATTACGGGATGTCAGCCAATCTCATGTCCCTGGGAGGACTGGCGATTGCCATCGGCCTCATTGTGGATGGCTCGGTAGTGGTCGTTGAAAATATCTTTTCGAGGCTTGGCGAGCGCCCTGGCACAAGTCGAATGAAAACGGTCTATGACGCCACCGTTGAAGTGGGGACCCCGGTCATTTTTGGAATCGGAGTGATTATTCTTGTTTTCCTGCCTTTGATGACGCTCGAAGGGATGGAGGGGAAAATGTTTGCCCCGCTGGCATATACGATCACCATCGCTCTCGGCATCTCTCTGGTCCTGTCGTTGACGCTGTCTCCCGTCCTGTCCTTCTACATGCTCAAAGGAGGCGGTGAGCACGACACCTTGATGGTAAAGCTCACCAAACGTCCTTATTTACGAATTGTTAGTTGGGCTGTGAATAACCCCAAGACGGTGATTAGCCTCGCCCTGCTTCTGTTCGCCCTGTCTGTGTTGGGTCTTCCTTACCTGGGGACTTCGTTCATTCCGGAGCTCAAGGAAGGCACGATTTCTCCCAACATGGATCGGGTCCCGAATATTGCCTTGGATGAGTCCATCAAAATGGAGCAGGAGGCGATTCAGCGGATTCTGAAGATCCCGGGGGTCAAGCACGTGGTTTCACGGCTGGGGCGCGGCGAGTCTCCTGTCGACCCGGCCGGCTACAACGAGAGTGATATGATGATTCAACTCCAACCGCTTCAAGAACGTCATGGTCTGACCCAGGACCAGATTGCCGATCAGGTACGCGAGATCACCGCCTCTTTCCCGGGAGTGAATCCCGTGATGGCACAGCCTATCTCGGACCGTGTGGACGAAATGGTCACCGGCGTTCGTGCCGACATTGCCGTGAAGGTCTTCGGCGATGATCTGGAGACCCTGGTCAAGATCGCCGGAGAAATTGCCCGGACGGCAAATACCATTCGCGGCACTTCAGATTTCAAAATCGATCGGGTCAAGGGACAGCAGAATCTGAACGTGGTCATTGACCGCCAGGCGATCGCCCGGCACGGGCTTAATGCCTCCGATGTCCACGATGCCATTGAAGCGGCAGTGGCAGGGAAGGCGGCTACGGAAATTTACGAAGGCGAAAGAAGATTTCAGGCCGTAGTTCGATACCCGGAACATCTTCGGAACAACATCACGGAAATCCGGCGGCTCATGCTGCGTTCCCACATTGGTGCCCAAGTCCCGCTGGAAAGCCTGGCGCAAATCGAATTGAAAGAGGGAACTTCACAGATCAAACGGGAGTCGGCTAAACGCCGCATTGTGATCGGGATCAATGTGCGCGACCGGGATTTGGGCGGCTACGTGGCCGAGCTGCAGAAAAAGGTCCGCCAGGAAGTGTCCCTGCCCACGGGATACCACCTGGAATGGGGTGGGCAGTTCGAAAACATGCAGCGCGCGCAACAGCACTTGATGGTCATTGTTCCCGTCACGGTGGGCGCCATCTTCTTTCTATTGTTTCTGCTGTTTCGATCCGTGCGGCTGGCTTCCCTGATCATTCTGGTATTACCGTTTGCCTCGGTGGGAGGGATTGTCGGATTGCTGGTGTCGGGTGAATATCTTTCGGTTCCCGCCTCGGTAGGCTTCATTGCATTGTGGGGAATCGCGGTGCTGAACGGCGTGGTCCTGGTTTCCTATGTCCGCAGTCAGCGTCAGGCTGGGATGGAACAACAGCAAGCCATCCTGGATGGCGCAAAAATGCGTTTCCGGCCTGTCATGATGACAGCTACAGTGGCCGCCCTCGGGCTGGCTCCTTTCCATTGCGACAGGTCCTGGTTCGGAAGTCCAGCGTCCGGCCATGATTGTCGTCATTGCCGGCTCGGTGAGTTCCACCTGTTGACGCTCGTGGTGCCGCTGGCGCTCTACGGGTATTTTGAACCGAAGATGACGCCAGAGGCCGGTGCTGGCTCCCCTAACTTAGCGTAGGGGGTCAGGTGTCAGAGAATCTCCCGCAGGGCTGTTACTTGCCATTTCGCAAAGCCGAGGATCACGGATAACGTTGCCAGGCCAGACGGATTGATCGGTGAGGGATTCTCAACGTTGTGGCAGGGGGACGATTTTTAAGTTCTTGAAATCGAGGTTGGTGGTCGGGTCGTGTGCCTGAAGGTTGATCGTACCGGCTCCTGGCCGCGACTGGGTGTGGATGTCAAGGCCCGGCGGACGCGAGTCGGTATAATCGCTGACTTGGATCCCATTGATCCAGACCGCCATATGGCGCTCCGAGGCGACGATCGTTTTGGAAAAATACACGCCATCATTCGGGATTACCCGCGTGCAGGCAGGAAATGATAAATTTCTCCTGTGCCGAAATCGACGGCCTGAGTACGGTCCTGATTCTTGAACTCATTTCGAATTTGGGATTCGTAGCCGGTCCAGAATGTCTCCTTATCTCCTCGAAAGAAAACGCCGCTGTTCGGATGATGGTTTGCGTCCTTGGGATTGGTGCGGACGTCGATTTGAAAAATGAAGTCCCCGAAGAATTCTGTAGTTTCAAGCTGGCCGGGCCCTCCCTCCACATGGATGGCCTTATTCCGTACCGACCAGGTCGGCACCGTTTTCTTCTGCGGGCTGTCCACCGATTGCCAGCCTTTGAGGTTCTTTCCGTTGAAGATTGACCTCAAGCCAAGGGGTTTCAGCTTGATGTTCTGAAATTCAATCTTTTTTCCCTTGTTGTATTGCAGCCCAATACGCCCCACGGCGTGACTTTTGTCGTGAACGTTCAAAAGAGTGTGGCCGTCGAGTTTGATGAGGAAATGATCGCCCATGACTTGAATCTCATAGTGATGCCACTGATCTGGTTCAAAGCTCATTTTCTTCTGAGCTTTGTGGTAGTTCACCAGACTCCCGGTCACATACTCTTTATGCGTGTCGCAGATCTGGAGTTCGTACCCCGTCTTGGCTGGCTCCCCTTCACTGGCGGAGCGGAGAAAAAGTCCGCTGTTGCCGTCGGCCCCGGTTCGATAATCCGCTTTGAGGATGTAGTCCCCAAAATCGGAAGTCGTTCCAAACCATCCGCTTTCGCCCGTAGCGGCTGAAACGATCCCATCCGCGATTTTCCAATCAGATCCTCCATGGTTCTCCCAACCAAAATTCGTCTCTCCATCGAAAAGCAGAATCCAGCCGGCCGAAATTTCCTCTGCGGTCAGCGTATTCGGCTTGGTTTGGGCGAATGTGGTTGTGCCCAAGGTCAAAATCAGCAGCCAGAGGCAAAGAGAATTACAGAGAGACTTCATTGAGATCTCCTTGTTGGATGACAATGTCTTGCGTGATGCATTGTAACAAAGGAGCACTTGTTAAAGCCAAATTTTCGAATCTCCATTTGGCAAGGCCAATCTTTTGTACCAATCGGAGTGATACAAATTACATCACAGCCTGGGGCCGTGAAACGAGATTCCATCCTGGGCTGTAGGCCACCGGTGCCGGTGGCCTATAGCCCAACGAGGCGTGCGGCCGCACCTGGCTATAGTGCTGTCGCCACTGTTCCGACAGAGTGTCGATCACTTCAGTTGGTACAAAAATACCCGGTCGGGTCAATACCGAGATAACTCTGTCAGGTAACGTTGCCGCTCGTTGCTACTTAGCCCTGACCAGTTCCTGCTTGGCCTTGTGCCACGCCTCACTTTTTTCTGTAAGCATCTTATAGGCCAGATAGTATTTGTAAATGTTGGAGACATACTGGACCGTTTCTCGGCCGATAGACTCCGCGGCGACGAGCTCGACGTTATTGAACCACTTGTTGGGATCAAGGCCGCGTTTGGCCGCTTGTTCCCGCAACTGCTTGATTCGGCCGGGACCGGCGTTGTAAGAGGCGAATGTAAATAACCCCTTGTTGAGCGTGTTCATCGGCTCATTGGCGTAATACTGATCCATCATGAATCGGATGTACTTGACACCGGCGTGAATATTGGGCTCGAGTTGTGTGATATCTCCCACCTTCATCTTTTTGCCGGTAGCCGGCATGACTTGCATTACGCCTATAGCTCCAATCCCACTCTTCTTATTCTGGTCGAGGGTTGACTCCTGGTAGCCCAGGGCTCCCAGGAGCAGATAGTCGAGACCGTATTGGTCACTGTACTTGCGCAGGTACCTGACAACTTGCTGGAACTTGGCAGATTCCTGCTTCGAAGTCACCTGCCTGGCGTATTTCACCTCCTTGAGATACTTATTCAGCAGCACATTCCGTTCACGGGAACCTTCGGGGTAGCGGGCAACAAAACCATTGAGCTTGGCCAGCAATTGAGGACTGTTCTTGCGAACCATCATTCCGATCTCAGCCTCTGACTTGACAGCCACATCCTTGTGCAGAACGATGTCAGGGAACACATTTTGCCAAAATTCGCCAAGGTAGTCCGGCGCGAGGGTAATGGGCACAATTCCTGCATTCACCATCTCGAGAATGTCTTCAGGTGCGAGAACCTCGGGCGCGGGTCGAATCTTGACGGGAGGCCGCCCCGCTTTGGCCAGCATCGCATTGAAGCTGTCCACTCCTCGTTGCAATACTCCAGATGTTTGCAGGTAAACCTCCTTCCCACCCAGATCCTGGATGGACGCAATCGGGGGGGCTCCAGGACCGGTGACGACGATCACCGAGATATGAGACCTTGTCGGGTTGGAGAAGTCGACCTTCTCCTTGCGCCAGTCCGTCAATAACAGCCCGGCGCCCACGATGTCCCCGCGGCCGTCCAGTAAGGCAGGGATCAGATCATCGCGAACCACAGGAACACACACAACGTTCACACGAATGTGCGTGTTTTTGAGTTCCTTGTTCAGATCGTCCTCAAAAGTCTTAGAAGCATCGTAAGTGATGCCACGCTGTGTGCCGCGGTCAATGAAATAGTTGGTCTTGGAATAGGTCGTGAGGACCCGGATAAGCCGCCGCTGGATCATCCCATCGAGGTCACCGGTCCATTTCTGAGCAACGAACTTCATGAAAGCATCGCTCAGTTGTTCCTGAGAGGCATTTTCAGCCTCCCCTGACGTCGTGGCTTCACCTGATGTCGAAGGCGGCGCATTTTCGACCTTCTGCGGCGTGGGACCCGATTTGGCGGGTTCTTTCGTGCAAGCAGGCACAAGAAAAAGCAGGAAAATCACTGAAACCGCCAGAACTATTTTGATAGCTGTTGGAGATAAAATTTCCCTGCTCATCTCTGATGTTCAACCTCCATAAGGCCAGTCGCAAGCCTTCGTCTTCTTTACCGCCTGCAGATTATATTAGAAGGGATGCCGTGAGCAATATTAAGGCGGTTATTTCGAGCATCAATTTCGGAATGGCAGGAAGTCGTGTCGCTTGTATACTGCCCTGATTGGCCAGCCGAAATCGGCGGGGCGAGAGGGAAGGCACGTCCCCCATCCCGAAAATCGATTCTCGGGCGGTTTCCCACTGGAGAACCACCCTGATTTACACCTATCTTATGGCAGAAATCAGGGTAAAAATGGGGTCACGGGTAAAAAAGACATTGCTTCTTCCCTTCCTTGCGGCACCTCTTGTTCTGGTTTATACTTCTCTTGGGGCATCTTTTGTCCTCCTTGGTGAATTATCGCTCACTTCGGTTGGCACAAAGTACCCGGTCGGGTCAAAAGACACAGCATTCCACGACATGTAAGGCGACCTGTGCGAAATGGATGTTGTCATAATCCGATATCCACTTCCTCAAGATTCTGTCATTATTTCTTGCGGCTTTCTTGTATAGTGCAGGAAAGGGCCGGTTCGTATGATGACCGCTGTCATATCGTCGCGTGCCTGTGTTTAATTGTGGCGTGCTGGCTTATCGAGCCGAAATTAGCCCGGAACAGATCAGCATTCGATACTTACCTTTCTGCACAGACATACACTGGTTCGAGAAGTTTTGTATGTGATTGACTCGGAACCTCTGATCTTGGTAACGGCGACCTCGCGGATATCGTCAAGGTGGATTGACCCTAAAACTATTGATGAGCTGTTCCGAGTCCTGCCCGAGCACATCGAGTTCAAATCAGACAAGGAAGAGGGAATATCGATGATGGCAAATATGCGAAAGCACGCCCGGAGGACAGTGCTGGCTGGCATTGGTTTTCTTTTAACGGCAGCGGCAGCTATTCCCTTTCTGAAGGGGAATCCTCTTCAATCGTACTGGAATTTAGGAAGGGGTTTGGGAACTGCCTCTGTTATTCTATCTTATCGCAATTATTGAAGGTTCAATCACCTGGGTTCTCTGGCAAGGAAAACGCGCTTCGGACAAGAGAAATGGGGTCAGCCCTTAAATAATAAATATGCGTTTGCCCTGGAAAGGCTCATGGATTAAAGTGTGGTTGTAATTGCGAATGCAGTATGAAAGAGCACTGTACCACGTGACACTGCAGGGCAACCAACGCCAGAGCATCGTGCGGGATGCCGTAACGCCAAACCGCCGGGGTGATAGGGCCCGACGCGGGGGCGGCCGTGAGCATTCAGTTGCGACGATTACAGCAAGCTCTCTCCCCGCAGGGAAACTTGAAACAGCAGCTAAATGAAATTGAATTAAAACTCATAAATTTATTTTTTAAGGGGCTGACCCCAATCGTTGCCCCAATCGTTGCACTGCCACGATCCTGCTCCACTGAAAATCGCTACTTATTCGGCCAATATCCTCCTCTATTTTCCACCGATTTTGCCGCAGAACTAACTCTCAGTGTGATTCAGTTTTCTGGGTACCCATCATGGGGGACTTTGTTACGATCCAAGTCCAGGCAGGAGCTCCATGTTGCCCGTGCAGGGGAGAAATAGATGCATCCCAGTGAGCTGGACTATTTCCAAACACCAGTTGCACCGTGTGAAACCCTTTTGCTATTGTGACGGATTGGGAATGGCAGTGCTAGCAGAGCAATCTCGATGGGCCAGGAGAAGACTCCACCGTGGCTGAGACGGAAAAAGCACAACAGGGTTTCGCCGGATTGTGTGTGGCCGCCTTTGAAGGCCGCCGCGCCGGGGACATGGAACAGCTCATTCTAAAGCATGGCGGACGTCCCTTGCTTGCCCCTTCCATGGCTGAAGTGCCACTCACGCAGAATGTTTCTGCGCTGGAATTTGGAAGCCGGCTGTTGCGTCAGGAGATCGCGGTAGTGCTCTTTCAAACGGGTGGCGGCACCCGAAATCTTTTTGAAGTGCTGGCGACCAGTTTCCCGCAAGATCAGCTCAAGGAAGCGCTCCGCCGCATCACGATTGTGGCGCGAGGACCGAAGCCTGTGGAGGCATTGCGGGAGCAGGGTGTTCCCGTCTCGATCGCCGTGCCCGATCCCGGGACTTGGAGAGAGTTCCTGGAAATTGTCGATAACGACGAACGCTTTCCTCCTCTGCCAGGCCTGACAGTGGCTGTCCAGGAATCGGGTGTTCCCAACTTTGAACTCATCGAAGAGCTGAAAACCAGGGGCGCCCATGTTTTGCAAGTTCCGGTCTATCGCTGGACTCTGCCGCAGGATACCCAACCCCTCGAAAGAGCAATTCGCGCCTTGATTGAGGGCGAGTGTAAAGTGGCGCTATTCACCAACTCCATGCAAGCTTCCCACCTGTTTCAGGTGGCCGAACAGCGGTCATTGTCCTTTGCGCTCAGAGAAGCCCTGGCGAAAGTGGTCGTCGGTTCTATTGGTCCGTCGTGCAGCCAATCATTGCATGACCATGGAGTTGACATCGATGTGGAACCTCAAGAGCCTAAAATGGCCAGGCTGGTCTCGGAAACTGCCGGATTGTCTCCCCAGATACTGGAAATGAAGAAGAACCGAACTTCCCCGGCCGGCCGATTGGGTTCCCCGGTGGGTGAAGCGATTCCGGCAACGCCAATCACGGACAAGTTGGAGTCCAGCACGTTTATGCGGGCCTGCCGCTGTTTGCCGACCGAATATACACCCATCTGGTTGATGCGTCAGGCAGGGCGCTACATGGCCGAGTACCGGGAAATTCGGGCCCGTAATTCCTTTCTCGAACTTTGCAAGAATTCAGATCTGGCGGCCGAGGTAACGGTCACAGCCGCCCACCGTCTCGGGGTCGACGCCGCCATTATCTTTGCCGATATCCTCCTGATTGTGGAACCCATGGGGTTGGGACTCCGTTTCGAGAAGGGGGATGGCCCGGTAATCGACGGGATCATTCGTCATGCGGTTGACGTCCGCCGCATTCGAGAAGTCGAGCCCCAGGAATCCCTGTCTTTCGTCTTCGACGCGATTCGGAAGACCCGTGCCGGGTTGAAGTCCGACATCCCGTTGATTGGATTTGCCGGGGCCCCGTTTACTCTGGCTTCCTATATCGTCGAAGGAGGGGCCTCCAAGAGTTACCGGCATACCAAATCGCTGATGTACCGCGAGCCTGAGGCGTGGCACGAGATGATGGCCTCCATCTCGCGCAGCCTGGTGAAATATTTGAATGGGCAGGTTGCCGCGGGTGCTCAGGCGGTTCAGCTCTTTGACAGTTGGGTCGGCTGCCTCAGCCCTGAGGACTATCGAGATTTTGTGCTCCCACATACGAGGCACGTCATTGAGGGGATCAAGAAAGGGGTGCCCGTCATCAATTTCTCAACCGGGACTTCTGCTTATCTGGAACTTGACCGCCAGGCGGGAGGCGATGTCATCGGGGTTGACTGGCGCGTGGATTTGGCGGAGGCGTGGGCCAGAATCGGTCATGATGTTGCAGTCCAAGGCAATCTCGATCCATTGGTCCTGCTTTCGGAGCCGCAGACTATTGAGCATCGCGCACGCCAGCTCCTGGAGAAAGCCGGTCGCCGGCCAGGCCATATCTTCAATCTCGGTCATGGAATCCTGCCTGAGACGCCCGTGGAAAGTGTGGTTGCCTTGGTCGATGCCGTGCATGAAATCAGCAGTCGCCACTAGCCGGCGGGGACCCGTTCTCGAGAGGATTTCCTACCTTCTGAAAAAGGGATTCTGCTTGGACTCGCTTGGTCGATCTGATACGCTTCAAGGTGGTTGAGTTGACTTTAAATCATAGAAAAGGATGAACTCATATGCTACCCGTCGTACAAATTTCGCTGGATCTGACGACGATCCCGGAGGCGCTCGAAACCGCCCGGATGGCCATGCGAGCGGGGGTGGACTGGCTGGAGGCCGGGACGCCGTTGATCATCGCCGAGGGCATGAACGGAGTTCGCGCGCTTCGGTCCGAATTTCCAAAAACCCCCATTGTGGCGGATTTGAAAACCATGGATGGCGGCTATCTGGAAGCGGAACTTATGGCCAAAGCAGGTGCCAATTTTGTGGTTGTGATGGGGCAAGCGCATCGTGAAACGGTTCAACTGGTAGTCCGGGCTGCCAGGGATTACGGCGTTAAGGTGATGGGAGACAACCTGGGTATGCCAGATATGGTGGTGGGAGCCAAAATCCTGGAAGATCTGGGGTGCGATTATGTCATTCATCATATCGCCTACGATCAGCGCACGCTTTTGAAGGAGCAGGGCAAGCCCTATCCCAGCCCGCTGGATCAACTGCGCGACGTCGTCAAGGCCGTCCAGGTGCCCGTGCAGGCCGTCGGCGGTCTCACCGTGGAACAGGCGATCGCCACTCCTCAGTACGGAGCCCCCCTGGTCGTGCTCGGTGCCCCGCTGGCCATCGATGCCAAGGCGTTTCGTGTGGCCACCGGCGACGTTGAGGGAGCCTTGAAACAGATTTGTGAATCCGTCCATCGCTTTGGCGATGTGCCCGTTGGAAAGGAGAGAAAGTAGCATGTCTAAAATAATGCCTGCCGTGGTGAATTTTGGCGCCGCTTCTGGAAGTGTGGAACTCCGGGAAGTGCCTGTCCCCGAAATTGGAGAGCAGGACGTCCTCTTGAAAGTGGGCGCCGCCAGCGTCTGTGGAAGCGACCTGCATCAATGGCACGGGACCCACAGTTGGAAAGTCAATTATCCGATCGTCCTGGGACATGAATTTTGTGGAACGGTGGCAAAAGCTGGAAGCCGGGTCCGCAAGTTCAAAGAGGGAGATCGGGTGGTCAGCGAGACGGCCGCGGTGATCGACGAGTTTTCGCCCTTTACGCGGCGGGGCCTCTATAATTTGGATCCGAGTCGGCTGGGATTCGGTTATGGGGTGAATGGAGCCATGACGGACTTCGTCAAGGTTCCGGAACGATGCCTGCACAACCTCCCGTCAAAGCTGACGTTTGAAAAAGCGGCGCTGACAGAACCCTGTTGTGTCGCTTATAACGCTGTCTGCAATAATGCGCATATCAAACCGGGAGATCATGTGCTGGTAATCGGCCCCGGTCCCATTGGTCTGCTCTGTGCCTTGATGGCCAAATTGTGCGGGGCGGGCCACTTGATCGTGGCCGGACTCCCCGTTGATGCCAAGCGCTTGGGCGTGGCCAAACAACTGGGTGCCCACGCCGCCCTGGACGGGAACGTATTGGAATACATCAAGAATCTGGGCGATGGATTCGGAGTGGATGTTGTGATCGATGCCGCGGGAGTTTCGCCCACGTTCCAGATGGCCATGCAGGCCGTACGTCCAGCCGGTCAAATCTGCAAGGTTGGTTGGGGGCCACAGCCCATGGGCTTCAGCCTGGATCCTATGGTACAGAAGGCCGTCACAGTGCAGGGAAGCTTCTCCCATAACTGGCCTATCTGGGAACGCGTCATTGAAATGATTTCGAGCGGGCAGATAAACCTCGATCTCGTTATCAGCCGGGTGGCCGGTATTAATGAATGGAAAGACTGCTTTGAAAATATGCTGTCCGGAGAATATGTCAAAGCTGTCCTCACCCCTTTGAATTAATCCACCGCCAGTCACGGGAACGCGGCCTCAAGCTGCGTTCCCCAATGGTTTCGTCCCCAATTTCCGTTCACCTTCCGCATCCAACGACTCAACCCCTCGTTTATCCTCAGCACTCTCCTCTGATGCTCCAGGGAAGTATGTTGTGCAGTCGGCGGCTCTTGACACTTCCCGATTTATCCGTGCAACATGCGGCATTAAAGGAGGTGTTTCATGACGACACCGAACGATCCAATTCTCGAAAATCTCGGGATGGCTCATTTAGGGAGCCCGAAATTAATGCTGGGCAACAGAGGGAAGGTCTTCCATGAGTTCCGGGATTTTGCGATGCGCGGGAACATGCTTGACATGGCGGTCGGCATCATCATTGGAGCCGCCTTTGGAAAGATTGTCAGCTCTTTTGTCAGCGATATTCTGATGCCGCCTATTGGCCTGCTGACGGGACGCTCGGACTTTTCCAACAAGTTTATCAACCTTTCCGGGCAGGCCTATGCGACCTTGGCCGAGGCAAAGGCCGCCGGCGCCGCCACGATCAATTATGGAGCCTTCCTGAACGTGGTTTGCGATTTTCTGATTGTGGCCTTCGCCGTATTTTTTCTGATTCGACAGGTGAATCGGCTCAAGAGCGAGGAAGTGCCGGCGGCCCCAGTCATGAAAGCATGTCCGTACTGCTGCGGACCGATTTCAGCGAAAGCGACTCGCTGTCCCCATTGCACGTCCGGGTTAACCACGGCTTGAAATGGGATGCATCGAGGAAGGAAATGAGGGAGCGCTGCTGCAATCCTCAGCGCCCTGCCGGCCCGGATCTTATTCGGGCTTTCGGGATACTTCGAGCTTGTAAACGACGCGGACGGTTCCCAGCCGGTTGGCAAAAATTTTGTTCAGGGAGTCCTCAAAACTGGCTTTCGCCGAATTGACTAAATCCGATCGCTCCATGACTTTGCGTGCACTGGCGGCAAATTCCTTGAGTGCGGACGACCGGTCGGCATCAGAAATACTGTTCCACCAGCCATCTTCGCCTTCGATGTGATAGTCCGTGGGTTCGACGGAAAGGATCTTGGGCTCAGGAACCGTCACGGTGACCTCGCTCCGTTCGATATTCACAGCGACAAATTGATTGAGATCATAGCCCGCCTTGGCCACAAAGTTTCCACGAATACGCACGATTTTCTCGCTTCCCAGCCAGATTTGCCTCCATTCGAATTCATGCCGGAAGGTTTGACTCTTGGTTGCCAGCTCGAGGATGTTGGCCTGCTTGTTTAAGACTATTTCATTCCGCACCGAAATCTGCGGCGTAAACTGCAGCACTCGATTGATATCCTGGCCGATCTGCTTGGCTAATTCGTATTGTTTTTCGAGTGCTTTGCGTGGAATCACCACCAGCAGGAAATAAGCACAGGCCGTCACCACGACCATCGCCAAACACAAGAAAAGAATTCTGGTATTTTTTGCTTGCAAGTGGATTCCCTCGAAGGCCAGATCAGCCCAAGAGTTACATCGGAGGAATTCACCCTGGCGTTTAGATTCTTCTTACCGGCCCATCCGGGAGGGTCTGGCCCGCGACGGACGCTAGAGCGAAATTTGCCCTAATGCTTCCAAGCTGGGGAAGGCAGGAATGGCGCCGGCTTTGGTACAGGTCACTGCTCCGATTCGATTGCAAAATTCGGCCATCGAGGTAAGGCGCGCGGTATCCCAGTCCTTTGGTTTTCCATTCGCGTGAAGCCAGCTATGGATCAGTCCGGCCACGAACCCATCTCCCGCTCCGGTGGAATCGACAAAGTGAACGGGGATGCCTGGCACGTGAACGATATTCTTGGTGGTTCCGACGAAGGCCCCCTCTGGTCCCAGCGTAACGGCACCTAGCTGGATGCCATGCTTCTTAAGGACCTTGGGCAGAGCTTCGAAGGGAGTATCCGGAAAGAGAAATTCCCATTCCATTTCATTGATCTTCAAGATGTCGCACCAATGCAGATTCTCGAGGATGACTTTTCTGGCGGTTTTCAGCGAAGGCCAGAGAGACGGGCGCAGATTGGGATCAAATGAAATGGTGAGCCCCAATTTCCTGGCGAGGTCGAGTGCCTTCAATGTGGCTTTGCGCGCCGGGTTCTGGATCAGGGAAATACTCCCGAAGTGGAAGACTTTTGCATTTCGAAAATAGGACTTATTGATGTCGGACGCAGTGAGAAGGACATCGGCGCCTGGGTTTCCATAGAATACAAAGCGCTGCTTCTCGTCTTGATCGTTGGTGACAAAAGCCAGCCGCGTCAGCGATTCGGTGCTCAAACCCAGGAAAGCCAGATCGAGACCTTCTTTCTCAAGCACCCCGTACAGAAAACGTCCAAATGGATCGTCTCCCACTTTCCCGACGAACCCTGTGTGAATGCCCAAGCGCTCAAGAGCCACGGCCACATTGGCGGGGGCTCCCCCGGGAGCCATTTTCAGGAAATCAGCCTGAGCGACGGGCGAGCCCGCTGGAGAAGGGACCATGTCAACCAGAAACTCGCCCAAGGAAATTACGGTGGGCGGGGCAGCCTGCCGAACATCGTGTGACAAATGAGTTTCAGATTTCTTTTTCATGGTTATCAGTCCGAAGGTCTAAGGTCTAAAGTCGAATGTCCAAAATCTAAGGTCCAAGGTCGAATGTCCAAAGTCTAAGGTCAAATAGGAAATAACAATTGCGCAATTTCAAAATTACCTGCAGAAAGTGTAGATGACAGATCTAAAGAGTCGAAGGTCTAAGGTCAAAAGTCCAAGGTCAAAGTCAATAATCGCCAATCAGCAATCGAAAATCGAAAATCCCAGTCGAAAATTCCTTCCCTCAATTGTGTCAATAAATACCGGTCATTTGACATTTGTCATTCGCCATTTGAGAATAGCATCTTTCCATCCCGCATCCCGTATCCCGTATCCCGTATTTCCAACTCGCATCCCGCGCCCCGTATCTCCAACTCGCATCCCGCACTCCGGACTCTTCTCTCTTGACCATCCAGCTGTGCACTCCAGCCGCCTCAATCGTTTCCCCCGTCAGGTAGCGGGCATCGTAGGAGGCCAGGAAAGCGATTACGGTGGCGACTTCTTCGGGAGATCCCGCATGTTTCAAGACCACGGTATCGACCATCTGCTGGATCTGCTTTTCGGTGCTGAATCGAGCGTGGAAAGGGGTCAAGATGACCCCGGGATTCACGCCATTGACGCGGATCCCATAAGGGGCAAGTTCCCGGGCCATTCCCTTGGTGAAGGTCTGGACGGCCCCCTTCGAAGCGGCATAAGCGATGGCGCCATTCCCTCCGCCCTGGCGTGCCGCAATGGAAGAAACGTTGATGATAATGCCTTTTTTTTGTTTGACCATGACCTTGGCGGCGAGCTGACTGCAATAGAAGACACTGTGTACGTTGAGCTGGAAGATGTCTTTCCAATACGACTCGGTCATTTCCAGGAACGGGACGCGGCCGATCATCGATCCGGCGTTATTGACCAGCACGTCGATGCCCTGGAATTGACGAACCACTTCCTGGATCAGGTTTTCAACTTCCGCGAGGATGCGGACATCGGCCTTGATCCCAATGGCCGTACCGCCGTTTTCCTGAATCGTCTTGACTGTCTGCCGGCCTCCTTCTTCGTTGTTGAAGTAATGAACGGCGACGGCAAATCCCCGCTTGGCCAATTCGATGGCTGTGGCCGCGCCAATGCCACTGCTGGCTCCAGTGACTAACGCTTTGGGTTGGGTATTATTCATAAAGACAAGCTCTCCTCTAAGAGGGCAACTGACTTCCTGGATGACAAAACCGCAAATGCCTCACTATAGCCAAAGGGGAACGGAGAAAACAATCAGAAATAGTTTCCGATTCATGGCCAATTGATTACAATACCGCACGAATGCTTCGCTCCCATGGAAGCAGAATCTCGGAAAGCGCCTTGAGGATTTATAGGAATGAGTGATTATACAGATGAACATGCCCGCTTAGGGCTGGACGCAAAACTGCCTCCCATTGAAGTTTGGCCCAATCAATTTCAAGGTTACGAAATAACCATCCAGATTCCGGAGTTCACCTCAATCTGTCCGAAGACACAATTGCCTGATTTTGGCGTGGTTACCATCCACTATTTGCCCGACAAAGTCTGCCTCGAGCTGAAGGCGCTAAAATACTATATGTTGGGCTATCGAAATCTTGGCATCTTCTATGAGAATGCCATCAACCGTATTCTGGATGACATTGTTTCAGCCTGCCACCCGATCTGGGCCGTCGTGCGGGGCGAATTTAACGTTCGTGGAGGCATGAAAAGCATCATCGAGGCCAGGCATCCGAGGAAGTCAGCGTAAATTGCCGGCCCCATCAACCCCCCCTGGTTATTGGCGGATCGGCAACAGGTGTCGTTCCCCCGTGGAAATCCTGCGCGACTTTTTCGATACCCGAAGGCGGGGGGTGGCAAGGTTGATTCCGATCAAGAGAAATGTTAGACTTCGGCCCTTGATCATCAACAGTAGGGAAACAAGTTAGCTCGAGGCGCAACCTTGGGGCCAACGCCTTGATGCAAATTCTTTACTTCTGACATTGTATTGTTAAAATCTATAGTGCCTTAGGCTTTGAAGTGTGATGAAGAAAACGAGTGACTTATTCGGTTGTTGTGATTTAGTCCAGTTAATGTCAAGGAGGAAACCTTTATGGCCTATGTGATTGCCGAACCCTGTATTGGCACCAAAGACACCGCCTGCGTTGATGTGTGCCCTGTAGATTGCATTCATCCGAAAAAAGACGAAGCTGATTTTGAGAAATGGGAGCAATTATATATCGAGCCCGACGAGTGCATCGATTGCGGCGCGTGCGTGCCTGCCTGTCCGGTTTCCGCCATTTTTGCCTTGGAAGATCTGCCCGAGAAATGGTCCAAGTTTACGCAGATCAACGCCGATTGGTATAAAAACAAGTAACTCCGTTCTTGGATTCCCCTCCCGAATTGCGACGGACCGTTGCTCCTCCGGCGACTCCAGTCAGTGGTGACGGTCCGCCCTTCGTTATTGATTTTTTTTCATCTCTTTGTCTGCCGAGACTCTTCCATTTACTCCCCTTTTTCGCAGCGGTCACCTGCAAACCATCGCGGCCCGGTTTTGGCCTGCCCAGGTAGACCTCAGGAAATTTCCCGTCGTCTCAACTCTTTTCCAGACCGAGCCTGGAGTGCAGGTCCTCACCCATTGTCATTTCGCCTCTTCGGAAATGGCGAAAGAAACTGTCCTCATTGTCCACGGGTTAGAAGGCTCCAGCCATTCCCCTTATGTATTGCGGATGAGCCAGCGGGCCTTGGAAGAAGGCTATGACGTGGTACGGCTGAACGTCCGGAATTGCGGGGGAACGGAGCATCTTTCCGCCACCCTGTATCATTCGGGATTGACGAAGGACCTGGAATCCGTGGCTCTTCAGTTGGCACCGCGCCCCCTTTACATCATTGGGTTCTCCATGGGCGGAAACATGGCTTTAAAGTTGGCCGGCGAATGGGGGACCCACCTGCCCGGGCACGTCAAAGCCGTCTGTGCCGTCTCGCCCCCGATTGATCTGGAGACCTGTGCCCGCAAGATTTCCGAACCTCGCAATCGAATCTACGAGAGACGATTTCTGGTTCATTTGGGGGAAACCTTGAGTCAAAAGAAGCGAAAAATGCCGGTCAACTATACCCTGGAACAATATTCGTCCATCCGGACTCTAATTGATTTTGATCACGTCTACACCGCGCCTGCTTTTGGATACCGCGATGCTTTCGATTACTATACCCATGCCAGCTCCATCTCCTTCCTGGGGCGCATTCAAGCCGAGACCTTGGTGATTCATGCGCAGGATGATCCATTCATCCCCCCGTCCCTGTTTGCCCATCCCGCCTTCGATTCCAACCCCTACTTGAAGCTATTGCTCCCATCCCATGGAGGGCATGTGGCTTTCATTGCGCGCGGGCGCCCCCGATTTTGGGCGCAGGACCGCGCCGTCCACTTCTTCAATTCCATTCGTTGGCGGGCAGATGGGACGCATCTCTCAAGTTGACTTGACCTTAAGCTCCGCTTAGTATTCGGTGGCAAGGTGAGAGTCGCCACCTATACAAATACCTCTCAACTCTCACAGCAGGGCTGGCGACGGACTTTGCTGGATTCAACCCGATGATTGGTAAGACCATTTCACACTACCGGATTATTGAAAAACTTGGGGGCGGTGGTATGGGAGTTGTCTTCAAGGCAGAAGACACGAAACTGGGCCGCCACGTGGCCCTGAAGTTCCTGCCCGAAGAACTCGTTCGAGACCGTCAAGCTTTGGAGCGCTTTCAGCGTGAGGCGCGCGCAGCCTCGGCGTTGAATCATCCCAATATTTGCACGGTCTATGAAATTAATGAGGAAGATGGCCAGCCCTTCATCGCCATGGAGTTTATGGAAGGGCAGACCCTGAAGCAGGCGATCGACGGCAAACCGATGGAGATCGGTCTGCTGTTGGAATTGGCCATCCAGATCGCCGATGCACTGGAGACGGCACATGGCAAGGGGATCCTGCATCGTGATATCAAGCCCACCAATATTTTCGTCACGCGGCGTGGGCAGGCAAAACTGCTGGACTTCGGATTAGCCAAACAAGGGGTTCAGGGTGCCGATGGGAGAACGCCCACTCATGGTCCGGAGGATCCGACCATTGCCCATGGCGATGAAGCCTTAACCAACCCGGGATCCGCGCTGGGAACGGTTGCTTATATGTCGCCCGAGCAGGCACGCGGCAAGAACCTGGATGCCAGGACGGACCTGTTTTCGTTTGGAGTGGTGCTTTACGAAATGGCGACCGGCCGCGTGGCTTTCAGCGGCGAAACCTCGGCTGTGGTCTTTGATGCGATTCTAAACCGCCCTCCCATCTCCCCGGCTCGTTTCAATCCGGAAATCCCCGCCGAGCTCGAACGGATCATTCACAAGAGCCTGGAAAAAGACCGGGAAACCCGTTACCAGACGGCTTCGGACCTGAGAGCGGATCTGAGGCGGCTCAAACGCGAATTGGACTCGGGGAGGGTGTCTGCCATCCGGACCGGGGAGGCACCTGCCAGCGATACAGGAATGACTCCGGCATCCTCGTCGCAGCCTAAGTCCGGCTCGACCGCAGTGTCGGTGTCTCCCGCCAAGCCGTCGAAGCGCTGGAAACTGATAGGAGTTGGCGTCGCGTCGCTCTTGGTCCTCGGTGCCTTGGGAATCTATTTCCAACAAAAACAATCGGTCGCTTTGACGGAGCGCGATACGCTGATGCTGGCAGATTTCGTGAATACAACGGGAGAACCCGTCTTCGATGGCACGCTCAAGCAAGCGCTCTCGGTTCAACTACAGCAGTCCCCGTTTCTTAACATTATGTCCGACACGCGCGCGCGGCGCACCCTGCAGTTCATGGGTCGGTCGGCAGATGAGAAAATCACGGTTCCACTGGCCAGGGAGATCTGTCAACGGGAAGGGTTGAAGGCATTTTTGACCGGCTCTATCGCAAGCTTGGGAAGCCATTACGTGATTTCGCTGGAAGCCATCAACGCCCGCAATGGCGATACGATCGCCAGCGAACAGGTGGAGGCGGAGAGCAAGGAAAAAGTTATTCAGGCACTCGGGAAGGCCGCCTCGGGGTTGCGGGGGAAGCTCGGCGAATCGTTGAATTCCATCCAGAAATATGATGCTTCCATCGAAGAGGCCACGACGCCTTCTTTGGAAGCCCTGAAAGCCTACAGCCTGGGTAGAGCGGCCATCAATCGGGGGGACCTGCCTAGTGCCTCCTCATTTCTGAAACGGGCCATTGAGCTGGATCCGAATTTTGCGCTGGCCTATGCGGCACTTGGTGTCGTCAGCGGAAACTTGAGCGAAAGCGAACAGGCTGAAAAGTACGCCCGAAAAGCTTACGATCTGCGCGATCGGGTCAGTGAGCGCGAACGGTTTTACATCACGGCTCATTACCATGACTATGTGACGGGACAGGTTGACGAGAACATCAAAATCTATGAGTTGTGGAAGCAGACCTACCCGCGGGACTTCGTGCCCCATGCCAATCTCGCGGTGGGTTACGCAGCCCTCGGCCAGCATCAAAAAATCATCGAAGAATGCAATGAATCCCTGCGCATCGATGGTACCCGGGTCTATTCCTATGAAAATCTGGCCGCCGCCTATATTGCCCTTAATCGTTTTGCCGAAGCCAAAGCCGTTGTCGACCAGGCGCTCGCTCAAAAACTGGATTGGGTTGGCCTTTACGGGGATTTGTACCGTCTGGCCTTCCAGCGGGGCGATTTGACAGCAACCCAGAAGCTCGCGGAGAAATTGAAAGAATACCCTCTCGAACCTCCTTATACTTATTATCCGCTGATGGCGCTGGTCTACCAGGGGAAGCTCAATGAATTCAGAAAACAGTTCGATCATGGAATTGAAGCGGCGCGGCGCGATCAGTCCATGGGAGGCATTACCTGGTTGGCTGCCTTTAGGTCCATGATCGAGGCGGAATTTGGTTATCCGAAAGAAGCCCGTGAAGCCGCCAATGTGGCTTTGGCAACCAGCCGGGGCAGGGAAGAATTGAATCGCCTCTCGGTGACATACGCCCGAGCGGGGGCAATCGCCGAATCCCAAAAGTTGATTGAAGATGACAAACGGCGTTTCCCGCTGAACACAATAGTGAATGGGTTGTGGGTTCCCACCGCCAATGCGGCCATCGAGATTTACCGGAAGAACCCGAAGGGAGCAATTTCACTCTTGCAAACGACTATCCCTTACGAATTTGGAGATCTCGGGGGATTTGGCTTCCTCCCACTTTATCTCCGCGCTCAGTCTTACCTAATGGCCAACGAGGGTGAGAAGGCGGTGGCCGAATATCAGAGAATTCTTGACCACCAGGGACTCGAACTCTGCTCTCCGCTCTACGCTTTATCTCACCTCGGACTGGCCCGTTCCCTGGCCATGACTGGTAAGAAGGCCGAGAGTCATAAAGCCTATCAAACATTCCTCTCCCTTTGGAGAGAGGCGGACCCTGATATCCCAGTCCTGATCCAAGCCAAAGAAGAAGACGCAAAGCTGAATTAATTCATCGCTTAAATCAACTGTGCTGATTGTTCTTGCTGATTTGGAATTTCCTGCGAAGTCGGCGGCGCGGCGGTAATTCGCCGTTTATGAGGCGAGACGATTCCACTGGACTCGCAATTCAACCGTTTGCTTCCCGTCCAGACGATACTTTACTTTTGAGATCAACCCTTCCACCCAGAATTCGGCTTGCCCTTGGTCGGGGTGGACATTGATGCGGAGCGGCAAATTTTCATCTACGGGTCGATAGAGAGAGAAGGAGAGCTCATCCTTGGAGAGTTTGATCAGTTCGGCCATCTCATGAAATGGCACGCCGAACATGTCCTTGCCTGTCACCAGCACTTCTGTATGATTCGACATAGCCTTTAGCCCCGTTTTTCTTCCTGACTCACCCTTATTTTTCGGCCAAAATCAAAAAAGATTCAATCGCCCAAAATATGGAAATGGAGTCCGAAAATGGTGGTAGTACTTTAGGGGGATGATTTGTAAAAACCCTGTGCTATCTAAGTGTCTGCTCCAGAAAGGGTTACGAGAGGGAGGCCTAAGGAAGAGGGACGTCGCGCTACCGCTCGATGTCGGTCAAATGGACAATCGCGCGAATGGAACTGTAGCGGCGGTCTATGACCGCCGAATCCCGAGTGGTGCGGTTGATCACATTAAACCGACGCTCATAGAGCGCCGCTACAACATCCGCTACAATCAGTTTTTCAGGAACCTGCTAAGATTCCTCCGAGCGCTTGCTCCACTGCCAGAGACCGCTGGTCACGGAAGCGGGGAGCCGCAGGCCAAGTTGGCGCGCCGTCAATACGATCTGGCCTCGATGATGGCCCTCGTGAGCAACGAAATAAGCCAGCACATGCCCGACATCGAGGGGCAGATTGCGCCAGGCATAGGCCGCCGTCGGCGGAATTGTCCACCGTGTTCGAGCCCCAGGGTCAGCAAACCAGCGATTCCGCGGCCGCTCTGTTTCAACGCGCGGACAAGTTCGGCGCGACTCACCTGGCGCCGGTCAACAGACGCCGGCACCGGAATCCCGTGCGGGCTCCCGAGAGTCTTGATCCACATACAGCGCGCATTGTGGATGTGGCCAGCCAGCATTCGAATCGTGCGCCGCGGCATGCCCGGAATGGCCACCTCCCACAATTTGGCAGGGAGATGCTGGACCAGAAAGATCATGGTGCGGTTGTTGGTCGACCAAGCCTTTAGAATACTGCTAGACAGCGGCGAGTCGTTTGATTTCACGGAGTCCCCAGTTCAATCAAAGATCAGTTCTTTTCCGGGTTTGGGACCTTCATCTCAGAGTCGACTTCATCCTCGAAAACCCGCCGCTTCGTTGCAACGAATTTCCGGTACCCTTCGGGATCGACCCAGGCATTGACCCTATCATGCACAGCGCGCTGGCGCTTGGCTTCCATATCGAACATCTCTGTATGGTGGGCCAGCCAGATATCTGGCTTAAGCATCTCCCAGGTGTGAAATGTCCGTCGGAAATCGTCTTCAATACCAGGATAGGAGGGATTACTTGAGGAAACCCGATAGCCTGGATTAAATCCCCCGCCATCTGGAAAGGCGACCAAGTAAACTTTGCTACCGTCAATGAGAACGGTAGTCCACGTCGTCGACCCGCGAGTGTGGCCGGCCGTGAGGTGCGCTGTCAACAGCACCTCGCCGAGCCGGATCTGATCGCCGTCGCGGAGCACGCGATCGACTTTCACGGGCAGCTGCCCATGATCTGCCAGTCCTTGCCGTAGTGGAAATCGCTCTTACCTCCATCTTCCACCATGGCGACGTCTCCCTGCATGATGGCCACCTGCGCTCCGGAGAGTTTCTTGAAGCAGGGCGAAGGCACCAACGTGATCGGAATGGCCATGGCCGTTGATGGATCCGGATCTCCTCAGGTTTGAAGCCAAGCTTGCGGATCGAGGTTTCGATGAGTGGACCAGAGGTTCGGTGTCCCTGTATTCAGCAGAATGAGACCCTCACTGGTCGCAAACATAAGAGCTCAACCCCTGTGTGCCGACGAAGTACAGCGGTCAACGATATGGACAGGCTCCGGCGCCTCATCCCACTTCATGTACGTGGCCAGCCGATAAAAAGCTTATTGTCATTGGCGAGTTGTTCCTTGGTCGGCGCGCTGGGTGACCGCTCCTGTGCCAATCGGATGCGATAAGAAATATGACGCCCAGCGTGAGAGTCGAAACAGGATAATACGGACGGAGTACTTTCAATGGCATGGACATTACTCCAAAGAATTAACCACGGGGATTAGGAAGAAGCCTGAGGGTGCATACTTTATCCATTTCCTAAAGACAGGGTTAACAATGGGCTCTGCCTACGACTGATCGAATCCGTCGAGCCAGAGCAAGATTAGAAACGGGCTCAAGTCAACTTGGCCGTCTGGGCGCGTCCAGGGGCGCACGCCGCCCAGGTAATGACCGTTCCGGAGTTGGGGATTGCTGCCACGTGGTTCCCGCCGCTCACGGTGGCTGTCATATTGTTTTTGATGTGATCGAAATAGATTTCTCCATGCAACAGTGGACCTACTTTGCGGCTTACGGAGACGTCAGGTCTGCTCGTCGAGTAGTTTGAGTCGATTTTCCATCCTTAGTTTTCCAAGCGACAAGACCATTAGCGCTACCACCGTGAATTACAACTGCAGCTGCTGACGGACTTGGGAACTCGATGTCCTTAGTGAAAAGTAAGTAACCTTCTTTCTCAATGAGCATACCCTCTTCAATGAGTTTCTTTCGTTGAACCTTAACGTAAGGGTATTTTTCCGTAGAAGGGCGTTCTTTCATTACTGCTGTAGAACCAACAAAGACGACAAAACCATTGGGTGTACGCTGTCCTCGAGCTTCTGCCCCTTTCATGCGACAAAAGAGTATTCCTCCATGCTGAGATGCGCTGTCAGGTATAGAAATTGGAGAGAGAATGTCAGAACCTAGAACAGGAAGGAGCTGACGAATGCGAGCAAGAAATACTTCCATGTCTTCACGATCAGATTCAGGCAGTTTTGAGCCCGCCGATTGATTCTGTTCAAGAGTAAATCGATTGACCTTTGCTGCTTCGGTCAGGAGACGACTTTCAAGATACCGAACGTGCGCCTTGGTCAGATTCTCATCCTTACTAACAATAACAATCGCCGAGACCCAAAACTCCTTCGACTTATGCTGCTTCAGGCGTTCGCGTATGACTTCGGCCTCGCCGATGTATGCACGAGGAGCATTGGTCATAGGATCGCTACCAGTAAGTATATATATCCCAGTTTTGCCGAGTTCCTCACGGGCCAGAAGCTTGTCAAGCTGTGTTCGAGGCGCCGCTACTGCCTTACCAGTCCAGTTCGAGATCTCGGCTGTACGTAAACTCTTTGAATCGCCTTCTGGGATGAATAGTTTGATCGTCGCGGCGGTCATAAGTTTTCCGACGGCCCCTTGTAATTTATTGCCTCGCCTCTTAGTGCTTCTCTTATTACTTCGGCGACAGTGTATTTGCCGATACCATGCCGCTTGCAATATTTCGAGTGAATCCAATCAGAAAGCCTTTTTGACCCTTTGCTTGAATTGCAAGCTACACAACAGCGGGCTATATTCTCGCGACTAATGATGCTTGCATCTTTGATAATGTGTTCCCACGTCGCCACGTTTTTCCTCGGGCCTCTTGAAGGCATAACTTCAATCATTAGAACGCCACAATATACACAAACCTTATCTCGTTGTTTCACTTCCAATTCTAGCCATTCCGGGATACCCCAATTGTTCATTTGTGTCTTTATGTTAGGAAAATTGAATGTTGAGTTCAACAACATCAAGCCTGAAAACAAGATTGATTCTGACAGCACTATTGAAAGGTTGGCCAGGAATTCACCTGAACAAGTATTTCGAAAGTAGAAGCAACAAGGGAAGCTCCTTGAGGCTTTGAGCGTTCTCTGTGACCTCGACCTGGGAATGGATTTTCCCATGTGTTGTCCAGGGCTGACGAAGAGTGGGCTGTTGATAGATCAGCAGCGGAACCCTCTGTTCATCGACCAGCAGATATCTCCTATCGAAAAAGCCTGCAACGCCGAAATGAAATTTCTGACCATCGAGGAGCGAAATGGTTCTCGGCCTTCCCTCTCAACCAAGAATGGGGAGAGCCGCCAGGGCCATGGGGGTGTTCTGCCCCTCCGGAATTACACTAACTTTTGGTCGAATAATTCCCTCCCAATGGAAAAACCATTTCTGTCTCCCAAATTCGCCAATGGCACGACTTGCCAAATTTCCTGTTCTGGAGAGGGTTGCTACAACTGAATCGCCCGCCCTCAGCTCGTACGAAGCACTGAAGCGATCGGGCTGAATCCAGATCAAGCTTCCTGGAACCGGAATACACAGATTCATTCTGAGGGCCTAACGGACCAATCCAGTCCGCGAAACACGTCGCACAATGGCAAGACGATTAACTCTACCGATTTCGTACACCGTCAATGTGTCGGCCTTATCTTTTAACGTCACGTACAACTGGGAGATCCAGATTGACGTCCCAACTGAGTTTCATCGATTCCTGATCGGACTCTCCATCTGAATGACTCCCATGGTTTATTAGAGCCAGCCGTTCATGATTAAACGTTACTTCCGAACGGAGTTTTTTCTTGCTCTTTGTTTATGACACCTGCACCTTGGCGGCGAAGAGTACCGTCCTTTGACATTGTTGTCAGGTTGTTCCCGGCTTGAAGGATCACCCGTTGCACACGAGTACGATTTTTCCGTTCACCCCTCCCTTGGCGAGCAATTCTTGAGCCTGTCTTGCCTCCGCCAGAGGAAATCGCTGGGCGATGACCGGCTTGATCTTCTTCTGTTGGAGGAGTTCAAACAAGGCGATCAAATCCTGTCGAAACATAGCCGGCTTCAGGCGTTTCAGTGTCTGGATGCTATAAGGGACAACCCGTTTATTGCCGGGGAGGAGTAAGCCGCCGACGATGTACATTCCAAATTTGAGGGTTCCACGATAGCGTTGACGGCGGCCGGGACGGCCTGAAGACAATCCCTCTCCGCGGATTGCGGTAATGAGGCCATAGCCCACCACCTTGCCGCCACTGCGGAGAGCCTGGCGGGAGTGCCATAGATGAGATCCACCGATCGGGTCAAAGACGACATCCACGCCATCACTTGTGAGCCGCTGGATTTCCTTGACGAAGTCCTGTAGCTTGTAATCCATGGGAGTTCCACCCAATTCAGTCACGGTGGACGCCCCTCGCGACGAACACGTTCCGTACATTTCCAGCCCGGCGAGACGACCAAGCTGCAAAAGTGCCGTCCCGACGCCGCCAGCCGCCCCATGAATCAGCACGCGCTGGCCCGCCCGGACCTCCGTGGAGCGATACATCATCTGGTAGGCGGTGATGTAGTTCAACACCAGGCTGACTGCCTCAGCCGCGTCCAACTCGGAGGGCACCGGAACCAGTTCGCTCTGTGGCAAACAAACGTACTCAGCGTAAGCACCATGGATCGGCAGTGCGGCCACTCTCTGCCCAGGCTGGATTCCGGAGACCTCATCGCCGAGCCGATCCACTATGCCAACCAGATCCCAACCAGGCGTGAAGGGCACCTTGGGGGTTTCTGGGTGAATGCCCTCGCGGGCCATGACATCCGGCAAAGCGACGCCTGCGGCCTGCACCTTCACCCGCACTTCACCGGACTTCGGCTCAGGGCACTCCTCTTCGATTACCCGAAGCGCATCGGGCCCGCCATAGTGGGTAACGATAAGGCGCGTGTGCATCATGGAATACCTCCTCTGTCAGAGATGAACCCTAAGCAAGTGACTTACAGCAAGGGCACAGAGATATAGGCCAATTCCGAAAACGGTATGTGTCGCCAGACTCTTCAACCTGATTTGTGTGGGATTGGAAGTTCTCGAGCCAGCCAGACCAGAGCCGAAGGACGGCTGCATGACGAAGAAGGGAAATATGATGGTGCCAATGCCATAAAGCAGGGCTGGCAGGATGGTTGGATGCGCAAGCCAGTTACCTGAGGCAAGTACGAGGAACCCAAATGCCAGGACAACTCCGATGGAGTAGTGCGCCATCCGGCCGATGGCACATTCGAAAGGCTGCTGCTCGGCGGCAGTGATATTGGCATGCCTGAAAGTGCCGCCCGGCATTAGGCAAATCCAGCGTCCGAGTAAACAGTAGTTGAGTGACGGAATGCCGAATGTGCGTTTCAGAAACAGATTCCAAAGGTCCATGATCAGAGTTGCACCCAAACCCATGAGAATGGCACCGGGAATGTAATCTGCTTGAATGCTCACCAACTGCCTCGGTTGGAACCTTACAGCCTGGCGAAAGGGATTGCCTGCCCGCCGTCGTTGAACTGTTGCTTCACAAGGCGAATGTTGTCAATTAGCGCACCAGCAAGTCAAGCTGGCGCACGTCCAGTCCGCTCTCCCGATAATACTTGCGGGTCAGATCGAGAAGAGTGAATCCATCTTCGTAGGCCGCGAAATTGCCATGGATTGGCTTGTCCAGGTAGATGAGGCCGCCCTCGACCATGAAAAAAGCGATCATTGGTTCCGGTGAATCGTCGGTGATTACCAGCGTATGCGCTTCTCCGGCAGGTTCGTAGATGTAAGTTCCGGGCATTGCAATCCAGTCATGCTCCAGGTACCGCCAACAGCCGCGCAGCGTATAGCCATGAACCGTGCCTACATGATAGTGAGTCCCCACCCTGGAGCCCGGCAGACCTTTCAGAACGACGCTGAATCCACCAGACGTGACGTTAAAGCAACAGGGCTGAAACCAGACACCGTTCGCGTAAGGAACCCAAAGGCGGTCATCTTCCAGGTTGGCGTGGGTGATAAAGTGTTCGCGGCTCCTTTGCTTCGGTTCGAGCCCATCGGTGAAACCTTGGAATGAAGTGATTGGCATACCTTTCTCCTTTTGCCAGAGCAGGGAAAAACCTTCTAAGACAACTTTCACACCCGACAGAAATGGTGCCGCGACGGCGTTGACCCAATTCCACCGCAATGATAGACGTTTTCCAGTTAGGCTGTACCTGGAATGTGCTTTAGAGCTCCCCTGATCAGATTGCCCAGGGCGTTCCTGTCAACTTCCGGGAGGGTGCGGATTGGTACAAACCGTTTGGATTTTCGCGTCCCCTGGAGCAAGTGGCTCGGATCTGCCAGGGCGACCCCATGAATAAATCCCAGATGGACGGATTCGGGCTTGGGTGTAATAAGGCAGACAGCTCCTTTGATGCGCCCACCCAGGTGCGGGCGGTGATAGGAGAGGCTATCCCAGAGCACCGTTTCTTTGGCTTCCGGAGCCAGTTCGTGGATCAGGCTACGAAGTGCGGCAACAATCTTGCGATGCGGCGCGGGAACACTCGCCAGAAATGTGTTGGCCGATTGTTTGTTTGAATGGGCTGGCATGATTCGTCAAGCCCCCGAGGATTCAGTTAAGAAGCGTAAATGGATAAAGCCGGAAAAGCTGTTGGTTAATTATCGCTCATTCACCGGACTCCATCGTACCGCAATTCCGCAAATTCGGGACTGAACTTTTTTCCGCCATTAGTCTCAAGGTGGGGTTCGTGATACATCGGAGAAGATTTAAATCTGTAGCCAGGGCCGCCGGTCCCGGTCTGTAACCGGGGTCAACGACTCCTGGCTACAAAGAGTGCAGTGGATGAGTCTGTATCTGGATGGGCTTGATTCGGTGCCAGCAAGCTGCCAATGCAGGAAAACAGGAGCAAGCTCCCGCAATCCTAAATCAAAAAGCCCACGGTATGGAAAGAGTTTTCCGTGGCTACCTCTTAGACAACTAACGCGCATCCTAATTAGTGCTTGCGAGCTGTCAACCCGACTGGAATTAAGAGCTCAGAACTATCATACATATTGACATAAAGCGTGACGGGTTTTCCCAGCCCTTTGTAAGTAACCTCGTAGATATCGAGTAGACCTCCACCCATGATTCCATTTGGTGTTTTGAACGGGCAACAAGACCCCTTGCGCTCATATTGAATGATTTCTCCATTCGGACCCAAAAGCGCGTTTAAATAAAGCCGCGAATTCTTGGAACCGCTTCCATCTTTATTTCCAACCTTAATTGGATCTTTCTTGGTATACCCATAGCCCTTCGAAGTGGCCATTTTTGAAATCGTGGCAAATTGGGGATCAGTTGAATCTCCAAAAGGCCAGCCTTTTCCTTGAACACTTGTGTTACCGCTGATTGGTGGTGAAGATTGGCTCAATAGAACTGCAGTATTCATTGTAGCCAAACAAATGAGAACCATGCCGAACGTTTTGAGGCGGATCATAAGTCGAGATCTCATCATGTTCCCCTTTCGCAAGCAATCGTCAGCAATAATTTTGGTGTTGGATTCTTTAGACCTGATAAGGCAAGAGTTTGTGCCAATCCTGGTCTCGGAATCCACATCACAACCCGGCATGTGAAACGAGATTTAAGACAGGGCTCTAGGTTCCTGGCACCGGTTGAGATCCCAGTCCTATGTAAAATGTCCGCGGCCGGGCAGCAGTTGTCCGCCAGGGCATCCCAGATCTTAGCGGCGTTTCGATTCGGCTGCCGCCGGCGCTCTGGATTTCAACAGGCCATAGACGGTAAGTAACAGTGCAATCAGTATGGTCAAAGCGCACAACTGAAGTAGACCAGTGACGATGGGGTTGTCCGTTCCATGGGGTGCGGGAAACTTCTCGTTCAGTGTGGGCATGAGTTTCGACGAGGCTCCGATGAACGCGCCAACGAAACCTGCGCCGCCGTTGGTCCACGTGCCAGCTTGCAAGGTCACAAACCACACCCAGAGGGCGGCCGATTTGAGGCGCATTTCCGGCAGGAGGAGGCCAAGGACGATCATCAGGACGCCATTAGCCGTAAACTCAATGTGCGCCATCACGATACCCCGGAACCATGCCACCGCCGGAGGCGGAATGAGGCCAACGATACAGCCGACCGTAATCTGCACCACTCCCAGAATAAGCGTCCAGCGTCTCAGTGATTTCTTCAAATCTTCAATGTCATTTTCCATAGATGACCTCCAAAATCGTCAGGTGGGATGCGAGATCCGCACGCAACAGCGAAACCTGAACTCCACAGTTAAGTCCGTCCCAGCAGGCAGGCCATGCAGGAATGCGGGAGTAGGCTCCCTCTAATGTTGCCCCGAAAATCTAGCGGCTTGCCTCAACATGGCGGGCGAAGTTGTTCAGAATGGCCTGCCACCCGCCGCGTTGTTGTTCGATCGGAAAAGTTTGTTCACTGTCGAAGGTAACGCGGACCTGAACGCCCTTTGGGCCTTCCGCGAACTCGACCTGGGCTGTGCGATCGCCGAAGGAATACTCAATCAGTTTGTGCTTCTCTATCTTTGTGTAAGTCCCGGCGAAATCAAATCCCATGCTGCCATCCTTGGCCTCCATTCGAGACGAAAAGGCGCCTCCCACACGCAAATCCACCGTGGCCGCGGTTGTGTGCCAGTCATCGGATGCGGCATTCCACTGTTTGATGTCTTCTGGAGTCGTATAGGCATGCCACACTTCGTCGATGGGCGCGGTGACCAGGGTTTCAACGGTAATTTTCATGATGATTTCCCATAATTTGATTGCAGTTGAGGACCAGGCATTACTTTGTCGCTGCAGAACAACCATCATTGATGGCGGCCTGAAACTTCGACCTTCCCTCTGAATGATGAATGGCTGCAGGTTTTACGACCTGCTGTTCCTATTGCCAAGAGTTCAGCAAGCGTACTACTGGAGACCAGCCTAGGTCAATCGGTTATGGTAGTTCGGAGAATTTGTCAGGGGAACAGACGAGTGTCGGCTTGAAGTTTCGGTCTGTAACCGGGACCGCTGGTCCCGGCCCCGGGCCGGGGTCAACGACCCCGGCAACAACAGCCGGATTTGACACAGTGAGATTTAGCTGGCAACCCTGGAAAGTGGGAGCAAGCTCTTGCAACCCAAGATCAAAAAGCTCACGTCTCGCTGGCCAAATCAATTGGTGGAGCGCGAGCTCCGCGCGCGTTCACTGAGCGTGCGCTGGGGGAGGAACGCTCCCACTCGCCCGCTCCACCGTTGAAAGTCTATGGCAAAACAAAAGATGTTTTGCCGTGGCTACGAACTTACTTGGAGACGCCGCGCCCCCGCGGCCAATTGTTCTGAAAATGACCTGTACCGCTCCTAACAAGGAAACGGCGGGACGATGGCGTCCCGCCTCCAGAGGGATTGATAGTTCAATTGACCAGCGTGCACTGGGGGAGGAACGCTCCCACGTGCCCGCTCCACCTTGATTTTGTCAACCCACGAGACAAGAATGCTATGACTAAGCGAGGTCGTAACGGTCAAGGTTCATGACTTTGTTCCAGGCCGCTACAAAGTCATGCACAAACTTCTCCTGGGAGTCTTTGCATCCATAAACCTCTGCCATCGCTCGAAGCTGAGCATTCGAACCGAAGATCAGGTCAACCCGGGTAGCCGTCCACTTGACTGTGCCCGTCTTGCGATCGCGGCCTTCAAACACATCTTCGTCCTTCGAAATTGCCTTCCACTCCGTGCCCATGTCGAGCAGATTCACGAAGAAGTCATTGCTGAGCGCCTCCGGCCGCTTGGTGAAGACGCCATGCTGGGACCCTCCCAAGCTGGTCTTCAGGACGCGCATGCCACCCACGAGCACCGTCAACTCGGGTGCCGTAAGCGTTAGCAATTGCGCCTTGTCAACCAGCAATTCCTCGGCCGATACGGCATAATGGTTCTTCTGATAGTTACGGAAACCATCCGCGACCGGCTCAAGCACAGCAAAGGAATCCACATCGGTTTGTGCCTGTGATGCGTCCATTCGTCCCGGGGAGAAGGGAACGGTTACCTTGTGGCCGGCATTCTTGGCGGCCTGTTCGACGCCCGCGCAACCGGCCAGAACGATCAGGTCGGCCAGCGAGACTTTCTTGCCACCGGACTGCGCGCTGTTGAATGCGCTCTGGATGCCTTCCAGGGTCTTGAGCACCTTGGCCAGTTGAGCAGGTTGGTTCACTTCCCAATCCTTCTGGGGAGCCAAACGAATACGAGCCCCGTTGGCACCGCCACGCTTGTCGGAGCCGCGGAAGGTGGAGGCCGATGCCCAGGCGGTTGAAACCAGCTCCGAAACCGACAGTCCCGAAGCCAGGATCTTGGCCTTGAGGGCGGCAATGTCCTGCGCATCAATCAGCTTATGATTGACGGCAGGGATGGGGTCTTGCCAGATGAGCTCTTCGGCTGGGACCTCCGTGCCAAGGTAACGTGCGCGCGGGCCCATGTCGCGATGCGTCAGCTTGAACCAGGCCCGGGCGAATGCGTCGGCGAACTCGTCCGGATGCTCCATGAAGCGCCGTGATATTTTTTCGTAGGCAGGATCGAAGCGCAGGGAGAGGTCGGTGGTCAGCATGGTTGGCACGTGCCGCTTTGACGGATCGTGTGCGTCGGGGATGGTAGCACCCGCACCCTTCGCCGTCCATTGATGCGCACCGGCCGGACTCTTCGTCAGTTCCCATTCGTAGCCGAAAAGATTCCAGAAAAAGTTGTTGCTCCACTTCGTTGGTGTGGTGGTCCAGGTGACTTCCAGACCACTCCCGATGGTGTCACTGCCTTTGCCGGTGCCATAGGTGCTTTTCCAGCCGAGGCCTTGTTGCTCGATAGGAGCCGCTTCCGGATCGGGCCCCACATGGGTCGCGGGCCCGGCGCCATGGGTCTTGCCAAAGGTGTGGCCGCCGGCAATGAGAGCGACCGTTTCTTCGTCATTCATCGCCATGCGAGCAAAAGTCTCGCGAATATCCCTGGCCGCCGCGACTGGATCCGGGTTGCCGTTCGGGCCTTCCGGGTTGACGTAGATCAGACCCATCTGCACCGCAGCGAGCGGGTTTTCGAGGTCGCGGTCACCGGAGTACCGCTTGTCTTCCAGCCACTTGCCTTCGGAGCCCCAATAGACGTCCTGATCGGGCTCCCATACGTCCTCACGACCGCCTCCGAAACCGAAGGTTTTGAAACCCATCGTTTCAAGGGCGACGTTTCCGGCGAGGATCATCAAGTCGGCCCACGAAATTTTCCGCCCATACTTCTGTTTGATCGGCCAGAGCAGTCGACGTGCCTTGTCCAGGCTGACGTTGTCGGGCCAGCTGTTGAGCGGAGAGAAGCGCTGTTGGCCCCTTCCCCCGCCGCCGCGGCCGTCCCCGATGCGGTAGGTGCCGGCGCTGTGCCACGCCATGCGGATAAACAAGGGGCCATAGTGGCCAAAGTCGGCCGGCCACCACTCCTGCGACTCGGTCATCAGCGCCGCGAGATCTTTCTTCACTGCCGCCAGGTCGAGGCTCTTAAACTCCTTAGCGTAGTTGAAATCCTTGTCCATCGGATTGGATTTGGAGGAATGCTGGTGCAGGATGTCGAGCCGCAACTGGTTCGGCCACCAGTCCCGGTTCGTTGTGCCACCGCCGGCCACTTGCTTGTGAGCGCCTCCGGTTACCGGGCATTTGCCCTCGGCTGGCAGGGCTTGCTGTTGACTCCCGGAGACTTGTACCCCCGTTGGATTCATGAGTTCTTTTTCCATGTATTTATCCTCCTTCGTATGAATCAAGAAAATGATATGAACTGTTGGTCTGGCCTGGCCTCCCGTCTATCCCGATCGCCGCCGGGTCATGTTGTCACCGCCCATAGTCCGGATTCCGGCATCCCTGCGATGCCTAACGGACAGTGCGCTTCGAAGCGCAATTGGTACACAGCCCGCGGAAAATGAGTTCGCATTCCCTCAGAATGCGTGCCCCCATAAAGCGGGATGCAGGCCTGGGCACCTCGTACCAATCCATGTCCTCAACGTTGCCGCACCTGTCGCAGATGAAATGGTGATGCCGCATGCCTATCGCATCGAATCGGGCGGCGCGACCCTCGGCGGCCACTTCACGCACCAAACCTGCTTTCACCAAGTCCCGCAGATTGTTGTATGTGGTGGCCCTGGAGGAATGCGGATGCAGGCGATTCACGGCTTTGTAGATTTCCGCGGCGGTAGGATGACCGGTGTGCCTCATCAGGAATGCCATCACCGCATAGCGTTGGGTAGTACAACGCAATCCGCTGCCCGCAAAGAACTGCTTGATCGTCTCGACGTCCATCAGTAAATTAGACTAGTTCTAAGATAATAATTTGTCAAGAGTGAAGCTTTTTGCAAAGGCTGGGAGCACAGAAATGTGGGAGGTCAAAGCGAGTATCTTTTTCGCATTCGCTGTTCTGTGACTCTTTCCTTGTTGAACAACCCTGGCAGGCGGCTGAAAAACTCGTTGTGGTGTTGTAGCGGCACTCTATGAGCGCCGATGCGGTGTGATGGAATGAAATCATTGGGATTCGGCGGTCACAGACCGCCGCGACAGAATTTGCCATCACCTTTAGTCATGTGATGATCCCATTTTCTAGGTAATGGAGTGCCGATACGCTTCTCGCAAGTACGGCTTCATCAGCTCGAGTTCCTCGATGGCGTATAGTGTGGCAACGTGCGTTACATGCTTCCGATCCGCGCCCACCTTCATGAACAACGGATGTTCTACTCCGGCTACAACGAGCCGGCTAGATAAATCTGAATTGCGTTAGGCTCGAATCATTGCGAACAGGCTGGTTCTGTAGGAAAGCGGGAGCAGGTTCCTGCTTTTAAAAAGGCCCACGGTAAAACAAATGACGTTTTACCGTGGCTACCCAAATCACCCTCTCCCTTTTGACCCGTGAAGAGCTCGCCTGATGACTCAAAAAATGGGGAGTTTGACGTAGCAAAGACTCAAGCAGGCAAAAGGTAGAAAGCCATACCAATGACCAGGTAGATGGCAAGCAGCAATACACCTTCCATCCAGTGAGACTCCCCATCCTGAGCAACCAGATTAACCAGGGCCGCAGATATGGCAACGGACAGGACTTCAAAAGGGGTGAATTGCAAGTCCAGAGGGTTATTGAAGAAATAGCTTAGAAATACCAGGACAGGTGCTACAAACAAAGCGACTTGGATGCTGGATCCGATAGAAATATTGAGAGCCAGATCCATCTTGTTTTTCATGGCCACCAGCACAGCCGTGCTGTGTTCGGCGGCGTTGCCAATGATGGCCACCACAATGACTCCGATAAACACTTCCGTCATACCCCAGGCCGTAGCCGTGGCCTGAACGGCTCCCACCAGGAGTTCACTAGCCAATGAGACTCCGACCGTTGAAATCACCAAGGTAAGGGTCGCTTTTCCCAGACTTGCTTTAGTTCCGGAATGATCGGAAGCCAAAGCCGGAACCTCTCCCAGATAAAGTCTGCGATGCGTTTTGAGCGAAAAAAGCAAGCTCAGCAAATAGACACCGATCAAGACCACGGAAATTTCAAGGCTTAGATCTCGCTCGAGTTTTTGTTCCTGCAACAAAGTCAGGGTGCCACTGCGAATTTTTTCGTCTGCCACCCAACGAAAAAGGGCAGGGATGATCAACGCCACCACGCACAAGGCCATGAGTGTGGAATTGAGTCCAGCGACGGTCCGGTTGAATTTTTGATGGGGATGCTTGATGCCGCCAGCCAGAATGCTCAGACCCAGCACCAGGAGCCCGTTACCGATGATCGATCCGGTGATGGACGCTTTGACAACCCCGTGGTACCCCTTGTGTAAAGCAATGCCGGCGATAATCAGCTCCGCGGCATTTCCAAAAGTCGCATTCAGCAGGCCTCCCAAGCCCGCTCCCACATGCTCGGTCAACTGTTCAGTGGCTCTGCCCATGAGCCCGGCGAGCGGTATCACCGCCAGGCAGGAGGTGACAAAAATCCATACTGGAGAGCCGTGTGCATAGTGGAGTACCATGGCTACAGGCAGAAAAACGAGCAGCGTGTAGACCAGGTTTTCAGGAGCCAGAAGGTGGGGCGTCGGTTTCATCAAAATGAGTAATCCCAATCCCGGACGACGGGAGACCTTTTGTTTTCGCTGATGTCTCGGGATATATTAGTCTTTTGTTGCGATGGTGCCTGGAATTAGCGGGCGCAGGCGAGGCCATCATAACATAGCAGACCGGAAAGGAGTTCCCGGATGAGTGACGCGTCCCGGAAAAGTGGAAGTTCCAGGTTCAAGGATCTGACGTTTTGTTATCCCGCTCCTGCGGGTCTGCCAGTGCCTGTCAAACCGCAACGCGGCAGCAGGGAATCGTTGGAGGCGATTGACTCCCTGGACTGGAATTCCGTCGTTTCCAGTCAGCGCGCCGAGCTGGTTCGCGCCGGGGCCTACTGGCTCCATGGGTTTCTGGAGGAGTCCCATCGCATTGCTCAGGGGATTCATTCCGCTGAAGGGTCCTATTGGCATGCCTTGATGCATCGTAGTGAAGGAGACTTCGGCAATTCGATGTATTGGTTTCGCCGCGTCGGGCGGCATGCGATCTTTCCTGAATTGCTCGGAGCCATCAAATCGCGTCCGGCGAACAAGCCTGCCGGGCAGAAAGCCTGGCAAGAAATTGCTGGGGCGAAGGAGTGGGATCCTCAGTGGCTGGTGGACTTGTGCGAGGCCGGCTCCAGAGGGAAATTTGACGACTTGAATTTCGTTCAGCGGATCAGTGCTCTTGAATACGATTTATTGATGGGATACTGTCTGCAGATTTAAGGCCTGCCTGCCCTGCGCTCTCGAAGGATTACCCGTAATTGATCGTCGCGATCCCGCCAAAGATATTTCTTTCTGTCCGGGAGAGTTCATCACGCTTACTTTTCCCGCTCACGATTCTCCGGCTGCTAGTTCCAGAAAGAGGCGGTTGATTTCTTCAGCTCGAAGGCGGAGTTCATGGGTATTGGCAGACTCCGACAGGCTGTCGAGGTTGGTTTGCACGTTCTCCAAGGCTCCTTTAACGGCGGCCAGACCCATTCCAATGCCTACTTTGAGGTCTGAAGCCAGGTGTGGATTGGAACGGGTCTTCAACTGCTGGAGAATTCCGACGATCTCGCAGGATTGCTTGGCCACGTTCAAGGGAACCACGGTTGCTTGAATGAGAGCCTCAGTGAGCTTTTCTTCCCTCAATGATTTTTCATCCGCGCTGTGCTTGGGCATTTCCAAGGCTGCCATGACGCCGGCGTAGGCTTGGGAATCCTTGTCAATGGCCCGTCCCAAGACGGGGCCCAGTCGGTTGAAGGCTCTCAGGGCCTCTTCCAGCATGCCTCGCTCGCTCTCAAATTTCTTGCGGCCCAGGGTGAAACCAACCGTCATTTTCCCCAGGGCCGCGGCCAGAGCTCCCGCCATCGCTGACACACTGCCGCCTCCCGGAATTGTTTCCGCCCGGGCGACGGACTCAATAAAATCATGGACCGTCAGTGCAGCCAGGCTTCCGGGCTTTGACAAATTTTCCAGAACAGCATTCAGCCGATTCTCAAGGACCAGGGCAGCATCAAAATTCTCGAATTCCAGAAAATAATTGGCCGTTTGTTCCAGTGCCGCTGCGGGGATGAGCCCTACAATTTCACTGCCGGCAATCGAGACTCCCTGGGCGGCGGCTTCTTCTTTGACCTTCTCAAACACCAGATACATCGGGGTCTGCTCAAAATCGGTCAGATTCATCGACACTTGAGCAAGGTTGCGGGTCTTCAAATCGACTCCCATGGCTTTCACATGGGGCATGCCGCCACTGGAAGTCCTGATGATGCGGGCGATTCGCTTGGCAATCTCCACGTCGGGCGTATTCAAATTGATATTGTAGGCAATAAGAAATTTTCTGGCTCCAATGGCGGTGGCGCCGGCGGAGGGGTGAATTCTGGCGGAACCGTAATCTGGTCGACGCTCCTCATTTTTCCCCATCTCCTCACGCAACCCCTCAAACTGGCCTTTGCGAACGTTTTCCAACTGGACGCGTTCCGGGCGAGCGGCCGCCATACCATAAAGGTAAACTGGGATGGAGAGACGTTCCGCAACGGCTTGCCCCAAATTCCGGGCCAGGGTGGTGCAGTCTTCCATGGTCACATTTTTGAGCGGGATGAAGGGGACTACATCAGTGGCTCCGATTCTCGGATGCGCCCCGATATGCCGCCGCAAGTCGATTAGTTGAGAGGCCTTCTCGATGGCGCGGAATGCGGCTTCGCCGATGGTCTCCCTGGGACCTACGAAGGTGATGACCGAGCGATGATGATCGGCATCCATTTCGATGTCGAGAATATGATTTCCCGGCACCGATTGAATGGCGTCGGCAATCTGGTCAATGACAGCGCGGTCTTTGCCTTCACTAAAATTAGGGACACATTCCACTAGGGTGTTCATGACCGTGTTTGTCTGCCTCGAGAGTATCATCCCTCGCGGCGCTGGTAGACAATCTCTCCTTTCTTGATGGTCATCACGCAATGATTCATTCCGAAAAAGTAAGGGATTTGAGAGAAATGCGCAACGTCCATTACACAAAGGTCTGCCTGTTTTCCCGCCTCGATCGAGCCGATGCGATCAGCCATCCCCAGAGCATGCGCCCCATTGACGGTGGCCGAAACCATCGCTTCGGCCGGAGTCATCCGCATTTGCGTACAGGCGATGGAAAGAATCATCTGCATATTGAGGGTTGGCGAAGTTCCCGGATTGAAGTCGGTGGCCAGAGCTACGGGCACCTCCGCGTCCAGTAAAGCCCGGGCAGGGGGATATTGAGAAGAGCCCAGATGAAATACTGAGCCGGGGAGAAGTGTGGCCAGCGTGTGCGAATGGGCCAGTGCCTGGATATCAGACGCATCGATTTGTTCCAGGTGATCGATGGAAACAGCCTCCATCTCAACACCCAGCAAGGTGGCTCCGGAACGCTTGAGCTGATCGGCATGCAGTTTGATTTTCATGCCGTGAGCCCGGGCGGCTTCCAGGATCTTTTTGGCAGCGCTTGGTGGAAACACGTGCTCCTCGACAAAACAATCGCAGAATTGAGCCAATTTTCGGGAAGCCACTTCCGGGATCATCACCTTGCTCACGAGTTCCACATAGTCTTCCTTTCGGTGGCGAAATTCTTCGGGGATTTCATGAGCGCCGAGGAAGGTGGGGACGAGCTCCAATGGAAGTTCGTTTCCCAGGTCGCGAATTACCTGCAATAACTTGAGCTCTTCTTCAAGGCTCAGGCCATAACCGCTCTTGCACTCGACTGTGGTTGTTCCATGTTCGAGAAAACGCGGCAACCGTCTCCTGGCTAGATCGAAGAGCTGTCGGGGACTGGACTCTCTGACGGCGCGCACGCTGCTTAGAATCCCTCCTCCCATCTGGGCTATTTCCTGATAAGTGCTGCCACGAATTCTCCATTCGTAATCCCGGTCTCGCGGGCGTTCAAAAATCGGATGCGTATGGCTGTCCACAAACCCCGGCAGAACGACGCAATGTTCAGCGGAAATGTGGCGCACGGGTTTTCCGCCTACTTCCGCATTAACCTGATCCGCCGTGCCCACCCGTTTAATGACTTGGCCTGCAATCCACACCGCCCCGCCGTCAATGATCCCGAGTTCTTCGCGGACTGATCCTTTGCGCGGAGTGGACGGGCCGCTCAAGGTTAGAAGTTGTCTGCAAGGTGAAATGAGGAGATCCATGGGGGTTGACTAGTGCAAAGAGGTTACCTAAATTAAATGTAAGGAACTGTCAAAAAAGGAGGAAAAGGTCATGCCCGCTTACGACTATGAATGCCTCGATTGCCATAAGAAATTTTCACTGACATTGACAGTCTCTGATCACGATAAGGCCAAACTCAAATGTCCGAAATGCGGCAGTAAAAAGGTCGAACAACAATTGGCCGCCTTCTATGCCGTGACTTCCAAAAAGAGTTGAGGACAGGACGTCCTAGCCTGCCGAATTGGGAAACATCGGCAATTGGATCTGGTGCCGACGGGCGCTTTCGACGGCCTGTTTGTATCCGGCGTCGGCATGCCTGACAATGCCGAGTCCGGGATCGTTGTCGAGCACGCGGCGAAGTCGGGGGATCATTTCCGGGGAGCCATCGGCCACGGTGACCTGACCGGCATGCAGGGAATAGCCGATGCCCACGCCGCCGCCGTGATGGAAGGAAACCCAGCTGGCACCCGAGGCTGTATTGAGTAGAGCATTCAAAAGGGGCCAGTCGGCGATGGCATCGCTCCCATCCAGCATCCCCTCGGTTTCGCGATAGGGCGAAGCCACCGATCCGCAGTCGAGATGGTCTCTGCCAATGACGATCGGTGCCTGCAGAGTCCCGCGTGCGACCAGGTCATTCATCCGTTCTCCCAGCCTGGCGCGCTCCCCATAACCCAGCCAGCAGATGCGGGCCGGCAGTCCCTGAAAAGCCACTTTTTTCTGAGCGAGTGGAATCCAGCGTCTCAAGACGTCGTCTTCCGGGAAGAGCTCCAGCACCAATTGATCTGTCAGGGCAATATCCCTGGGGTTTCCGGAAAGCGCCACCCAGCGGAACGGGCCGCGGCCTTCACAAAAAAGCGGCCGGATATAGGCCGGGATGAAGCCGGGGAAGTCGTAAGCATTCCGGATTCCGGCTTCATAGGCAAAGGTCCGGATATTATTCCCGTAATCGAAAGTGACGGCTCCTTTTTTCTGCAGATCCAGCATCGCCTGCACGTGAGTGGCGATGGATTGCATGGAGTGCTTCACGTATTCCTTCGGATTCTGCCGTCGCAAATTCAGGGCCTCTTCCAAAGTGAAGTGGTGGGGGATGTACCCGTTGAGCGGGTCATGAGCGCTGGTCTGATCGGTAAGCAAATCGGGCACAATATCGCGGCGAACAAGTTCGGGCAACAGATCGGCACAATTGCCAGGTACGCCGATGGAAAGAGCCTGACCCGCCTGACGGGCCTGTTCTGCACGGCGTAAAGCATCGTCCAAATTCTCGGCCATCACATCGCAATAGCCGGTGCGCACGCGTCTTTCAATTTTTCGCGAATCGACTTCGATTCCCAGGAAGACGGCTCCGTTCATGGTGGCGGCCAGCGGTTGCGCTCCTCCCATGCCGCCCATCCCGCCCGAGACCACCAGCCGGCCCTGCAAATTCTCCCCAAAATGCTGGCGCGCGGCCGCGGCAAAAGTCTCAAACGTTCCCTGCACGATGCCTTGCGACCCAATGTAGATCCAACTGCCCGCGGTCATCTGGCCATACATGATGAGGCCCAGATCTTCGAGCCGGCGAAATTCGTCCCAATGTGCCCAGTGGCCGACCAGATTCGAGTTAGCGATCAGGACGCGCGGCGCATACTCATGGGTTTTGAAAACCCCCACGGGCTTTCCGGACTGGACACAGAGCGTCTCGTCATTTTCCAGATCCGTCAGGGCGCGACAGATGGCATGAAAGCATTCCCAATTGCGGGCCGCCTTTCCTGTCCCTCCGTAGACGACCAATTGCGCGGCGTTTTCGGCCACGGTTTCATCGACATTGTTCATCAGCATCCGCAAAGCCGCTTCCTGATGCCAGCTCTTGCAGGTGCGGTGGGAACCACGCGGGGCTTGAATGGGTTGATAGTCATTCATGGTTTGTGTCACCGACCGGGGGATTTGAAGGAAGATGACCTTGGAGGCACCTGGAGATCCGCGAGAAGCCTGCGGGTCCATTCCATTTCAAGGCAGATGGTCCAGGATCCTGGCAAAGGCGCCTTCCTCGATTCTTCGGCTGACGGCTTCAATGTCATTGGCCAGGGAGCGATCCTTACGTACGGTGGCTGAAACCTCTCGGATGAGTCGATAGACCTTCTGCACTCCCGGCCCGGGCTTGAGCGGGGCCAGAAATTCAATTCCTTGGGCCCCGCAGAGCAGTTCGATGGCGAGAATCCGGCGCACGTTTTGCATTACCTGACGTAGTTTCAAGGCGGCTCCCATCCCCATGCTGACGTGATCTTCTTTATTCCCCGAAGTGGGGATGGAATCCACCGAAGCGGGATGCGCCAGAACTTTGCACTCCGAAGTCAACGCCGCGGCCGTCACCTGCAGCATCATGAATCCGGAGTGAACTCCAGGGTCGCTCGCGAGAAAGGGTGGCAAATCGCCATATTCAGGGTTAATCAAGCGCTCAATGCGCCGCTCCGAGATACTTCCCAGTTCCGTCAAGGCAATCGCCATAAAATCCAGCGCCATGGCCAGGGGCTGTCCGTGAAAATTGCCACCCGATAAAATTTCCTTTTCCCTGGGAAAAACCAGGGGATTATCAGTCGCGGCATTCAGCTCAATTTCGAAGGTTCGCCGGGTAAAAGCCAGCGTTTCACGAACCGAGCCGTGTACCTGTGGCGCACAACGCAAACTATAGGCATCCTGGATTTTTCTGCAACCGCGATGGGATTCACGGATCTCGCTCCCGGCACTGAGTCGTCGCAGGTTGGCCGCGGTGGCAATCTGACCGGGAAAAGGGCGCAGGGCATGGATTTTCTCATCATAAGCGACCGGCGTGCCTTTGAGCGCATCCAGCGAAAGCGCGGTGGCTGCATCCGCGGTATTCACCAGAGTTTCGGCGGAGAGAAGCGAGAGAATGCCCAGGCTCAACATGGCCTGAGTCCCGTTCAAGAGCGAGATGCCCTCCTTGGGGCCCAGCTTTAACGGTTTGAGACGGACCTGCCTGAGGGCTTCTCGACCTTTCACTCGTCTGGAGCCAACCCTTGCCACCCCTTCACCCCCCAGAACGAGGGCCAGGTGAGCAAGCGGCGCCAAATCTCCGCTGGCGCCGACCGATCCCTGGCTGGGAATGACAGGGTGGACTTTGTGATTGAGCAGTCCGATGAGTTGAGTGGCCACCTCCGGACGGCAGCCACAATACCCTTTGGCAAGGACATTGGCGCGGCAGAGCATGATCCCACGAGTCTCCGCTTCGGAAAGCGGCGGCCCGACGCCGCAGGCATGACTGCGGACCAGATTTAACTGCAAGGCTTCAATTTCCGCAGGGCTGATCGGCACGTCGCTGAGCTTTCCGAATCCGGTGTTGACCCCGTAGACCGGCTGATGAAGACAAGCCAGTTGCTCGACAAGGCGATGGGATTGTTCCATCTGGCGTTTAGCTGACGGAGACAGGCGCACCGCCATCCCGTCATAAACGACCTTCGCGAAATCTTTGATCGTCAGATCATTTCCGGTAAGGGGAAGTGTGGAACGCATGGCAGCCCGCCTCCCGAAATTATCGCAAATCAAATGGAAGGAAGCAAAGCAGATGCGCGAGTTCGGGAAAATGAGAGGACTACGGTTCGGAAATTTCCTCGGCTTTCAGAAAGCGGACGTACTCTTGTGGGAAAGATTTCATCTTGCCGTTCTTGTCCAGGATGACATGGAGTGTCCAACCGGTGGCGACCAAGGTGTTGTCTTCTTTTTTCAGAATTTCATATTCAAAGCGAACGGTTCGTTTGCGAAATTCCGGAACGCGGGTGCGAATCACGAGCAGATCGTCATAACGGGCAGGGCTGTGATAGCGGCACTGAGCTTCAGCTACGGCCAGATGGGCTTCGTTCTCCTTCTCGAAGTCACGGTAGACGAAACCCCGCTGGCGGCAGTATTCTCCGCGGCCCACTTCAAACCAGACCAGATAATTCGAGTAATAGGCGATCCCCATTTGATCGGTTTCCGCGTAGCGCACACGAACTTCCGTGTCGATCCAATGGTGGGCAGGATTTTGGGCAGGAGACGGGGAATCCAGAGGAACCATAAGATTCAGTTGACTTCAAGCAATGCTGAGCCCCACCCCGGAGGGAGGTCGATGAGACTCAGCCTTTCGCGCTCACTGGCAGGCAGCTTACTTCGGCTTGTTGGCGGGAGTCGTTGGAACCGCCGCTGGAACCGGAGTCGAGGTTGTCGTCGAGCTGGCATCCACTTTCTTGATGATGTCGTCGGTGATATCGATGGCCGGATCGAAATAGATCACCTGGCTGTTTTGGTTGGAGGAGTCCACAATGATGGAAAAGGTATTGTCTTTGGCATACTGCTGAACCACGGGGGCAATCTTGTTTCCCAGCTTCTGCAGAATTTCATTCTGGAGCGCGCCGAATTCCTTCTGGGCGTCGTCTTGGGCACGCTGTAATTCCGTGGATTTAGTTTCAATGTTCTTGGCCAGCGCCGCTCGCGATTCGTCGTTTAATGTTCGCGACTGGCTTTGTAACTGCTTCTGAAGTTCCTGGATCTCTTGAGTCTTCTTTTCGAGTTCCGATTTCTTAAGTTCTACTTTCTTTTGAAAATCTCCCAGGGTTTGCTTTCCTTCACTGCATTCCGCCATGACTTTCATGACGTTGATGAGTCCGATTTTCCCATCGGCCCTCAAGCCCAGGGGCATCGCCAGCAAAGCCCCTATGAATACCGGTAAATAGATCCTTTTAATCAACATCGTGGCTCCTCGACCATGTTTAGAATACGGGCAACCGGCGCCCAAACCGGTGTATCATACACACCTTCTTATCCCTTTGGCCAGCAGAAGTTTTCCAAAAATGCAATGGCTTTTGAATGGCCGGTAAGAGGGGTACTATCCAGAAGAAACGGAAGAACTTACGAGAATTTCGGAAGAGGCTACGTGGACGATAAATTCGACCGTCATGCCGAGGAGTTCTTCAAGCAGGTCCTTGCGGGTTTCGGCTGAGAAAATCTCCAGAGAGGGATCCGAGCCCGGAATCACTTCCACATGAATCAAAAGAGTGTTTCCCAGGGTCTCGCATTGAAGATTGCGAACGAGATTCGCGCGAGTCCGATTCAAGGGGTCGGCAATACGGAGAATGGCCGCCAGCCGTTTGACGATTTTCTGGTCGTCTGAACTCAGCCGGGCAAATTCTTCATGCTTCTGCTTGGGGTTACTCTTGCGGTGATAGCGGGCGATCTGGGCAATGATTTCAATCTCGCGGTCGGTGAATCCGGTCAGATACTCGGAATTCCGGATTAGGTAATAACTATGGCGGTGATGCTGCGAGTGCGAGATAAAGAACCCGACGTTGTGCAGCAAACTGGCGGCTTCCAGATATTCCCGATTGCTCTCGGCCAACTGGAGACGGCCTGAGAGTTGATCGTAGAGCATCTGCGACAATCGATTGACCTGCTCGGCGTGCTCCCTCTCATAATGACAACTCTCAGCCAGATGAATAACGCCTTTGTAGCGGATGTCCGTCAAATGGTGAAGCGTGCCCTGGCGATTTTTTTGCATGGTGTCCAGAATGACACCCTCGCGCAGGGCGAAGTTCGACACCGTCATGGACTCGATCTTCATCTCCTCGAAGATTTGCTCCAGGATGATGGCGCCCCCGAGAATGATGTCCATCCGCCCGGCATCCAATCCCTCGATTTTCTGCCTCTTCTTAAGCGTGTCCGCCTTGATGAGCATCTTGAGCACTTCCGACAGCTCAGAGCGGGTAAACATGAAGTTGCTTAAATGGCGAGTGGGAGGTTCCTGGCGCAAGGCTTGAACCATCTGGGCAACATTTAGGACCGTTCCGGAACTCCCCACAGCCAGTTCGAATCCCTGCCGTCTGACCTCGCGAACGACCGGGTTCAGATACGCCTTCACATACTGGCGGCATTGTTTCACGCTTTTGGGGTCGATCGGATCTTCTGCCAGAAATCTGTTGGTGATCCGGAGGGCCCCGATCTTCTGGCTATGCGCATCGATGACTTCACCCTCTTTTCCGACCAGGAATTCGGTACTGCCGCCGCCGATATCGATCAGGAGGATCTTTTTGTCAAAAATGGGAAGGGTCTGCAATACCCCGAGATAAATCAAACGGGCCTCTTCGAAGCCGGAGATGACCTGGATGACAACTCCAGCTTCCTCGCTCGCCCGGCGAATGAAAACGTCCTTGTTAAGCGCCTCGCGCACGGCGCTGGTCGCCACCGCACGAATGGGAGCCTGGGAAATCTCGGCAATCTGCCGGAAGCGCCTCAATGTTTCGATGCCGCGAGTCATGGCCTCGGGATGCAACATCTTCATGTCGCTCGAACCGGAACCCAGCCGCACGACTTCCTTATCTTGGGTGACAATTTCGAATCGCTGGGAATCCTTGATCTTCACAACCACGAGATGAACCGAGTTGGTTCCAATATCGATGGCTGCCAGATGCTGATCCGAAGCAGTAGGGGAACTCTCGTTGCTTGTCAAAGCCATTCCTTAAATGAGATTGAATCTTGATTCACCGGGATTTACTCCGGGCAACTATCGTATCACGGTTCGAAATGCGTTCAACTGCGGATCTCAAGCGAATGATTTTCTCCGGACAGGGAAGTGATTGACGAGGTGGATGAATTCCATTGGAGACGAAAGGAAATTGAACGCCGGGAGGCAAAGGCTCTTGTCTTGCGGGAGTTCAGAGGCAGGTCGAAAGCCTGCCTCTACGGGAAGTTTGATATTGAGGTAAATGCAAGACAGGCTGGAAGCCAGTCTTTGTTCAAAGGTCAGGGGAAGTACTTCTCGATGGATACGGGTAATGATTTGATGATGTCGTTGTAGGTAACCACCACCGCCAGCAGTATCAGCAAGACGACGCCAACCTGAGTGATGCGTTCTCGCGTGGCCAAGCTCAAATCTCGCCGCATCACCGTTTCCAGGAGAAGGATAGCGATGACGCCGCCATCCAGCACCGGGATGGGCAGAAGGTTCATGATGCCTAGGTTCAGACTGATGGCTGCCATGAGGAAGAGCAGATCCGAAAAGCCACTCTTGGCGGCAAGCCCGGATTGGCGGGCAATGCCAATCGGACCCTCAATCATACGCAAGGAAACTTCGCGCCGGAAGAGGCGCTGTAAGATGTCGAAGATCAACCCCGTAAATTGAATGTTCTTTTTGATTGACTCACGGAAGGCCTGGCCGAGCGTCAGATTCTCGGTCACCATTTTTTGGGTCTGGTCGCGCTCGATGCCGATCATTCGCCGCCCGTTTTCACTAAAGGGCTTGACCGAGAGAGTGATCTCCTGACCGTTTCTCAAGACCGTCAGCAGGACGGATTCGGTGGTTGTTCTTTTCAAGACATCGGCCAGGTCTTTCCCCGATTTGATCAGATCCACGTCACCGACTTTGATGATCTTGTCACCGGGTAGAATCCCGGCCTCTGCCGCAGGTTTCCCTTTGATCACATTTTTGACCATCAGCGAGGTAAAAGGAGGGGTCAGGGGGTAAATTCCGATATAGCCTCCGCGCTGCCTCCCTTGTGCTTCGGGAGTGATTTCCTGGTGAAGAGTCTGCCCGTTGCGGAGAATTTCCAGGTCTAAAGTACGACCGGCACTGGTCGCTACTTCCAGGGCAAATTTCTCCCAATTGAGGTCTGTCTTGCCCGCGACAGCCACAATTTGATCGCCGGGAAGAATCCCTACTTTTTCTCCCGGTGAATCGTATTCCACGATTCCGACGACAACGGGCTGGGTCAACCAGGCCGGTTCTTCGAATTTGTAATAATAAATTCCCGTCAGGAGAAACACGGCCAGGAGGACATTCATGACCGGGCCCATGACGGCCACGAGAAACCGCTGCCACTTCGGTCTGGAGAGAAATTCTTCGATCCCTCCGGTCAGTTCTTCATGCGGGTTTTCCCCCGCCATCTTGACGTAGCCCCCCAAAGGAATGGCGCAGACCTTATAGTCGGTTTCACCCTTGCGAAACCCGAACAAGCGGGGTCCGAATCCTACCGCAAAGGCTTCGACCCGAATCTTGAATAGCTTGGCCATCATGAAATGGCCAAGTTCATGGATGATAACGACTGTCCCAAAAACAAAAATGACGCTCAACACGTTAAACGAAAGAAAATCAAACATCCAACCATCTCCTCAAAGGGGAAGAATCATTCAATCTTATCGGACCCGCTGACGGGATCAATTAGTCATCGCCCTTTCTCGATGCAGGTAGTCCAGTTCGATCAGGCGCTGAGACTCCTTTCGAACTCGCTCATCATATTGTAAAAGGTCTTCCAGCGAGGTAAAAGCACTCTCTCCTTCGGCTAACTTCAGCATGCGTTCGACGATTTGAGGAATAGAGAGAAAGGGAATCTTGCCGGAAAGAAAATATTCGACCGCGACCTCGTCCGCGGCGTTTAAGGCACAGGGGAGGGCTCCTTGTTCCGTGGCGGCTTGGTAAGCCAGTTTGAGGCAGGGGTATTGCCTTAAATTGGGCAGATGGAATTCGAGCTTGCCAAGTTGCTCGAGATCCAGATATTTGCCCGCTCCCTCCCGACGACGCGGATAGGTTAGGGCATACTGAATCGGGTGTTTCATATCGGTTATCCCCAACTGTGCGACGATCGATCCATCAAAGAATTCTACCATCGAATGCACGGTGGACTGCGGATGGATGACCACCGAGATTTTATCCACAGGCAAATCAAAGAGCCAGTGAGCTTCCAGAATCTCAAAGCCCTTGTTCATCATGGTGGCCGAATCGATTGTCACCCGGTTTCCCATCCTCCAGGTGGGATGATTCAACGCCATCTCCGGGGTGACCGTTTTTAATTTCTTTTGGGAGAATTTGCGGAAGGGACCGCCCGAGGCAGTCAGAATGATGCGGCGCACTTCATTTTTCACGCCGGCTCTCAGACACTGATGGATGGCGTTATGCTCACTGTCGATCGGGAGCAGCTCGATCCGTGCCTGCCGGGCTGCCTTCTTAACCAGCGCTCCGGCCACCACCAGGATTTCCTTGTTGGCGAGGGCGACCGTTTTGCCGCATTGAATGGCTCGGTAGGTTGGCACCAACCCGGCAATGCCGACAATGGCGCTCACCAAGAAATTGGATTCGGGGTGAGTGGCAACTTCAATGGCTCCGTCCAGGCCGACCCGAATCTTGGGTCTTCGAGACGGAGGAAGACGCTGCAGCCATTGACGAAGTGCGGCGGCTGTCGCGTCAGTGGAGACAGAGACAATTTTAGGCTGAAACCTCTCGATTTGCTCGCAGAGCAATTTGCCGTTGCTTCCCGCCGCCAGCCCGATGACGCGGAACTCATCAGGGAATTCCTCAATCACCTTGAGGCAGTTGCGTCCAATCGATCCGGTGGAACCCAAAATACTGAGAGCTTTCATTCCCATTTAGGCCGGCTTTAAGAGGAATCTTACGTAGACAAATAGAATTGGAGATCCAAACAAGACGCCATCGATCCGATCCAGCATGCCCCCGTGGCCGGGGAGCAGCTTGGAGGAATCTTTAACGCCGGCAGCCCGTTTCAGGGCAGACTCGGAAAGGTCTCCGATCTGACTAACGACTCCTATGACCAGGGCAAGGAGGATGAGTTCCACCAGGGAAGCTTGGGGCAGGAAAATCTTCTTGCTGACGACCGCCGCCAAGGCACTGCCCAGCAGTCCGCCCCAAGCCCCTTCGACCGTCTTCTTGGGGCTCAGATTGGGCGCCAGCAGATGTTTCCCGAGACTTCCGCCAATATAGTACGCGGCCGTATCTCCGAACCATACAACAATCAAAAGGAAAAATACCCAGCGGCTTCCCTCACCCCAAAGGGTATGGCTGGAATGCAAGGCGATCAACAAGCCCAGCGAAGCGGGGACATAGATCAATCCTAAGGTCGTCAACGCCGAGCCAGGAATGGCTTCAGGCAATGACTTGCTTGTCCGCAGATTCCAGGCCAAGAGAAGAAAGACGGAAAGAATCAAAACAATCATGGAGAGTGTCTGATTCAATGGGGAGACATGAAAGCTGAGAATCAGGCAAATCCCCAATACGTGACCCCAGACGCGATAAATCTCGACACCGCTTTTCGCCACAATCCCAAAAAATTCGTCGAGGGAAAGGACGGCGGCTGTGGCGACGAGAAGAGTAAACAAGTAGCCGGGCGCATAGCCGATGACGAGGATAAGCACCGGGACCAAGACGATGGCCGTCAGGATGCGCTTCATTGGGTGGCGAGTCCCCCGTATCGTCGTTCCCGCTTTTGATAGGCAATGATGGCTTCAAAAAAATCTTTCTTGCGGAAGTCCGGCCATAAGGTTTCCGTCACCCAGATTTCGGAGTAGGCAATCTGCCATAGCAGAAAGTTGCTGACTCTGAGTTCTCCGCTGGTGCGAATCATGAGATCGGGGTCTGGCAGTCCGGCCGTATATAAGCAGGCGGCAATGCTTTCCTCGGTAATGTCTAGGGGGCGTCCTTTCCCATTGGGAGACTTTTCGAGCAGGGTCTTAAAGGCATCCACCAACTCGGCCCTTCCGCCGTAATTTAACGCGACGTTGAAGAGCATGCCATCGTTGCCTGCAGTTTTGGCGCGTGTCATTTCCAGCTCTTTCTGTATCTCCGGGTCTAACTCTCCGATACGGCCCAACGTCGCGAATCGGATGTTGTTTTGCATCAACGTCTTGAGCTCTTTTCTCAGAAATTCCTTAAGCAAACTCATCAAGGTGGAAACTTCCTTGGCGGGCCGCTTCCAGTTCTCCACCGAGAATGCGTAGAGCGTCAGGACCTGGACTTTCAACCGGGCGGCCGTCTCGACAGTTTCACGCACCGAGACTATGCCAGCCCGGTGTCCAGCAACGCGGGGGAGACGGCGTTTCTGGGCCCAGCGGCCATTTCCGTCCATGATGATCGCAATGTGCCTGGGAATGCGGTCCAGCTCCAATTGCTCGAAGAGACGTTTTTCTGCAGAACCGGCCTTAAGATGCCCGCTGAAATTCCCTGTAATTTCGTTGGTGAGAGTTGACATTCTGAGCCAAGGACTGGACGTGTGGTTCGCCCGTTGACCCTCGTTCGAACCTTGTTCCGGTGCAGGGTCAAACGAATGTTTGCAGGATCGTGAGTTGGAAACCCTCCTGACGGGAAAAACGCCAGAAGGAAAAACAGAGCTGCGGGGCTGACGAAAACCTATGAATAACCGACCTTTACCAGAAAAAGCCCTTTGGCGGGCGCCGTGGGTCCAGCCAGCGAGCGTTTCTTAGATTGCAGAATATCCCTAACCGCCTCGCATGCCAGCCGGCCTTTTCCAACCTCTAGAAAAGTTCCTACCAAGTTCCTGACCATATGATGCAAATAGCCGTTTGCGCAAGTGTTATATTCTATGAGATTTCGGGAGCTGTCAAACAGAAAAGAGGAGAGCATCACCTGCCGAACCTTGGACTCGGCTTCTGAATCGGAATCGCAAAAAGCTGAGAAATCATGCACTCCCAGCACCATTTCGCTGGCCTGGCTCATCTTCCTTAGATCCAGGGAGTAGGGGACGTGATGCACATAAGGATAGAGGAACGGAGAGCAGTCTTTTTGAATGAAAATGCGGTACCGGTAATGTTTGAACGTGGCATCCCGGCGGGCATGGAAGGACAGGGGCACTTCTTCGATTTTGTCAATCCGGATGGACGGCGGGAGCAGGGAATTCATGGCCTTCTTCAAATTCCCCTCGGGAATGCGACTCTCGGTTTGAAAGTTGCATACCTGCGCCAGCGCGTGTGTGCCAGCATCCGTTCGGCCCGATCCGTGAATCTGCACGCATTCCCTGGTGACTTCCGCTACGACCGAGGTTAATCGCCCCTGGATGGTGTCCAAGCCGGGCTGAACCTGCCAACCGTGAAAATCGCTGCCGTCGTATTGAAGGGTGAGGCAAAGGTTTCTAGGCATGGGCGAACAGAAACCCTGCTATTTCTTGTCTTGGAGAATACCTGTTGGCCTTCGACTGCCTGGCTTTACGGGCGTGGAGCCGGTACGGCATAGCGGACATTCATCCGGGGAATACGTGGGGACGGTCAGGTGCCAGAGGCTGTGATGTGTTACGTCAAAGGCAACCGTTCCTCCGCTTCGATCCACGATGGAGCAGGCTCCCAGAACTTCCCCTTGATTTTCCTCGACGACCCGGATCGTTTCCAAAGTAGACCCTCCGGTGGTGATGACATCTTCGACGACGATCCCGCGCTCCCCAGGCTCAATGGCAAATCCCCGGCGCAGCCGCAATCTCCCGTCTTCCCGTTCAGCAAAGATGGCGCGGCACTGCAATGCCCGCCCCACCTCCTGTCCAATCACAATCCCCCCAATCGCTGGTGAGATGACGAATTGTGGCTTTAGTGCCTTGAAATGCTCAGCGAGATCCATCGCGAAGGCCGCCGCGTGTTGGGGCCATTGCAACACCTTGGCACATTGAAGATATTTCGGGCTGTGAAATCCCGACGTCAGCAGGAAGTGCCCCGTCAGGATGGCTCCCGTTTCCTCAAAGATTCGTTCTGTCTCGGATGGAGTCATGCTTCCTTTCAGAAAAAGTCCGCGTCGCTGTGAATTCTCAACGCCGAGCCGATGGTAACACTTTGAGGAGAAACAAATCAATTTGACACCGTCAAAGGCTCTCTGGCACAGTATGGCGATGATTTGGCGGTCTCGGTTTTTTTTGCGAAGGAACCCCTCGATTCGGTTTCGGTTCCCCACTTCATGATCTGCTAATTTCGCCTGCGCGCCTGGAAATGACTCCCCTTGAAATAGAGGAAACCTTTAAGTCCCTCCATGCGTTAATAGGACCAGAAAGACGTCTTCATCTTGAAAGGGTAATCGATACAGGGAGTGTCCAATGATCCGACGTTACCTTCTCTTGCTTACAAACCAATGGGGGGCTCGGTCTCTCTTCTTTTTCCTACTCCTCCATATTGGAATTTCAAACTCATTGATCGCCCAGACATACTTTCCCATGCCCGAATGGTTTCGGGAAAACGTCGGGCGGAAGCAAACTTCGGTTCAACCCCAGGCCGCGGGTGAACTTCTTGCCAGCCTGGTGCAGGATGGCAAACTTCGCCTGACGGAGGCTGATGCCGTCCGGCTAGTCCTGCAAAACAATCTCGATATCGTCGTCGATATGGACGACCCGCGCATCGCCCAGTATGCCATCGAGAAAGGGTACGGAATCTTTGACCCCAAACTGACCAGCTTTCTGCAAATGAATCGGACCAGCAACCCTCAGAATAACGCGGTCACCAGCGGGCGGATTGCCTATGAGCAGCTTCAAGACCAGGCCAACTTCGGCTTTACTCAACTCCTGCCGACGGGCACGAAGTATGAGTTTGATTACACGAATTTCCGCCAGTCGAGCAACAGTCTTTATGACGTCGTGCTTCCTTCTCTGAATTCCGGCTTGAGAGCTCTTGTCACCCAACCGTTGTTGAAAAACTTTGGGTTATTGGTGAACAAGCGCCCGGTTTTGATTGCCCGGAATAATAAGGACATCAGCGACTACATTTTTGCCACTCAGTTGATTGCCGTGGTAAATCAGGTGCAGCGGCTTTACTGGGATATCGTCTTTGCGCGCGATGACATCCAGGTGAAACAGCGCTCGCTGGATCTGGCCACCAAAATCCATGAAGACAACAAACGTCAGGTCGAGATTGGCACCCTGGCTCCCATCGAGTTGGTGAAGTCTGAATCGGAAATCGCCAATCGTAAAGAGGAACTGATCGTTGCCCAATATACCCTCGAGCAATTGGAAAATACCATCAAGAAGGTTATCAGCGCTCAACGCGATCCCGGACAGATTTCCGCCAAAATCGAGCCGCTCGACAAGACGCTCTCTCCCAATGATTACAAAGACATCGATGTGGCGCGAGAAGTGAGCTATGCCATTGAGTCCAGACCGGAAATCAAACAGTACAAGAAGGATTTGGACAACCAGGAGATCAATCGCCGTTACTTCAAGAATCAGCTGCTGCCCACTGTTAATTTGAATATGTCTTACGGGACCAACGCCCTGGCCGGTCAGTCCCGATTGTTCCTGCCTGACGGGACCTTCGTTTACGGACCGAATACCGGATTCTGGGATGCCATGAATCAGTTGTTCAACAATCGATTCCCGACTTATGGCGCCTCCATTAACATCGAGATCCCGATCAAGAATCGCAGTGCCCAGGCCGATTACGCCCAAGCCCAGCTGCTTAAATCTCAATCGGAAAAGCGATTGCGCGCCCTGGAACAACAAATTGCGCTGGAAGTGCGCAATGCTTTTACGACTCTGGAAATGAATCGCGCGCAAATTGACGCGACCCGAAAGGCGAGGGAACTGGCTGAGCGCAATCTGGATGCCGAACAGAAGAAATTTCAACTGGGGACCTCGACGATCCGCTTTGTGCTGGAAGAACAGCGGAATCTGTCGATCGCGCAGACGAATGAGGTCCGTGCCTTGACCGACTTCACCAAGTCCAAGGCGGACCTGGACCGCGCGGTCGGAAGAACGCTGGACATTCAGAGTATCAAGATTGAAGACGTATTAAACCCTTCCCAACCTAACGCCGCGAAGCCGAAAACTCCTTGAGATTGTCCGGAGGGAAGGGAATTATCCATCGGGCGGTTCATTTCATTCCTGAAGCAGGCCAAGCTGCTTGAGATCCCAGGCCTGCCTCAAGGATTCCCGCGGTCGAAGAAACCGCCTTTTCACCAGTCTACGTGAAAATAGCTGCGACAATCATTACCTTGAATGAGGAGCAGAATCTCCGGCGTTGCCTAGCGTCACTCCAGGATGTCGTGGATGAGATCGTAGTGGTTGACTCTGGCAGCCGCGATAGGACCGTGGAACTCGCGAAATCTTACGGTGCCAGGGTCTTGCTCCGCAGTTGGACCAATTACTCGGAGCAGAAGAACTTTGCCGCCAACGAGGCGACTACGGCGTGGATTTTGAGCCTGGATGCGGATGAGTGCCTGAGTCCGGAGTTGCGAGACGAGATCGTGGCTCTGAAATCCAGCGAGGTTCGAGCTGATGCCTACTCATTTCCGAGGAAGGCCTTTTATCTGGGGAAGTGGATTGAACATTCCGGATGGTATCCGGATCCGAAAATCCGTCTCTATCGAAAAGAGAAAGGGAACTGGGAGGGCGGCTACGTCCATGAAACACTGCGGATCGATGGGAAAGTCGTGGCATTAAAACGCGATTTGCTTCACTTCACCTGCGACTCTCTTTCTGAGCACCTGCTCCGGATGGACCGCTACACAACTTTGGCGGCTCAGGACCTTCATTCCCGGGGAAAGAGGAGCAGTTTTTCGCGAATGATCTTGTCTCCAGTATTGACAGTTCTTAAGCTGTATCTCTTGAAAGCCGGCTTTCGTGATGGGTTTCAAGGCATTGTTATTGCCGGTTTTGCCGCCTATTATAACTTTGTTAAATTCGCCAAGCTTGGGGATCTTGAGAGACGTACGACACCGAACGCCGCTGTGGCTAAACAACGATGAAGATACTACATCTGGATTCCGGGACTGAATGGCGGGGTGGTCAACAGCAGCTTTCTTTTCTGGCGGCAGGATTGGCGGAGTTGCGAGGAATCGATCAATGTTTTGCCATTCCCGCAAACGGCTTGCTGCGGACGCGAATTGCATCCTTGAAACTCCCCCTTCATCCCGTGGCAATGCGAGGCGAGGGAGACCCCTTGGCGATTTCCCGCCTCTATTTCCTGGCACGCCGCTGGCGGCCCGATGTGATTCACGCCCATGATGCCCGAACCCTGGGGCTTGCGTCGGTCTTGAAGTCGCTGGGGGTGCGTTCCCGAATCGTGGCCCACCGGAGAGTCATTTTCCCCATCAAAGACAATCCCTTTTCCAAGCGAAAATATCGGGAGGCGGCGGACTGTATCATCGCAGTGTCTGCCTATATTCGAGAGCTCCTCCGAAACTACGGTGTCTCGCCCGAGCGCATTCGAGTGGTCTACGACAGCCTGGAACTTCCCAGGTCTCTCCCGGAGGATGCACGGAATCGGGCTCGCAGAGATCTGGGGTTGGGTCCTGAGGCTCTGGTGATTGGATGCGTCGGTCACTTCTCTCCGGAGAAGGGACATATTGACCTCATTAAAGGATTTTTCCGTATTCAGGCCCAGCTCCCCGAAGCGAGGCTCATCTTGATTGGGGATGGACCGCTTCGGGAGGAGTACCGAAAACTCATCGCGCAGCTTGATCTCTCAAAAAAGATTTTTCTCCCCGGGTTTGTGGAAAATCTGCAGGACTTTTTTGCGGCCATGGATCTGTTTGTTTTCCCGTCGCTGTCGGAAGGGCTCGGCTCGGTGCTCTTGAAAGCCATGTCGTACCGTGTCCCGGTCATCGCCAGCCAGGTGGGGGGAATTCCCGAGATTGTGGTGGATGGGGTCACCGGATTTCTCTTCCCTCCTGGAGATCCTGTGGCCATGGCGGATCGCGTGCTTTACGCACTCGGTGACATGAATCAACTGCGCCGTTGCAAAGAAAATGCGACCCGAAGACTGAACGATGACTTTTCTGTGGTTAAGATGTCGGAAGCCACCGCCCAGATCTATTCTAATGTTTTGGGTGCGTGAATACGATGAGGGCCGAAGGGCTGAGGGAATGCCCCGGCAAAGCGTCTGCGATACCTGGATCCTCAGGCCAGTGGATGAAGGACAGGGTAAACCAGAACAATGACGTCTCGCTTCCATAGGTTGAATTGCGAATGATTCTACCGGAACTCTTCATCATCCTCCTGGGCTTGGTCGTGGGAAGTTTTCTGAATGTTTGTATCTTCCGAATTCCGGAAGGCGAATCCGTGGTATTTCCCAATTCGCACTGCCCGCGGTGTGGTGCGGCGATTAAACCCTTCGATAATATCCCTGTCTTCAGCTTTCTCTTTTTGAGAGGCCGGTGCCGTGCCTGCCGAGGCGTTATCTCCTGGCAGTACCCGCTGGTGGAGGGCCTGACGGCCCTGGTCTATTGGGCCACAATCCATTGGTCCGGGTTGCAGGGCCGTAGTTTCATTTTATTACTTTTTTTCTCGGCACTTATCGTTCTGGTTTTTATTGACCTGAATCATCGCATTCTACCGGATGTTATCACTCTTCCCGGAACCGTAGCCGGACTCGCCTTCAGCCTGGTTAGCCCGGTAAATGACGGGAGCGCCAAATTCTTGCTCAGGCTGGCGGGGTACAGGGATGCGCCTCCAATCCTGCTCTCGTTTCTCGATTCACTACTGGGGGCTGTGGTTTGCGGAGGATTTCTCTGGCTGGTGGCCGAGCTCTATTTCCGGCTTCGAAAAATGGAAGGTCTGGGATTCGGAGATATCAAACTGATGGGATTTGTTGGAGCCTTTCTCGGCCTGCGTTTGGCGCTGATGACGATTATGTTGGGGTCGCTGGTGGGTGCGCTGGTCGGCTTTCTATATATTAAGCTGGCCGGTAAAGAGGCGACTTATGAACTTCCCTTTGGATCTTTTCTTGGATTATCTGCGATTCTCGCAGCCTTGGTTGGCGGCGAGATGATGCATGCCTATACGGCATTGTTTCCTATCTTTTGAACTTCGGGTCCGACCAAATCGGCCTACTTCCCCGCCGAAGTCTCCCGCTCCGACTACCCATCACGACAATCCAAACCAGCGAGCGCGGCGACTCGATCCAAAATGGGCTTTTTCCGCAACGAGGGCGGCCGTTGGTACGCCAAATCGTCCGGTAGGAGACGGGCCTGAAAAGAAGTCGACATCCACCCTGCCGACGCGGCCTCCGCCGAACTCAATGTAGCAGGTACCGGCGCCATTGTAGGCGGCAGGTCGCTCGCCACCTTGCAGGTCGGCGATCAGCGAAGCGGCTACGACCCTTGCGGCTCCCTCCGCAAAGACACCTGCCTTGGGAATTCCAATACTGGCCACGTCTCCGATCGCATACACCTCCGGAAATCGCGTCTTGAGATTCTTGGGATCGACGGGAATCCACCCGTCTACAGCCAGACCGCTGGTCTCAACCACGGCCGGAACGCGATGCTTGGGGATGCCCAAAAATAAATCGTACGGCATCTCCGTGCCGTCATCCAAAATGGCAACGTGCCTCGCAGGATCAAGGGCTTGGACGCGCCGCTTGGGAACGAAGCTGATGCCTCTTTCTGCAAAGGCCGCCATCAGAGCCTTGGACGTATCGGGTGAAGGCGGGATGGGGACACCGAAAGGGATGACCAGACTGATCTGGCAGGCGTCTCGCACACCGCGTGCGTTGAGGTATTCATGGAGCAGTAACGCCGCCTCACTTGGAGCTGGAGGGCATTTAAATGGCGCCGAGGTGACGCCGACAATGGCGTGCCCCTTCGAAAAGGTGGGGAGTTTCGCGCGCAGTTTCTCAGCTCCCGCCATGGAATAAAACTCATTGCCGCCTTCGGTCAAGCCTGGGGTGGCAGACGGATCGTAGTCAGCTCCCAGGGCTATCACCAGGATGTCGGCATGATAAGTTTCTTTGTCGGTGGTAACGTGCCGCGTGTTGGGGTCAATGGCGGTAATCGTTTCCTGTCGAAAACGGACTCCGGGTTTTACAATGCTCTTATAGGGGATTTGAACCGCAGCCGATGTCTGATGACCGAACATGACGTCCAGTTTAGAATAACCGAAATAGAAGGAATCGTTCTTGTCGATTAGCGTCAGATCAATTCGATTTCCCATGGCTTCGGAAATCATCGTGCTCAGTTCCAACCCACCAAAACCGGCACCCAGGACTACTATTTTCGTTGTCACATTTTCTCCTTGATCAGATTCTTTGGGACACGTCTTCAATCTGACCGCTTAAATTTTAAGGCTAGAAACAAAATCCCGGTAGTGACGAGACCAATCCCCAGCCATTCACTGGTAGATGGCCGTTCACCAAGAAAAAGGAAGGCAAAGAGCGCCACCAACACCAGGCTGAACTTGTCAACGGGTGCAACTTTGGAAGCATCACCCATTTGAAGCGCCCGAAAGTAACATACCCACGACACTCCGGTGGCCAAGGCTGACAAGCCCAGGAAGAGCCAGGTTCTGGCTGGCAGAGTGAAGGGATTGGACCACTTTCCCGTAACCCAAACAAAACCTGACAAAACGAATACAATAATGAAAGTCCGGACGAGGGTCGCAAGATCCGAGTCCACTTCTCGGATTCCAACTTTGGCAAAGATGGCCGTCAGGGCAGCAAAAATCGCCGACAACATGGCCCAGAAGAACCAGCTATTTAAATTCATGCTTTGTAAAATAAAGTCACCTGGGTTGTAGGTTGATTAATCAACGAGTGCGTGGTTCGAGACCTCCCCCAACTCTAAACACTCTTGGATGCAGCCCTGAATTGATTCATGAGTTCGGCCAGTTCTTCGTATTTAAGCCCATAGGAGTCCGGAAGTCCCGCTTCAAACCCGGTCAATCCACTGCTCAAGCTTCTAAGCTTGGGAGAGCGTGAATAGGATTCCACGAAGTTAAACATCACCATCTTTTTCCCCATAGTGAGACCCACTTCGAATTTCGCGACATCCGCCCAGCGAAAGGATTGGGCGCGAAAGAGGGAACAGATCGTAAATCCCTCGGGAGTCAACTCCAGGTAGGAAGCTTTCGGATGCATCAGAGCCATGAACACAAGGAAACAAAGTCCAAAGAATCCCGCGCACAGCCATCCCCAGGCGTCCCCGTCTCGAATCATCCACACGCCTACCCAAAATAAACCAAAGGAGAATATCGCAAGCACAATAAACTTAAGAGCACGCGGTCTAAGTAGAAGAGGCTGTCCAGTCTGCAACGGGTGCTGAATAGTCATAAGCCGGCAACCCTCCTGCCTTCTGATTGCGGTCTGCAATTCAGAGTTTCCCAAATGCCTGTGATTTCGGGGTCAATGAACTTGCTAAAACTACTCATAAAGTATTCCTGCTGACGAGTCAAGGACAGATGATTCAAGGGCAGCCGTCGTTCGTTGCGGAACCCGGTCGGGGGGATTGGTGGAGGGCGGAGTCCGCCGTTCGGCGGACGACGCCGTACGGCAACGCCGTAAAAGTAATAGCGTTGATCTTGCGCTAATTAAAGGAATAATGCCGCCTGCGACGGCAACGGCCTCGTGGAACTCGGCCCACCATCTGCAATGGGATTGCTGGAGGGCGGAGCTCCGCGACGCCCTACGGCAAAGCCGTAAAAGTAATAGCGTTGATCTTGCTCTAATTAAAGGAATAATGCCGCCTGCGGCGGCAACGGCCTCGTGGAACTCGGCCCTCCATTTACAATGGGATTGCTGGAGGGCGGAGTCCGCCGTTCGGCGGACGACGCCGTACGGCAAAGCCGTCTGTCGAAAGCCGAAGACATCTCTGAAACGGCGTATGCTTATTTGTTACTGCCATCGTGATAAACAAGAGCCGGCCACTATGCTATTCCAACCAAGGAAGGATTCCCAAAATTCCTTGGAATCGCCAGTCTTCTGGTTTCTCCACCAAACCTCGTCTTACTGGGTTGAAACGAATGTACTCACATTTTGTGACGTAGCTCTCTGCAGTTCGCAGCTGAGTATCCCAGTAGTCTGCTTGCCAAATAGGCTTTTCATCGCGGCTTGGCCAATTCCTGGTGGAATCGTTCTTCCAATATGACATCCAACGTTTCAAGCTAAAGTGCCGGTCATATGGAGCGCAAAAGAAATGAACATGCTCGGGCATCACGACATACTGTCCAACCTTCCACGAATTTGCCTTAAGCCAACTCTTCGTGAGAAAGGCATGCGTTCCTGGATTGCAAAGGATCTGTCTGCCTCCCGCAACGCAGACGGTTACAAAAATGACTGTGGACTGATCCGACCGGTACAGGGGAGTGGGATGAGAGGGGTGTCTGCGTGTAGGGAAATTAGACATTTGATAGTTGCTTGCTGAAGGGCGGAGTCCGTGACGCCGTCCGGCGAACCCCTGTTAGTAATAACATTGAGCTTTCTCTGATCGAACAAATAGTGCCGCCTATGGCGGCAACGGCCTCGTGGAACTCGGCCCTCCAATTAGAAGAGGATTGCTGGCGGACTCCGCCGCACGGCAATGCCTTATGAGGAAAACCCTAGATTTTTCCCGATCCTTTGAAATAGTGCCGCCTGCGGCGGCAATGGCCTCGTTCCGCCGGCTGGCGGATCGGCCCTCCATTTACAATGAGATTGCTGGCGGACCGGCCCTCCATCATGCTCCGCGCGCGTTCAAGCCAGCGTGCACAGAGCACCGACGGTCGCGCGTGCCCGTTTCACCGCCAAGTTCCTATCGCTCGCCTTTCCATCCAGGGCCGCGCACAACCTGACCGGGCTTCGCCCCGGTATGTTCGCCGTCTCTTAACACTTGAACTCCATTGACGAAGACATGGATCATACCGGTTGCATACTGCCTGGGCTTGTCGAAGGTGGCATGGTCTTGAATTTTTTGGGGATCGAAAATAGCCAGGTCCGCGTAATATCCGGCTGCCAGGTGGCCACGCCGTGCAAGTCCGAGGTTTTCGGCGGGCAGAGCGGAGAGTTTCCGAATGGCCGATTCGAGAGTCAGGAGCTTCTCTTCCCGGACATATTTCGCCAGTACTCGGGCAAAATTGCCATAGGCTCTTGGGTGCTGCTGATATTTGGTGAACACGCCTTCGGGGGACGAAGATTCCTCATCGGACCCGAAGCTGACCCAGGGGAGTACCACCAGCTTGCGGAGGTTATCCTCGGAAGCGATGAAGTAGGCCGTGCCCACCCGGCTGTCGTCCTCAATGACGAGGTCCATGGCGGTTTCTTCCGGGGACTTTCCCACGATTCGAGAGACCTCTTCGAGCGTCTTCCCGGTATATTTTTTCAAGGAATCGTTCTTGAAACTCAACAGCAATACGTTTTGGGGCGAACCTGCCGCCAGATAAAGGCTTTCCCATTTATTGGTTGGCGTTTTCATCTCGTGCACGACGCGCCGGCGGATGACCGGGTCCTGAAGCCGTTTTCGCCACTGCTCCAGCCCGCCTTCCTGCACCCAAGGGGGCATCGCCGCATCCAGCCCGGTGGCACCCGCCGGGTAAACGTACATGTCAGCCGTAACGCGAAGTCCCGAAGTTCGCGCGGCATTTACCTTCGCAATGGCCTCATCCATTTTCGGCCAGTTGGCTTTTCCGGCGGCCTTGAAGTGATAGATCTCGGCTGCGATTCCGGTCTCTGTGGCGATGCGGACTAATTCGTCTACAGCTTCAAGAAGCGCGTTCCCCTCGCTGCGAATGTGCGAAATGTATATACCATGGTATTCTGCCGCAACCCGGCACAACTCGATAAGCTCTTCCGTCCTAGCATAGAATGCCGGTGCGTAAATCAGCGAAGATCCAATCCCGACGGCGCCTTCTTCCATAGCTTGGCGCACCAACGCTTTCATCCAGGCCATTTCTTCAGCAGTGGGTGCGCGATCCGGCGCCGCCAATCTCATGGCGCCGAATCGTTGTAGCCCCGACAAAAAGAAGCGACATTGGGGGATACACCTCGATGAAGTAAGGTAACGCAGATATTCGTCGAGAGTCGTCCATTCGATGGGATACTTGATGTCAGATTGACCAGATTCTCTATTTCACATCCGCTCATTGAGCGGTCCCATGAATTCGCCTTCCCCCATCACTTCGAGCGTCACGCCCTGCCTGATGTCACTTTGCGAGCGACCGTCGACGATAAGGGAATCGTTAGCCCAACTGAGCATGTTGATGAAGCCAGGGGCAACGGCAAGCCCTGGGCATCGATCTCCCTGCTTTCCTGCTTGGCCTTCCCAGGTCGCCAATCTCTGCGAGGGTGTCGCCCTTGATCCCAATATCCGACACACGCGGCGCATTGCCACTGCCGTCGTAGAGCGTGCCGTGGCGGATGACGACATCATACGAAGGGCTTTGTCGGCAGGCGGAGAATAGAAGAAAAAGGAGAACGAAATGTCTGGGCTTGCAGAAACCTTATCGGAAGGCGGCAAATTGCCGTTAGTTTAAGGCATTTTCCCCACTTTGAGGATGCCATGATGGCAGCTGGAAAGACTCCTACTTCATAAATGAATCGGAGTATCCACACTTTGAGTAAAATGCCCCTCATGCTGGCATAGTAATATCGGGTTTGTATCGTGCTCATTGATGATCAGCTTGTTTTCCTGCCACCCGGGTATAGATAACTCCAAACAGGGCCGCCCCGCAGGCCGCCCCACCACCCGAGAGGCCAACAACGTCAACCAGCCTCACATTTTGGGCAATGTGAAACAAATTCTGCGAAAAGTGGATCAGGCTGCTGATTCCGATCACGAAAATTAGAGCTAGGCTCGCGAGATTTGGTTTCTGGTGCACTATCATAACTCCTTTCAGTCGTGACTGGAAGGCGGGACCAGGAAAGCCCTGGTTCCCTTGCCAGATTTATCCATGGGTGGAAGCATTTAGATTAATGGCCTAATCGATTCAGTGCCAGCGAAAACGAAGCAGCCACTTTCACGGCATCGTTTTAGAGGGACCTTTCGAATTGGAGTTTAACCACGTAATCACCTTTTCCGCATCCGAGTCGGAAGGGAAGACTGGATACCGCACTTTTTCGATCCGTCCCGCACGGGCGATGATTGTGAGTCGCTTGATGAGCACCCTACCTGCAAATATAAAAGTTGGCAGACTTAGGGCCCGCGCAAAGTCGAGGTGCGCATCGCTTAGCAGAGGAAAAGGTAAACCAAGCCGCTGGACAACTTCCTGTTGGTATTCACTGTCTTGGGTACTCAGGCCATAGATAGTGGCTCCCAGGCTGCCCAGCTCGGCGAAGTGGTCGCGATAGGCACAGGACTGCGGCGTGCAGCCACGGGCCCCTGGGATGGCATTCCAGGCCACAAGCCCGCCGGGAGGTTCTTCATCGGGACGGCCGGTCCGTGGATAGCAATAAACGACGAGCCAAGGGCAGCCCTCTGTGGACAAATCAACGGTGTGTCCCGAAGTAGCCTTCAAGTGTAGCGAAGGGAGCCTTGCCTGATGAAGGTGATCACAGGCGCCATCGTCTTCAGGCATGGGCAAGTCTTCGGGTAGCGAGTAGAGGTTATCGGACCGCATTTTTCACCATGAGCTTTAACCGCGATGTGTAGCAGTTTAGCAGGCGACTGCCGGAGTCGAATTCGTTTCTTGCGCCCGCAAAACGGCGCCTTAAAGAACTCACGGTAGCTTGCCCGATTCTAGCTTAACGGTCGTAGAAATGCGATCCTACGGTGCGCAGTAAAGATTCTGTTTTCCACGAAAAGTTGGGGGCGTTAAATTTAGTTCTCTTTATAGGCAATGCGGGAATAGGGAAGAGTATCAAATTGCTTCTGAATGAGAAAAGAATCAAAAAGCAAGTTGACGATTCCATCAAGGGTTGAGGGTAAAGTTCCTGATGCGGCAATGGCCAGCACGGCTCCTGAGATGTGAATTCCAGTTCCCGTGCCTGTCATCCGGACGCGGCCGTTCACCAGGATCAGCCCCTGATAGTTCAATTCACCGTCAAGGTTAAGGTCCCCGTTAACGATCAGGATTCCTTGCCCGCTCGAGTTGGAGAGTGTAAGCGGAGCCCCAGCATAGACAACCTGGGTGAGGTCGCCATTTCCCGTAGGAGAGCCGAGCGTGATGCCGGTTGCGACAAGCTGACCGTTGGCGTCCCGGCTGATACTCAGCCCCAGGTGCTCGATGTCGCGGGAGAGGGGAGGGCGAAAGGCTTTGAGGAGGCTGGCCGTGTCATACGAATAGCCCGAGAACGACCGAAGGGCAAGCGGCGAGCCGCGGATTTGAGATGGATCTCCCGTGATGTCTCCCTGCGATTCGAGTCCATTCAGACTGCTGCCGGTCATGGTCCCCTGATCGTTGCCATCGACGGACACGGTGGGGCCCAACACTTGAATAGGGCTGTTGGCGAAGAACGCCGCTTGCAGAGGCGGACAGGGTATCCGGGCGATATCGATGGTGACCGATTGTCGAAATCCCTGATGATCTTTGGCCAGGGCGGTCAGGAGAAATACGGGGGAACCGGTGTGATCGATCCTGCGACTGCCGCTATACACAAATTGTGTAGCCTTGGCCGGGGGCAGGATTTTGCTGTAGCCGAAATAAACGGGATCGTCCGTTTGCGTCAAATCGTCAAGTGAATAAGCCGAGCGGGTCTCAGTCTTCGGCCACACCTTGACCCAGGAAAAGGGGAGAGCGCCCAGGTCCGAAAGGACCACCGAGTTGGATTGAGTCAATTCCAGGTGCTCGTCAAAGAATGGGTTGGTGGTCGCATCGCCGGAAACGGGATTGATGGAAAGTTGAGAAACAAGATAGACCGTGTGTGTGAGGTCCGTCAGGGAGAGCTGGCCCAGCGAGAGAAATTGACGAATTCTGAGCCGAGCTTCTTCGCAGGCCGAATCCGCCGCATAAAGCTGGGCCAGCCGCTTGGCGTTGTTGTCGTTGATCAGGACTTCAGTGGAGCTGACAAAGGTCATGCCCATGGCAATCAGAGTGAGCATGGTCAAAGCCAGAAGGACAGCGACAAGAGCCACGCCGCGTTGGTGCTCTGCACGGGTCGCCAAGGCTTTTCTCGGAAAGCACCGGATTGTCATGGCATTCTTCACAAATTCGGCGGATGTATCCGCGTAACTTGTTGGAGGGTGTGAAAAATTTTAGAAATCGGGTCCCGTTTTCTAGTTCGCAAGGTAAGCTGAATTTCAACACTGGCGATATCCTGAGGAATGCCGGTGGGATTCCCCGAACGGTCAAAATACCGGAATTCCAGATCCTCGACCTGTTCCGACAACTTCTGCGACGAACCCCCAGGCAAGCTCCCGTCGGCATGAACCTCGCCACCCCATCGGTTTAGCGTAAAGGGTGGCGCGGTGCCTCCAAGCGCATAGCGAACATAGTCGACCTTGCCATTCAGATTGATATCCCCCTCAAATTCCATGGAACGGGAACTGACAGAGAGGAATCCCGGACTCACCAGATTCCTGGGAGCCCCCGGATTTCTGAGATACTCCGAATCGAAATAACTCTCGGGTGGGAAGCCGGCCGTCCGGAGCTCACCCTCCATGAGTGCAAGAATATCTTCCAAATTGGCTCTCATGGCCCCTTCCTGCTCGGCGATCTCCCCGGTTTCCTGCCCTCGACTGAATGAGGAAAACACCATTCCCAGAATCACCCCGAAAATTGCCAGGACGATCAGGAGTTCAAGCAGTGAAAATCCCGGGATTTGTGGCATACGGTCGTGGTCCATGAGTTTTTTCCCCCAGGCGAAATCCCTGACTGGTTGGGAATCGCGGAAAAGTGCCCCGGTTGCGTCTTATTCGGAAGGAAGAATGATCCTCAAATTGACCGGTGAAAAAGAGGCACTTGGACTGTCCAATTTACGGGTTGCCACGGTGAGAATCTTTTTCCCTCCTGTAAAAGAGATATTCCATCGAGTCTCAAAGGTGCAGGCGGTATGGAGCATCTTGTTCAACGTCAGGGATTGGGTGAAAGTTGCGAGCGGGTCTTGAGGGCTGTTGAAGTCAATGGTCCCTTTACTGCCCAACGCGTTTCCGGGCCCGATCAGGATTGGGTCGTCGAAAGCCCGTGTTTTTAACCCTTCGATCATTTGCTGAGAGAGCCTCAAGGCCGTAGAGCTGAGCTGAGAGTCGAAGCGCATTTTCATGGCGAATAACATCAGAGAGAGTAATGACAGCAATCCGATCGTAACGATGGCGGAGGCAATCATTAATTCCAAGAGGGTAAAGCCCGAGAATGCGGTTCGACATCGAGTCCGCCTGTTGATTGGTGTGCGGAATCTGGCACTATTTCCAGAAAGAGAATTACCCGGGAATGCCATTGAATGAACAGGCATCATCGCCGTGGACCTTTTAGGATTAAGAAAGTGATGACGGAAGAGAGAATGCCTGTATAATAGGCCAAAAGCTCAAAGAGTCAAATCTAATTTTTGTCGGCCCAAGATGGCAAAGCCAGCCGCAAAGGATTTTGGATTCTCCTTGCTCGAGATTCTGGTGGCACTCACGGTGCTTCTGGTGCTTGCTATGATGAGTGTGCCTAAATTTGCAAGATATCTGCAGGTGTACCAGCTGGATTCAGAAACCCAGTGGTTATCCTCAAACCTGGAGATCGCCCGGTATACCGCGATCTCCGGAAGACAATGGGTGGTGGTGCAATTCAATTCGGGCAGCGCTTCCTATGAATGTTTTGAAGATAAGAATCAAAACGGAACCCTTGATGGCAATGAGCGGAGACTGGGCAATTATCGGCTTCCGCCCCACGTCCATTTTGGGGGAAGCGATTTGATGGGGCCGCCTTCGGACCCAAGCAGTCCCGTGAGCGACCCGATCACCTTTAACAATGATCGCGTCATCTTCAATAACTTGGGAAAGATTAATGGAGGGATCGGGACGATTTACCTGGAAAACGATCAGGGGGACGCATCGGCCATCAGCTTTAACATTGCCAGCCGCTTCAAGGTTTACCGGTGGGACAAATCCGCCCAAGTGTGGAAATAATTGGAATTAAACAATCATGGCTCAACGACCAGGGTTCAAGGATGAGATTGTTGGAAGGAGCGGTTTGGAGACGCCGCGCCCTCGCGGCGAATTGGTTTGAAACCCACCCCTACCCCTTCGTCGTAGGGGAATAGAAAATCCCCTCAAACCTCTGGAGACGCCGCGCCCTCGCGGCGCTTCTTCACGACGGGACGAGGGCGTCCCGTCTCCAAAGAAATCTCGCGATTCCCCGACTAAGATAGGCGATCGCAGCTACCCCCAAACGTGTTTCGCTGAGCCGAGCGATGTTCAGTAATTCCCCTCCGCCGGAGGGGAATCCGCCGCACGGCGGAAGGGGTGGGTCGTAGCAAAGCTGTAGCCGGGACCAGCGGTCCCGGCTACAGCCACACAGGCATTGTCCGATAGCCGGAACATTTAGGTCGCCACTCAGTTTCCGGGTTTCTCGCCATAATGAATCGCCGCAATACCCACACTTAGGTTCTCATAAGAGACATTTTTAAATCCATTTTGGAGGAACAGCGATTTGAGCTGTTCCTGGTCGGGAAATTTCAATACGGAGTCTGGCAGGTAGGAATAAGCAAATGGATGTTTTGAGAACAAGGCGCCGATTCTCGGGAGAATTTGAAGAAAATAAAATTGAAAGAGCCGCTCGAGTAAAGGGATGGTGACCCGTGAAAACTCCAACACCACCAGTCTGCCTCCCGGTTTCAGCACCCGGTACATCTCTGCCAGTCCGTGGTTGACGCTTTCGAGGTTTCTCAGGCCGAAAGCGATGGCCAAGGCTGCAAAAGAATTCGAACGGAAAGGAAGGGACAAGGCATCCGCTTCCACCAGAAGAATCCCGGCTTGCAGGCTTTGCTGCCGGACTTTGCGTTGATGGAGCAGCAGCATGGAGTGGCTGAAATCCGATCCGATCACCCGGGCCGAGCCACGCGTCTTCATGGCAAAAGAGAGATCCCCGGTCCCGCAGCAAAGATCTAGGCAGAGTGCAGTTTCATCTTTGAATGCGTTTCCAAGCTTCTGAACCGCCTTGCGCCGCCACATTCGGTCGATGTTTAGGGAGAGTAAGTGATTGAGAAAGTCATAGCGAGGCGCAATCGCCGTGAACATTTGGCGAATTTCGGTGGCTTTAGGACCGAGCATGGAGGTAGCTGTGAAGCACGGATTGAACGGCTGAGCGCGGCACATCCGAAACGATATCGACCCTACCGACACGACGAGGAAGGACAAACCGAAGACGATTCTCGATGATCTTCTTGTCCGACAACAGGTAACGAAAGATGGAACTCGGTTGAAGAGAACGAAGCGGAGGCAGGGGCCAGAGCTGGCGAATTCCCTCAATGACTTCCCGCGACTCCTCCAGCTGGATCTTGCCGAGGGCTTCGGAGAGCTGGGTGGCCATGATCATGCCATGAGCAATCGCTTCGCCGTGGGTGAATTGCCGATACTGGGTGGCTGCTTCGATGGCGTGTCCAATGGTATGCCCGAAATTCAAGATCATGCGCAGGCCGGATTCCCGCTCGTCGGCCGAGACCACCTCTGCTTTGATTCCTGCACATTCCGCCACGATGCGTTCGAGACTGGTTTTGTCCCGACCAGGGAGAAGGGAATGTTTGCAATGGATCAAGTCAAACAATGTGCGACTGCGGATGATTCCATATTTGATGGCTTCATAAAGCCCGGAATGAAATTCCCGGGGAGGGAGTGAGAGGAGCAATAATGGGTCCGCGATAACGGCCTTCGGCTGATGGAAGGCGCCCACCAGATTTTTCCCTCCAATGAGGTTGACTCCGGTCTTTCCGCCAATAGCGCTGTCGATTTGGGCCAGGAAAGTGGTCGGGATCTGAACACAACCAATTCCGCGCAAATAGGTGGCCGCGACAAACCCGGTCAGATCGCCCACCACGCCTCCACCAAAAGCCACGAGCGTACTCTGCCGGTCCGGACGAAGTTTGAGCAAACGGTAATAGACTTTTTCCACGGTGGCCAAAGATTTGGTTTTTTCGCCGGCAGGAATGGACACCACCGAAACCTCAAATCCGGCGCTGTCCAGGGAGCGGTTCAGGGCATGCCCATAGGCCTTGAAGATTTGCGGGTGGGAAATCACAATGAGTCTCGCCGATAGACCCAAACCTTTCAAAATCTTCCCAGTACGCGGCAGGATCCCGAGTCCGACGTGGATCGGATAGGTTCGGCCCTCGCAGTTGACAGTAAAAGAATTCATCGCATCCCATCGATCAAGCGTCTGATCAGGAGCCCATTCCGAAGTCGATGCTCTTCACGGGCGCCCCACTATACCATGGAATGAAAAGGCCGGTTTCAAAAAAGGCCCGCCCTCAGCCGTTGTTCATTAAATCATTGAACAAAGTTGCCAGAAGCCCCTGAACAACTGTAAAGTAAGGTTTAGATGAGATATCGATACAGTGGAAGAATCAGATCGGAGCCGCATGAATCCTAACGCAGAGATTCTGGAAACTGATTTTCTGATTATCGGGAGCGGGATTGCCGGACTCCGTGCTGCCATTGAAGCCAGCGCCGCCGGGAAGGTGATTGTGCTGACCAAGGACTTCCCGGATGAATCCAATACTCAGTACGCACAGGGCGGGATTGCGGTGGCATTAAGCGATGAGGATGAAGTCAGTCTTCATTTTGAAGACACTCTCCGCGCCGGGGACGGTTTGTGCTTCCCGGATGCAGTCAAGGTGCTGGTGGAAGAAGGGATCCTCTATATCACCGAGCTCATCGATTGGGGAACGGCCTTCGATCGCGAAGGGACGCATTTGTCTTTCTCGAAAGAGGCTGCCCACAGCCGTTCACGGGTGCTGCACGCGCATGGCGACTCCACCGGACACGAAATCATTCGAGTGCTGTTGAAGCGTGCTTCGTCCAGCCCCAATATTCTTTTGAAATCCCATTGCTTCACCCTTGACCTGATCGTGGAGGACGGCAGGGTGCTCGGCGTTTATTTCCTGGATGAGCAGGATCGACGGGTGAAAAGGATTCTAGCCAAGCGGACCATTCTTTCCTCGGGTGGGGCCGGGCAAGTGTACTCTGAAACAACGAACCCCGACCTGGCGACGGGCGATGGCCTGGCCATGGCCCATCGAGCCGGGGCGCAGATGTCCGACATGGAGTTCTTCCAGTTTCATCCCACGGCGCTCTTCCTTTCCGGAGCCCCCCGCTTCCTGTTGACTGAGGCGATCCGGGGCGAAGGCGGATGCCTGCGAAACATAGATTGCGACCGCTTCATGCGCCAATACCATGAATTGGGAGATTTAGCCCCCCGCGATGTGGTCTCCCGCGCGATCACCGCCGAGATGAAGAAGACCCATAGTAATTTTGCCTATCTGGATTTGACCCACCTCGATGCCGCCCTCATCAAAAAGCGGTTCCCGAAAGTCTATGCGACTTGCATGAATTACAACATCGATATCACCGTTGATATGATCCCCACGCATCCCGCGGCCCACTATCTCATGGGAGGCGTGCGAACGGACTTGGACGGGAGAACGTCGCTCGTGAATCTGTATGCGGCCGGGGAGGTGGCGTGCACGGGAGTGCACGGGGCAAACCGGTTGGCGAGTAATTCGCTGCTGGAAGGCTTGGTATACGGCGCTCGTGCGGGTCGTGCGGCCACACAGGACCCGTTTACCGATCAAGGGGTCACTGCGCCTCCGCTGCAAACGGAGTGGGACGGCAATGGGCCGGACCAGTCTCGACTCAAGGAAATCCGCACTTCGGTGCAACGGCTAATGTGGGAAAAAGTGGGGATTCTCCGGGATGGCAGAGAACTAAGAGAGGCGTTGCGACACCTGATGCATTTGGGATCTCATCTCATGAAATCCACGGCCAACCGGACCGCTTGTGAATTACGCAATCTGATTACCGTGGCCGAGCTGATCATTGTCTCCGCCATGGCGCGCGATGAAAGCCGGGAGCGCACTACCGCTCGATCATCCTTGCAAGAACGAAACCAAATTCAAAAGCACTCTCTGGTCTCCAGTGCCTGCCGTATTGACTTTGTCGAATTTGGCGCCAGCCCCAGAGCCCCCGGTAGAGCAACTCCAAGGCTCGGCCATCTCACCTGTTTTTAAAGAGAGCCTGCCAATCCCGCGCCCCGCTGAGCGCTTTACGCTACCTCCGCCAAAACAAACTCACCGCTCCATCTACGAAATAGGTCGAACCGGTAACGTAGTTGGCCTCGTCAGCGAGAAACACGGCGACTCCGGCCACGTCTTTGGGTTTGGCGATATAGCCGAGGGGAATGCGGTGCAAGAGCGAATTCAGTTTTTTGAGGTTGTTTAACAGGAGCGGAATTAATGGGAGTTTCAATGGCTCCCGGGGCGATATTATTGATGTTAATCCCCAGTGGACCAGCTCCACGGCCAGATTGCGGGTCAGCATGCGAACGCCGCCTTTGGCGCAACGGTAGGCAGCGAGTTGGGGAAGGCCAGATCTTCATGCACCGAGCTGATATTTACGATTTTGCCGCGCCGCTTGGTCTTCATCAAGTGCTGAACCATGAACTGGAGTTCCAAAAAAGACAGCCTTTAAATTGAGATCGACCACCTTGTCGCATAGTCTCCCTCGGTGACTTCCCAAAACGGAGCGTTGATTTCAATGCCCGCGTTGTTGACGAGGGCAATATCCACTCTTCCGAATTGGTCAATGGCTTTATCGAAGAGAGCCCGGATCTCGGAGACGTTGGCCAAATTCGCCTGCACGATGAGTCCTTTGCGGCCGGCGGCTTCCACCTCGCGCAGGGTCTCCTCGGCACCCGCTGGCGTACGATTGTAATTGATGACGACGTCTGCCCCTTCTTTGGCGAACCGCGTTGCAATTCCTTGACCAATGCCGGTGCTGCTGCCGGTGACCAGGGCGATCTTGTCTTTCAGTTTCATTGCGTAGCTCCTGAGAGATCGTTTTCACTTGCTGACGTTCAAAATGTTGCTCCCTTCTATAGCCTGCTTCTATTTCTTTTAAAATCAAAACGCTGGGAAAAAAACGCCCGGCCATTGACCTTGCAGGAACGTGACCATGGCGCGGGATAGCAGGGAGCAGGAGTGGGCTAGCCTTTTGGGATAATAGGCGAGAATGGGTGACCTTAGGTTTCCAGCTGGCTTCGGTCAGCAGGCATCGAGCTGCAAAGTCACACTGACCCTGGTTAAGAATTTCGGGACCGTCAACTGGTGTACACTTTCTCTCATGAATCTGTGTAAGAAATCAGGCTCCTCATCGCCACGAAACCCAATGTAGCCCGGTTGTCCTGAAACTGAGATTGATTTGGATCGCAGGCTCCTCAACGGGTCGAACACCGAAGAGCTTGCCAAAGCACTCATTATTCAGGGAAGAGTTTCATTAATTGGCAATGCCTTTCAATGAGTGACTCATGCCGTCTGGTAAAATCGTTATTAAATATTTTAAGGGCTGACCCTAACTTTCTAATAGGCTGGTCGCGCCAAAGGTCGATTGTTCACAGGAAATCCCCGAAGAAATTGGTGCGTAGCCCCAGGTTGCGCGTCAGCGCTACCCGGGGGAAATTCACGCCAGTTACATCCGACCTGGAGGTCGAACTGAACGGTACCCACGCCCTCAACCCCTCCAGTTGGATATTGGGCTCAGCACTTACCATGGGTTTCGCTGCGCGTTGCACGCTCACCCACGGCTGCTCATCTTTGTCCCCTACGGGAACGTGAAGCGCGTAGTGAGGAGGTCGAAGTGAAAGTCAGCCCTTAAAGTAAATTTAGCCATGAAGCGATCTCGCGGACTTGACCTTTGAGGTGGGCATTCTGCGGCGGCGCCCCAAGTACGGCCTCCGCAATTGAATGCACACCGCCGCACCCGCATCTTCTACCCATCACCGAACTGCCTCCGGTGGTAAGCCCTGCCTGTTCCACCAGCGTCTTGGCGAGCAGTGCCCGCTCCCATCTGGCTTCCTCTGCCGCTGAAATTACTGACCTCTTGACCCAGTACCCGCGGGCCACTGCGCTCCTGCAGGGCCCCACTCTAAATCACAGCCGTCACGATTCAAAATCATTAGTAAATATTTAAGGGCTGACCCTGATTCCTCCTTTTTTTCTCATCCTTGCATTCGTCAGCCACTTGAACGACTTCAAAACACCTTTCACACTCGAACACTTCGACTATTCATGCCGTTCGATTAAAGGTGCCCTCAATAAAACTGATATGGATGGATAATGCATTGATAAAATACGCCCGATATACAATCTAAGATGGCTTAATTGAGTGTGAAGAAATCAGCTCATGTTGCAAGTGAGGAATTCGTTCTACTCGGAGAATGGTCTCCAGTTGAGACGCGCTCTAGAGTGCGAATTGCGATTCTTGATTAATTCCCGGCCGATCCGAAGATCTGCCGAAATTCCATTCTTAGACCTGTTTGTGTGAGGCGAAGGAGAGGAAATGCGGTCAAAGATAATCAACCTTTCGATTGTTGGATCCATGTTTCTCATTGTGATGGTTGGAGCGTTCCAGGTCGGACGTGGCCGGATCCCTGAAGAGGAAGTAGTTCGCCGCTATCACGACAAATTCCATGTCACATGGAACTCAGATGGCGCCGTCACTTACCCTTACAGCGGTTCAAACCCGAAGGAGCTGTATCTGGATCTGATGAAGCTAAGTCTTACTGATGTCATCTATGAAAATTCATTCGAGAGCCGTCGAGCAAAGCAGGACGGCGCAATCTGGCCGATTCGCGCACTCACCATGATCGGTCTCAAAAGGCTCGACAACATACAGACATGCATGGAGGACGCACTTGCAAGAGGTGTTCCCGGGGATTTCATCGAGGCTGGCGCGTGGCGTGGTGGAGCAACCATTTTCATGCGAGCAATCCTAAAAGTCCAAAATGTCACGGATCGAACTGTCTGGGTAGCCGATTCCTTTGAAGGATTGCCGCCAGCGAATACAAAAGACTTTCCCGCAGATACTGGAGCAAATTATGGAGGATACGAAGTCCTCAAGGTGTCCAAGGAAATCGTAGAACAGAATTTCCGCAGGTTTGGCCTCTTGGATAATCAGGTCCGCTTCTTAAAAGGTTGGTTCAAGGATACACTGCCAGGTCCAGTCTCAAAACTCGCAGTCCTCCGCATAGACGCCGATATGTACGAATCGACCATACAAGTCTTCGAGGCACTATATCCGAAACTTTCCTCCGGTGGATACGTGATCATTGATGACTACGATATAATACCAGCTTGCGCTAAGGCGGTCGATGATTACCGCAATAAACGTGGGATAACAGGAGAAATGACGCATATCGAAGGCGCTGTATACTGGCAAAAGAAACTCTCGTAAGGAAATCGTGCTTACGGGCAAGTTGGGCAAGAAAGGGGTCATAGCTCAACAATAGATTCTGCTGCAAAACCCTTATAGAAAAGGTGAAGAGGCGCATCAAAGAGAAAAGATGGGGTCAGATCTCGACATTAGATTTAACTTCACACGATGGGTACCGTGAGATAGGGTAAACGCCATGGCAAGACCGTTGCGAATGATCTGACCAGGGACAAAGTATCACATCACCATACGAGGCTATGAGCGTTGGGAACAATTCCGGGATTGGCGGGGAGAGTGGGGGCGGGATCTGATTCTGTATCTACGGCGGCACCAGGGAGTGATGGGACTGAAAGAGTTGGGATCGAGTGTGGAAATAGACCACGGGGCGTTGAGCAGGGTACTGCGACGGTTCGAGCGCTGGTGTCACAAGGACGAAGGTTTGGCCCCACGGCTTCAACAAGCTGAATCGCTTTTATCTAATGTTGAGAGATCTGACCCCAAGTTTTCGTTTTTCAGGTTATCCAGAACAACCCGCCGATATCCGGATCGCAACGAGTCGGGTCAGGGGAGGACGGTAATGGAGAAAAAGAGGGGCGGGGAAGCGCTAGCGAATCCCGGCTTCCCGTTCCCACTGCAGAAACTTGGCGACATCAATAAGGAATTCATCACAAATCCCAGGACGACCGCATCGTCAAGATACTCAACCACGGGAAGGAAATCAGGAGCAAGATCGAAGGGGTTCACAAAATAAAGGATGGCGGCCAGGGCCAGCACAATGGATTTCCAGGGAATGGCCCGGTAGTCCCCTTTGGTCCAGGCCCTAAGCATCCGGTAGAGAGCCATGAGGTCTGTCCACATCCCCTTGATCTGGCCCCGGTGCTTGACCGCCTTTTGCAGCATCTCGCCGAGCAGTTGATTGGAGCGCCTTTTGTCGCCGGCATAGCGCTCGGCTTGCGACTGGGCTTTGGCAAAACCAGGGGGTTCATACTTGGACATTGTTCCTCCCAGCATGGCGGTGCGGCAGGCTTGTGTCTGTCTTTGAGTCAGTGATTTCCAAATAAGGTTTCGACGCTGCTTTCGCCAATGACGGGATGGGCGAAATCCTTCGGTTCAAAAGTTCGGGGTTCTCCCATCTTGCTCACGTTGAACAGGGCATTCCCGTTCGAAGGCCGGGAAATATCGAGCGGAGCAAAATACCCGTGAGACCCGCGAATCGTCAGGTTTCTGAGAGCATAAGGGGAGTTCCGCGCAATTTCCAAACGGACTCTGCGATACATTCCATCCTTTTTCCGGTTCGAAGGGGAATAGGCAATTCCGTAGCGGGAACGTATTCTTTGAAAGGCGGTTTGCAAGTTGTCGTGCATTTCCGCCTCGCGGGAGTACAACACCATGGCTCCGCCGCTTTCTTTGATCCAACGGTGCATGAGCATCGAACCGCGATGAAACTTTGACGTCAATCCCACGCCAATATTCAGCAGGGCAGCCCCTGAAAATTTCAATTCCTCACTGGCGCGGATGCTTTCGCCGCGATTCCCCATACCGTCTGAGACCAGGACGATGACGCGGCGTCTCTCGTATCCTGCCGTTTCCAGCTTCTTCGAGGCCAGAAAAACCGAGTCATTGATATTGGTGGAGCCTTCGAAATAAATGGCATCACTTGCCGAAGCGGATTCCTTAGCAGAAAGCAGGGTCTGTTCGAGCGCCATGCCAAGCCTATTTTTGTCCTCCGTAAAGTCCAATAAGAGCGTAGGCGTGTCGGAAAACGCAATCAAGGCTACTTCATCTCCCTGCTCAATAAGTCTGGGGATCAGGCGATTTCACTGTTTCATTTGCTTGGAAAATGGGGCCAGACTTTCGCTGACGTCCAGCAAGACAATAATAGAGAGCGGGCTGCTTTCGGCGCCAAAGAGTGAAATCTCTTGTTGGACTCCGTCTTCGTAAAGAATAAGATCACCCTTTTGCAGGTCTTCCACCTGCCGCTGGTTTTTGTCAAACACGTGAAAAGCCAGATTAACGACGTCCACATTGACTCGCAAGGGAGTGCTCGAGTAGTCCGCCAGGGGATCGGTCTGGGCGACGGCTGGACCGGGGCTGAACCCGAGGATGAGGATCAGGAAAATCAACGCAAGAAAAGGCATGTCATTCTTCTAAACGGAGGTGCGGCCAAGATGTCAAGCAATTGATCTACAACCTTTTACAAGACTAATGGATTTCCCCAGAGGAAGCAAGCACAGGACCGGTTCCATCCTGACGTTTTATGCAATGGAATCGTTAAGAAGGAAATATAATGGAAGCGGCGAGGAACCATGCAACATACGATTACCTTAATCCCTGGCGACGGTATCGGTCCTGAGGTGGCGAAAGCCATGCAAGAGGTGGTGGAGGCCGCGGGAATCGATGCGCGATGGGAAGTCTTCGAAGCGGGCGAGATGGCTTATCAGAAATATGGAAAATATCTGCCGGATGATCTTCTGGAGTCAATACGACGGAACAAAGTGGCGATCAAGGGCCCCATTACCACACCGATCGGAGAGGGGTTTCCCAGTATCAATGTGGCCCTGCGCAAGATGTTTCAACTCTATGCGAATTTCAGGCCGATCCGAAACATGCCCGGAGTGAAAACCCCTTTTGACAATATTGACATTCTGGTGGTTCGAGAGAACACAGAGGATTTGTATGCGGGACTGGAACACGAGGTGGTTCCGGGAGTGGTGGAGAGCCTGAAGATCATTACCGCTGAAGCTTCCACTCGCATCGCCCGTTTTGCCTTTGAATATGCCCGACGACATCGCCGCAAGAAAGTGACGGCAATCCATAAGGCAAACATCATGAAGCTGAGTGATGGCCTGTTTTTGAAGTGTGTGCGCGCGATAGCGCAGGATTTCCCGGAAATTTATTATGACGAACTGATCGTCGATAATGCCTGCATGCAGATGGTGCTCAACCCGCGCCAGTTTGATGTGATGCTCCTGGAAAACCTCTACGGCGATATCATGAGTGATCTGGGCGCGGGACTCGTCGGGGGCTTGGGGTTGGTTCCCGGAGCCAATCTGGGAGACGAATGCGCGATTTTTGAGCCGGTGCATGGGAGCGCTCCGAAAATCGCCGGCAAAGGCATGGCCAATCCAACCGCCATGATGCTTTCCGCCGTTCTGATGTTCACCCACCTGGGAGAGTCGGAAAAGGCCAACCGGATTCAAGCGGCTATTGAAAAGGTTTATGCGCGCGGCGTCCATCTGACTCCGGATATCGGTGGGTCGACCACCACCTCGCAATTCACCGAAGCCGTGATGCAGCATCTGGTAAACTAAGACCATCAGAAAATCCATGGCATCCACTATAATGGCAGGAACGGCAGCAATGCCTGTGCAGGCGGTAGGGAGGTGCCTGACTGGGTGGGATTTTCCGTCACACTTCCGGAACCAGGAGGACAAATGAACAAGTTTCTATGGAACACAACCCGGTGCGCCCTTTTGACCCTGCTGTGGATCGGGGGCGGGACTCTTGCCAAGGACAACCCGGTGTTCAATTACCCCACGAACCGGGCAGTGCTTGAGAATGGCCTCAAAGTTTACACCGTGCCATTTGACAGCCCCGGCATCGTGTCCTTCTACACCGTGGTGCGAGTGGGATCCAGAAATGAAGTCGAACCCGGCCACTCCGGGTTTGCCCACTTCTTCGAACACATGATGTTCCGCGGCACTGAGAAGTACCCCAAGCAAACCTACAACGACGTCCTGAAAGCGGTGGGTGCGGATCACAACGCCTTCACCGACAACGATATGACGGTGTACCACATCCTGGCGAGCTCCAGTTCGCTGGAAACCATCATGCAACTGGAATCGGATCGATTCATGAATCTGAAATATTCCGAACAGGATTTCAAGACCGAGGCCGGTGCAATTTTGGGAGAGTACAATAAAAGTTTTTCCAGCCCAATGGAGATTCTCTTCGAAAAAATGCAGGATACCGCTTATGTCGCGCATCCCTACAAGCACACCACCATTGGCTTCCTGAAGGACATCATGGATATGCCCAACCAATTTGATTACAGCCTGCAGTTTTTTGAGCGATGGTATCGGCCTGAGAATTGCGCACTGATTGTGGTGGGTGATGTCAAGAAAGAGCAGGTCGTGGGGCTGGCCAAAAAATATTACGGGGGATGGAAGCAAGGGAATTATCAAGGCGTGATTCCCCCGGAACCGCCGCAAACGGAAGAGAAGAAGGTTGCTGTATCCTGGAAATCGGAGACGCTTCCCTTGCTGGCCATTGGATATCACGGGCCCGCCTTCAGTGACACCTCGTTTGAAATGCCCGCCATGGATCTTTTCTCCCAGCTTTATTTTTCGCAGAATTCCGATCTCTACCGTCAACTGGTGATCGAGGATCAGCTCGTTGAATCTCTGTTTGGCGGGCAACAGGACTCGCGCGATCCTGGATTATTTCTCATTTTGGCCCGGGTGAAGGATCCCAAGAATCTGGAAAAAGTCCGCCAGTTCATTGACAGCGCCATCAAAGAGGCTGAATCCAAGCCGATCAGCGCGGAGAGGCTTGCCGCCGTGAAGTCTCATCTGAAATATAGTTTTGCCATGGGGCTGGATAACCCCGATGCCGTAGCCCGGGTCCTGTCCAATTACTTTGCCATGACGGGAGACCCGGACTCCGTCAACCGCGTCTACGCCATCTATGATCAAATCACGGCCAGCCAGATCCAGGAGATCGTCAAGAAATACTTCCAGCCGACCAATCGAACGCAAGTTGTCTTGACCAAGGAGGGAGAATCCAAATGAGTACCCATGACCGCCAGAACCCGACTCCTGACTCTGTACGAAGCGCCCGATGGCATTCGCTCGGTCGCGTTGCGTTCCTGCTGGGGCTGGCCGCCCTGCTTCTCCCCATGCCTCAAACCTGCGCCGGTGTTCGTTTCACCGAAGTGGCGGCGCCGCAGTCTCCGCTCATCAGCTTCCGGGTGGTCGTGCGGATTGGATCCATCAACGATCCCAAAGGAAAGGAAGGACTCAATGAGCTGACTGCCGCCGTGTTGGCGGAAGGAGGCACGGGTGAGCTCAAATATCCAGAGGTCCTGGAGAAGCTTTACCCCTGGGCCGCGACGATTGACGTCCAGGCGGATAAGGAGCTGACAACCTTTGAAGGCAAGGTCCATCGTGACTTCCTGGATCCTTTCTATGAGTTGTTTTCGAGTTTGATACTGAAGCCGCGTTTTGACGAAGAGGACTTCACGCGAAACAAAGATCTGTCCATCAACAATCTGGTCAAAGATCTGCGTGGGAGTAACGATGAACAGCTGGGAAAAGAAACCCTGAATCTGATGTTGTTTGCCGGACATCCCTACGGGACTCCGGGGGCGACGGTAAGCGGGCTGAAGGCCATCAGCCTTGAGGATGTGAAGTCGTATTACCGCCGTCATTATGTGGCGGATAATTTTTGGATCGGAATCGCCGGTGGCTATCCCAAGTCTTTGATCGAGCGCATGCGGAAGGATTTTTCGGTTCGGAGCGGCGAGCCTCATGTGGAGGTGCCGCTGCCTCAGCCGAAGGAGATTCATGCTCTGGAATTGACCGTGGTCCAAAAATCGGCCCGGGCGACCGCGGTGTCAATGGGACATCCACTGTTTCTCACCCCCAAAGACAAGGATTATTATCCCCTGCTTGTCGCCAATTCCTATTTCGGCGAGCATCGTTCCATGAACGGGGTCCTGATGAACCAGCCTGGCGAAGAACGCGGACTCAACTACGGCGACTATTCTATCTCCAACGGTTTACAGGGGGTGGGAAGCGCAACACGATTCCCGAATCTCAATACTCCATTGCGCCAACAATACTTCAGTATTTGGCTTCGCCCTGTCCCACCCGGGAAAGCGCACTTTGCCATTCGCCGCTCTCTATGAATTGGATCGCTACGTGAAAAATGGACTTACCGAAGAACAGTTCGAACGGACCCGGACTTTCCTCATTTCTTATTCAAAACTTTGGGCCGCGACCCTGGACCGGCGGCTGGGCTACCAGATGGACTCTGAATTCTATGGGACGGAGTATTATCTCGATCGGATCGAAAAGGAGTTGAAAAAGCTGAATGTCGCGGAAGTAAATCGCGCCGTCAGAAAATATATTAGTCCCACCAACCTCAAGATCGCCGTGGTTGCTGACCAGGCCGATGAGTTGATGAAAGCCCTGCAATCTAATCAACCCTCTCCAATCCATTACGCGGCTCCCGTGCCTGCCTCCATCACTCAGGCCGACAAAGCGATTGAAGTGCTCCCGCTCGCCATCAATCCGGGTCAATCCCACGTTGTTCCGGTGGATAGGTTGTTTGAATGAAAGGATGGTGCGCCAGATTGGAACCTTTTTGGCCTTTCATCGTTCGCGCCCTGCTCTTGTTCGCCCTTCGATGGAGCAACGGCACGGGCGTTGGTGGACGAAGGGCTCCGGTCCCTGGCGGTCTTTCATGGCAGCATCGGCTCTGAGAACCCGGTTTGAATTTGGATGGGTTTTGCTATAATAATTGCGTTTTCATCGTGGGGAAGTGTCTGCGGGATTGGGACAAGCCATCGTTGACAGGATCTCACAAGAGACTCCGTTTCGTCCAACAAGTCCAGGCAACCCTCCAGTTGCTGGAAGGCGAGGCGACGGTTCCGTTCATCGCCCGTTATCGGAAGGAAGTGACCGGGAATCTCGACGAAGTACAGATCCGCGCGATCTCGGAACGACAGGAGTATTACAAGTCCTTTGCTGGAACGCCGCGACACCATTCTCCGCTCGATCGAAGAGCAGGGAAAACTCAGCGAAGAACTCAAGGCTTCCATTTTGGCCTGCTTTGAGAAGGCGTCCTTGGAGGACTTGTACCTTCCCTACAAACCGAAGCGGAAGACGCGCGCGAACGTGGCGATCGAAAAGGGTTTGGAGCCTTTAGCCCGCTTTATTTTTGACCAAGTCCCCGGCGACAGGTCCATTGAGGAATTGGCAGAAACCTTCGTCAATCCTGAAAAGCAGGTCAACACCCGGGAGGAAGCAGTGGAGGGGGCACTGCACATCGTCGCAGAATGGATTTCAGAGTCTCTGGAAATTCGGAAAAAACTACGCGACCAGTTCCTTAAGGAAGGAAAGGTTCTTTCCAAGGTCAATAAAGATAGGCTGGACAGAAAACCAAGTTTGAAATGTATTACGACTTCCATGAACTGGTATCCAAGATTCCTTCCCATCGAGTGTTGGCGATTCGGCGAGGCGTCAAAGAGCAGGTCTTGAACCAAAACATCGAAGTTGACCGGGAGAAGGCGCTTCAAACAATTACCGCCCCTATCCTGAAACAGGCGGATTCAAGTTTTTCCACCCCTTCTGCAGAGGGCCATCAAGTGACAGCTACGATCGACTCTTGAATCCCAGTCTGCAAGGGGAAGTCCGAGTCCTTCTCAAGGAACGCTCGGATCGGGAAGCGACCAAGGCTTTGAGGAAAATCTCACCAATTTGCTCCTGTCGCCGCCCGCTGGTCCGCTGGTTGTCATGGGGTGGACCCAGGTTTCAGAACCGGATGTAAAGGGCCATTGTAGATGGCACCGGAAAGTTTCTGGAGCACGCCACGATTTACCCGACCGAGCCCAGGCTCGATCTGGTGGGATCTGAGCGAACTCTTTACCGGCTGATCCAGAAGTAATGTTCAGGCCATCGTCATTGGCAACGGCACAGGCTCTAGAGGAGGCAAATGTTTTCGTTCAGGGCTTCTTAAAAATATAAAAGCGGAGAATTATTGGGCGTAAGCGCCGCAGATTACCGCGAAGGAAGCAAAAAAGACGCGGAGCAAAAGTTATCGCCCAGCCGCCCTCTTCTCCCGAAGCCTCACCTGTTTCTTCGGGAAAGCGGTGCGCCGGTCGAGGACGCGACTGGTATTCGAACGGAAGAGAGACCGGGAGAACCGGCTGAGAGACACACCGTGTCGGCCGCTGAGAATGAACGGGAGATACCGGAACGGGCTGTATCAGACGAAAAGGTTCCAGCCATAACGGGAGCTGCCACATTAACGGAAGCGCGAGAGCCGATCGATGAGGTCCCCGCGGAGAGGCACGAGATCTTTTCGGTCATCGTTAATGAATCCGGAGCTTCAGTCTACTCCGCCTCGGAATCCGCCCGGCGTGAATTCCCCAAATTAGATTTGACTGTGCGCGGCGCCATTTCCATTGCCCGCCGCTTGCAAGACCCTCTGGCGGAATTGGTCAAGATTCATCCCAAATCCATCGGTGTTGGCCAATATCAACACGATGTTGATCAAAAGCGGTTGAAAGAAGGCTTGGAGGCCGCGGTTGAGTCCTGTGTAAATCGGGTTGGCGTTGATGTCAATCTGTCGTCCTATGAATTGCTTCGTTATTGTTCCGGCATCAATCAGGGAATCGCAAAGGCGATTATCGACTACCGGAATGCCCACGGCCCCTTTACACAGCGTGCCCACCTGATGCAGGTTCCGGGGTTCGGCGAGAAGACTTTTGAACAAGCGGCTGGATTCTTACGGATCAAAGGAGGGGAGAATCCCTTGGATGCGACGGCCGTGCATCCGGAATCCTATGGTGTCGTGGAAAGAATTGCTCAGTTTTTGGGTCTTTCCATTCCGGAAATTCTGCAAGAGGGTCGAGCTGTAGAGTCCTTGGATTTGCAGCAATTTGTGGATGAGACGGTGGGGCTTTATACTTTGAACGACATTCGTCATGAGATCCTAAAGCCCGGACGTGATCCGCGGGACCAATTTGTGGCTCCTGCCTTCCGCGAAGATGTTAAGGAAGTGGCGGATCTCCAACCCGGAATGGTGCTGGAAGGGACCGTCACCAACGTCACAAATTTTGGAGCTTTCATCGATATCGGCGTGCACCAGGATGGTTTGGTTCACGTTTCGGAACTCTCGACGCGTTTTGTTCAAGATCCCAGAGAAGCGATCCATGTGGGCGAGATTGTCAAGGTCAAGGTGATAGGCGTGGATGTGGCGATGAAACGAATTTCCTTGTCAATCAAGGCTCTTCAGCCGGAACGAAAAAGGCACAACCGGCCAGGAAAGCGAAAGCCTTTCGAGCATCCAAGCACGCACCGCTCAGGGCCGCCGCGGCCAGCGCCGGCAGCAAAGGGAAGGCCCTGCAGTCGCAGGAAGCGAAATCCTCGCCCCGACCGACCGCTAAAGAGAAACCCACTTTGAAGAGCCCTGCTTTGGACAAGCCTCGCCAGACCGGGACTTTTGCCAAGAAAGCAGAAAAGGCGGAGTCGACTCACAAGACCGAGAAGAAGCCCCAACCACGCAAACTTGATGCGCCTGCATCCATCAGCGCGCTTCCCTTTGACGAGCAGATCCGCCGTCTTCAGGAGAAATTCAGCGGGATCCGGTAGTCCGAGCGGCTCGTAAAATTCATGAAGCTTAAGTTCACTCACCTTACTCGGGTTCTCTGCACCTTCCTTTTGCTGCTAATTTCGATTTTCCTGATCCCCCCCTTCAATCACTTCCGGACATCAGCTCTGCAGGCCGACGAAGACTCGTCCCTCCTCTTCTATGCTTCCTTTGACAAGAATGTCGTAGCAGATGCCGCCTTCGGCGATGATACGCCGCTGGTGTCGCAATCGGCCCGGATTGTACGGGAAGGGAGGAAAGATCGAGCCGTTTATATCGACAATGACGGGATGATTAGCTATGACGCTCCCGGAAATGTCTATGCGGAGAGAGGAACCATTAGCTTCTGGTGGAAATTGGATGAGCCATTGGGGGCCACTCCTTTTTCGATTCTGCGAGTCAGTTTCGCGCAGCAAGTCAGTTGGGATTATGCCTTTGTTCACCTTTTTTGGTCAGGGGAGAGCCTGGAATATCAAGTTCGCGACCAGGATGGCCGTCTCTTGCCCATCACTACTTCCAACAAAACCGTCCTGGTGGCTGGGCGCTGGTTTTATTTTGCCATGACTTGGGATGAATTGGACGGGATCGCCCTCTACGTCGATGGTCAATTGATCGGGACCATTCGCGGAGAGCTTCATCTGACGACTGCCCTCGATCAGATCGCCATTCATGCCAGGCATGCCTCTCCTGAAAAAACGGTGGGCAACGAACGCCGGGTATGGATTGATGAATTTCGAATCTATTCCAAGGCTCTGAATCTCACTCAAATTCAAAATCTGATTCAGCTCGGCAGCGGTCGGGCGGGGAATATGCCCATGTCGGCAAACCTCAATCCAGCCTTGTGGAATGAGCACTGGCGAGCGCGATTTGGCTGGCAGAATCCGGGGGACCTTCCGGTGATCGACTCCCCCACGGTCCTCCGCAAATTGTGGCTGGGGGAGGGAAGGGACTTGGGGAAGCTCACGGGAAGGGCGAGTGACGGCAAAAGCGAAACCAGTTGGCCGCTGAAGGAATTTGCTGCTGCCGAAGCCGGCAAACAATTGGAATTCAGCCTCGATCGGACACCTTGGAATCTTCTCCAAGTCGAAGGGAGTCTTCGCGGTCAGATCTTTCAAATGGACCAGGGCCAGAAGAGTGTCATGGTTCAGTTGGCGGAGGAGCGCCCGCGATGTTTCCAAAAATTTTTCAATGCCTCTTTAAACCCTTCCGGGCTGTCTGTCCAGCGCGAAGACGGCATCTTGCGGGAGATAAGCCTTTATTCCGTGCAGCGCGGCATTTCCATCGAGTCGATGAGCGGAAAATCGCCGGTCAGATCAGGGGAAAACAAGGTGGCCTTTCGCCTTCTCCCGGCCGACCAGGCATCCAAATTGACGGGAGTCTCCCGATCTCAGGCGGCAAATTTGTTTGGGATAAGAACCCGGCTCGTCAGGCGCTATCTACCCGGCGATCGAAACGCCTGGGTGGGGGTTCCCCCCGAAGTGTTCCGGCAACCCCACCTTCTGTCGGGAGGCCGCCGACCAATTTCATTATTGTCATGTGATCTTGCCCCCCTTTCCTTGGTAATACCGCCTTTCATGCGGTGCGCCTGCAGTTGGCTCCTTCCGCCAAAGTGAGTCAAGCCGTTACCCAGGTTAATTTGCTGATCGAGGATCCGATCTGCTCCGGGACGTCATCTCGTGGATGTCAATTTCAGGCTTTCAAATCATGGCCCGACGGACCTGGTCGTTGAACTGCCCGATACGGTCATGCCAGTTGGAGTTCCTCTCTGGTTGACAATTGCACCAGCGATTTAAAAAGATTTTGGCTCAGGCCTCTGACGGGAGCACGCGTGGAAATCTGGACGTTCGAGTCGGAGCAAGGTCCTCTGGCCGATCGGGAAAAAATGGAATATTTGGGGGATCGCCTGGGCTGGGCACGTCAAGGCTTTCAAACTTTTGGAGCCTATAATGCGTGGGCTCCGATCGATTACTCCAAACTGCGGCGCAATTTCAAGGGCTTGGATGAATTGTTTAGTGTCCTTGAAGATATTTTGCGCGTTGATCCCAAGGAGCCCACGGCGCTGGCGTGGCATCTCACCTGGTTGAATCCGACGGTTCCACCGCCTGATTTCAAGCAACCCACAACCCCTTCGCCCGATATTCCGCAGTGGGCTTTCCAGCAGCGCCTGATTGTTCAAAACTTCAAAGACATTTTGGACTGGTGGATGAAAAAAAGGGCTTTGCCTACCGGGGAATGGGGAGACGGGCTGACACAGGATACGACGCTTCTTAGCAACTGGGCCGGAATCGCCATGATGGATAGCTCGGTAGGTCCCGCCAAAAAGGAATTACTGGCCACAGCGGAGGCTTGCTATCGAATGGGTCTGCTCAAAGAGGGCATGGGAGCCTCGCTCTCCGAACCGTTGCAACAGTATCGAATGGGGATCAACCTGCTCTGCGCCGCCGTGGTTCTCGATTACGGAAATCCGCTTTGGGTGGAGCGGCTGATGGAAACGGTCCGTCAGTTGGAGCGGATCACTGGCAAGAATGATGCCAACCACCGGCATTTCCGGTCCTACCTGATGAGCAGCACGGAATTGAACGAAGACGGAGTCTACGGAAGGCAGGATCGTTTGAGCGCTCTGCTCCTTCAGCCGGCACTGCTGCTGGCTTGGTACAACGCGCAACCGAAGGCCTTGGAATGGCTCAAAGAATATGCAAATGCGCTCGATGCCCATTGGCGAAGGACCTTCCCGCGCGACCGTTATCCCAAGCTGGTGACCGGAATCCGATTTATCACGGATGAAGTCGTTAATCGGGGATTGCCCGGTCCGGGTAGTCAACCTGTTCTGGGGGCTCTTCCAACTGACGGGGGACAACAAATACACCTCTGGCTGTTGAATAAATTCGTGCAATCCGGCGATCTGCCTCTGGCTGGAATGGTTTCCGGGCGTTGGCTGGATTTCATGAATCCAGAGGCGATCAGGAGATGGATTCTCCATGCCGCGGAGAAGTCCACCATCTGGGACCATAATCTGCAGGAAGATGAGACGGGACTGATTGTTCGGCAGTTGGCCTTCGAATTGACCCGCAAGAAGCGTTTTGGAAGAATACCAATCTGCATTATTAAAACATCAAGCGCAGAACCGTGCGCTCTATACGGATAGTGAGCCGGCCACCGGGAGCGTCCTCTTGTCTTCCCGCGCCTTGCAGAGGGCCCGGCTTGGAGGAGTGGCTGTTTATAACGAGGTCACTTTCCCAGGACATGCCGTGAGCTGGGAGGGCGCACAGGGAAATCTGTCCGCCGCGATCCTGAAATCGACCCCCGAGCATCTCCGCTTTATTGCATTCAATTCGAGCAAGTCTTTGCTGGACGTCAACATGAGAGTATGGGGATTAGAAAACGGGACCTATGAAGTCGTTGAAGGGACCGATGTTTCGGGGGACGATCAGGACGATCAGATTGACATCGAGACGACGCGCCGGCAATTGACGTTGCGGCGTTATTCCGAAATCCCGTTTAGTTTGCGCCCTCAGAAGAGAACGGTCATTGACTTAAAGCAGATCAAAAAGTCCGTCCCCATCCTGACTCTTCCTGACCTGGCCATTGGCTCAGCCGATGTCGAATATAACCCCGCAACCGATCAAGGAGTCTTAACCATTCACAACCTCGGATCAACCAACGCCCCCGGTTTTAGCGTTGTCGTCGAAAACGAACGACGAACCGTGATTCTGAAAAAAGATTTTCCCGGGCTCGAGGCGCCCCTGGACCTGCTTCCGAAAACAGTGAAGATGGAATTCTCCGGCCTTCGCGGAAAAGGGAACAGGCTATTGACCTTCAGGGTTGATCCTACGAATCAAGTCGACGAATTAAACGAAGAAAACAACCAGGTTCGCAAAGTGTTGAACTGAAAGGCCGGACGAGCTCCTGCTACGGCTCGATGGATTGCACTGCTGAGGAAGGAATGCTGTTCCTTCATTGAGAGAGGCTGTCTCACCGCAGTGCACTCAACGCCGGACGTGGAAGAAGGTGGAAACGTGGCGTTGGTTCACTTAAAGAAATTTCTTGCAATGAAATCATCTCGGCATTGGCGTTATAATAGTCGCAACGCTTTGCTCGTGAATAAATAAAGGAGGTATTCAATGAGAAGAACCTGGTTGGCAACTCTCATCGTGTTGTTAGGTGCCGGATCGCTATTTGGGGCCAGCAAAGAAGTGGAGCGGATCGACAACGCAGCCAAAGCCTTCGGCGAAATTATGGCGGCGCCCGACAAGGGAATCCCTGGAGACCTGCTGAACAAAGCAGACTGTATTGTCATCATCCCCGGAATGAAGAAGGGCGGGTTTATTGTTGGGGGACGTTATGGCAAGGGCTTGGTGACTTGCCGCGACAAAGCAAAAACCGGGTGGGGCGCTCCATCCATGCTCGAGCTGGGTGGTGGCAGTTTTGGATTACACATTGGGGCGACAGCCGTCGACGTCATCATGCTGGTGATGGAACGGGCAGGCATGGATAAACTCCTCAAGACCAAATTTACTCTGGGTGGCGATGCCTCTGTCGCAGCCGGACCCGTGGGTCGTGACACATCGGCTGAAACGGATGCAGCCGTGAAAGCTAAGATCTTGACTTACTCACGCAGCCGCGGGGTTGTTTGGCGGGCTGGAACTATCTGGCGCGACCCTGAACCAGGACGAAATGCCAATAAGGCACTTTATGGAAAGGAAATTGACGCCTCCGATATCCTGGGGGGGAAAGTCAAGACACCTGCTGCAGCGAAACCGGTCATTGATGCTCTGATGAAATATTCTCCCAAAGGGAAATAAGGCCACTGATCGCGAAGTTGGCCGAAGCGAGATGGGCTGCTTGCTTCCCAGATGGTGGGGGAATCATTGCTGCGCCTCGAATGGTATCGGGGAGAATTTGGTCACGAGCTTCCGCATACCATGCAGGCGACCTGTGCAGAAGGAAGTGTCGTAAGCTCTTTTTGCGGCCGACAACTGATTTCAAATTTAATTGCGGTCGAACAAGAGAAGTCATCTGCAAGGTATATTGCACCGAGTAGACCCCTTTGCTGCGGCTCATACCGGGGGATTTCCGGGGCTCTACTCATTTCACCCAGTCGCTAGGACCTCACCCGTAGGGGCCACAAGAGGGGAGGGATAGCGGGCCTCTTCCCCTTGCCTTACCTTCAAAGATTCATCTAAACTTTCACCTTAAGAAACAGGAGATAACTCTATGCAATGGCAGATCATTGCTTTGAATTATATTTACGCTGTCATCGGCTTGGTATTGATGTTCTTGGCCTACAAGGTTTTTGACTGGCTGTCTCCCAAGATCGATTTTGAAGAAGAGTTGAAGAAAGGAAACATTGCCGTGGCAGTCTTTGTCGCTTCCATATTTATCACCATCGGGATGGTAATTGGAGGGGCGTTAAAATGAACAAGAGAGCACTGCTCTGTCTGCTCATTTTACTTGTTCCGTCCAGAGGGTTGGCCCAGAAGGGAATTCCCAGTACTTACGACGAGATTTTCCGGAAGTATTCCAAGCAATACTTCGGGGTCGGATTCGATTGGAAAGTTTTTAAAGCTCAGGCCATGACAGAGAGCAATCTTAATCCCGCCGCAAAAAGCTGGGTGGGGGCTAAAGGACTCATGCAGTTGATGCCGGCCACCTTTCAGGAAGTCCAGAGCAAGAATCCGGAAATCGGCGAAATCGACGATCCGCGCTGGAATATTGCCGCGGGAATCTACTATGACCGTAAACTCTGGAACGCTTGGACGGAACACGAATCCATTAAGGACCGGTTGAGCTTTGTTTTAGGCAGTTACAATGCCGGGCGCGGAACCATTCTTAAGGCTCAGGACAAGACGGAGCAGGAAGGATTGAATTCCAAGAATTGGACGAATGTGGAACTTGTGGCGCCCAAGGTTCCCCGGTGGAGGTATGAAGAGACACTGAACTATGTCCGTAGGATACAAGCTTTTTATTCGAACTTGTCTTTTCGCAGTGGTTTTGAAGCTGCGTTGGAGAACCCGGAGATCAATAATCCGGAACCAAAAAAGTGATGGAATCCCGCAGTCCTCCAGCGGAGCTTAAAGGAGGAATTCCTTGGCTCTAGTTTGGTGCAGGCGGTCCCGGAGATTTCTCACATAAAAAATCTCGCAGAAAAGATTCCTGAAGGTCGCGGAGCCAGCAATGGTGTTCTGTGAAATGACAAAAAGGAGGAGTTCAGGAGCCTCCATCTTCCGGCTCATTCTATTTTCCCTGTGCGCTGAGAATCAGGAAAAGGAAATGCCCCTGGGCCTGGGCAGGTCACATCGGAAAAAATGATCCAAATCAGGAGTCAATACTCATTGAGCGTAATGCCCGGAAACAATGGGCTAATGACCTTGATGGGATGATAACGCGATGCTATCTGCCTGTCCTTGTCGTCTACAACAAGACATTTTACTTCTTGGATGGACCCACTAAACGCCCAAGGGGAGTTCCCGGCCCATCTTTTGTTCGGCCGCCAACCTATAGACGCAAGCGGCCACTGCGAGGTCTTCCAGAGCCAGGCCGTGGGACTTAAACAAGGTGATGTCTTTGGCATGTGAGATCGGGCAAGGACCCGCGCTGTTACCACTTCATCGAGCCCGCGAATTTGTTCCCACGTCAATCTCCCTCTTTCCAGCGGATAAAGAAATTCGCCGCACTCAGCTTGGCCTGATCTTTGGAATCCACCACAATCGAACGGCACTTCCGCACTGCCGTCTCATCCAGCTCGCGGCGGACAATAAAATTCGATCCTGCCGCATTGATGTGGGTGCCTGGTTGCAGGCGGTTCCCCGGGAAGACCGGAACATCCGAGCTGGTGACCGTGGTTAGAATATCTGCCGATTCGACGACTTCTTCAACCTGGCGGGCCGGAACGCAGGGGATGCGGAGCCTGCCATTTCTTGACGCAAAATTTCTGGGCATTTTCCGGATTGCGACTATGCGCCAGAACCTTTTGGATCGATCGAACTGCGCAAACGGCTGTGACTGAATGCCTGCCAGCCGGTTCCGATGATCCCGAAGGTCGCGCTGTCGGGGCGGCTCATCCAGCGGGTTGCGACGGCGCTGGCGGCCCCGTCCGAATCTGCCCCAGCAGGTCGGCATCGAGAATGGCGAGCAATTCCCCGTTTGCCGAACTATGTAGAAAGACGCGAAATTTCATTTTACCGGGGAAGACGGTGTAGGATTTGTATCCCATATATCCCGCAGCCGATAGAGACGCCGCCATCAAATTGAACATCCTGGCCGAATCAGGCGCCGGCGGAGAAGGTCTCCTGCTGGCCGCTTCCCGAACAGCGGAACGCTTCTTCCACGGCCTCAATTGCAATGGGTATGGTCAACAGCCGTCGAACATCTTCTTCAGTCAGATGACCACCGTCGTCTCCTTCGGAATAAATCATTGAAATCTGGGTGGTAGAACCCGGCAAAATTTGGACGAGAATGCTGTTCCAAGAGGGAAGGAAAAGGCAAAAGGAAAAACCTCGGCCTGTGTTGGCTCAGAAAAGCTCTTGCAAGCGCAAGGGGGATTTTGCGGGTCTGCGTCCTTTAAGAAAGCCAGCAGGTCGAGGAGCTGTCGGATGGTAGGGTCTCGAAGTGATTTCCAGCATTGGGGAACTGAAAGCACGGACTGCCAAAAACCTCGACCTCTGGGCGCGGAAAAGTACGCAGAACGGGCGGCACGCTTTCCAAGTCAAAAACCTTAATTTCGCTCGGGGTCTCTTCAATCAGCACCCCAGGAAATCGTTCCTGCTCACCGGGCAGAGTCGTCACTTGCACCGGCTTGCGAATAGAGCTCCGTGATGCCGAGGGCAGCAATATATCAGTGAGGATGTCACGGGCGGGCGGGTTTTCTTTTGTCAGATCAGGCCCGGCGTCGTACCCAGCTCCTGGATGCGATAGCAGCTCCGCATTGCGGTCATTGCTAGCGTAAAAAAGCGGTTGCCCTGTTGCGGATCTCCCACCAGATCCTGGTCCGTGCCTACGGCCGGCCGTGTTTCCATGTCCAGACGGGAGACTCTTATGATCTTGAACGGGAGTGGTGGGTGGAGCCGCGGGGATGACTCCTCCGGACCGGCTGAAGAGAGCGACAGGACATAGGCAATAACCGAAGCAATCTCCTGCTCACTGAGTTTGTCTTTCCAGCCGAGCGTCGAAAGATTGGGTATTCCTTCCAGTGTTACCTTCAACAGATAATTCCTGTCCCAATCGCGTCTCTTAATCACCCGGACCACGCCGGCATCCGGCGGTGTGACAGTATCCGACAGCGCAATTCTGCGCAAACACGCCTTCCCCTGGCTGATGAGTTGTCGAGAGGTTTATAAGAGGAGAGCAAAGACGATCGTTGCTGGGCGGGAAGCGTCAAAGTTCCATCAGCCAAGCTAATCACGATTGTCAAGAAAGGAAGAATAACCAGGAATCTTCTCACGACGACAAAAAAACCTCCCGATGGATAGTGTCTTCGCTACTTTTGGGCTCTAGTCAAGGAGGGCAAAAACAAATAAGGTACAGCCGCTCGGAAATTCTTCGGCTTCAGGCCAGAGTTGGGCCATGATGCTCGCCACGGCCGATCCCCACCCCGTGGGCACCGCAATGTACTGTTTACCTTTGATCGAGTAGGAAATGGGAGAGCCCCGGTGTCCCGTTCCGGTCTTAAAACTCAGAGCACCTCTCCAGTTTTCGCATCCAAGGCAAAGAAGTTTCCTTCGGCGTCGCCAGTGAAAATCAAATCATTGACCCTGTTGCCAAGCGGAAGCGGGATTGGGTGGAAGGATAGGTCCAGTACTTTTTCCCGGTGACGGGATCATAAACGTCGAAGTGTCCGCCCGGCTCTCGGAGATTCAGGCGGTTTGCGCCAGTTAAATTCCCCCGAAATAAGGCATTCCATGCTTGGGTTCTTCCTTCTGGGGGCTGACCATCTGGCACCATTCCATTCCCGTTGAATAGAAATAGCCAGTCCGGGACTATAAGCTGCGTGATTCCAGCTGCGGCCACCGGCGATACGTTGAACCAGGGTGAGGTTGTCCCGGGATAGGAGTCGTTGCATTGATCAATTCGCCTTTAGGGCCGATTTCCCTTGATCCAATTAATACGCCGCCAGCGGCCAGGCCGAGATGAAATGACCATTCGTACGATCAACCACCCAAGTGTATCCTCCTTTATTCGGGTTGACGAGGATCTTCCGCAGGGACCCGTTAACAGGAAGATCGAGGAGAACAGATTCATAGGCCGAATCCCAATCGAACCATCAGTAGGGATTTCCTGGTAACTTCATTTCAATTTCCGCTATCGGCATCCAGTGCGACCACCGAGTCGGTATAGAGATTGTCACCCTTTCTGGCATCGCCATAAAAATCCGGGGCGGGGTTGCCGACGCCCCGTGGAGCACCAGGTTCAGATCCGGATCATAGGAGCCGGTCATCCACGACGATCCGCCACCGGTTTTCCAGCTATCTCCTGACCACGTTTCGTTCCCTTTTTCCCCCGGTCCCGGAATGGTCCAGAATCTCCAAGCCCGGCGTCTGTTTTGACATCAAAGGCGTTGATGTACCCTCGATGCGCCGCATCACCGCCAGTGACACCGACAATGACCTTGTCTTCACGACGAGCGGAGCTCCTGTGATCGCGCAGCCGCATTCCCGGCTTTCGATATTGACCTTCAAACTTCTTTCCCCGTCTTGGCATTCAGCCACCACACTGTTGTCATTGGTGCCCATGAAAACCAGGCCGTGTCCGAGGCGGCCCCGCAGTTGAGGGCCGTCCGGTGGAAGTCTTTGGGATAAGGATAGAAATAGTGCCAGAGTTCCCTCCCTGTATCTGCCTCGATGGCAAAGATGCGGTTCCACGATGAAGTCACATACATCACTCCGTCTGCAACCAGCGGGGTAGCTTGAAAACCTCCGTCTACCACGCCCGTTTGAAACGACCAGACAGGAACGAAGCTTTTGAGATTGCCCTTGTTGATCTGGTCGAGTGGGCTGCTGTAGCGCCAGGCCTTGTAGGTTCCACCATGGTGAGCCAGTTCTGGGGCTCCTTTTCCGCCGAACAATCTCTGAAGTCACTTCAGCGGCTGGAATGAGAACGACCTTAGTGCGAATCCAAGAATAATGGAAAAAATCGCAGCACTGCGTAATTGTGATGCAAACGTAGACCAGTGCCCAAAGCCAAAAATAAGTGGCTCCGTTAAAATTTGCGGTTGATGAAATCTCGTAACTGGTCCTGGCATTGATGGACGAACTCGATTTCCCAATTCCGAGGTCTCATTTTACGGATTCGGCGGAGCGGTACAAACCAAAATTTTCATGGTATCTTCGCCGGTGTTTTCTCCTCCATGCTCCCAGTACGGAGGCGGGTAATAAACATTCCGGCGCAAATAGAATTGAATTCAGGATTCATCGGATCCGTTACAATTCGCGAACATAGCCGGCAGTCCAACCGCCGTCGACCGTGATCACTGCTCCGTGGTCTTGGCCAGCTTCGGGAGCAACCAGGAAGAGAACGGCATGGGCAATCTCGTCGGGGAGTGCGGGTCGGCCAAGAGGATGTGGGAAGCAGGCGGCGCTTTTCCGAGTAGTTTCCGTCCGGACCATAGAAAAGCGCCTCCGTCCCTCTTGTCAGGGTGGACCCCGGGGCGACGGCATTGACGAGGATTCCCTGAGGGCCCAATTCGAGAGCCATGGATCGGGTCAGGTTTATGACTCCGGCCTTGGCCACCACGAAGGCGCTGAAGCCTGGGCCGCGCCAACCGCGATGGAACTGATATTGACAATTCTTCCCCCTTTATTCTGAAGCATGGAAGGGGATCGCTGCGCGACTCGTGACGAAAACCCCGGTGAGATCGATCGAAAGGATTCGATCAATCAATCCCTGGAGTATTCATGGATGGGGGCGCGATCACGAACCGTATTGATGCCGGCATTAATGGGCTCGCCTGTCAAAGCGTCCGCTGCGCTGGAGAATCGTCTGAACGCGCCTGCTCCATGTCGGACTTCTCGTGGTTACGTCGCCAATGAAACTACCGCAGGATCTTCCTTGCTCCTCCAGCTCCTGAATAGCTTCCGTAACGGCCTTTCGGTCAATGTCGATGAGGTAGGTCGTGGCCCCGTTCTCTATCAATTTCTCTACGATCGCCCGGCCGATTCCTCTGGCTCCCCCCGTGACCAAGGCGACTTTTTGGCTCAAATCAACTTTCATTGGATCCCGATCCCCTTTTTCCCAATTGCCGGCAGGAAATGAAGGTCAGCGGCCTTCTTGCCTAGCCAGCCGGCTGTTCCTGCCAGTCTAAAATTGAATCGACGGCCCACAATTGGATGATAAGCTGGTCTCACCCTGCCATAGATAGCCGAGCTCTTTTTTTCCCTGTTCCGTCTTCGCCATTTCTGCGTACAAAGGTTTCACATACTTGTTTCGGCCCACGGAGGAAAGAAAATTTTCGAGTCTTGGAAATGCCATTCTTATAGTCTTTTTCCACGGAAAGCAACAACCATTGGAAAGCTATCTCCATGTTGCGACAGGCCGTCAAGTGAAACCGCTGGTCCAATTTAGCCATCGTTTGCGGTGTCATGCCGCCGGAAGCGTCTTTGAAAAGATTTTCCATTCCTCGACGGACCAGGAAGAGGCCTGGAGTTGGAGGTGGTCAATTGCTGGCTTGCCCACTGCTGTGCCTGCGCGGTGACAGCCTCCAATCGCCGGGAATGGGTGGAGACGAACTTTGCGGCAGGCCCGGGGTATAAAGCCACCCGTGTATCGAGGCCATGATCTCCTCTTTGGAATGTGATGAGGAGGCAGGGAGGCGCGGCAATAATTCGGACTTGAGGTAGGCTTCAAACTTGCCGGAATTCATGCTCTGGAAGGCAAATTGATCAAAATAGCGGCGTAGAAATTGATCAAAGGTCTCGTGTCCAAAAGTTTCTTCAAGATACCTCATGAACAAGGCCCCTTTGACATAGGCGACATCGTTGGCAGCCTCTTCCGGGTTCTGGGCGTCCAGATTCAAATGCAGAACAGTTTCTTTAGTCGATTGCCCCGCCATGGTCTTCAGCAGGCTTTGTTTTTGAACGGCCAGTTCCATGTCGGCCCGCTCTTTGCCATACAACGCCTCCATCAATCGGTTTTCGAGATAGGTGGTGATTCCCTCGTTGAGCCAAAGATCGTTCCAGGATTCATTCGTGACGAGATTTCCCGCCCAGGAATGACTGAGTTCGTGCGCGACAATATTGAGCAGACTGCCGTCCCCCGCGATGACGGTAGGAGATAAGAATGTGAGTGTGGCATTTTCCATCCCTCCGTAGGGGAAGCTGGGAGGAAGGATGAGCAAATCGTAACGCCCCCAGCGATAGTCCCCAAACGTCTTTTCAGCGATATCCAGGGTCTTTCCCGCATCGGAGAACTCTTTGGCTGCCTGGTCCAAAATTTCCGGTTCCGCATAGACCCCGGTTCTGGGACCAAGCGCTTTAAAGCCCAGAGGGCCGACGGCAATGGCAATCAAATATGACGGGATAGGTTGTTTCATTTCGAATGAAAACTCCTCGTCAGTGTGGGTCAATTCGGAAGCGCTCATCACGGCCCGGAGCCCTTTGGGAATATGGATGCGGGCCAGATAAGTCAGGCGAACCTGCGGGGAGTCCTGAAGCGGAATCCAACTGCGACAGTGAACCGGCTGAGATTGACTGAAGAGGAACGGATACTTCCTTCCCGCCGTCTGGGCGGGATCCATCCACTGCAGGGCGGAGGCGTGCGGACTCGTCGCATATCGGATGCGAACCCGGAAAGTTTGCGGGGGAAGGGTAATGGTCAGCGGCGCTCCCAGGATTGGATCTGATTTGCCAAGCTGGTGCTTTGCTTGTTGGTAAGCCCCCTCCCGGCTGGAAGTTTCTACCGACTCGATCGAGAGCTGTGAGGTATCGCAAATCAGCCTGGTAGTACCCGGGGAAGAATTCTGGAGTTGTAAGATGGCAGTTCCTTCAAGAATTTTCTTCTCAAAATCGACCTTCAGGTCCAGATCAAGGTGTTGAATTTTGGCTTCGGAAGCATTCGCATAAGAGTGAGGGTCATTTTGAACCAGAGCCTGGTGGGTAGCCGGAAGGTTCTCCTGAGAATTCGAATGGCAGGCGGCTAAGCCTCCATAGAGCAAGAAGCAGGCTGAGGACTGCAAGCTTTCCGACTGGGCTAATGCGTTTAAGACAACCGGGAATGTTCATCTCCAGGGTTCTACACCGATTCTACTTTTGCCTTCTTGACGAGACTTCGCTCTGAAGCGGATTCGTCAGAGTCCCGAATGAGTGTCGCAAGCTTGCCGGCCATGTGCAATTTGAAATGATGAGCGGCCGAGTTCATTTCTTTCATCTTCTTCATCGTCCAGCTCCTCTCCCCCATGCGTCGCGGGTACTCATTCAGGTTTTCTCAATGGATGTCGCTCATCTGGTTGGCGGTTTGGATGCCGACCTATGCCATTGTGTGGGGATGGGGGAATTTTCTGCACCTCTGTAACGTGGCTGTTTTTCTGTCGTGCCTTGGATTTTTCTGGAAAGCTCGCTACTCCTTTCCAGTCAATCTCTCATCCTCATGATGGGGTGTTTCCTGTGGGCTGTCGACGTTGGGAGCTACGTGTTCACCGGACGACATCTTTTCGGCGGAACCGAGTACCTGTGGAATCACCAGATCCCGCTCTGGGTGCGATGTCTTTCTTTTTATCACCTCCTGCTTCCTGTACTGCTCCTGCTAGGGATCTCCCGCTTCGGCTATGATCGGAGCGCCTTGAAGTGGCAGGGCGGCATCTGTTTGATTGTCCTCTGTTGTCCCGGTTTTACCAATCCGCCCAGAACATCAATTTCATTTGCGCTACCCCATCTTCGGAGTTCCCTGGACGGCGGCTATCTTCCCGGTACTCGTGAATTGGATCTCAGTCATGGGCATCATCTGCTGGCCGACTCACTGGATGTTGTCACGACTCTTCAAGACCAAGGACGGCGGATTGAGGGACGGGTGCAAACGTTCATGTGTCGAGATGGTAGAATCAGAGTGAATGCGCCAGCACTCCGCCGACGACAATTGTGGTTCCGGTGATATAACTTCCGGCATCGCTGGCCAAGGCAGGACAGGACCAATGATTTCGTGAGTTCTCCCCAACGACCCAATGCAGTACGCTCGGAAAAGACCTTCTTCTCCTGGTCGGAGAGGAGAGTCATGGGTAGATCCGTCAGAAAGGGACCGGGGGAAATGCAGTTCACGGTATCCCGTGCCCACCCAGGTCCAAAGCACCTGCTCTCGAAAGTCCGATGACCCCTGCCTTTGTGGCGCAATAGGCGCTCCGCGCATCTTTTCCGCCGAGGCCAAGGACCGAGGAAATGTGGATCACCCGACCCCAGTGGCGCTCCTTCATACCGGGGGCAAAGGCGGAGTCCAGGCCATGCAGCTGCTCAAATTCAATTGAACGATCTGATCCCAATCCATATCGCGCACTTTATCAATGGGAGACGGGAATGTTCGAGCCGGCATTATTGACCAGGATATCCACGCGGCCCATGAATTTCAGGCTGGCTTGCACCAGCACATCGATGTCTTCCCGCCGGGCCAAATCGCTTACCACGTAGGTGCCGCGTCGTCCCGTCCCGCTCAAAATTTCCTTCAGGGCTGACTGAAGTTCCGTTTTCGTGGCGGCTGCTGATGATAATGTCTGCTCCTGCCTCCGTGAGACCACGAGCCATGGCTTTCCCAGCCCTTTACTCCCGCCTGTCACTAGGGCGACCTTGCCCGAAAAGATCAAATTGCTTGGAAATCATCATGAAATCTCCTTCCCTGTAGTTGAATTGAGTTTGTTAGTGGTTCGTAGAGGCCTTGGAGTCCTCCAAAAGCGGAGGAAGTTTATCATAGAGCCAGCCAAAAAATTTGTGGAATCGAGTACAATTCGAGGAATCATGAAACTATCCTTGCCGGCAAGGAGGAAGAACACTGAGTCTAGAGATTCCTAAGTCCTCTGCTGTTCCCGGCGAGTTGTCCTCTTCTTCGGAGTCGTGCTCATTCTCGGAGGCGCATTCTTCCTCCATAAGAATATTTCTGCAGTTGCCCGATGGGTGAGCCAAACCGGTTCGAGCAATCCGAAAATTGAAGAACGTGTGAAACAGTTGCCATTTCATGCTCATGCTCACTGGGACGGAGATCGTGGCATGGACCGTATGGAGAATGCGACGCAAGAAGGGATGGTTCTGGAGTTCCCTCTGAGGATTTGATTACATGGACTTTAACCCGACAGGTCATGAATGCTGTTTTGACGACCCATTTATTGATCGGAGTCCTGACCTTTAACCTCAGCGCCGTCAGCACAGGCCTTCAACTGGCTTCCTCATTGAATGAGGGAGAAAAGGTCAGGAAGGATTTCGGGGATGCTGCGCCACTGATCGATGTGGTTCGACAGGAGACCCCGCAGATGCCGGAATTCTCATTCACACCCGGCGTCCCGTAAAATACCTGTTGAATTACGAATTGTATCCGCGACGGTTTTATTTTATTTCAGACGGTGATGCATCTCCGATGCTCCCGGAATGGATGCGAAGACATCACATTGGCTGGGTGCTGATCATCCCCGACGATGAGCCGTTCCGGTTTCGTTTAATCAAAAACCAGGACCAAGAATGATTCTTTTAAGAGGACTGTTTCCACTCATTGCGATCTATGGAATAGGCTCGCTGATTTTATGGGTGACCTTCGGTCGCCGGCCTGGACTGCAGCAAATCTTGAGCCTTGCTTTTGGGTGCGGGACCGGTGTTTTAAGCCTGCTGATGTTTTATCTGGCGAGCTGGCGGGTCCCTCTGGATCGCCGCATGCTGGGCTGGTTGTTGGGGATTGCCTTGTCGTCGGCGGTCATTGCGATCTTCCTTATTCCTGCAAACCCCAATGGGTTTCTTGGAAACGACCGCGCGGAAAAGCCCTGGAGCCGCCAGGAGATAGGCCTCTTTCTTCTCCTGGGAATTGCCTTCCTTCTTGTTCTGGCAGATGCGTTGAGTCAGCCTTTACTGGGATTTGATTCCCGGGCCATTTGGGGGATGAAAGCCAAGATCCTCTATGAGCAGCAAAGCATATACACCGAAGACTTCTTTGACCCGGAACGTTTGCATGCCAAGAACCAATATCCCCTGCTGATTCCACTCACTGAGGATTGGATGTACCAGCTCTCCGGGAGTTCCAAGGATCGCATCGCCAAGATGATCTTCCCCTTTTTCTATTTGTCCCTCCTGGCGATTGCTTTTGAGGGCCTCAGCCTGTCCCTCAGTCGACGAGCCTCCCTGTGGGGAACCCTTCTGATGGCGGTAGTTCCTGCCTTTCTGGTTTACCGGAATGGGGGGGTGGCAAGCGGATACAGCGATGTACCATTGACCTACTTCTCGACGGCATCAACCGTCTTGTTCTACCGGTGGATGCGGCGTCCGTCTAATAGAGACCTGGTCATCGCAGGGCTGTGCGGTGTCGGCGCCGTGTTCACCAAGAATGAAGGCCTTCCTTTGATGGCGCTGAGCGGGATGGCCTTCCTGGGAGTAACGCGTTGGACGAAGACTCCTTCCATGATTTCGCGGATAAAAGCTTTGCTCATCACACTCCTTGGCATGGTTTTCTGTCTTCTGCCCTGGTTTCTATATCGTTCCCGCCTGCCGATCACCGATGAAAATTTTGAAAAACTGCTGTCGATCCCCCGTTTGCTTTCCGGGTTGAATCGGGTTCCCATAATCCTTCTGCGGCTGGGCCAGGAATACTTCCTAAAACCTCAGGTTTGGGGGGTGCTGGGGATTCTGTTGCTATTCGCTTTGACCGAACGGGTGAGGCGGAGAAGTTTAGAATTGGAAGATGTTTTTCTGCTGATTCCGTTTCTTGAGACGCTCCTCTTTATTGCCATTCTCGTGGTTACCCCCTGGCAGCTCCAGGAACTCCTGCCGGTTGTTCTGACAAGGCTGGTAATGCATACAATGCCACTGGCCGTCTTGTGGATGTGCCTCGTCCCGCCCTGGAGGGAATTCTTCGCTTCTCGACCCGACACTCATCCGCGTTAGGGTTTGGACACGATCGAAATTCATGTTAGTCTAAACAGTTGATTTTGCGCGAAGTCGATTCCCGTTAAGGCGTGAACTTTTGTTGACTGGAGAACTGGAAATTAAAAATTTCGACCGAACGGACTTGCTTTTTCGGGTGGGAGGGACACCCCTTGTTTACCTCGCGAAAATCAGCCAGGAGTGCCCCGGCGTAAAGTTGTTGGCCAAGGCGGAATACTTCAACCCTGGTGGATCGGTCAAAGATCGGCCGGCGCTCCATATGATTCAACAAGGGATGGCTTCGGGAGACCTGACGCCGGGTAAAGTTCTGCTGGATGCGACCTCGGGGAATACGGGAATCGCCTACGCCATGATCGGAGCAATTCTCGGGTTGAAAGTAGTTCTGGCGATGCCTGAAAATATCTCCTTTGAGCGGCGCCGCATCCTGGAAGCTTACGGAGCTCAGCTGGTCTTAACCAGTCCCCGGGAGGGTTCGGACGGAGCGATCCGTATGGCGCGAAAGCTCTATCAAGAAAGTCCAGAGGCTTACTTCTATCCCGACCAATATTCCAACCCCGCCAATTGGCAGGCTCATTACAATTCCACCGGTTTGGAGATCTTTGAGCAGACAGGAGGGCAGATCACTCATTTTGTCGCGGGCATGGGCACCAGTGGGACGTTTACGGGCTGTCACAGGCGCCTCAAAGAACTAAATCCGAAAATCACTTCCATCGCGATGCAGCCGGATTCCCCGATGCATGGGCTCGAAGGGATGAAGCACATGGCGAGTTCGCTGGTTCCTGCTATTTTTGATCCTCAACTTGCTGATTCAACGGTGGAGGTTTCCACGGACGAAGCTCAGGAAATGGTGCGCCGGCTGGCACGCGAAGAAGGTCTTTTGGTAGGCATTTCCGCCGGCGGCAATGTGGCGGCGGCATTGCAAGTGGCCAAGACGTTGCAATCCGGTGTGGTAATCACCATTCTCTGCGATGGAGGCATGAAGTATTTGAACGAACGGTTCTGGGGTGAGCGACCGCGTGCAAATTAGGTTGACCCGTAGCCAAATCGAGCAAATCAGAAAGGAAGGAGAGAATTCCTACCCTCAAGAGTGTTGTGGATTGCTGCTGGGAGAGATGGTGGAGGGCGTCAAGCTGATCCGGGAAACCTATTCGGTGAACAATGCGCGAGAAGAAGCCGCCAAATACAACCGCTTTCTGATTCCGCCGTCTGCCGTCCACGAGGCCGAGCGCTATGCCCGCAGCCGCAAGTTGGAAGTGCTGGGATTTTATCATTCTCACCCCAACGCGGAAGCGAGGCCCTCTGCCTTTGATCTGGAACACGCCTGGCCCTTTTACTCCTATGTTATTGTTTCCGTAAAGGACCGACAGGCGCTGGAGTTAACGTGTTGGAGAATGCAGGATGACCGGACGCGCTTCGCGCCGGAGGAGTTTACTGTAGAATGAGCCGCCCCAGGGATTAGCAGGGAGAATCCTCTGGACAGTTGGATGGAACTGGTTTGAATCAGTTCATTAATTCTTAATGAAGGAGAATCACATGGGGTTGAAAGTTCTGTTGCCGTCGGCCCTTCGATATTTGGTCGGGGACTTGGATGAAGTGCAGTTGTCCGGAGGGACGGTTGCCGAAGTGATCACCGACCTGGTGAAGAAATACCCGGAACTCAAGAAGCACTTGCTGGCCGATGATGGCAAATTGAGAAATTTCGTCAACGTCTATGTTAATGAAGAAGACGTGCGTTATTTGCAGGAAGAGAAGACAGCCTTAAAGGATGGGGATACGGTGAGTATCGTTCCTTCGATTGCCGGCGGAGGGCTCTCGGCCATTGAGGAGAGCGTGGGCCGAACCGAGCTGAGTCCTGAAGAGATCCAGCGCTACAGCCGTCATCTCATCATGCCTGAGGTTGGAATGGACGGGCAAAAGAAACTCAAGGCGGCCAAGATTCTGCTGGTTGGCACCGGCGGCTTGGGTGCGCCTCTCGGACTCTACCTGGCGGCGGCCGGAATCGGGAGAATCGGCCTCGTCGATTTCGACGTCGTGGATTTCAGCAATCTGCAGCGTCAGGTGATCCACAGTACGCGCGATGTTGGCCGGCCCAAGCTGCTGTCGGCCAAAGAGAAAATCCTGGGAATTAACCCCTTCATCCAGGTGGATACTTATGAAACCATGCTCAAGTCGGATAACGCCATGGACATCATTCGGCCCTACGACATCGTCATCGATGGGACCGACAATTTCCAGACCCGTTACCTGGTCAATGATGCCTGCGTGCTTCTAGGAAAGCCGAACGTGTATGGAAGCATCTTTCGGTTTGAGGGACAGGCTTCCGTCTTTTATGCCAAGGAAGGACCCTGCTATCGGTGCTTGTATCCAGAGCCGCCTCCTCCGGGTTTGGTGCCCAGCTGCGCTGAAGGCGGAGTCTTGGGAATCCTGCCCGGGACGATCGGTCTGATTCAGGCGACAGAAGCTGTAAAACTCATCCTGGGAAAAGGCAGGACCCTGGTGGGGCGGTTGATTCTGTACGACGCCTTGGAACTGAAATTCCGCGAGGTGAAACTGCGGAAAAACCCGAAATGCCCGCTCTGCGGAGAGAATCCGACGATCAAAGCGCTCATTGATTATGATCAGTTCTGCGGCATCACGCCGCCGCCGGCGGCTGTGGCCGGGGCTGACAGTTCGGTGGAAATTACGCCGGAAGAGTTAAAAGCCCGGCTGGATCGCGGCGAGTCGCCCGTGATTCTGGATGTGCGGGAACCGAATGAGTTTCAAATTTGCCGTATCCCCAATTCGATATTGATTCCGCTGGGTCAGATTAACGCCCGGCTGGACGAGTTGGACCGAAACGCGGAAATTGTGGTGCATTGCAAAATGGGGGGGCGCAGTGCCAAAGCCGCCGCTCAACTCCGCAAGCACGGCTTTAAGAATGTAAAGAACATGGTTGGGGGGATTTCCCGTTGGGCGGAGAAAGTGGATCCCTCCATGCCACGTTATTAGCTCGAAATCGCTCAAGGAGACTTTTTCATGAATAAGGCTTTTCCCGAGGTGAAGTCCATTGTCTATGAAGGACCTCAATCGAAAAACCCCCTTTCGTTCAAGCACTACCAGGCCAATGAAACGGTTGAAGGTAAGACAATGGCGGAGCACCTCCGGTTCTCGGTCGCCTACTGGCATAGCTTTCGTAACGGAAATTCCGATCCCTTCGGAGCTCCCACCCGTTTGATGCCGTGGGACGATGGTTCAAATTCAGTAGAGAACGCCCAGAACCGCGTGCGGGTCGCGTTTGAGTTCATGGAAAAGCTGGGCGTGCCTTTCTATTGCTTTCATGACCGGGATGTGTCGCCTGAAGGGGATTCACTGGCTCAAACCAACAGGAATCTGGAGACGGTCGTGTCAGTCATGAAAGAGGAGCAGCAGCGCACGGGCATCAAGCTGCTCTGGGGAACTGCCAACTTGTTTTCGCATCCCCGATATCTTCACGGGGCGGCCACCAGCTGCAATGCCGACGTCTTTGCCCACGCTGCCGCGCAAGTTTCCAAGGCGATGGAAGTGACCAAGGAGCTGAACGGATCGGGCTATGTCTTTTGGGGCGGTCGCGAAGGCTATAAGACCCTGTTAAATACCGACATGAAGCGGGAATTGGATCATCTTGGCCTGTTCCTTCAAATGGCTGTCGATTATAAGAAGCAAATTGGATTCACAGGCCAATTTCTTATTGAACCGAAGCCCAAAGAACCTACGAAACACCAGTATGACTCAGATGCGGCGGCTTGTTATGCCTTTCTGCAACATTATCAACTGGTCAGTCATTTCAAACTGAATATCGAAGCGAATCACGCGACCCTGGCAGGGCATAGCTTCCAGCATGAGTTGGAATACGCGGCTAATCTCGGGATGCTCGGCTCCATCGATGCCAATCGCGGCGATTCGTTCTTGGGATGGGACACGGATCAGTTTCCGACCGACCTTTACGATACCACCTTTGCGATGCTCACCCTTTTGAAGGCGGGCGGTTTCAAGAGCGGAGGGCTTAATTTTGACGCCAAAGTGGCACGGGAGAGCTTTGAACCCATTGACTTGTTTCATGCGCATATTGGCGGCATGGATGCGTTTGCCCGCGGCCTGAAAATCGCCGCGCGAATACGTCAGGACGGGATTCTCGAAAAATTTGTCCGCGAACGATATGAAAGTTGGGACGCCGGGATTGGAGCGGAAATCGAAGGCCGGAAAAAAGATTTCAATCAATTGCACCACTATGTTACGGAAAAGGGGACCCTGCGGGCCAATCCTTCCGGTCGGGTGGAAATGCTGGAAAACATCTTAAACGAATACATTTGAGTTCTCCGAGGTTCCCGCGATGACTTCGCCTCATCAGCCGATCGAAGCGCTCCTGGATGAAGAACGGGTTTTTCCTGCCTCCCAGGGCTTTCGCCAATCCGCTCAGTTGATCGACCCCGAGATTTATGCCAAGGCTGAGCATGATCCGGAAAGTTTTTGGGCCGACGCGGCCAAACAGTTGGAATGGATCCAGCCCTGGGAGTCTGTCCTGGAGTGGAATCCGCCTTTCGCGAAATGGTTTGTTGGCGGCAAGCTAAATGTTTCGGTCAATTGTGTGGATCGGCATGCCAAATCATGGCGCCGCAATAAGGCCGCTTTGATCTGGGAAGGGGAGACCGGAGAGGAACGGGTACTGACGTACGGGGACCTCTACCGTGAGGTGAACAAGTTTGCGAATGTTCTGAAAAACCTGGGGATTCAAAAAGGAGATCGGGTCACGGTGTATATGCCGATGGTCCCGGAGTTGCCCATTGCCCTGCTGGCCTGCGCTCGGATTGGGGCGCCGCACAGTGTCGTCTTTGGAGGGTTCAGCGCCGAGTCGTTGCGGGATCGGATCAACGATGCCCAATCGAAGCTGGTGATTACTGCGGACGGAAGTTACCGCAGGGGGCAGATTGTTCCTTTGAAGCGAAATGTGGATGCCGCCATTGCGGAATGCCCCTGCGTTGAAAATGTGATTCTCTTGAAGCGAATTGGAGATGCGGCAGCCATCCATGTTCAGGAGGGCCGGGATCACTGGTGGCATCGCCTGATGGCCGATGCCTCCAATTATTGCGAGCCGGAGCCAATGGATGCAGAAGCACCCCTCTTTATCCTTTACACGTCCGGGACCACGGCGAAGCCCAAAGGGATACTGCATACCACGGCCGGTTACCTGGTTGGCACTTCAACGACGCATCGTTGGGTGTTTGACATCAAGGAAGAGGATGTCTATTGGTGCACTGCTGACATCGGTTGGGTGACTGGACACAGTTACATTGTCTATGGACCACTGGCCAATGGAACAACCTGCCTCATGTATGAAGGTTCTCCTGACTGGCCGGACAAGGACCGCTGGTGGAGCATGATTGAGAAATACGGAGTGTCCATTCTGTACACGGCGCCAACGGCCATTCGTGCTTTTATGAAGTGGGGAGAGAAGTTTCCCAATGCCCATGATTTGTCGTCTCTGAGATTGCTGGGGACGGTGGGAGAGCCCATCAATCCTGAAGCCTGGATGTGGTATCACGAGGTCATTGGAAAATCGCGATGTCCCATCGTGGACACCTGGTGGCAGACCGAAACCGGAATGATCATGATCTCGCCCTTGCCAGCCATGACCACGACCAAGCCCGGTTCGGCTACCTTTCCGCTCCCCGGAATCCGGGCCGATGTAGTTGATGAAACCGGCGAATCGGTGCCCCTGGGCGGCGGGGGGTACCTGGTTTTGAAGTCTCCGTGGCCTGCGATGGCGCGCACCATTTACGGAGATCCTGGCCGTTATGCCGAGACCTATTGGAGCCGGTTTAACAACCGCTTCTACTTCGCGGGAGACGGGTGCAAGAGAGATGCGCAAGGTTACTATTGGCTGTTGGGTCGGGTGGATGATGTGATGAATGTGGCTGGCCATCGCATCAGTACAATGGAAGTGGAAAGCGCTCTGGTGGATCATCACGAAGTGGCGGAGGCTGCTGTGATTGGAAGACGGGATGAGATCAAGGGGGAAGCCATTGCAGCCTTTGTCACGTTAAAAGAAGGAGTTCCCGCGACAGCTGAAAAGATTAAAGATCTGAAGCTCCACGTAGTGGAAAAAATCGGTCCTATTGCCCGGCCGGAAAACATCTTTTTTACTTCCGAACTCCCGAAAACCCGGAGCGGTAAAATCATGCGGCGCTTGCTGCGGGACATAGCCGAGGGCAGAGCCTTGGGCGACACCACGACCTTGGCAGATCCTTCCATCGTCGCCAAGCTCAAAGCCCAATACGAAGAAAGTTGATTGCTGCCCGGCCCAAAAACCTTACAGCAGTTCCCCAACCCGGAGCTTCGGAAAAAGCGATATCTTCTATTTAACAAAACCATGGAGGAGAGTCCTATGCCACAAGAAAGACAGGGAGCCGTGACCTTTTTGGGAAGCCCTTTGACTGCCTTGGGCCCGGAATTGAAGGCGGGAGACCCCGCGCCGGCTTTTTCGGTGCTCTCTAATGACCTGAAACCGGTGACCCTGGCGAGTAGCGCAGGCAAGGTCCGATTGCTCAGCGTCGTCCCGTCCCTCGATACTCCGGTCTGTGACGCGCAGACCCGCCGCTTTAATCAGGAGGCCGCGAACCTGGGGGACCAAGTCGTCATTCTGACCCTCAGTATGGATCTCCCTTTCGCGCAGAAACGCTGGTGCGGCGCAGCCGGGATCGATCGCCTGCAGACCTTGTCGGATCATTATGCCGGGGCGTTTGGTCTCAGTTATGGAACGCTGATCAAGGAATTGCGGCTGCACAGCCGGGCAATTTTCGTGGTGGACGGGCAGGATAAGATTCGCTACGTCGAATACGTGAAAGAGATTTCATCGCACCCCAATTACGATGCCGCCTTGGCAGCCACACAAGGCGTTCTAAAGGCCAAAGCTTGAGCAGGATTCGCTGAAGCAAAAAGGCAGTCCAAATAGCGGGCGAGACGCTTCTCATTGAAGGAGAGGCCGCTGCAATGGAAGGAGTGAATCGGGGCTTTCTGGTGTCGGGTCATGGCATGGGGTCTACGCAATAGAGGAGGATAGGCCGGACCTCCTTGAAACGAGACTTGTGGGCAATGCCGAGGGCTCCGGATTGATTTTTCTCAGCTGAGCCCGAAAGCCATTGGAGGCTGAACGGGTCTTTCCCTGGAAGTTGTCTTACTCTCTTCTCCTCGAGTTCACTTGACCATTCCTACGATCGATCATTCTTTTTCTCCAAGCTTTTTCCGGCAGCGATTTCATGATCAGGAGAATTCCATTGTCTGATGTTCGGGTTCGCTTTGCACCCTCACCCACCGGGTATCTTCACGTCGGAGGCGCCAGGACGGCCCTCTTCAACTGGCTGTGGGCAAAACATGAGGGGGGAATGTTTCTTTTGAGAATCGAGGACACGGATGTTGAGCGATCCTCGCAAGAAATGGTTGAAGGGATTCTTGCGGGTTTGCGCTGGCTCGGACTCGACTGGGATGAGGGACCTTATTACCAATCTCAACGCCTCGACCTCTATCGCGCTGCAGCGCAATCGTTGCTGGAAAGGAAGCTGGCCTACCGCTGTTTCTGCTCGGTGGAATCGCTTACGGCCAGGAGGGAGGCCGCCGCCAAAGCCAAGCAACCTTGGAAGTACGAAGGAACCTGTCGGGCGCTTTCTGAAGTGGAAATTCGCCAAAAGGAAAAAGAGGGGCTGGCGAGCGTCGTTCGCTTTAAGATTTCCGGGGAGGGGAAGGTCAGTTTCCAAGATCAAGTGTTCGGTTTGATTGAGCATTCAATGGAAAGCCTCGAAGATTTTGTCCTGTTGCGCTCGGACGGGAATCCCACCTACCATCTCAGCGTTGTGGTAGATGACATTGACATGCGAATCACGCACGTCATTCGCGGCGCGGACCATATCTCCAATACCCCCAAGCAAATTCTGCTTTACCAGGCGTTAAACAGCACGCTTCCGATTTTTGCCCACGTCCCGCTAATCCTGGGGCCGGACAAAAGCCGGCTCAGCAAACGACATGGAGCTACTTCCGTTACGGCCTATCGCGATCAGGGATATCTGCCGGCGGCGTTTCGAAACTTCCTGGCCCTATTGGGCTGGTCGCCCGGGACCGACCAGGAACTGATGACACCCGAGGAGCTCATCCGGCTATTTTCGCTGGAAGGAATTAATAAGAGTAACGCCGTGTTCAACCTGGAAAAACTGGGATGGCTGAACGGAGAGTCCTTGCGCGGAAGCTCCGCGGAAGAAATCTTCCCGTTTGTCAAAGATGAACTCGAAAAGGCCAATCTTTGGAATTCAGACTACGAGAATCTCAGGAAGATTTGGTTTCTTCAATTGATCGATCTTCTCAAGACCCGTTCCCGCGTTCTGTCTGATTTTGTCCACAACGGCCGCCCCTTCTTAAGCGATGACTTCGAAATCGAGACACCCGCCAGAGATAAATTTCTGAAGGACCCTTCGCTGGTAGAACTCATGCCGGAACTGGCGTCCCGCCTGGAGGCTTTGGCCAGCTTTGAATTGAATGATCTCGAAAGCTGTCTGAGAGGCTTGGCGGAAGAAAAGCAAGTAAGAGCCGGATTGTTGATTAATGCCGCGCGCGTTCTTCTCACGGGGAAAGCCGTTGCCCCGGGAATCTTTGAAGTGATGGCCGCTCTGGGCCGCGCGCGCACGGTGGAACGGCTGCGACGATTATTCTCATAACAGAAACCTGCGGCCTCGCTCCGGTACGGATCTGTCCAACTCAAAGCGGATGAACCGATGATCTCCAATATCCGTCTAAAACTCTCCGCCTTGATGTTTATCCAATACTTTGTCTGGGGTGCCTGGTACGTCACGTTGGCCACGTATCTGGGACAAACCCTGCAGTTTTCTGGAAACCAGATCGGTATGGCATACGGGACGACTGCCTTGGCCGCCATTTTGGCTCCCTTCTTCGTTGGCATGGTGGCTGACCGCTATTTTGCAACCGAGAGGATTCTCGCGACGCTTCATCTGGTTGGAGGTCTGCTGATCTATGGGGTTTCGCAGCTAAAATCTTTTGCTTCTTTTTACCCCGTCCTGCTGGGGTACACCTTGTGCTATATGCCGACCCTGGCCTTGACCAATGCCCTGTGCTTCCATCAACTGCGGGACCTGACACGCGAGTTCCCGCGGATCCGAGTGCTGGGGACGCTGGGCTGGATTGCTGCCGGTCTGTTAGTGGGAAGGCTTGGGTTGGAGCCGTCTGCCGTTCCTTTGAGAATTGCCGCGGGGGCGTCATTTATTCTTGGGCTCTATTGTTTCATGCTTCCGCATACTCCTCCCAGAGCGCAAGCGGCGAAGCTTACCGTGAGTGCCATCCTGGGGCTCGATGCGCTGCGACTTCTGAAAGAACGGACATTTGCCATTTTCGTATTGGGCTCCTTTCTGGTCTCCATCCCTCTGCAATTCTACTTTGCTTTTAGCAACCTCTTTCTCAACGAGAGCGGGGTGGCGGAGCCAGCCAGCAAAATGACGCTCGGCCAGATATCAGAAATTTTCTTTCTGCTGGTCATGCCCATTTTTTTCAGGTGGCTCGGGGTGAAAAAGATGATGATGGTTGGAATTGCCTGCTGGTCGGCGCGCTATCTGCTCTTTGCCCTGGGAAACGGAAATTCGCGGCTCTGGATGTTTTACCTTGCGATCCTGCTGCACGGCGTCTGCTACGACTTCTTCTTTGTGACCGGCCAAATTTTTGTTGATCAAAGAGCACCCATCTCTGTCCGTGGCGCCGCCCAGGGTTTTATTGCTTTTGTGACTCTGGGTGTCGGGATGTTCCTGGGGGCTTGGTTGTCTGGGCACATCGTACAAAGCTATAGTTCATTGGCGGACGGTGGAGCCCGTCTTGTGCATGATTGGGAAAGGATTTGGCTGGTTCCCGCCCTGGGCGCCTTGGGGGTTTTGATTCTGTTTGCCTTTTTCTTTCGCCCCCAAACGGAGTCGGACTAATGCGGGATCTTCTCCTCAATGCAGCCGTGCTCCTCGGTATTTTGGGAGGAGCCGCAGTTTTCACTCAATGGTTCAGCCGCAGGATGTACAACCAGTGTGCCCGGTGTCATGCCTTGAACGCAAAACGCCGGAAGCAATGCCGTGTCTGCGGGATGGAGCTTTAGTTAAAGCGAAGGACCGGCATCCAGGCTGGCGGGCAAGGTCACCGCTTGCGCAGATTCCCATTCCCTCCTGCTTTTTGGGAGGCTTCGTGGCTGTTGGTCAAATAAACGACCACCTCGGAGAGGTATCGAAGCAAATGTTGGACTCTTTCGGATTCGGATTGCAGATTCAGTAATTGTTGCTTCAGATCGTTGTCTAAATTGAGTCGTTGAGCGATATGAAAGGATGGGGCTTCGGCGGGGAAAGCAAAAACTTCCTCCGTGGATCCCCGGTGAATCAGGTGGAAAGCTCGCTCGTATAACGAAGCGAGTTTGTCGAGCTCTTCCTTTTCGGGTTCCGACTCCGTGTTATCGTCGTTATAAGGTTCAATGACTCCTCGCAGATACGCCTTATCTGAATTGAAGTAGAGAACGCGAAAGCGATTGGTTCCAAGGACGGCAATATCCATTCTCCCATCCGGATAGTTCTTGAGGACCTGGTGAATGAGGGCCGTGCATCCAATGGGTTCAATCTCATTATCTTTGGAATAGAGAATTCCAAAGGCAAGTTTTTGATCCAGACAATGCCCGATCAACTCTTTGTATCGTTCTTCAAAAATGTGTAAAGGCAGCAGCATTTTCGGCAGCAGTACAACATTTAAAGGAAACAACGGCAGGTAATCTTCCATGTGCAAATGTTAGGACTCAACTCCCAACTCCGTCAAGGTCGATCTGCTTGAATCTGAACCTTTTGGCAGTTCAACGGCGATTTGGGGCAATTCACTGAAATTTTGTTCTTTTTTTCTAAGATAGCGAATAAAGTCACCGATTTGAAATTAGGCCCGAAGTACGGTTTTTCTTATTGAGGTCGAGAATTGATATAAAGTGTTTCATTTTCTATCACTTGGGTATAAACTTCTGGTTCAATTTACCGGCGGGGGGATCGGGGCTGCCGAATCCCAATGAAGTTCTAAAAAGGATAGACAAAGAGGAGAGTTTCCAACATGCCCAGAAAGAATTCAACAAGAGTATTGAAATTTGTCGATAGCGCTCTCTGTGCCACGGCCGGGGTCGTATTTGATTCCATTCAATTCTTCAATAAGTACAACCCCAACCCCTCCTTTACCCCGCGGTGGTCGGACAAGCCAATGTTGAAATCATGGGAAAAATCCAAACCGACCCTGGGATGGCCCCGCGTGACCGATTCACTTTGTCCAGATTGCATTAAGGAAGCGAGAGAAAAGATCATCAACGGGGAGCAGGATTACCGGACCTTGGTCTACGACAATGTTGGCGAGATTAAGGCTACCATCTTGGAGAGAAACGGGCAGGTCTGGATGGTCAAAGAGTGCCCCAAGCATGGGAAGTATGAAGACTTAATGGCAAAAGACGTGAAGTTCCTCGAGTGGATCGAAGGTAACTTCCCGGGTCGAGATATTCGGGCCCACAACGACGAACGCCTTCACAACCACGGTTCCAGCACCGTGAAATACGGACGCGGATCGGTGTTGACGGTGGACTTGACAAACCGCTGCAACATGATGTGTGACCCGTGCTTCATGGATGCAAACCAGGTCGGTTATGTTCATGAATTGAGCTGGGAAGAAATCGAAGAAATCATGCGGAATGCGCTGGAGATCAAGCCCCGGCGCCAAATGTCAGTTCAGTTTTCGGGCGGCGAGCCCACCATGTCTCCCCATTTTCTGAAAGCCGTCCGATTGGCGCGGGATCTGGGATATAACAGTGTGCAAGCGGCTACCAATGGCATCGAATTCGCCAAGAGCTTGGAATATTCCAAGAAAGCGGCAGAAGCTGGTTTGCGATACGCCTACCTGCAATTCGATGGAATTGGAAACGATGCCAACGGACATCGTCAGGTGGGTAATCTGTTCGATGTCAAATTACGTGCCATCAACAACATGCATGCAGCGGGCATCGAGATTGTCTTGGTCACCACCCTGGTCAATGGTGTGAATAACGACCAGGTTGGTCCCATTGTCAAATTCGCCCGTGAGAATCCCAAGAAAATTGCCTTCATCGCGTTTCAACCAGTGTCTTTCACAGGGCGAGACGAGGATGTGACACCGGAGCGAAGATTGCGGCAACGCTACACGCTCTCCCACATGGCAAGTGATGTCAAGGAACAGGCCGGAATCACCGAGCCTACCCGCGACTGGTTTCCGATTTCTCTCATGTCGGTGTTTGCCGATTTTGCGGATTTGGCGCACGGACCGACCTCTGATTGGGGCTCCTTCAACTGCGGTTGCCACCCGAACTGCGGCGTCGGAACGGCGATCATGATTAACAAAGAGACGAATGAAATGGCACCGGTCCCAGAATTTATCGACATCCCCGGTCTTGTGCGGGATACCCAAAAGGTGACGGATGCTGCTAGAAACAAAAGGTTTTCCGGCCTCATGATGGGCCTCGCCTTGTTGAGGAATTTCAAGCCATCTAAGGCGCCGAAAAGTCTAACGTTGTGGGACATCCTCAAGAAATTTGACAAGACTTGGGGAATCTCGGGAAAAAATTACGGGAAATCGACTCGGACCGTACGTTTGAAGATATTCAGAAACGACAGGAAGATCCCTGGAATTTCACTCTTTATCGCCGGGATGTGGTTCCGGTTTATTCAAAAATTGCGATTTTCGCCGCACGGAGATGTGTATTATCCCTTACGCAACGCAGGAGGGCGAAATATCCTTTTGTGCCTATAACACCGGTGTAGGATGGCGGAAAATCATTGAGAACATGCACAAGAACGCAACCGTTGCTGACTGGTACAAGAAGCATGGAAAACATGAAGTATTTGCCAAAGGGAAGAGCGTAGGGCTGGAATCCTATGATCATGGGTTGAAGATTGATGCGGTCGATGCTGCCAGAGTGCGCGGAAAGGGAGATGGCCCCCAGACCGCGGCCGAGGAAGAACGGCTCCGCCGGAAGGCTATGAGAGAAGCTGCTGAAGTCCGCCGGATTTATGAGGAAATGGTTCTCAAGAAGCCTGCGGAGAGTCAATTGGTCCAAATCGGGGAGCCAAACAAATAAGCTGGTCAGTGCCTCCGGTCTTGAATGAAAATCGAAAGAAATTGGGCCGTCGCTGAGGGCGGCCCTTTTTTGTGCATTCAAAGAAGTCATCGCTCTTGAATTCTGCCTTGGAAATAAATCCCAGTTAAGATCAACAATCCATGGAACGCCTTTCGGGAATTGCCGAACAAAACACCCTTGAAGATTTTCTGTCGATTCAAAGCGAAGCCCAGTGGGAAGAGCTTTTGAATGAGCTGATTCCGTTCGTTCATCCGGTGGACCAGGAGGCGACCCGGATCTGGTTTTCCTTTTGGCCGCTGAAACTCTCCCGCATTTTGCATGGGAGTCCTGATCCGACCCCTACCATCAAGCGACTACAGCTGGATGGCCGGTATCGGCTTGATCAGCAAATCGATTCATCCATCTCCTTTTTCTACGCGGCTTGTTATTGGGAAATCGTGAAACAGGCCATCCTGGATGCCTCGGTATCCAAACGGTTCCCGGAAGGGGTCACGCTGCTGGAAACGGTTCGAACGATCTCGGAACAGGTGGCGGCATTTTGTCGTGCTCCTGAATCGATCACTCTCGGCATTACGGCAGCGGGAGTCATGATGGTGCGGCAAGTGGGGATAAAATCTTTCGAAACCCATGTCAAGCGCGACAGCAAGATCAAAGAGCCCTTGCCTGTTGAACGAGTGTTAAGCGCACGCAAAGTGCAGGAGAGTGGCGGCGGGATTTCCCGCCTGTTCGGAATACGAAACAAGAAGCATCGCGTCCACTTTGAAGAGGGAAAATCAGAACAGAGCTTTGTAGCCATGCAAGGGCAGGACCTTTCCATGGCCTCAGAGTTGGACAAGCGCAACTTTCGCCATCAGGATCAGCGAAGAATATACGGCCCCATCCCTGCCGAATGCCGCAGTGGCGCTTGCGGCTACTGCTGGATTGGAGTGATCAGCGGCAAGGAGAATCTCTCCGAACTCACGGCGTTCGAACAGAAACGCCTGGTTTATTTTGGTTATCATGAAAAGCCTGCCCCCGTTGGAAGCCATCCAAACGTCCGGCTTGCCTGTCAGTCCAAGTGCCATGGCAGTGTCCACATTGTCATTCCCCCCTGGAATGGAGTGCTGAACAGCCGCCGGTCAAGATTGCAGGAGGAGGCCAGTCAGAACCCGGAACCGACTAATTCGGATAATGGGAAGTCTTCTTAAAGTTGATTTTTGGGCGGAAGAAGTTAAAATAACGCATGGTGTTGCTTAGGTGGTGCGGCACAGGCCGCTTCATAAGTGATGAAGCCATAAGGAGATGAATGTTTCATGTTAACCATGACCGATAAAGCCATTGGTAAGGTCAAAGAGATTCTTGAGGCGCAGCCGGAAAATTACACCGGATTGAGAGTGCAAATTGTTGGAGGAGGGTGTTCCGGTTTTCAATACCAGATGGGCTTTGAAAAACAGGCCAACAAGGGTGACGAAGTTCTTGACATGAATGGTTTTCAAGTTTTCGTGGACAAGGGCAGTGCGATTTATTTGGACGGCACGGAAATCGATTTTGTCGATGCCTTGACGGGGTCCGGGTTTAAGTTCAATAATCCCAACGTCAAGAGTACGTGTGGTTGCGGCGAATCATTTCACGTTTAATTGACGAGGCCTCCAGCGGAAGGGTTTTCTTCCAGCCACGACATCGCATGCGAAACAGGCCAATTCTTCCAACCGGAGAGTTGGCCTTTTTTTTCATCTACGATGAGCCGCCCGACCGTAAAGCGAAGGGTTGACGAAATTTGCATGTCAACGGCTCTCGCCAAGGGTCTCTCGGGAAACAGGGAGCATGATCAAGGATCTGTATCAACGCGAAATAAAAGACCTCCGAGTCTCTGTCACAGACCGCTGTAATCTTCGCTGCACCTACTGCATGCCGCTGGAGAAATACGCCTGGATCCAGAAGGAAGAAATTCTCTCGTTCGAAGAAACAAGCCGCCTCGTGACTCTTTTTCTCCAACTGGGGGTGGATCAGGTTCGCTTGACGGGCGGTGAGCCTCTGGTTCGTCAAGACCTGGAAATCCTGGTGCGTCAGCTCTCAGGTCTGGAAGGGCTGAAGGATCTCAGCTTGACAACGAATGGGATTTACCTGTCCGAAAAGGCTGAAGCGCTCGCAACTGCCGGCTTAAGGCGGCTTAATGTGAGTTTGGATTCGCTGAATCCGGAGCGCTACCATTTGATGACTCAGCGGGGCGACGTCAAGAAAGTCATTGACGGTTTGTTTATTGTGCGTCGTTTGGGATTCCATCCCATCAAGATCAACATGGTGGTTGAGCGCGGGACCAATGATATGGATCTTCTCGACATGGCTGAATTCTGCCGCGAGAATGAGTTCTCTTTGCGGTTTATCGAATATATGGACGTTGGGAACACGAATCATTGGGGATCCGAGAAGATGGTCTCCAAGCAGGAAATTCTGGAGCGTATTCACTCCCGTTATCCGTTGATTGAAGTGGGGCGCAACCGGGGGACTGCTCCGGCGGTAGAGTATCGCTATGCGGATGGGAAAGCTGACATCGGGGTGATTGCCTCAGTTACCGAACCCTTCTGCTCCAGTTGCACCCGGGCTCGCATCACCGCGGACGGGAAGCTGGTCACTTGCCTCTTTTCGGAGACCGGACATGACTTGAAACGCTTATTGCGCTCCGGGGCCTCAGATCAAGAGCTTCTTGCCTCCATTCGATCGGTCTGGGAACATCGTTCCGACCGGTACTCTGATGAAAGATTGAGAGCGATGAATTCCCCGAAAGGCTATGATCCTTCGGAACGAAAGAAAATCGAGATGATCAGTCTCGGAGGATGACCCTAAAGCCACTGGAATTGCCTGCAAGCCATTGGATTTTCTCAACCTCGGCTGAACATCGATCAACCGCCCATCGTCATTTCAAAACCTATTGCCTGTGTTCTTACCTAGAGCGGGGACGGGAGCGCGAGCAATATTCTTCCCGCCTTGGACATTGAATACTGGCCAATACGAGTAGCCTCGCGGAGCGTTCAAATGTCTTCAGAAATCGCGTTTGAGATGGTAACCGCCAGCATTCGCTTTGGAGAGGGTGTCACGCGAGAAGTCGGGATGGACCTGGCTGAGGGCAAACTCAACCAAGTGATGGTATTGACGGACCCGAATCTCAAGAATCTACCGCCTGTCACCGGCGTACTGGAATCGTTGGAAAAACATAAGATCCATTACCGCCTGTTTGATCAGGTCCGGGTAGAGCCCACCGATGAGTCCTTACAACGTGCGATTACCTTTGCACAAAACGACCGGTTCGATGCCCTGGTTGCCGTGGGCGGAGGTTCGACGATTGATACCGCCAAGGCCGCAAATCTTTATTCAACTTATCCTACGGACTTCCTGGACTATGTGAACCCTCCAGTAGGGAAGGGGCTGCCAGTGCCGGGACCGCTAAAACCTTTGATTGCCATCCCCACCACCTCGGGAACCGGCAGTGAGACAACAGGCGTCGCAATCTTTGATCTGGCGCGTCTCAAGGCCAAGACCGGCATCGCTCACCGCCGCTTGAAACCAAGCCTGGCTCTTGTCGATCCCTTGAACACCATCACTCAACCACCGCGGGTGACTGTTTCCTCCGGTCTGGATGTTTTGAGCCATGCCTTGGAATCGTACACGGCGATCCCCTATCATCAGCGTCCTTATCCTGAAAAACCCCTGCTCCGTCCGGCTTATCAAGGGGCGAACCCAATCAGTGATCTTTGGTCTCTGGAAGCGCTCCGCATTGTTTCTAAGCATTTGGTCCGTGCCGTGGAGGATCCCGAGGATCGGGAGTCGAGGTCCCAAATGATGCTGGCGGCGTCCTATGCAGGAATTGGGTTTGGGAATGCGGGCGTCCATTTGCCGCATGGGATGTCGTATCCCGTTTCCGGGCTGATCCGGAATTATCGACCTCCTGGGTACGCCGTGGACCACCCCATGGTGCCTCACGGGATCTCTGTCATCCTTAACGCTCCTGCAGTCTTCCAATTCACCGCGGTCAGTTGTCCAGACCGCCATTTGCGCGGCGCCGGGATTCTTGGGGCCGATACCGCACGTGCCCGCCCGGAAGATGCTGGTCGAATACTGGCGGAGCGGATCATTGAATTGATGCAGCGTCTCAATGTTCCCCAGGGATTGACGGCGCTGGGTTACTCTCGCGAGGATATCCCGGCTTTGGTGAAGGGGACCCTCCCTCAACATCGTGTGACAAAATTATCTCCCCGCGCGGCCGGAGAGGAAGAGCTGTCCCGGTTATTTGAAGCTTCAATGAAGATCTGGTGAAATTACCAGGAACGTTCCTGCTAGTGGGCTAATCGCGATGGCCAGGCCTTCATTGCTTATCATTGTTTGGATCTTCGTCGGGTACTCCCATCTTGGAGAGGCGGTAGCGTAAGGCATTCCTCGAAAGCCCAAGCAGTCGCGCTGCCTGGCTCTTATTGCCATTGGTGCGCCGCAAGGATTCTTTGATCACTTCGTCTTCCCACTGTTCCAGCGAGAAACCCTCGGGCAGGAAAGATTGTCCCGTCACGGCCTTGGGACGAGCGAAGTCCAATTGAATGTCTTCGGTGCCAAGAATTTCTCCCGCAGTAAGGGCGACGCTTCGCTCAATAATGTTTTCCAATTCGCGGACGTTTCCGGGCCAGTGAAACGAAGTCAAAAGATTGAGCGCCTCTGGCGCGATCCCGTGAATGGGTTTTCCCGTTTCCTTGGCAAAGCGCTTGATGAAGTGGTCCACAAGATAAGGGATGTCTTCCTTTCGCTCACGGAGCGGGGGAATATTAATCGGCACGACGTTGAGCCGATAGTAAAGATCTTCGCGAAACGTACCTTGTTCCAGGGCGGCTCTCAGGTCCCGATTGGTAGCGGCGACCAGGCGGACATCCACCTTGATGGTCTTCGTCCCTCCCAGACGATCGAATTGCCGCTCCTGAAGCACGCCGAGTAACTTCACCTGGATCGTGGCTGGAACATCCCCGATTTCGTCGAGGAAAATCGTCCCCTTGTCAGCTACTTCAAATTTTCCCGGCTTTGAGGTATTGGCTCCGGTAAAGGCGCCTTTTTCATAAC
>JAXLQK010000013.1:0-178410 GCA_046331665.1 Terriglobia bacterium | reverse complement strand
TCCTCGGCGCCCCTGGCCAACATTGATGCCTTGGTCGATGAGATGGGGATCCGCCCGTATTTTTCAGCCATCGTTTCCGGCGCCAACATGCCGGGGAAGCCGGACCCGGGAATTTTTCTGGAGGCAGCGCGTCAGATCCAGGTTCCGGCAGAGAAGAATCTTGTCATTGAAGATTCCGTGTCGGGCGTGGTGGCGGCCCGCAACGCCAAGATGAAATGTGTAGCTGTGCTGACGAGCCATTCGCGAGATGCTTTAAAACAGGCAGATTGGATCGTGGAAAGTCTCGAAGAACTGACTTTGGATGATGTCGAAAAGCTCATGAACGTAGAGTCTTAGAATCCCTTCGCCGGTTTTTCGCTTTGGCTTTTAGGGTGCATCAAGAAAAAGAGCCGTGAGCTACCCCAAATTAGGAACTCGCGAAGGGTATCTTGCCCAGTGTTTCTGACGCGCTGGCAATCCATCACTCATGCCTAATCCAACTCTTCGTCCCATCGGGACGATCCGTTCCCCAATTAAAGACCGCAAATTGATGCCGCCCTTTGGTGTCCCCGCTCGGGTGGAGCTCTTTCCTGAGTATGCACCCGGACTTCGTTATCTGGAGAAACACAGCCATTTATGGGTCATTGCCTGGATGCATGAAGCGGAGCGGGACCGCTTGCTGGTGACGCCGCGAGGGATTCGCGAGAAAAATGAGGCGAGCCTTCATGGCGTTTTTGCGGTTCGATCTCCCACCCGGCCGAATCCCCTGGCGTTAACCGCGGCTAAAATCGAACGCTTCGAACGGAATGTCATTTGGTTCGACCAACTCGATTTTATCGAAGGAACGCCAGTGATCGACTTGAAACCCTATTTTCGAAGCCGCGATTCCATTCACTCCGCCAGGAACGCACCCGTCGGACAACCCGAAAGCCGGCAAGCCATGCTCGATTCAATCCTCATACAGGCCGAGCGGTTCCACGGGGAACTTTGCGGCGGGTTGGCTATGGCAGCCAGGGTTGTCGAACATGTCCGGTCGACATTCCTGGCTTATGGTGAAATTGTGGATTTTGATATCACTGTGCCAGATGGCTCCGGCGGTTTCATTGACGGGATTCTGGGGTTATGCGGTGTTTCCTTTGGATCCCACACGATCCATTTCCATTCGAAGAATCAAATCTTGTTCGCCCGGCATGGCCAGACCTATGAGTATCAGTTACTCGAACCTGGCAGACGGTGGAAGGATTGGAAGGATTTGACTTGGGAGGGCGTATTGACCCTGGAAGACACGGAACTCTTTCGTCTTCTATAATTCCATTCAAGGTTTTTGGTGGAAGGCGAACTCCACGTCCTCGCGGCGCTCAAGAAAGAGTCCAAAGCGTTTCGTAGAACAGATTTCGGGACGAGGGCGTCCCGTCTCCAAAAGGAAGAGTGCCTTCGTTAGGACGGATGGCGGATCGGCCCTCCATTGGAGTATGGCTGGAACCAAACTCAACGTGCACTGCCGCTCCGATGCTCCCAATGAAAGCGGCTTTGAGAATGGCCGGTATGAATCCCCTTCAGGCGATGCATCATGGCGATGCGCTCTTCCACTAATTTGTCGGCCGCCAGATTCGTGGAGATGTTATCCCTTTGGGCGATCTGAAACACCTTGCGGAGGTTGTAATAGATGGCGCGACTCATGCGCATGGCCCGCTCGCGGTCATATCCTTCCAGTTCGACAAATACATTGACCATGCCGCCTGCATTGATGACGTAGTCCGGGGCGTATAGGATGTTGCGATGATGGAGTTCACGCCCGTGCCGGTCTTCCTCTAATTGATTATTGGCGGCCCCGGCGATGATCTTGAACTTCATGCGATCCAGGGTCCGATCGTTGACGATGGCGCCGAGGGCGCAGGGGGCAAAGATATCGGTGGTGACGTCATAAATCTCTTCAGGCTGGACGATTTCGATATCCAGAGTGGATTTGGCGAAGCGTGCCTTCTCCAGGTCGATATCGGTCGCCGCAACGCGGGCACCTTCGTTTTTCAATAGTTTCGCCAGGTGGAAGCCAACGTTCCCCAGCCCTTGGACAGCGACAGAGACTTTTTTTAGGTCCGTTGTATTGAGCCTGGCTTCGATACAGGCCCGAATTCCCTGAAGCACTCCAAAAGCGGTGATGGGTGCGGGATCGCCTCCGCCCCCATGAGCTCTGGAAAGTCCCGTGACATAACGCGTCTCCATATACATATACTCGACATCATTCACGTCTAATCCCACGTCTTCACCAGTAATGAATCTTCCATTGAGCGTTTCAATAAACCTGCCAAAAGCGCGAAAGAGGGCTTCGGACTTGTCGACTTTCGGATCGCCGAGAATCACCGCCTTCCCTCCTCCCATATTCAATCCCGCGGCGGCGGCTTTATAGGTCATGCCGCGGGCGAGTCGCAGAGCATCGGTAATGGCTTCGTTTTCCGAGGCGTAAGGCCACATCCGGGTGCCACCCAGAGCCGGCCCCAGGGTTGTATCGTGGATGGCGATGACGGCCCGCAAACCGGCCTCTCGCATCCGGCAAAAGATAAGTTCCTCGTGTCCCATCCCATCCATCTTTTCAAAGCAAGACATAACGCACCTCTTTGAATCGCGGATTCTGGAACTGTTTCAATTTTCAATCTAGGGTCAACATCGGACGTCGGGTTCTTCGATATTCCAGGGAGCGTTGTGATAGGGCTTGAAGTTGAACCGGGCTTGCTCGATGGAAACCCCGCGGACTTCAATCCGGCGGAGATCCCGAGTCCCCAAGCCCATGTCTTCTCCCAAGCGCAGTGTGCTGTCACAGGTTTCAAAAGGAGGGAGCCCTCGATCTGCCATCGGATCGTAGCCCATGATGGCCGTGCCGACTGCGTCTGTCGTGACACAATTGGTGCCGGCAATCAGCACGCCGGGTCTCACTGGCCGCGTATTCTGGACCCAGGGCCCTTCTCCGGAAGTCATCGTGGCAATTCCATCAATGATGGCCAGGTGGATAGGTCGCGCGGCCACCAGGTCGACGACCGCCCGCGGGACACGGTATCCGCCTTCGCGGGAACAGGACGGATCTTTTTCCGGAGGAGAACATTTGGAAGGCTGCCGGAACCCATCATGGAAGAGGCGGCGTCCCCCCTTTGGAGTCAGGGTGGGCTCGTCGACTCCAGCGGCCTCTCCGTAAATTGTGCAGGGGGTGATGCCAAAACAATTTTTCATCGTGAGCGTAATTCCCGCGGTGATGTGTTCTTTCAGTTTGGCCAGCGATACGAATACATCACAATCGGCATAGGAATGATTCAAATCGTAAGCCGAAAAAAGCAATCCGCCGCGAGGCACCTGAAATCGGGAATATTTCTTAGCCTGCCCAAGATAATTGGTGTTCTCGAATTCCACTCCGGAAGCGGCACTCATGAACTCGCGCGGCTCCCAGTTGGCCGCGAGCATGAATTCTTCGAGAGGCTCGCTGGTAGACATGGGGCTCTCCAAAAGCCGGATACGCCGCGCCCCTGCTTTACCCAGCAGGTAAACTGTCGCCGCGACCACATTCGGGTGCACCCATTGGGCATCGCCCAAAGGGAGGTGAGCCAGCCGATGATTGGGATTTCCCGTGAGATTCAGCTTGATCGCTACCGTCTTGCCCCTGACCAGCTTGTCGAGTCCACCCAGTTGGTCAAACATTGTTTCCAACGTGGGCATCAGAAGTTCCCCATAGTTGGGACATTTTGCAATGGATACCGGGGCGGTTGGTGCCGTCGAGGTATAACTCATCAAAGGACGGCCGAGGTAGATGCCGGCGAGAGACATGCTGACGGAAGTCAACCATTCCCTTCGGTTGCATTCTATTCGCATGAAAGGGCCTCCATGAGGGGGTAACTTAAGTAAATTCTAGATCAAATTATCCATTTCAATGGCGACATAATAATCAATGGGAGGCAGGTGAAACTCTTGGCCTTCCTGTGTCGACACTCCGTTCAAGACCGTTGGCCTGACACAACCCGGCGTCCACACCTGGGAATGCGAATAATTTCCCCTCACCCATATCGATAAACGATCGTCCGAATTTCGGCCTGCATAGTTGATGAGTTGCAGTAAGGTCTTCTTCTTCGCAGTTGATGTTGTCAAGTAGCTATTAAAAGATCCGGCATTCCAAAGCCGGAACAGATCATTGCGACGGCTCAACAAGAGATGGGTTCTTTCAGCGAGCTCATAGGGATCTTCAGTTTCTGAAGTTGCCATCGCCACCCGCCCTTTGCCCAGCCCAAATATTTCATAGTGACCATCGAGCTCGGTGTCCAGAACTTTGGCCGGAATCTTCCCCCACGTTTTGGGAATGATCAACAATCCCCCTTTCTCTACAAAGCCAAGGAAGTGCTCTGATTCTTCCTTGTTTGGCGGCTCCTGGTCAACCCAGAGCACCGCTTTCATTCCTTCGAGGGCAGCCGGTGCACCAAGTTTTTTTTCGACGATGCTGAAAGCGACCTGGCGGCGGCCCAGAAGATTGAGGACTTCGCCGCCGAGGAATTCATTGGAGCCGGAAAAGTCCGAAAACACGGCTAATACACTCTTCGGGGAAAAGCCGTTCCATTCCTGACGCGACTGGAAAAATTTCAGTGCCTCGGTGATGGATTTCCATTTCGCCAGGGCGGCGGAATTGCGATTCGCCAATTCGCTTCTCAATGGATCGTCCAAAGAAAGCGTCCAGTGCGCTCCGTGTGATCGGGTATCGGCCAGTGCCAATAAATACGATTCGACATGGAATCCAGCGGTTGTCCTGGGAGGGTCAAACATCAGCCAGAGCGGCTTATCATGAGTCAAGGTCCGCGTTAACTGGATATACCATCCATTGGAATCTACCCAGGGGACTCCAGTTGGCCCTGCAACGATGGTGTCACTCTGGGCCATGACATTCGACCGCAAGCGTGGCCATATTGCGTCCTCACAAGCGAGCAGCGGACTCGTCAGTTTGCTGGACAATGTGGATCGCCCATAGGTTTCAAAGATCGGAATCTTGGAAGCAAGCCTGGTGCCGCCGGGCATTAGAACTGCCGAAAGGCCGGCCTCCATAGCCTTACCCAACGCCGTTTCCTGATTTGCAGATCCTTCGATGATTCCGACAAAAGAGATTCCTAACTCTCTTCCTTTTGTCAGGAGCGGCTTGAGGTTCGCTTGCTGTTCCTGATCTTGAGGAACTCCTGCCGCCCACCGGAGGATCAAACAGTTGACCGGGGTCTTCTCAATCAGATCAAGGGTAGAAGGATTCAGCCAGGAGTTCAGCGATGCCCTGAGTGGATCATCCAAGGGCGCTTGTTTCTGGCGCAACTCTATCTCCAGAGGCCCGCAAGGCCATTTCATGGGGACCCAGTCGGCAAATGAACTCATAAAAAAGTCGCCTCTCCACTACGCTACAAACTTCCATTCCATCGATTTACTGAGGCAATTTAGATTCCGCTCTCGCCAAAGCTGAAAGATCCGGCAATTCATTCAAAACAAAGAGAGTGTGCAATAGAAAATAGGCCTTCTTCCTAGCACTGAGGGACAAATGGTTGTCGAGCGGGTTATTTGACACCCTGCTCTATTCCAGTGATTCGCTCCTCTGTAAGTCAACAAGGGGTGCTTTTGTTGATATCTTCGCCAATCCCTGCAGAAAAAATCGACACAAGGCTAAGTGTCGAGTTCCACAATAGATACGTTGATTTAATTCTAACATTACTCAGTAAGGCGTTGAACAAATGAACAACAGGCTGATTGAGGGCTTCCCTTTGAAATCACTTTACCAATGTTGATTCAATGAGTTGCAGATTCCTTTTGGCTTTTCCGGAACCGGCATGGCGATTGCCTTGGTGATAATCGGGGAATGCTTCAGAAGGAGGAAACCCATGAAAGAGAGTTTCGAGGTTGAGAGGACAATGCAAAATGCAGAAACTCCACTCCTGAAATGCATTTGGATGCTGTCGGGCACGGTTAATTTCAAACTCTGTGATCGAGAGTATGACTGCGATCAATGTGCCTTTTACCAGGCGTGGCTCTCGACGGGACCCAAGCCGCAAGGGATCAGGGTTCACGAGCCGCATCGATCTCCTGCCGGAGACGAGTGGGCGACTCATGGTTGGGACCGTGAAGACAAAGGAAATTTCGGAGGTCGCTTCGTCCATCCAATGCATCTTTGGGCGCGGATTGAAGATGAAGGGAAAGTCAGGATTGGATTGGACGATTTTGCTCAGCGTCTGCTTGGCAGGGTTTACAGTGTCCGGTTCCCCTCCGCAGAAAATCGGACCTCCGACGGAAATCCCTGCTGGTGGATTGCCCATGGGTCCGGTGAAACAAGATTTCCGATCCCGATCAAAGGAACCATGGAGGAGGGCAACGAAAAACTGACGGTTTCCCCTTCCCTCATCAATCAAGACCCATACGGAGAAGGGTGGGTACTGATCGTACGCCCGGATAATCTGGAGGGGAGCCTCAAGGAGTTCCTTTATGGGCAGACAGCCCACCTTTGGTACGAAAGGGAGTATCAGCGATTAAATCTTGAACTCGTCAAATCGATGGGGGCTTCCAATCCTAATCTCGGACCAACGCTCCAGGACGGCGGGAAACCCATTGAACACTTTGTTGCGGAATTGAGCCCCGACGATCATCGGAAGTTGATCACCATGTTTCTTATAGGAGGACTCCAATGGTAGCCATCTTTGTCATTTTCACAATCGTAGCATTCATTCTTATAGATGCCTTGGTGCAGAGATCAGAATTCGGGAAGCGGGCCAAACTCTCAAACGCTCCTGTAATCGCGAAGTGGACTTACACGGTGCCTCCAGAGATGATGACGCTTCCGGGCGGCACCTATTTGGATTCCGGGCACACGTGGCTCAGTCTGAATGTAGACGGAAGCACCACTGTCGGAATTGACGCCTTTGCCCGGTATGCCATGGGAACGCCTCAAAAAATTGTTCTTCCCGAGGTTGGAATGGCATTCAGGCGCGGAGACGATCTCTTCACTATAAACCAGGGGAAGCGAAAGGCAGTCTTTCGAGCCCCCATCGACGGAGTGGTAGAGGCGGTTCATGAACCAGCGGCTAAGAGCTCCGCAGTGGAGCGTGAGGATCCTTATCATGAGGGCTGGCTTTGCTCCCTGCGTCCAACGAACCTGGCGACAAATCTCAGAAAGATGTTGATTGCGGAAGAAGCTCTGGCGTGGCTTCGCTCTGAAACCATCCGGTTCCAGGAGTTCATTCAGATAAGATCGATGGAAAATGCAGCTTTTGGACTTGTTCTGCAGGATGGAGGCGAAGTCACCCGCGGTGCGTTGGCCATGATGGACAATGAAACCTGGGATAAGTTCGCCCGGGAATTCCTGCAAACGGAAGGACCAAAGATGAGCATTTCGTGAGTTTTCCTTCCCTTGATCCTGCTTGGCGATATCTCTCGCAAGTCTCAAGAAGATTTGGTTTTTTCCCCCCACTTCCGACTGCAAGTAAAGTCAACGTGAGAGTCTCATGGTTTGATGAGCCTAACAAACCATGAACTCTCAGTGGTTTCCGGAAAAAGCCTCGCGATTTTTCACATCGTGCCCTTATGGAATGGAAGTTGCACAATTCAACACCGGGGAAGGGGTGTGTCAATTCTCTTAGGACGCACCTATGAGCCATTCAACAAAGAAGGGAATACTCTTCGACACGACTCGCTGTATTGGCTGTGGGGCTTGTTACCTGGCATGTAAAGAAAGAAACAACCTGCCTGTTGCAAACCCCGAATTCCAGAAAGACGAACTCTCCGCAGTTACCTATACCGTTGTCCATCCGACCCACGGCCGGTATGTCCGGCGGCTTTGCATGCATTGCGAAACGCCCACCTGCGTTTCTGTCTGCCCGGTCGGCGCTTTAGAGAAAACTCAAACGGGCCCGGTTGTCTACCACGAAGATCGCTGTATCGGCTGCCGTTATTGTATGGTCGCTTGCCCTTTTAGCATTCCCAAGTATGAATGGAGCAAGGTCTTTCCGCGGGTGCGCAAGTGTGACTTTTGCGCGGACAGGCTGGCTCGTGGTCTTCCGACGGCGTGTGCCGCAGCCTGCCCCACCCAGGCCACTCTTTTTGGAGACCGGGAAGAACTCGTCCAAGAAGCCAGGCATCGACTTTCGGCTCAGCCGGCACAGTATTTCAACCACATCTATGGTCTGGAAGAAGTGGGTGGGACCTCCGTTCTCCTGATTTCGGACGTCGCCATGGGGGAGCTGGGATATCCAACCCAGATTGAGAAGAAACCTCTGCCCTTACTGACCTGGCAAGTCTTGCAAGAGATTCCGGACTTTGTCCTGCTGGGCGGCGTTTTGCTGGGAGGAATCTGGTGGATCACGGCCAGGCGCGATGAGGTTGCCAAAGATTCGCAAACTGAACCGGTGAACCGTCAAGGCTGAGGGCAAGCTCTCGCCGCCTGCCGGTGACGGCGGACGACGAGGGATGCGGAGGAAAAATGAAAACAATTTCATTTCCGAAGCTCACCTTTTGGAGAGGTCTGGTTTGCTTCATTTTTGTCGGAGGGCTCTACAGCACCTATGTTCGTTTCAGTCAGGGGCTGGGAGCCAGCACGGCGCTCAATGACCAATTTCCGTGGGGCATCTGGATTGGGTTCGACATTCTTTGCGGGGTGGCACTGGCGGCGGGCGGCTTTACGATCAGCGCGTGTGTCTACATCTTCAACATCCAGCGCTTTAAACCGATTGTCCGGCCCACCATCCTGACCGCCTTCCTCGGTTACCTGCTTGTCATCCTCGCTTTGCTCTTCGATTTGGGGAGGCCTTACCGGATCTGGCATCCCTTGGTCATGTGGAATCCTCGTTCGGTCATGTTTGAAGTAGGCTGGTGCGTTACACTTTATACCACCGTTCTCGCGCTCGAGTTCAGCCCCATTCTTTTGCAGCGCCTCAAATGGGAACTCCCTTTGCGAATCATGAAGTCGCTGATGATTCCTCTGGTCATTTTGGGCGTGATCCTTTCCACGCTGCACCAGTCTTCGCTCGGCTCCCTTTATCTGATCGTCCCCCAAAAACTTCATCCGTTCTGGTATTCCTCTCTTCTTCCCGTCTTTTTCTATATTTCCGCGTTGGCGCTCGGCTGTGCCATGACGATTTTCGAGTCTTTTCTGAGTTATCGCGCTTTTCGCAAACGCCTGGAAATCGATCTACTCGCTGATGTGGCCAAGGTGATCGTCGTCGCGTTGAGTGTGTATTTTGTGTTGAAGCTTCAGGATTTGGCAGGGAAAGGGATCTTGAGCAAGGCTTTTGAGCCCACCTATGAAGCGCGAATGTTTCTGGCGGAACTGATCCTCGGAATTGTGGCCCCCATCGTTCTGCTTATTGTCCCTCGAATACGACAGAACCATTTCAGTCTCTTTGTCTCTTCCATCCTGGTGATTTTGGGCTTTGTAATGAATCGGCTGAATATCAGTATCTCTGGGATGGAAGCGGGCTTGGGCCACCGATACTTTCCCAAGTGGACCGAGCTATCGGTGACCTTGAGTATCGTGGCCCTTGGGTTTGTTCTATTCCGAACCGCCATTAAGAACCTACCCGTTTTTCCGGAAGAGGCGCCGCAAGAGGCGAAACGGGTTTCCACCGAATTTCTTGCGCCTGTCGTGCTGCGTCAGCCGCTGTTCAGCAGCACAACCTTGGTACTCTTCCTGGGAGGAATTTTCCTCTTTGGCAGTATGTCGCTGGCCGTGAGCGGCATTTTGCTGCGTCCTGCTCCGGCTGCGGCCGGTTCCCCTGTGTCCGAGGATCCGGCGACCCTCGAGAAGGCTACAAAACAACTCAAACTGCCAGAGGAAATCAATTTCCCACAAGGAGAAGGTAGTCCGGGAAAGGTCACGTTTCGCCATACCTCACATGTGGATGAGAAAAGACCGGAGTGCACGCCCTGTCACCTTCAGCGATTTGGGCTGTTACGGTCGAGCGGCGCGCCGTCTTCCTCGGGGAAAAAAAATGATATGCATCACGCCGACCGCTGTGGGGGTTGTCACGATGGGCAGACGGCGTTCAGCACGCAGAAGGATTGCCAGAGTTGTCACCAGGGAGAGTGATGCAACAAAGAGGAACGTCAACCCGAGGTCTCAGCATGCCAGGTCATTCCTTCAATCTTAGTCTGCGACTCACCATCTGCCTGGTACTTGTCCTGGTGGTGATCTTTGTCCTGCTGGGAAGACAGATTATTTATCTGCACCAGCGACACCTGGAGGAATCTGTCTTTGCAAATGCCGATCGCATCAGTGACACGATCAAACGGAGCACCCGCTACTCCATGCTCCAAAACCATCGCGACGAGGTGTATCACATCATCAGCACCATCGGCGGGGAGCCGGGCATTGGAAAGATCCGCATCTATAACGACAACGGACGCATCAGCTATTCCACCGATGCGCAGGAAATCGGCTCTTTCGTTGACAAGCAGGCGGAAGCCTGTACGGCCTGCCATTCCCAAGGGGAACCTCTGCACCGCCTGCAGCGGCCCGATCGGATGCGCATCTATACCACAGCGAACGGAAGCCGGAATCTGGGATTGATCAATCCCATCGAGAATGAAGCGAGCTGTACCGATGCCGATTGTCATGCGCATTCCCCCCAAAGACAGGTGCTTGGCGTTCTTGATGTGACCTTGTCTCTGGCCAAAGTCGATGAAGCTATCGCCGCGGGAACGCGAAAGTTGGTGGCCAATTTTCTGCTGGTTCTGCTGGCGATTCCCCTGTTGATCGGTGTCCCTGTTTGGCTGATGGTTTATCGGCCGGTCAGGCAGTTAACCCTGGGAACGGAACGAGTGGCCTCAGGAGATCTGGACGCGCTGATTCCCATTTCTTCGCGCGATGAGATCGGCCAGCTGGCGGCGTCCTTTAATCAGATGGTCGTGGAATTGCGTCGGGCCAAAAACGAACTGGATAGCTGGAACCAAACGCTGGAAAGCCGGATCAAACAGAAGACCAAAGAACTCCAGGATGCCCAACAGCAGATCGTCAATGCGGAACGCATGGCTTCAGTCGGGAAATTGGCCGCTATCGTGGCCCACGAAATCAATAATCCTCTCAGCGGGATTCTCACCTACGCCAAGCTTCTGCTGAAGCAGTTGAAGAATAGCCAGGCCACCGGACTGAATCCGGTCACGACGACTCAATACCTGGAAGTCATTGCCAGTGAATCGGCGCGTTGTGGCGAAATTGTCAAAAACCTTCTCCAATTCGCCAGGCAAGGGAAGGTCAATCTTCAGCCGAACTCCCTCAATGACCTCGTTCAGCAATCTCTGCGGCTGGTTCAGCATAAGATCGATCTGATGAATCTCCGGACCTCGCTGCGCCTCGACCCTACTCTCCCATCGGTCACTTGTGATGCTCCTTTGATCCGACAGGCGCTGGTCGCACTCCTCATCAATGCTTGTGAAGCCATGTCCACGGGAGAGGGAATCTTGGAGATTGGCACGCGTCAAGCTGCGGACAGGTCCACCGTGGAACTCTCTGTTTGTGACAATGGAATTGGCATGGATCAAGAAACTCAAAAGCACATCTTTGAACCGTTCTTTACCACGAAGGAGCAGGGGAAAGGGGTTGGATTAGGTTTGGCTGTTGTCTATGGCATTGTGCAGCAACACGGAGGCGTCATCGCTGTCGAATCGAGCCCGGGGAAGGGGACGACCTTCCGCTTGCACTTGCCCTTGAAGAAACAAGAAGACCTGGAAGCGGACAGACCGGAGAAAACTGAAACGTGGCCCCAAGGGGTGCAGGTTTAACGAGGTGGATCATGGCAAAAACAAAAGACGTTCGGATCTTGATCGCTGACGACGAAGCCAGCGTGCGGGATTCCCTCAAGAGCTGGTTTGAAGAGGAAGGATATCAAGTCGATGTCGCCGGTTCAGGAAAAGAAGCTCTTGAGAAGCTTACGCAACACCAGTGGGAGGTGTATTTGCTGGATATCAAGATGCCGGGGATGGACGGGCTGGAACTTCAAAAGAAAATACGCCAGGTGGATGCCAATGCCACCATCATTTTGATGACCGCCTACGCCTCGGTGGAAACGGCCGTGGAGGCGATGAAACAGGGCGCCTATGACTACATCGTGAAACCGATCGATCCGGACGATCTGGAGCACCTGGTAAAAAATGCCGCGGAACGGCGGGCGCTGTTTTCTGAAAATGTACGGTTACGGGAAAAGATCGATGAACTGTCGCGCTTTCATGAAATCGTTGGCCGCAGCGGGGCCATGCGCCGTGTCCTCGAACAGTTGATGTTGGTTTCCCAAACAGACACCACGGTTTTGATCCGGGGAGAAAGCGGAACCGGCAAGGAATTGGTGGCGAGAGCCATCCATGCCAATAGCCCGCGGCGCTATATGCCCATCCTTGTGGTCAACTGCGGTGCCCTCGCGGAAGGAATCCTCGAAAGTGAACTCTTTGGACACGAAAAGGGGGCGTTCACCGGAGCGCAGTACCGCAGGAAGGGAAAATTCGAAATGGCTGATGGGGGGACCCTTTTTCTGGATGAAATTGGCGATATCAGCCTCAAGACCCAAATCGATTTGCTGCGCGTCATTGAAGAGAAAAAGATCACCCGTGTTGGCGGAAATCAGCCCTTGTCTGTGGATTTCCGGCTCTTGGTGGCCACCAATCGCAATCTGGAAGAAATGGTGGCCAAAGGCAGTTTCCGTGAAGATTTGTATTATCGGTTGAATGTTTTCTCCATTACCATCCCGCCCCTGCGGAAGAGGAGAGAAGACATCCCCCTCCTGGTTGACCACTTTGTCCAAAAACATAGTGTGGCGATGAACAAGCCGGTTGTTCGAGCCTCCACGGAAGCCATGGGTTTGCTCGTGAGCTATGATTGGCCGGGGAACATCAGGGAATTGCAGAATGCCATCGAACGCGCCGTGCTCGTCTGCAAAGGAACCGAGATTGAGCCCGGAGACCTTCCCTTGCAAACGCACCTTTCCGCCTCTCCCGCCGGACAGCGATCCCTATCGTCGATGGAAGCCCGGCATATTCAGCGGGTGCTGACCGAGACCGGCTGGAACATCTCACAAGCGGCGCGATTGCTTGAAATTGATCGCGTGACCCTCTATAACAAAATCAGGCGCTATGAATTAAAGAGAGAGTCGTTGTCAAAGCCTGCTGCGCGAGATGAACCCGGGACAACGGAGTCGAATAAACGTTCTCCGGAAAATATGGAACGAGAGGAGGGCGCAACCCTTCCGCACTGACTCGTTTCGAAAAAGGACGGGAGCTGCACCCTGACGCATGCCTGAAATTTATCTCGTTCGCATCGGTGACGTTGACGCCGACGTCCTCTCCTGGCTCCAGGTAGCTTTGACGGATACCTTGGGAATGCCTTGTCTTCTGGAAAAAAAGATCCTCGACCCTGCTGACGCCTACCACGCCGGACGACAGCAGTATTTTTCCACCCAACTGCTGGGGATGGTGCTGAACAGCGGAGGCGATCAAACGACAAAACTCCTGGGAGTCTGTGAGGTCGATCTTTTTATTCCCGTCCTCACCTTTGTCTTTGGAGAGGCCCAATGGAAAAACCGCGCCGCGCTCATTTCGACCTGCCGCTTGAGACAAGGTTTTTACGGCCTTCCGGAGGATATGGAAAAGTTGTATGGCCGGTGTGAGAAGGAAGCAGTCCATGAATTGGGCCACACCTTTGGTCTGGTGCATTGTTCAGACTACTCGTGCGTCATGAGTCACTCCAATTCCGTGGACCAAATTGATCTGAAATCCAATCGATTTTGTCCCACCTGCCTTAAATCCCTTCGATGATCGGCCTGATTCTTACTCTCCAGCCGATTTCAGTCTATCCGCCTCCGGCATTAAAGCGCTCTCTTCACATGGATGATTTCACCCAGCGGTTTGCTATATCCCCCATCAGCCTGTTCTAGTTGGCAGGCCACCCTCCGGTAAACTTTTCTGATACAAGGGTTGTTTTTGGCAGACCATGTGCTGAGGTTTTCAGCAGTAGGGGGCGTCTTCGAAATCATCGGGAAAAATCGTGCCTTCCTAATTCTCGAATGGATCATGGGGGCAAGCCGGATTTCAGCTTGGGGTGATGTAACGCGTGCGTGAAAGACCGCTGGATCAAAATCATGAGAAGTTGAATTCCCATCCGGGCCTGCCTGAAGAAGTTTGTCTGCAGAGTTGTCGCGTCGTCTGTGTCGACGAGGCACTCTTTTCCGTGGACTCAGAAGGGCTACTCAACTCCTTCAATCCTGGAGCACAGGTCCTTTTGGGTTATACGGCAACTCAAATTTTGGGCCGACCCTTTGGAGATCTTTTGAACGAGGGGGAAAAAGAGGCCCAGAGGATTCTGGCTGGGACCAAGGGGGGGCCCGGGGTGCACCACTTTGAAACCTTTCTTCGAGGACGAGAAGGCCGGGAGATCCCGGTAAGACTCTCCGTCTCGACCGTATCCTCCAATTTCAGTGATAGGGTAGGGATGATTTTCCTTTGTCATGATTTAACCAAGATTCGTGAACTTGAAACTGCCATTCAAGAGAAGGAGCAGTTCTTTGCCAGCATCCTGCGTAACTCCGCCGATGCCATTTTTACCCTTGATGCTCGAGAGCATATTACTTCCTGGAATAAAGGGGCGGAGGCCATCTTCGGGTATACGGAAGAAGAAATGCTGGGGCGGTCGTTGGACATTTTGCTGCCTCCCTACCTCAAGGAAAAAAAAGAGCTCGAAGAAATTTCCAGAGTATCCCGTCGCGAGGGATATTTGCGCAGTTACCAGACTCAGCGGTTGACCAAAGACGGCCAGCTGATCGACGTCATCTTCACCCGCACCACTCTCAAAGACCCTGAGGGAAAGGTGATTGGGTTCTCTTCAGTCCTGAAGGACGTGACCGAGCAGAAGCTGCTGGACCGGCACCTGGCCCAAATGGAAAAGTTATCGGCCATCGGAGAACTGACGGCCGGCTTAGCCCATGAAATCAAGAACCCCTTGGCGGGAATCAAGGGCGCCATTGAGATTATTCGAGACAATCTGCCGGTGGAGCATCCGCACCGGGCGATCCTGGTTGAAGTGCTTTCCGAGGTGCGGCGAATTGACCGCAGTGTGATGAACCTGCTGTCCTTTTCAAAACCCAGGAATCCGGATTTCGCCAGGATCGACCTCGTCGAGTTGACGCATGAAGTCCTCTCCTTCCTGAAGAAGCTGGCGGACTCCAAGAAGATCTCGTTGCGCTTGCAATCAAACGGCAGTCTCCCGTTTCTGCTGGGCGATGAGAATGAGTTAAAACAACTCCTCATGAATCTCATCCTAAATAGCATCGAAGCCATCGGAAAGGACGGCAGTGTGACCGTCAGGCTCTCCAGTCAAAATGACTCCAGAATCCGGGTCGAAGTGACCGATGATGGTCCGGGCATCTCCAAGGATCAGTTAAGTAAGATCTTTCATCCCTTCTTCACAACCAAGAAACACGGAACGGGTCTTGGGCTGGCCACCTGCAAGCGCATCGTTCTCAACCACGGGGGGGAAATTACCGTCGAGAGCGAGCCCCATAAGACAACCTGTTTCATGATCGACCTGCCTCTCATCCCGGTGTTCCGCCATGTCCCCGAACCCTGACTTTACTGCGGAATAAATTGCTTCCTTCCTGCAAGTGCCTTGGGCTATATTCCACCCAACTAGTCATCCTCAAAGGACTTTTGGAGCCCAGGAGCGGCCAAATACCCGGAAGTCCAGATTTGAAGTGACCAATCGAATAGAAAGCCGTTAAAGACCCATGCCACATGAAAATATCCTGATTGTTGACGACGAGAAGCTGATTCGATGGTCAATGAAGCAAAAATTGGAATCCTGGGGTTACCAGGTCTCCGAAGCCGAAGATATTCAGGAGGCTGCTCGAAGGATCGGGCAGGAAATTCCAGACCTCGTGACGCTCGACATCAAACTCCCGGACGGCAGCGGCATTGAGTTGTTGAAGGAAATCAAGGAGACGCACCCTACCTTGCCTGTGATTATGATCACGGCTTTCGGGGTCGTTGATGTCGCGGTTCAGGCCCTTAAGCTGGGCGCCTACGATTTCATCGAGAAGCCGATCAATTTCGAGAAGCTGGAAAACATCATTCGCAATGCGCTCGAAACCTTTCGGCTCAAAAGCCAGGTCGCGCAGACTTTTAAAACCAATAAGACCCGTTTCAGCCTGGAGAACATCGTCGGCCGCTCGAAACCGATTCGTGACGTCCTGGAATTAATCAAGCGGCTCGCCCAGTCCGGAGCAACCACGTTGCTGGTTCAGGGAGAGAGCGGCACCGGTAAAGATCTGGTAAGCCGCGCCCTTCACTACGAAAGCGCCCGCCGTGACCACCCGTTCTTCGCCTTGAATTGCGCCGCCATTCCCGAGACGCTCATCGAGACCGAACTGTTCGGATATGAGAAAGGAGCTTTCACAGACGCCAAAACCATGAAGAAGGGCGTTTTTGAAATGGCCGACGGCGGCACCGTTTTCCTGGATGAAATCAGCGAGATGCATATCAACATGCAGTCCAAGTTCCTCCGCGTCCTTGAAGATCAAACGTTCCGCCGGGTGGGAGGCGTCAAGGATCTTTCCGTCAATGTCCAGGTGGTGGCTTCAACCAATCGGAACCTGGAGGCAGTGGTACAGGAAGGTAAGTTTCGGGAAGATCTGTTTTACCGGCTTTCAGTAATCCCCATCGTCATTCCCCCCTTGCGGGAACGTAAAGAGGATATCCCCGCTCTCATTGAACACTTCATTCAACGTTACAACACCCAGTTTCGCAAGAATGTCAAAGGGGTCACACCCGAAGGCATGAAACTGCTGATGAATTATTCGTGGCCGGGAAACGTGCGGGAGCTCAAGAACGCCATTGAACGGGCCATGATCCTGGCTGATCGGGAAGTGATTGATGTGGCGGAATTGCCCATCCGCATCCTGGATCCCAACACGGCCATGTCGGTGACCCGTGCTTCCGGAGATCACTTGTTTAAATTGCCCACCGAAGGGGCAGGACTGGAAGCCATCGAAAAAGAGTTAATACTCCAGGCCCTGCAGTATGCGAACAACAACAAGACGAAAGCTGCGAAGTTGTTGAAAATCAGCCGCGACACCCTGCGGTATAAGGTCAAGAAACACGACCTCGAATAGCTTCAGCGGTTGATTTCTTTATTAATCTTTGTCCGTTCCCTCTGTCGAATGGGGGAATCCCCGCCCTTTTCGTGCCTGTCTCGATTCCCCTCTCAAACCTTTGTTGAAAAAAGAGCACTTATCGTGATTCCCGCCTTCGTGGGTTTGGCTGTTAAGTTGCGGTTTCTCTGTCGGAGGATGGAATCGGGTCTGGCACTCGCTTTTTCAGGTTCGTGCTGCAATCAGGCTGGCTCCGGCCGGAAGGAGCTGTCGAGGCCTTGCTAAGGTCGGCCGTGGTCAACGACCCCGGCTACAACAATGACTTGCGACCTTCTGCAACATAAAACGAGTGGAATCAGATCCGGAGACCAGGACCTCTCTATGAATCGGGCGGCGATACAAACAGCGGGATTGAATTGCAGACAGGTGCTTCCTGGAGGTGAGCTACCAGGCGGGGAAGAAATTTCCCGGGTTCAGGAGGTCCTGCCTTCCCGAATTCATGTCTCTTTCCATTCGAAACAGGGACTGGAGATTGAATTTACCGAATTGTCAGACACTACCTTTGAATCACTCGTCGATATGTACGACCGGTTCGAACCAAAGAGGGCGGCGCAGGGATTGCCCCCCACCGGGCGGGACAGAATCTTCATTTGGCTTCGGCACCTGCAGAAAAACGGGAGTAATCTGGTGGCGCTTCATGAAGGCCGGGTCATTGGCCACACAATGCTCTGTCCGGTCAATCCTTCCCGCGCCGAATTCGCCATCTTTATCGATCAGGATTATCGGGATCAAGGCATTGGGACGAGGTTCACCGAGGTAACCCTGGAGTTTGCCCGGAGCAAGAGCTATCTCCGCATCTGGCTGTCGGTCGAGGTAAACAACTTGAGAGCCATCCGGGTTTATAAGAAGCTGGGATTCCAGCTTCGAGATCTTTACGGTCCCGAGCAGGAAATGGAGGTCATTTTGGAGAAATGAGGCTTATGTGATTCCCGAGAGCCAGGAAGGCTAATGTTCTGGAAACTCATCAAGCTGATGTTCTAGATTCCCCTTCATGTAATTCTCCCTTCTTTGTTGATGTACAATAGTCCTCTCGTCCCGTTCCCAATTGAAATTAATGAAGAAAAAATCACCTCACTCTCGTTACATCTTTGTTTTGCGATTTGCCATAATTTTTTCTTGATGGGTTGTGGGCAGAGTCCCAAATCAAGGAACTTCAATTCAAACCTAAAGCCTTCCCTGAAAACATTTGAATTTAATGTGGCCGAAATAAGACCAGGAAATAAAGACATTCAAGTCCATAGAAATAAGGCGAATTACTACGTCGAGGAATTAGGGAGTGGAGTTACGCTGGAGATGGTTGAAGTCAAGGCTGGTAGTTTTATGATGGGGTCGCCTAAGGGGGAGGAAGGAAGGGAGTTTGCTGATTTTTTAATTGCTGAAACAAGTGGGATTAGTAAGAGCGATTGGTCGACTGAAGCACCTCTCCATCAAGTCAAGATTGAGACATTCTTCATGGGGAAATATGAAGTGACTAGATCTCAGTGGGAAGCAGTAAGAATGCTTCCTTCGGTAAAGAGACGGCTCACCCAACGAGTTCCAGAATTATTGCAAGGTGAGGGTGCAAATTTTCCAGTCGATATTGTCTTTTGGGATGAGGCGGAAGAGTTCTGTAATCGCTTGTCTCAATATACGGGAAGAAAATATCGATTGCCTTCCGAGGCCGAGTGGGAATATGCGTGTCGTGCCGGGACAAACACTGCATATCATTTCGGGAAGACGATCACACCGGCAGTCGCCAATTACAATTCCGAAGACAGAGAAGGACAGCCGAAATTGTCCATTGTGGGTGCAAAGGGAGTCGCCAATGAATTTGGATTATTTGACATGCATGGGAATGTTGCCGAATGGTGTTTAGATTGGGTTCATGTAGATTACGCTGGCGCCCCAGAGAATGGCAGACCCTGGACAGAAGGTGGACTTAACTATGAACGAGTACTTCGTGGGGGCTGTTATTTGTGGGGGAAGGAAGTTTGCCGATCAGCCGCTCGTCGTTTCTATCTTAAGAGTATAGGTGCAAGTGGGTTTGGATTCCGGGTCGTTGCTGAACAATGGTAGTTTACATGCTAAGTCTTCTGGCTTATGTCTGAACCACGCGGCGAACCAAATCAGAGGAGGAGTTTCTCCATTATGGATAGTTGGAAGATAGCTCGACTGGGTTTAATGATCGCTTCAGTTCTCTTCCTCGTTTTGAGTCCCCTTAATCTTTGCGCAGCGGATCCGACCACACCTTGTCATGGACTGCTGGCGACCTTCCCCGCCAGTGTTTTGCAACTCGATTCTCTGAACGGAACCTTTCCCCGGTTTGAATTACATCGGTGTGCGCCAGGGGTCGTGCAGGTCTATGGGTTTGAAAAAGGAGCCATTGCTCCTTCCTTGGTTTTTGACACGGGTGACGATTACCCTCTCTATCTTGTTCACGTGGAAAATATTCTGGTCTTTCAATCTGGCGGGGGATCGTCAGACCATGTGTTTGTCTTCCTGTTTGAGAAAGGGAAACCTAAACTCGCGCTGAAAACGTCGACGAAGGGTCTCATCCAAGTGCAGAAGACTCGCACTAAGAGTGGAGAAATGTTGTTCGTCAAGGTGCCTTCCACTATCTACCCGGGATCTGAAGTTAAATCTGATCAAGCCTCAGTCCGGCAATATTTCTTCAAAGTGGAGACCCCATGAGTGGATCAAGAAGAAGGAATTTCCCGGATGGGACAAATGTGCTCACCACGAATGCTTTAGCCACCGGGCGTTGTCTACAGGTGGGAAAGAAACTCCCCCCATAATTTTAGAATGGGGTTCGGGGTGGTAAGTCCCCTCTCGGGAGACGAAATTTTATTGAAGATTTTGGTAGCCACGGTGAACGCTCTTTTCACCGTGGGCTTTTAAAGGTAGTGACAGGGAGACAACCGTCAAGAGAATGATCAAAGTCGCTTCGCGTCAAATCCCGACCACCCTCTGAAGGCTCCGAAAGCCTCCACTACCCATCCTGATCCAGGAGGGGTAGTCAGCGTGGAACAACTACACCTCCCAGGGTTTCCGGTATTCACGTGTCAATAATTTGTTTGCCGCCGGGTCATTGATCACTTCTTCCTTCTCCGCATCCCACTGAATCTTTCTTCCAGTATGCAAAGAAATATTTCCCAAATGAGCGGCCGTGGTTGAACGGTGACCTTCCTCCACATTCGAGACGGGTTGTTGGCGGCTCTTCACGCAATCCAGGAAATTGCGAACATGGGCCAGGTGCTGGTCCGACCCGTCACCCTGCACCAACTGAGTCCTGCCGTCGCGCTCAAACCGTTCTCTCTCCCAAGGCTGTTGGGGATTATCATCCCTCTGCACCATCTTGAGATAAGGGGGTACCGGCTCTTCATCGACCTTTCGGGTTTCCGGATAGATCTCGTACCCCGACCGGTCGAGGAATAGCGTTCCGTCGGTTCCGAAGAACTCGATTCCGTAGGTTCTTCCTTGAGGACTGCGATTATTCAGGAAACGGCTGGAATAGGTAAGAATGAATTCTGGGTATTCGTATGTCACTTCCAAGGTGTCAGGGGTCTGGCGGTTATCTTTCAGAAAAAATTTCCGTCCAAAGGCGCAGACGGATTTGGGAGCGCGAACTCCCATCGCCATGTGAACCGCGTCAATATGATGCACTCCCCAATCCGTCATCATTCCTCCGGCATAATCCCAGAACCAGCGGAAATTCAGGATAAAGCGATTGGGATTAAATGGAACGACCGGTGCAGCCCCCAAATACATATCCCAATTCAGTCCGCTGGGAGGATTGGCGTCGGGCGGATTACCAATGCCCAAAGGAGAGTCATTGCCATAGTTCCAGGCCGCGACACGACTGATTTTCCCGATACGCCCCTGTTGAATTAGTTGAGAGGCCTCGGCATAGTGCTTGCCAGATCGTTGTTGGGTTCCCATTTGAGTAACCCGTTTGTTCTGACGGGCGGCGTCGACTATCTTGCGACCTTCGCGAATGCAGTAAGCCAAAGGCTTTTCCACATACACGTCTTTGCCTGCTTCACAGGCACGAATGGCTGGCAAGGCGTGCCAATGATCCGGAGTCGCGATGAGAACGGCATCAATGTCTTTCAGTTCTATGACTCTTCGGAAATCGGAGTACTCCCTGGCTTTGCCTGCTGGCTGACTTTCGGTCAATTTCGAGGCTTGATGGAGGTTGTGTTCCCAGACGTCGCACACCGCGGCAACCGTCACGTCTTTCATCTGAAGAAAATCCTTCAGGTTGTACTGTCCCATTCCCCCCAGGCCGATAAACCCCATCACAATGCGGTCGTTGGCTCCGGCTATGTTGGCAAAGCTTTTGGCCGTGAATGAAGCCCCGAGAAGCCCAACTCCGGAAGAAGAAATAAAATGTCGTCGGCTGAGTTGCATGAAGAGTTCTCCCTTATTTGTTGGATGTCATGATTGCGATCATAACGAAAAATGGGGTTTGGGTAGAAGCTTAATTGACGGGAATGAAATCGGTGTTTTCAGGGAAAAGACTTCTAGCCCATTGCTGAAAAACTCCCTGTAGCGGCGCCTTATGAGCGTCGTTCTGCAAGTGATTGAATTTCAGCGGTCATAGACCGGCGCTACAGCTCCCGCTCTTTGCTCGACCGAGTATTTCAGCAACCTGCTAGACCATCGCGAAGAGAAGTCTTCCCCCCAGGCCGATCAGCACAGCGGAAAACAGACTGTAGGCGGCCACGGCGATCGCTTCTCTCCAGCCAATCTCCTTAATGAGAGCGGCCAGAGTCGCAACGCACGGAATATAAAAGGTAATAAAGAGCGTGAAGACGAAGATTTGGCCCACTGTCATCACAGACTGCACTTGAGTGGTCCCCAGGGCCTGCATGAGCATGATCATGGAGAGTTCTTTACGAAGGACCCCGAACAGGAGAGTCGTTCCCACCGAGGCCGGCAGTCCCAGGAGTGCCGTCAGGGGAGAAAGCCCTTTGTTAAGGACCCGGTCCCAATGATAGTACTCTCCCAGGCTGAGGAGGAGGCTCCCGGCAATCAATAGCGGCCAGGCGATGACGACGAACTCTTTCATTCGCAACCAGGTTTTTCTCAGCAATATGGAAAGCCGGGGCTTTCGATATGGGGGAACTTCCAAAATCAAACCTGGGGAGCACTCCGGCAGCAGTGCGGTCAGGATCTTCCCGGATAATGCGATGACCACCAGATTCAAAACATAAATCAGCAAGGCCCACCAGGGGCCGAGATAGAAGGCCACCAATCCAAAGATCACGGTCATGCGGGCTGAACAGGGCGTCAGCGTAGAGAGAAAGGCGGCAATAAACCGGTCGCGCGGAGAGGAGAGAATACGGGTCGCCATCACTGCGGGGACATTGCACCCGTATCCAAGCACGGCAGGAATGACCGCAATCCCATGGAGACCGATTCGGTGCATGAAGGAATCCATTAAGAAAGCGACCCGCGGCAAGTAACCAACATCTTCCAAGATCGCCATCCCCATCAGAAAAGGCAGCAGGTAAGGGAGGACAATCGCCGTACCGCCCGCGATTCCCTGAGTCAGTCCTCGAACGAATGTCAACGAGAGGGGAGAATGAGAAAGCCATTGACCAGTGATCGCCAGGAATTCCTCAAATATACTCAAGACACGACTTTCCAGCAGATTCCCGATACCGTAAACGATCCCGAAAAACGCCACCAGCATTCCAGCCAGGATCACGTACCCCCATACTCGATGGGTCAGCAGGCCATCGAGTTTTTCCCGAAGGTCATGCGGGGGAGTGCTGACGGCAGCGACCGTTTCGAAAAGTTTCATGGAAAGGGCATGCCGCTCCGACTCAATCACTTCTTCCGCGGACTTTCCACGATTCACTTCCAATTGCCGGCGGGCAGAATCGATGGCCTCCGCCGGTAAACTGTGGAGATGCTCTGCGAGCTGATCATCGCCTTCCAAAAGACGCAGGGCAAACATTCTGGGCGGGAGTCGACTGGGCAGGTTCGGAAGCCGTTCGATTTGGCTCCTCAAATGATCGATGGTCTCCTCAGTATCTCGGTCATATGCCAAACGACTCTGGAAGTCTGACAAATGGTCGATGAGCCGAAACGTTTCCTGGAAGAGACGATGGATGCCGATTCCTTCGGCCGCCACGGTTTCCACGACAGGGACTCCGAGCTTATCCGATAGTTCTTGGGAATCGATCCGGATTCCCTTCCGGTGAGCCTCATCCATCATGTTCAAGCACACGACCATCGGCACCCCGAGTTCGAGGAGTTGCAGGGTAAGCTCGAGACTGCGCGATAAAACTGAGGAGTCAATGACGTGAATAATGGCGCTTGCAGTTACCCCGAGCAGGAAATTGCGACTTGCTCTTTCGGCGGGATTCGAGACCGTCAACGAGTAAATGCCAGGCAGGTCAATGAGCTGGGAAATCAAGCCCTGGAAACGAATCTGGCTGCTCGTGTAATGGACGGTGGCGCCAGGAAAATTGGCGGTGACTGAACGATAACCCGCCACACTATTGAAGAGGGTGCTTTTCCCGGAATTCGGCTGTCCGACTAGAGCGATTCGGTATTCACTACCCCCACGCGGATCCGTTCGGCGATGGTTCTCCCCAAGGCAACCTTCGTTCCGCAATGTTCCAGGAGAATCGGACCCCCGAATGGGACATGCTGATGGACACGAACAAGATCCCCGATATGAATTCCTAGTTGTGCCAGCTCGCGGCGCAGATGAGGGGATCCCGAAATCCCCAGGATCCGAAGCGTGGCTCCTTCCGGAATCTGAGCTAGAAAAATTGAGAACATCTTTGACTCCAACCTTCATCACCGTAATTCCCGCCTGCCTTATTCGAATTTCATGCGGCGCCGCCGTTCCTCGAGAATGGATTTGTATTCCAAGAAATGGTGCTCGCGCAATTCTTTGCCGGTAATTTTCCCATTGAGAAAGACTTTGCTCATGGGAAACACTCCGCGACTCAAATGGACGTTGTACAAATGCCAGATAATAATTGCCAGGAAAGCCAACACCGCTTCATAGCCGTGGATGATTTTGAAGATGTCGTAGATCCACAAAGGGAACCAGCGCAGTGAAAGGTTGGTGGCCCATAAGAATGCTCCTGTGGTGATCATGACCAGGTTACCCCAGACAAGGGCCAGATATTCGAATTTCTCAATAAAATTGTAGCGTCCATAGAGTGGCGGCTCGGTAAAGAGCCAGTAGGGATGACGATCAAAGAAATGTTTGAAGATCCCCTTTCGATAGAGCGACTGCGAGAACCCCAGGTTATGCCCGAACGTCTGAAGGGCATCGCTTACATCCTTCATACGGGGGAGGAGAGCCACAAAGATCTCCCGGCCGCGCCGCGTGGCGGTAATGTAATAAAGGTGAAACAGGGAAACCAGAATGAGCCCTACTCCCGCACCCCGGTGCAGAATTCCTCGCAATCTGAATCCCCACTCGAAAAGGAAAAGCCCTTGGGTATAGGAGACTGGCCGTGTCAAAAGCGGCAGACCCGTGAGCACCAACAGAACAAAGCACAGGATCAGGAATCCGTGTTGCAGTCGTTCGGCTAAATTCATCCGGATAAATACCTCATCATCCCGGATCAGCCAGTCTGTTTCACTGCGTTTCCTGGTCACTGTATGGCCTCCCCGAACTTCACTTGGGTCAGCGGACGATGATGGTGTGGTTAGACTCAATCCTTCTCTCCTCTGGAGTGGCGCTTGGAATTCCTGGAAAGTCTGAATTTGAGATCCGCAGCGATATAAAGGACAAAACACCCCATGATTGTGGAAATCATGTAAAAGTAGAATTTCTGAATCAGAAAGCCTGCGTAGTTCGTGACTTTCGGGTCCAGGACATGGATTTTGGCGTTGGATAACCGCTGGATCGCCCCTCCGTGACACTGACCACAGGTATTCGGCAAATTTGCCTGGTTGACGGGTGACTTTGGATCGCTGGACGGCCGGATATTGTGAAAGCCGTGACAGCTGATACAGCTGGCTACGCGCGTCTCCCCGAAATGAGAGGCCACCCCGTGGAAACTACCCTGAAAAGATCGAAGACGTCCCGGCGGAAGATGGTAGGCCTGGGTGAGATCCTGATTGTCGTGGCATCCGGCACAGGTCAGGGCGACCTTGGTGGCGTAGACTTTGGATTGATTGTCTTGGGGTGAAAGGATCCGGTGTTCCCCATGACAGTCGGTGCAGACAGGAACGTCTTTGATCCCTCTCTCAAAATCCTGGCCGTGGACTCCCTCGAGGTAGTCTCTTAATATTCCTTCATGACAGCGGCCACAGGTGTGCGGTACGTTTCTCCTCGAGACGAGAGAGCCGGCTTCAGAGGTGTCCACTACTTCATGCGAGCCATGACACGTGACACACGTAGCGCTGTTGGAGAGTCCATATTTGATGAGGGCAACCCCGTGGACACTGGTGAGAAAATCCTTTGCATCCACACGATGCTTCCCTTGCAAGGAGCCGTCAAAATGACATGTCCCGCAAGTAGCAGGTTGTTGTAACGGATGGGTTCTTGAATTGACCTGGCGGCTTTCCAAAACATCATGGTGCCCGTGGCAGGATCGACACAGGACCTTTTGCCCACCCTGGTCCGTCCGTGCTTTCGCGTGGACGCTTTTTTCAAACTTTGCCTGGGCCTCGGGATGACAGCTCGCGCATTCCACTTTTTTCAAATTTTCGGGGTGTGGGAAATCTTTGATATTTTCCAGGTCGGTATGACAGCTGACGCAGGAGATGCCTGATCTCCCATGGATGGAATTGTCGAACTGTGCCTTATCCACAAACAGAGGGCGATTGGCACCGTCCTTCAACTCCTTATCCTCATGACAATTCATACACTCTTCATCCGGCACTCCGGCGATGGCAGTTCGTGGCGGAAGCATGCCGACTGAGAAAATGGACAAGCCAGCCGTCATGAGAATCCGGGCGAAATGCTGGCGCAATGATTTTCCCAAGAAAAAAGTGAGGGTCATAGAAGAGTCAACTCCGAGCAAGTTCCCAAGGTCCCTCAAGAACACCACTGTTGAGAAATGCAATCCAACGTCCACTGGACTGTATCCCCATCTTGTTTCTTGAATTGCTTAAATCATTGAAAACAGGGATTTCTAAAGCATTTCGTAGCATGAATCATCCGTTGAACTCTTCAACATTCAACTATTGGTTTGGTTTCTTGGGTGATTTGGCGCGAAGTCAAAAAAAAAGGGCGACTTTGAGTCGCCCTTGAGAGTTCATGCTTGAATTTTCGCAATCAAAAAAAGACCGAGGAGCCGTCAATGGGAACGGTTGCCTATCTCCTGAAAGTCCCTCTTATTTGTTTTCCGCCGGAAGTTTGTTCCCGTTCTCTTTGAATTTTTTCCCTAACTCGGTCAGGTATAAATCCTTGTCACCTTTCTTGGGAATCTTAGAATGGCAGTCGGTACACTTCTTTCCGGTTTCTTTTGTAAATTGTGAAGATGCTTTAACAGGTGACCACAAAACGAGACTGAGAAACAAAGTGATCATTACGGCCAGAGAAAGCCTGATCAGCAGGTTGAGTGGGATCATTGTGTTCTCCTGAGGTTGATGATTGACATGACAATGCAGCGGGGGTGTCCCACCGCGCAGGGGAGGGGATAATGATCGCGTGGTAGCCCCCACTGCAAGTTCCGGTCAGGGTTAAGCGATAACCCCGACTCAATGACATCCCATTCAAGGCAATTCAATTTCCACATGCAATTCTATCTAAAGTGCAAGCGGGGCAATTACTTCCACTTGCCAGACGTGCTTCTTGCAGGGAATTCCTTGGTCATTTAACAGATTAGTGGGGGATTCCGCACAGCTTTCTGTTTCCTCATTTCAAAGATCAATTGAACTGGGGTATAAGGTGAGGGTAATCTCTCAACCCGAAGTGCCAAAACGATCAAGGCTTCTGGGGCAAGAAGTCTGATGGTCGAGAATGAAATTGAAAACGAATACTGCCAAAAATGTTCAATTGAATCCGCCGACTCCCAAAGAGCACGGAGCCTGGGGGATGTTGCTCGTCCCCTTTGTGATGGGAGTAGGGGTGGTCGGTCACTTCACGATTGAGACCCTATGGCTCTTGGCCGCAGTCCTTCTCGCATTCTTGTCACAAAAGCCCTTTGCCCAGTTGCTAACGACGCAGGAACGCATTTCAACTTCCCGAAAATTGAAACGCTCATTGGCTTGGTTTGGCATTTACGCTGGATCAAGCGCCGCAATTTTTCTCATTCTTTATGTTCCATACCAGATGAAGGGGTTGAGACTTTTTGGATTCTTGGGGAGCCCGGTCATTCTTGCCTATAGCTATTTTGTATGGCGTAAAGCAGTTCGCTCCGTGCTTGGTGAGCTTGCAGGGATTGCCGGGCTGACGATGACGGGACCCATGGCTTGCTACGCGGCGGCAGGGGAAATTCGGGCCGTGGGGTTCTGGTTGTGGGCGTTTTGCATTCTTTATTTTGTGAGCAGCATCTTTTACGTTAAGGCTGTTGTTCAGAAATTCTTGAGACTCAAGTCGGGCCAGCCTTCAAGTCTGCACGGGATGGAATGGGCTTGTCTTCTTTATCATTTGGGGATGATTGGGGTGCTCTTGGCCTTATTCATCTTGAGAATCTTGCCTCTGACGGGCTTGTTGGCCTTTCTGCCCGTCGCCGTGAGAGGCCTGCAGGTCAGTTTCAAGACAAGCGGACGGCTCAATTTTGCTATTATTGGATGGAGCGAAGTGGGCTATTCGATTTTCTTCGCCATATTCCTGGTAGCAGGCTTGCGTTCGAGCGAGGCCGTTTTGACTACGTTGTTTCGCTAGCGGGCTGAGAGTATTTCCAAAGAATGCGCCAGGAGAGAAGGTCTGCCTCCTCGAGGCATTCGTCTGATTTCCAAGGCCCCTGTGGGCCGATGTTCAACCTATCGTGCGTACATCCACTGATCAGCGTCCAACTCGAATTTGCGTCATTGGGGGAGGAATCTCAGGGCTGGCGGCGGCTCATCGACTGGTGGAAGAAAGCCGGCGTCGGAATCTCCAGCTCGAAATTCGCGTCCTGGAAGCGACGAATCGATTGGGGGGCGTCATTGAGACGACGCGGCAGGAAGAGTTCCTCTTCGAGGGCGGCCCGGATTCTTTTATCACGGAAAAACCATGGGGAGTCGAGCTCTGTCGAAAGATTGGGATCGAATCTCAGCTGATCGGGACGAGTGAACAGCACCGTCAAACCTTCATTGTGCGGAAGGGGAAATTGCTTCCCATTCCGGATGGATTTTATTTGCTGGCACCCACCAAGATTTGGCCGGTCGTCGCCACACCCATCTTCAGCTGGTCTGCAAAAATGCGCATGGCGGCGGACCTGGTTCTGCCGCGTAAACTCACCCGGGATGGAGAGGATGAGAGTCTCGCGCACTTTGTAGAGCGGCGGCTGGGGCGTGAAGCGCTGGAGAGGATCGCCCAACCGCTGGTCGGAGGAATTTATACCTCTGATCCTGAAAAGCTGAGTCTCCGGGCCACGATGCCCCGATTTCTGGAAATGGAGAGACAGCATCGAAGCCTCATCCTGGGAATGCTTCGGCAGCGAAAACGGCTAGGCGTAAGCCGTGGCTCAACTTTGAAAGGGCCTCGTTATGGAATGTTTGTTTCGTTTGAAGAGGGGATGCAGGTTTTGATTCGGTCGCTGGAGAAACAGTTACCGTCATCCTCCATCGAGTTGGGATCGAAGGTTAGCTTGCTGAGCCGGGACACCTCTTTGAATCGCTGGCGCCTGAGACTTGCCAATGGCAAGGACATGGAGGCCGAAGCGGTCTGCCTGGCTCTGCCTGCTTATCAAGCAGGTACCTTGCTGGCGGAGGTGGATCCGGAGATTGCCGAGAGATTGCGGAAAATTTCCTATGCTTCGACCATTACGGTCAATCTTGCTTACCGCATCGAGGACATTCGCCAACCCATGAATGGATTTGGTTTTGTGGTTCCCTTCATCGAAGGCCGGGAAATTCTGGCTTGTACTTTTTCCCATGTTAAATTTAGGGGGCGCGCTCCAAAAAAATATGCGTTGTTGCGGATTTTTATGGGAGGCGCGTTACAACCGCAGGTGTTTGAATTTGAGGACGCCGAGCTTCTTCGGGTGATCCAGCGAAATCTGAATGATCTATTGAACATTAACGCCCAACCCGTCCTGACCCGAATCGTGCGGCACCCTCTGTCCATGGCTCAATATCATGTTGGGCATCTGGACCTCGTGTCGGAAATTGAAGAGAGATTGGAGCGTATACCAACTCTCCAACTCGCCGGGAACGCGTTTACCGGCATTGGGATTCCCGACTGTATCAATCGGGGAGAAAAATGTGCAGACCGCTTGCTCGAAAGATTTGACGATCATTCCCATCGCGATGGACGCTTGCCGTCCCATGCGCATCATTATTAACAGGCGGGTCTAAGACAAGGTCCCCAGCACAGACCCTGGAAGTAGAGGAGGATTTATCCGGAAGAGTAAGAAGGTCGCCAAAAGAAGGGTTCGCCCCGCCAAACCGGCAGTGGACAAGGCCGTACACCGTTTTTCCCAAAGCCTTTTTCAGAGCTTGTTGGAGTCAGCCCCTGACGGAATCATTATTGTTGATAGTCGCGGTAAGATGACGCTGGTCAATTCCCAAGCGGAGAAGATGTTTGGTTACTTAAGGAAAGACCTGATAGGACGGACCATAGAAGTTCTGGTGCCGAGTCGATATCAGAAAGTCCATAAGTCCGACCGCCAGGGATACAACCGCGCTCCCAAAACCAGGCCCATGGGAAGCGGGATGGAATTGAGCGCCCGCAGACGGGACGGGTCTGAATTCCCAGTGGAAATCAGTCTGAGCCCGCAAAGATCGGGAAAAGAAACGCTGGTGACTGCCATTATTCGAGATGTCACCGAACGTTTCCAGGCGCGAGAGGCGCTGAGAAAAGCCCACGATGATCTGGAAATCATGGTTCAAGAGCGGACAGCGGCACTGTTGGAAGCGACCAGGGCCAATCAGGAAATTCAGGCTCAACTCTTTCGTACCGAAAAACTGGCAGAGATTGGACAATTGGCGGCAGGAGTGGCTCACGAAATTCGGAATCCTTTGGCTGGAATTCGCGGCGCCATTGAGGTCCTGCGGGAGAATACGATCCCGGCGGAAGTCCGGCGGCAATTGATGGACGAAATCCTTCTGCGTGTGGATCGTCTCAATCATGCTGTCCAGGACCTTCTGGAATATGCCAGGCCGATGACTCCATCGAAGGTGCAAATCTCGCTGAATGATTTGCTGAACTCAGCCATGGACGCGCTTGTGCACGATCCGCAAATGCGCGGGATCAAGGTTGTGAAACGCTTCCGTGGCCGGGTCATATTGATTTCGGATCCCGTTCTGGTTGAGCGGGTTGTAATCAACATCATCTTGAATGCGGCTCAAGCCATGGAACAGAAGGGACAACTTGAGATTTCTTTACATCAGAAATCGGGGCAGGCCATCCTGACATTTGCAGACAACGGTCCGGGAATCGCCCCCGAACATTTAGGGCGAATTTTCAATCCTTTTTTCACGACTCGATCGAAGGGATCAGGACTGGGGCTGGCGCTCTGTAAGAAGTACGTGGAAGAACTCGGCGGAGAGGTCAAGGTCGTGTCCGAGGTGGGGAAAGGGTCGACCTTCCGGCTCTATCTCCCGACTGCCAAGAAGACTTGAATCAGGGAAAAATCGAGAACTCATCGGGGGCGAGGGCGAGATACGAAATACTGAGACTCCTCCGATCCTGATTCTTTTGGAGAATTCCTGATTCCTGTGCTTGTTTACTCCCCCGGTCTTTGACCCTCAAGGCGTTTGAACCAGAGATTCTGAATGAAGGTTTGCTGTCTTCAGGGAATGAGGTTGATATGTGCAATAGGGTTCTTCGGAAAGATAGTCACCCGTCTCTCCAAAGGCTCTCGCACGACAACCTTCACAGACGTTGCGAAACTCGCAAATACCACATTTGCCTCCCAGATTCCCGGTATCCCGGAGTTGCTGGAAGACGGGAGATTTTTCCCAAATTTCGGCAAAGTCCTGATTCAAGACATTTCCGGCAGTGATTGGTAGATAACCGCAGGGGTATACCTCCCCTTTGTGTGAGACGAAACATACGGCCGAACCGGCCAGACATCCTCTCGTGACAGCGTCGAGTCCGTGAGTCTGGTAGGATAAGTGAATCCCCTCCTGCTTGGCACGCTGTCTCATGATTCGATAATAATGGGGCGCACAAGTCGCTTTGAGCTGCAGTTTCTTTCCTTCGACTTGTCATACAGCCAGTTCAAGATGGCCTCATACTCGGTGGCTGGAAGCTGGTTTTGCTCTGAAATTTCCAGGCCGCACCCTACGGGAACCAGCATGAAAAAATGCAGGGCCGTGGCGTCAAGGGCTAAGGCTAAATCATAGACCCGTTGCTTTTCGGCCGCGTTGTGCCGGGCCAGGGTGCAATTGATTTGCATATTCATCCCTCGGCGGCGCAAGCGCAAGAAACCATCGATGGCCCGTGAAAAGGAACCGGGAATGCCGCGAAATGCATCATGAGTCCCGGGTGTTGCCCCATCCAAACTGATGGCTACTCGCTCGAAGCCTGCCTCAACAATCCGGTTGGCCATGAAGTCGTCGATGAGCGTGCCATTGGTCGCCAACGCCGTCGTCAGACCTTGTTTCCTTGCATACGTTGCCAACTCAAAAATGTCCCGGCGGAAGAGAGGTTCACCGCCGCTGAATACGAGAATGGGTTTGGCAAAAGCACTCAAGGAATCGATAAACTTCTTCCCCACTTCGGTGCTCATATCGGTACGAGCCAACTCCAAGGCCACATCCATCCGCCGGCAATGGATACATTCAAGATTGCAGGCGGAAGTGGTTTCCCAGAAGACCAGCCGCAATTTGTTCCTGTCCGCCGCGTGGCCGTGATGGTGATGATTTGATCCGTTCAAATCCCCCTGGGATGATTCAGCATTCATATCCCCTCCCCCCTCTCGCTTGTCCCTCATTGAAAGCCGCGCACTCAATGCCAAGTTAGCAATCCGGCTTCCAATAGATAAGTTCCTTGAATATCAATACAATCTGGGGTTTTTGGGGATTTTGACCAGGAATCAACCTGGGGGAAAAGACGGTGCGTCCATAAGAGCTTGGTGAAATCCCCCAAAATCACGAAGGGGAGGAGCTCAGGAATTTACCTGTAATTGGGAGGGGGCCCTGGAGTTGCGGAAGGGTGATTGTTTAAGAGAGGATTAGAAAAAGAAACTGAATCAGGCGGTCTCCATTGGATTGAGCTTGATGGATTCAGTCCATGAGATTGCGAAGAACTTTCCGCAAATTCCTGAGTTCTATGGGTTTGTTTAGATAAGCATTGAGAGCCGCTTCTTCTTTTCCAGTCTCTTCAGGCTGGTAGGCGGTGATCAAGATCGATTTTATTGGGGGTGGAACGACTTTATTTGTTTGATCAATTCCTTTCCGTTTAATCCAGGAGATGAAAATCAGAAATAACAATATCAAATAGGTCTTTCCTGGCCATCTCCAAGGCTTTCTCGCCAGTAGCTGCGGAGACGACTGCATAGCCTTCCTTTTCAAGGAAATGAATCAATGTCCACAGAAACAGATTGTCATCTTCGACAACCAGGATCCGCGCCTTCTCGTTCTTCATGAAACCCTCTGCAGAGATAAGGGCCGAGCATAGCCAGGACCCTTATGCTAAGTGGAATAGCCTTCCGGGTGTTTTTGATCGCGTCTAGAGAAAGATCAATGCCAACGCCATAATCCCAAGTACTACCAAAACACCCACACAGATCAGCGAGTACTCGACAACCTGCTCCCTTCTGGATTTATTCTCCTCTTTAGTGAGTTCCTCCATTCGCTCGAACATGACGTCCCTCCTCGTTTAGAGATGAGCGGAAACAGTCCCTGTGAGCTGGTGAGGTTCTATAAGTGAAAGTTTCGAGGCCGCAGGGAACACCCCCTCCAAAAGGTAACCGGCAATCGATGGGCCAATTCAAATTTTTACCAGCGACATTTATTGCTCTGGCTGTCCTCTATTTCAGGATGATCATGCCCCGCCTTCGATCATGGCTTTGACGAAGGAAGAAATCCTCTTTCGCTTGCAAATCAGTTCAGTAGCCGGAATTTTCAGGGCGCGGTTCGGTGCCTTACCTCTCTAGGATGTCGCATTGCCCCCTTCCCGTATCAAACACGTTGTTTTCCCGGCTTTGCCAAGACTAAGTCTTTGCGTAGTTTGGCGCGCTGATGGGTGATTTCAGCTACTGCTCACCCACACCCATAAGGCCAACTACTCTGGAGATTTCGACTTCTAGGCTTGGAACAGCAGATGCTCACTTGAAATGTCGGTTTCTTTAGGAATCCGAAGGCCACGTCATTTCAGCTTGAGTCGAATCTGCAATTTACAATTTGGAACTCCATGGAATGTAACCAAACTAATGGACCAAATCAGGAACGATGACAAAAGCGATGAATATCGATGTCATCGAGGAGGGTAGGATCATGAATGTTACCAAGCTTGAGTTAGTGAACCCATTGCCGGTCGCGGAGGTTGGCTTGCGCGGTGTGGACCTGCTCGAATATCCGGCTCTTAACAAAGATACTGCCTTCACCGAAGAAGAGCGCGACCTGTTTGGGCTCAGAGGGTTGTTGCCTCCCAGAATGACGACAATTGAAGAACAAGTGGCGCTGGAACTCGAACATGTCCGCTGCAAAAGCGATGATCTGGAGAAGTACATTGGATTGGCGGCTCTTCATGATCGCAATGAAGTTCTCTTCTATCGTCTTCTCGTTGAGAACCTCGATGAATTCATGCCCATTGTGTATACGCCCACGGTTGGGAAAGCTTGCCAGCAGTTCAGTCATATTTTTCGGCGAGCTCGAGGATTATGGATCACTCCCGACGATATCGGGAGAATTCCAACTCTGCTCCGCAACGCCAGGCAGGAGGAAGTCAAGTTGATTGTGGTCACCGATAATGAGCGGATTCTCGGACTGGGTGATCAGGGCGCGGGCGGCATGGGGATTCCGGTGGGGAAGTTGGCTCTTTATACGGCGGGAGCCGGGATCCATCCTTCAAAAACCCTCCCCATTTCGCTGGATGTGGGAACCGACCGCCAGGAGCTCCTGGAAGATCCGTTCTATCTGGGGTATCGCCACCCACGGATCCGTGGGAATGCTTACAATGATTTCATTGAGGCTTTCGTAGAGGGGGTTTCCCAGGTCTTTCCCCATGTCGTGCTCCAGTGGGAAGACTTCAAACAGCATAATGCCATCCGAATTCTCGACAGGTATCGCCACCGCATCACCTGCTTCAATGACGACATTCAAGGCACGGGGGCCGTCGTGACGGGCGGCATCCTGGCGGGTCTGCGCAGGCTAGGTCAACGCTTGTGCGAGCAACGGATTGTATTTCTGGGAGCAGGGGCCGCGGGAATTGGAATCGCTCGTTTGGTCCGCCTGGCCATGCGGCAAGAAGGGGCAACCGACCGGACGATTCAGGAAGCCATGGCCATGGTGGATACCCATGGACTTGTATTTGAAGGAAGAGCCGCAGTGGATGACGACAAAGTCGCGTTTGCCCTCCGGTCCTCTACCATGAACCGGTATGGGTTCCTACCCGCAGAGAGTTATGATCTGGAGACTGTCGTTCGTCATGTGAAGCCCACGATTCTCATTGGCACCAGCGGAGTCCCGGGGGCCTTCACGGAAGGCGTCATCCGCGAAATGGCCAAGCATGTTTTGTGCCCCGTGATTTTCCCGCTCTCCAATCCCACGTCAAAAACGGAAGCAGCTCCCGCCGATCTGGTGCGCTGGACCGAGGGGCGAGCGCTGATTGCCACAGGCAGTCCGTTTCCACCAGTCGAATATCAAGGCCGTATTCATGTGATCGGTCAGGCCAACAATGTCTTTGTGTTCCCGGGCATTGGGCTTGCAGCCATTGTGAGCGTGGCCCACGAAATCACCGACGAAATGATTTTAGTGGCCGCTCGTGCCTTGGGAGAAAGCATTTCCGACGAGCGGCTGGCCCAAGGCGCACTTTACCCGAGAGGCGCCGACCTTCGCCAAGTCACCCGTCATGTGGCCATGGCGGTGGTGCGGGAAGCAAGGGAGCGAGGCATCGGCAGAGCCTATCGAGAAGATGTCATTGAAACGAGAGTGGACGAAGAAATGTGGTACCCCGAGTATGCCGTGTATCTTCCGGCGCATTCTTGATAGAAATGTACCGATGGTCTCCCTGAGCACGACGAGGAATCTCAAGAGGCCAAATCCATGAGCTTGAAGCGGAAAGCAGCTCGGGAAGCGTCCGCCAACCCGGCTTGGCTGCCTAGCAGGGTGCTGAAAGACTCATTGTAGCGGCGCTCTATGAGCGCCATCTTTGGGTAAATGGATTCATTTCGGCGGTTACAGACCTCTGCTGCAGTTCAGATGAGATCTCGACCGGGTTTTTCAACAACCTGCTAGATCTGTTCCAGAGCTTTGTCCAAATCTTCGATGATGTCGTGCCAGTCTTCCAAGCCCACGGAAAGCCGAATCCCTCCGGGTTCAATTCCCTTGGCCTTTTTCATTTCCGGGGGCAGGGCGGCATGAGTCATTGAATAAGGATTTTCAACCAGGGTCTTGATCTGGCCCAGACTGACCGCCAGGGTAATCGTGTAGGAATGGTCCGCTAAATAATCAATAAATTTCTCGCCGGCTTCATTCTCATTTTTCCGGTTTTCCTTGAGGACAAAATAGATGATGCTTCCCGGTGCGAATTTCCCGTCGTAGCTCGTCATTTGACGATGGGCCAGTTCCTTTTGGGGAAAACTCTCCAACCCCGGGTAGCGGACAAACGCGACTTTGGGGTGGCTTTCCAAAAAGCAAGAGACTTTCAAGGCGGTCTTCTGTTGATTGACCAGGCGCGTTGCCAGGGTCGGCAAACCATACACAAGAATAGCCCAGGCACTTTTGGAAGAGAGGACGCCCCCAAAGTCTTTGCGGTAAAGCATCAAGTGATTCCGGTATTCCTCCGCGGCGATGACCGCTCCTCCCATGTCGGTCCCAAATCCTCCAATATTCTTGGTCAGACTGTAGACCACCATATCGGCTCCCATCTGCAAGGGCCGCTGGCAGTAGGGGGTCGAAAACGTATTGTCGATAATCATCAGAATCTTCTTGTCGGCAGGGCGATCTTGATTTGCTTTTTCGATGATGGCCTTGGTGGCTGCAATGTCGATCAAAACGAGATTGGGATTGACCGGGGTTTCAAAATAGACGACCCGGGTCCTGGGGTTGATCAGATTCTTCAGGTTCTTGCCCTGGGTAAGATCCGTAAAATGTGTGGGGATGCGGTATTGAGGGTACCAGTTTGAGAGCAGGCTGTAGGTGCATCCATACATGGCATGATGGGCAATGATCTCGTCCCCGGTCCCTACCGTAACTCCCAGAGCCGCCGAAACAGCCGCCATGCCAGTAGAGAAAGTGACCGCAACCTCGCCGCCTTCAGCATAGGCAAGATTCTCTTCAAGCATGCCTCGTGTTGGTTCATCGAGGCGATCGTAAATATAAATCGGAACCTTTTTGGCTTGTGACTCCGGCGAAGCAAAATCCAGGAACCCTTGTGCCCCGCGATGAGCGGAGCTCAGTCGAAAGGTCGTTGAAGAAGAAATCGGTGGGATTACGTGGTGGTCATAGTCCCATTTCCGGCTTTCATAGTTTCCATGAATGAGATGAGTTCTCATCCGGTACTCTTCTTTTTTCCGATGATGCCTCTTCGTTTTCTCCATAGGGTTTCACCTTTCGAATGGGCAAGGCAACGATTGAGTGGGATTGCCTCTTCTGGCTTTTCAGAATCTATTGAACGGCAACCTAAGATCAGCGAGCAACAGAAAGACCAAAGGCTTCCGTGATCACATTGAACGTAACCACTTTTCGATCCAGACTCAGACCATATCCAGGCTAAGTCGTCGTTTGCATGGCCCTGCGGGATATCCCCCATTTTTGTTCAAATGACAATTGAAACGCCATTAGGGGTCAGGGAGTATTTCCCGGAAACCTTAATAACACCATACAGTTAAGGGGATCTCCATTCCTTTGGAGAATTGAGTGCAGAAATAAGAGGGGAAACGCGGAAGTAGCTCTTCTGCCCCTGACGTAAGGACATGAGCAACGCTTCTAGAAAAGTTGAATTGGAGTTGGAACCAGTAGGTAGGAGACGCCGCGGGATCACGTTGTCTTGGACCTGAGCCAAAATCGAAGTGGAGGGTTTTCATGAAACGCCGTCTGGTCACGATCGATGGGAACGAGGCTGCCGCCTATGTGGCCTATCTGACGAATGAGGTCATCGCCATCTACCCGATTACCCCATCTTCTCCGATGGGAGAATTATCAGATGCCTGGTCTGCCGAAGGCAGAAGGAACTTGTGGGGAACCATTCCCATTGTTCAGGAAATGCAGAGTGAAGGAGGCGCCGCCGGTGCCATCCATGGGGCACTGCAAACAGGTGCTCTGGCCACCACCTTTACCGCCTCCCAAGGCCTGCTGCTCATGATTCCGAACATGTACAAGATTGCCGGAGAATTAACGCCGACGGTTTTCCATATTGCCGCTCGAACGGTAGCCACGCATGCACTTTCCATTTTCGGCGATCACAGTGACGTCATGGCCGCCCGGGCGACGGGTTTTGCGCTTCTGGCTTCGAATTCCATCCAGGAAGTGATGGATTTTGCTCTCATCGCGCAATCCGCGACCTTGCAATCAAGAATTCCCTTTCTGCATTTTTTTGATGGATTTCGTACTTCGCATGAAGTCATGAAAATTGAAGAGCTGGCGTTGGAGGATATCCGCGCCATGATCGACGACGAATGGGTCCATGCTCATCGCGCCCGCGCCCTTTCCCCGGATCATCCGGTGTTGCGGGGTTCGGCGCAGAATCCGGATGTCTTTTTCCAGGCACGTGAAGGGTGTAATCCCTTTTATCAAGCCTGCCCCGGAATCGTGCAAAAGACCATGGATCGCTTCGCCCTCCTGACAGGAAGGCAATATCATCTTTTCGATTATATCGGTGCCGCCGATGCAGAACGTGTCATTGTCCTGATGGGTTCGGGCGCCGAGGCGGTTCACGAGGCTGTTGAATTTAAAGTGAGCCAAGGGGAAAAGATTGGAGTTCTCAAGGTAAGACTATTCCGGCCATTCTCCACGGAACAATTTCTTAAGGCACTTCCCGGCACGGTTCGCGCCATTGCTGTCCTGGACCGCACCAAGGAACCCGGCACCATTGGCGAGCCGCTCTATCAAGATGTTGTGACCGCGATTGGAGAGGCGCAAATGGAAGGACGGTTGCCCTGGAAGCAGATTCCGCGGGTGATCGGAGGACGTTACGGACTCTCTTCCAAGGAGTTTACTCCCGCAATGGTCGATGGAATTTTTCAGGAACTGCAGAAAGGGATTCCCAAGAACCACTTTACCGTTGGAATCGTCGACGATGTCTCGGGAACCCACCTTGAATACGACCCTGGCTATTCGATTGAGCCCCCCAGCGTCTTTCGCGGAATTTTTTATGGTCTCGGCTCCGATGGGACGGTGAGTGCCAACAAAAATTCCATCAAGATCATTGGTGAAGATACGGAGAACTTTGCCCAGGGATATTTTGTCTACGATTCCAAAAAAGCGGGTTCTGTGACCATTTCTCACTTGCGCTTTGGTCCCCATCCCATTCATTCGACCTATCTGATCACAGAGGCCAATTTTGTGGCGTGTCATCAGTTCCAGTTTTTGGAGCGCTACGATGTTCTCGCCCATGCCATCCCTGGAGCGACCTTCCTGCTGAACAGTCCGTATGGACCGGAGGAAGTTTGGGATCACTTGCCGCGGGAAGTCCAACGGGACATCCTGAAAAAACGTCTGCGTTTTTTTGTCATTGATGCCATCCGGGTAGCGGCGGAAACGGGGATGGGAGGGCGAATCAACACTGTCATGCAGACCTGCTTTTTTGCCATTTGCGGAATCCTGCCCCAGGAGGAAGCGATTGAAAAAATTAAGACCTCCATTCGCAAGACATATGGCAGCAAGGGAGATGTGATCGTACAGAAGAATTTCGATGCCATCGACAAAACCCTGGCGAATCTTTTCGAGGTCAAGATTCCTGCGCAGGTTACCAGCCAGCTCTCGCGGCCTCCCCTCGTGGCCGCCGAGGCTCCGGACTTTGTCCAATCCGTGACAGCCCCCATCATTTCCGGCTCCGGGGACAGCCTGCCCGTCAGCGCACTGCCTGTGGACGGGACTTTCCCAACCGGCACCGCTCAATGGGAAAAACGAAACATCGCTCTGGAAATTCCGGTCTGGGAGCAGGAGATCTGTATTCAATGCGCCAAATGTGCTCTGGTCTGCCCGCACGCCGCGATTCGAATCAAGGTGTTTGATCCTCAGTCTCTCACCGGGGCTCCGGCAACCTTCAAATCGATGGATTACAAAGGTCAGGAATTTGATGGCATGAAACTTTCCATTCAAACCGCTCCTGAGGACTGCACTGGATGCGGGCTTTGTGTCCATGTTTGCCCGGCCAAGAGCAAGAAAGAAGTCAGAATCAAGGCTTTGAACATGGCTCCACAGCTTCCCATTCGTGAGCAGGAAAAGGAGAATTACCGCTTCTTCCTGGATCTGCCTGAATACGATCGCCGCAAAGTCAAAGTCGCCAGCATCAAAGGTTCCCAGGTCCTGCAACCCCTGTTTGAATACTCGGGGGCCTGTTCCGGTTGCGGCGAAACTCCCTACTTGAAACTGCTGACTCAAATGTTCGGTGACCGGTTAATTGTGGCCAACGCGACAGGGTGTTCTTCCATTTACGGCGGGAACCTTCCCACCACTCCCTGGTCGCAGACGAAAGAGGGACGGGGCCCGGCCTGGGCAAATTCGTTGTTTGAAGATAATGCCGAGTTTGGCCTTGGGTTCCGGTTGACGCTTGACCTGCAAAATCAACAGGCCAAGGGGCTCGTGGAAAAGATGGCGGGCCAACTCGACGAAAACCTGGTTCACGAACTGGTGGTCTCTCCTCAAAACGACGAAGCCGAGATCCATGAACAACGAATGAGAGTGGATCGGCTCAAAAAATACCTCCGGCAATTAAACACCAGCGAAGCCGAGAATCTTCTCTCTCTGGCAGATTATCTGGTCAAAAAATCAGTCTGGATTGTGGGAGGCGATGGGTGGGCCTACGACATTGGATTTGGCGGGCTTGATCATGTTCTGGCTTCGGGTCGAAACGTCAATGTCCTGGTCCTGGATACCGAAGTGTATTCACACCGTGGAGCAGATATTGACCACTCCGCTGGGGGCTGTCGCCAAATTTGCGGCGGGGAGCAAGACCGTGGGCAAGAAGGATTTGGGAAGAATCATGATGGGGTACGGGACTATCTATGTCGCCCAGGTCGCCATGGGAGCGAGTGACGCCCAAACCATCAGAGCCTTCCCGCCGAAGCCAGGTCCTTCAACGGGCCGTCATGATCGACTGCGCAGCCATTGCATCGCTCATGGGATCAACATGCGAACCGGCATGGACAATCAAAGGCTGGCCCGGTGCTCTCCGGACGTAACGGCGTTGTATCGGTATAATCCTGAGCTTGCCCGGGAGAAGAACCCGCTCAACTCGACTACAAGAAGCAAGCTCAGATTTGAAGAGTATGCCTATCTGGAAAATCGCTATAAGATGCTCACTAAACACGTCCTGAGGAAGCCAGAGAACTGCTGAAACATGCGCAACAGGATGCGGATAATCGCTGGAGAATTTATGAGGACCTGGCCGCCATGGATTTCAGCACGCCGGTTCTCGAACACCATTAACCATGCCCGCCGGGGCTTCGGATGAGTGAATCTCCGTGATGTCCCAACAGCTGAATGCAGGCGAAGTTGTTTTTGTCCATCGACGGACTTCATTCCCCTTTAGTTGACTAACAACGGAAGGATAATTTCCATGGATCTCAGTACAACCTATCTTGGCTTGAAACTCCGGACTCCGCTGGTTCCATCAGCCTGCGGACCTTTGACAAGGCCGATTGGTAGGTGGAGCCTGGAGGATGCCGGGGCGTCGGCGATTGTCCACTCGCTATTCCGAAGAGGAAATTCTCCATGAAGCGCACGAGCTGGACCATTTCTCGCACGGTTCTAGCTATGCGGAAGCCCTGAACTGCAGGAGGCCAGCGGGCCCGCAGGCGCTTGATGGATACCTGGAACATCTTTACAAAGCCAAGCAGGCCGTCCAGATTCCCGTAAGCGGGCTCTTTGAATGGGGTGTCGACGGGAGGGTGGTTAAAGTACGGGGTCAGACGAAGTCGATGCGCTCAAATTGAATATCTATTACATTCCTGATCGGACTTGCCTATGGCGGCTGAAGTGAACAGATGTATATGAACGTGCTGGCGGATGTGAAGAAGACGGTGAAGATTCCCGTGGCCATCAAACCAGCCCGTTTTTCAGCAGCATAGCCTGTGGCTAAGCAATTGTCCAACACCGGAACCAATGGTTTGGTGTTGTTGTGGTTTTATGTGCTTGATATCGTTGGATCGGCTGAGTAGTTAATGTCATTCTCAATGCCTTCTGAACTCACCCTCTCCCGTTGCACTGGATCACGATTATTATGGAAAATGGTTTGATCTGGCTGCCACAGGCAGGATTCATTCAGCTTCGGATGCCCTTGAAGATGCTGATGGTGGAGCCATGTGATGATGTTCCAACCTGCTGAAGAATGGTTTGAAGCGCATTACAGAAGTGTAATCGATATAGTGCAGTGGATAAAACTGATATATCAGTTGAACAGCTGAAGAGCAGTATGACCATAAGTCCTGCCTGTCCCTCTGCCTTCAGGCAGGCCAGCTATGTAGCCCTTAAAAGCTATGTTGCATGGATAAAGGCAAAACGCAGTCCCTGACTGAGTCTCGCCCAGGAAAGGCGCTCTCCCATTGATGCGTCCTGAAGGCCAACCTCCAGAGAAAAACAAACCACTCCCTCCTGGCTGACCTTTACTCCTTGGATAATACTCAAACAATGCGCTGACAACAGCAATGAAGTGTTCGGGCCCATTCCCTCGTGTGTCGGCGGATTGGCCCGCGGAACTTAAGGTGGGTATTCCATGGGGACACCCGCTTCCCATCCCCGTAGGGATGAGCCGAACTGGGCAGGGACTCAGATGCAACACCCCTTTGGACGTCTCTCCAAACAGCGGCTTATCGAAGAATGTTCTTGGATGGTGCCCAAGAATCAGAACTGATACCCGCTTCATTGGCGCGCGGATGATTTCATCCACAATGTCGCGCGTACGACAATCCAGTCAGAAAATTTAATACCAGATTCGAGCTTTCGAGTCTTGCAGCTTGATGCTCGGGCCGCCATGTTTTTCTCCCGAGATTCGATGAGCGATTCTCCCAGATCATCCAGACGATTGTCTTCGACGTGAAAAGATGCAGCTTCAGGAGGTCTGTCGGCGAGCAAGCAAATTCCCGGGCGTGCGAAGATGGGTCGAGAAATCCATGGGCAAGACGCTTCGGGAAGAAGGTTCCATCGCGCTTGAGCCAAGAGAGGTCGAGACTCCCGAACCCTCATCCTGGGACCGTCGTAGAGGACCGGACCAGGGGCATGAGCCAAGTTGATCGGTCGTGCCAGAATGCCGGGCTGGTGTGCTGGCCCCATGCGTACCCATGACGATGAGGTCTGCAGGCAACTCATGGGCTAGATGCAGTATCGAGTCATCCAGGTGCCCAAGCTGATCTTCCCTCGAATTGTAGAGAAAGAGAGTAATTGAGCGAGTACTTCCTTTTCAGTTGTCTTTCCGCCTGGGCTTCCTTCCCGCTCTTCCTCCGGGGTCATGTGGGTTTCTGAATACATCCAGGCATTCGCCATATAAATTGGCGGCACATAGTCGATATTGTGCTGGATGACGAGCCGGGCGGAAAAGCGCTCACAGATTTGGTCGCCATCTCGAGTTCCTTCGAGGACACTTTGGAGAAATCGATTGGGCAAAGAACGGTTCTGGGTTTTCATGAGCCCATTCTCCTTTTTCGAATTCGCCTTCCCGCCTGGGTGAGACCAGGCATGGCACTCCTCTATGATGGGTTATGCAGACTTGAGCCAGTAGGTTGGGGCTGATAGGAATCCCAAGGGCCACTAAGCACAAGGTAGAAAACGAGATGGATGAGGGCTCAGGCGAGGGTGGTGAAATCAGCCGTTTCACCCAGACAGGTGTGTGAATGGCAGAGGAAATTATCCTTCTTAGGCAGGCGCGGGGTTCCACCAGACGGGCTTATCAATCTTGAGATTTTGTTCGCTATAGACAGGAGGCTCCTACGGAGCCGTCGAATTCTGCAAGAGATTTAGAAATTCACAGTATTTACAAAAACCATGCTGCAGAGGAAGTCATTCCATCGCTGGCTGTTGGAAGTTAATGGCTCCGTAGGAGCCCTCTGTTTATAGAAAACGAAATCCGTCCATTTGAAGAGCTCCGTAGGAGCGGTCTGTAGCCTTAAAACCGATTGCCGGAGCTTACAATGATTCAATCTAGTGATGTCAACCACCAGCACCGCGTGGGCATTGAGTTTCACCTATGATGATTTCGGGAATCGGACGGGCCAGAGCGTCACCAGGGGCAGGGGGGTGGCGGGGAAATTTTGGTTCGAACTTTGCGAATCATTCGGATGCCTTCGCTGACATGCTCACTGCGCATGTCGGCGCCGCCCGCGAAAATATTTCTAATGGCTTTGGGACGATTTCTTGTCCACTATTGTGAAACGCAGAATGTTCTTATGCATTTGTAATTGATTTTCTGGGAACCCATCAATTTTTCAAGATCTCCCCAATTCTTCGTTCCTCTCTGGCTAAACCGTATAAGTTCCCGAGGCGACTCTCCCTCCCTTGCCTGTCCAATTGGTATGGAAGAACTGGCCTCGAGGAGCGTCGATGCGTTCATAGGTATGCGCCCCAAAATAGTCACGCTGGGCCTGCAACAGATTGGCAGGCAGCCGCTCAGTCCGGTAGCCATCGAAGAAGGCGAGCGCTGTCGAAAAGGCAGGGGTAGGGATCCCGGATTGGACAGCCTGTGCAATAGCATTTCTCCACGAGGATTGGTAGCGGTTCAGGATTTGGCTGAAGAAGTCATCCAGGAGCAAGTTCTCCAAGCTGGGATTTTTGTCCAGGGCCTCTTTGATCTTGCCGAGGAAGCGACTGCGAATGATACAGCCTCCGCGCCACATCAGGGCCACGCCGCCCAAATTCAGATTCCAACCCTGAACCTTGGCCGCTTCGCGCATGAGCATAAAGCCCTGAGCATAGGAAACGAGCTTGGAACAATAGAGCGCTCGGCGAACATCTTCGATGAATGTTGCCTTATCTCCTTTAAATTGGACCTTTGGGCCTGAAAGAATTGACGAAGATCTTACTCGCTCTTCCTTGAGCGCAGAAAGGCAGCGTGAAAATACCGCCTCTCCAATCAGAGTCACCGGGACGCCCAGCTCTGACGCATTGATGATGGTCCACTTGCCGGTTCCTTTTTGGCCAGCGGCGTCCAGGATCTTCTCAACAAGCGGAGTCCCATCCTCGTCCTTTACCGCAAAGATATGACTGGTAATCTCGATGAGATAGCTGTCCAGTTCTCCTTTATTCCATTCATCAAACACTTCATGAAGCTGGTCTGCTCCAAGTCCCAGGGTGGCTTTCAAAAGGTGGTAAGCTTCGCCGATGAGCTGCATATCGCCGTACTCAATTCCGTTATGCACCATTTTGACAAAGTGGCCTGCACCTCCTTCACCCACCCAATCGCAACAAGGAGTTCCATCTTCCACCTTGGCGGCGATGGCCTGAAAAATCTCTTTCACGTGGGGCCATGCTTCCGGATCACCTCCCGGCATGATGGACGGCCCATGTCTTGCCCCTTCTTCTCCGCCTGAAACCCCCGTCCCAATATAGCGGAGTCCCTTGTCGGCAAGGGCTTTAGTGCGGCGATTGGTGTCGGTGTAGAGGGAGTTCCCGCCATCAATAATGATGTCACGCGCTTCGAGCAGAGGCGTTAACAGGTCGATAAAGTGGTCCACCGTTTCCCCCGCCTTAACCATGAGCATCACGCGTCGGGGAGGTTTCAAGCTTTGAACCAGCTCTTCAATCGAATATGTCCCGACTACCTTGGTGCCGGCGGCCTCGTTCTTGATGAAGTCGTCAACCTTTGAAAGGGTTCGGTTAAAGACGCTGACCCGGTAGCCGTGGTCGTTCATATTCAGGACAAGGTTTTGTCCCATGACTGCCAGTCCAATCAGACCGATATCACTGCTCGCTTTCTCCATGGATTCTCCTATCTGGTTTGAATCAAATTGCTTGAATTCCTATTACTCAAGGCGGCGGATAATCAGCATCGAAAGGTCATCCGTTTGCGGTTGTCCCTGCTGGAAGTCCTGCAAGTCAGTGGCGCAAACCTTGATTAATTCATTTGCGGATAACCCAAAGCCCGTGCGGAGTAGGGAAGACAACCTTTCCGTTCCGTATTCAAGGTTAGAGGAATTCCGTGCTTCCGAAAAGCCATCCGAATAGATCACCACTCCCTCTCCCTTCTGTAATCGAAGAGATTTAGTCCCGAACGTGCTATCCGGAAAAATTCCTATGGGCAGTCCAGTGGCTTCGATTGTGGTGATGGAACCAGATTGGCTGACGAGAGGCGGACAATGCCCCGCATTGCTTAGCTCAATCTTCCCATCATGTCCGGCTCGACCGCAAATAAGGGTGGCATAAGAGTCGGCCATGGTGGTCTGCGAGAAGAGGCGATTCGCTCTTGACACAATCTCGGGTAATGTCAGGTTGAGTGCAATCAGGATCCGAAAGATGGCATGCAGATGGGCCATCAACATCGAAGCGGAAAACCCTTTCCCGGAAACATCCCCCAACACAAAGTAAAAGTTCTCATTGTTCAGTTTGATGAGGTCGCAATAGTCCCCGCTGACCATCCCCGCGGGTTTATAGTAATAAGAGAATTCCCATCCATTATGCACAACGTTTTGTTCAGGGAGGAACTGCCCTTGAATTTGGGAAGCAAGTTCCATGTCCTGTTCCAGGGCACGCTGTTCCTGCGTCGTAAGATGATCGAGGCAATACTTGACGAGGGGGTTGGCAAGCAGACGATCCTTTTCCACACAATCGTGGCATGTTTCACATATTCCGTAGGTTCCATCCTCCATCCTTTGCAGGGCCTCGTCGACCTCGTTTAGCAGGCGGAGAATGCCGGAATTTTCTTTGATGTGAACGGAGCTCTCAAGAAGCCGGGCACGGCGTTCCTGCAGCTGATTTTTCAAGTAAGAATCCCCCATCACGTCCATAGGTTCCTCCTTGATCTTGTGCCACCGCAACCTCGGGACTTTGCCCTTGTCGAGCAGCCCTATTCTAACCGAAGATCTATCTCACGGGCATTGCCGGTTTGCAAACATTTCTTAAAAGTTGCTCCGCTAAAATCGTACAATAAATACCAGGAGTTCTTCTTGGCCCCCATCCAGGGAGAAAATGCGATCGGCAGTGGAATGAAAAAGGATGGCTGCTTATGATCACTGATCTGACTTTTTCGCTCGTCGTGGCAACTTGGAGTGGGCTGCTGCTGGTCGCGATGAGCGGCGGCAAATTCCAGTTGACAACGACCAGTTTTGAGGACGGGAAAGCGATTCCGACCAAGTATGCCTACACAGGCGTTTCAGGGGCCCAAAACGTCTCCCCGCAACTTAAATGGGATTCTCCTCCCCCGGGGACCAAATCGTTTGCCCTCATCTGTGTGGATCGGCACCCCATTGCCTCAAACTGGATCCATTGGCTGGTAGTGAATATTCCTTCCTCCGCGGAGAGTTTGGCTGAGGGGGCATCGCGCACCTCCAAAATGCCCGAAGGGAGCCTGGAATTGAAAAACTCTTTTGGCCCCGTGGGTTGGGGAGGGCCACAGCCGCCCAAAGGTTCCGGAGTCCATTCCTACGAATTCCTTCTCTATGCGCTCAACGTGGATAAACTGAGCCTGTCTGGCGACATAACCCTCGCGAGCTTTCGTCATTCTATCGAAGGAAAAGTACTGGGAACCGTCCGGCTTGAAGGCACTTATACGCGGTGATTTAGAGTTGACAAGGTTGACCTGACCGATATAATAAGCGTTTTGCATTTTAGGCACTTAGGTCGCCTTTATGCGTATTGATGTTAGAGATTTAGAGCAAAGCCCCTTTCGTTATTCCGGGATGTTGAGCCGGGATGAGATTGGCATCCGTTCCGAAGATTTTCAGATCCATGGCAAGGTCGGGATTCAACTGCTGGCGGAGAGAAGGGGATACGATGTTCGCGTGCGAGGAACTCTAAAAGCGGGGGTAGAGCTTCCCTGTTCCCGGTGTCTGGAGCCGGTAGTTGTTTCCATTGCATCGGATTTTGACCAAATCTATGAATCCAATGCCGGCCATTCTCTCACCGGCGAGATTGCGCTACAGGAGAAGGACACCGATATTGGGTTTTTTTCGGGCGATACGATTGAGATCAACGATATCATTCGAGAACAAATTCTGCTGGCATTGCCCATGAAGCCCATATGCCGGGATGACTGCAAAGGGTTATGCCCTTACTGCGGCAGGAATATGAATGTCGGGACGTGCGATTGTGAAACTCTGTTTTCCGATCCACGCCTGGCTGAACTTTCAAAAATAAAAAACCGATTTCGTTCCTCATAAGGCCCCAGATTGAGTTGTTGGCCTTGAGGGCGTAACGCATTGTTTGAGGTAAGTAGCGATCATGCCGAATCCGAAACGACGTCATTCAAAATCCCGCCGAAACAAGCGACGTGCTCATGATTTTCTGCAAGCGCACTCATCATCCGAGTGTCCTAATTGTCATGAGCGGAAGATGCCCCACCGGGCTTGTCCTCATTGCGGCTTTTATGCAGGGCGCGAGGTCATCGAAGTTCGAGAAGAAGATTAGCGTTACACGATTTGATCTGCTCCCAACATGATTAAAATAGCGGTTGATGCCATGGGCGGAGACAGCGCTCCCCACGTTGAATTGTCGGGCGCGGTCCAGGCCGTCCGAGAATACCAGGTGGGTGTCATCCTCGTGGGGCCTGAGCTTCTCCTTCGCGAAGAGCTGAAAAAGCACAACGTCAAGGGGTTGCCGATTGAAATTGTTCAGGCCAGCGAAGCGATCACGATGGAAGAGGCGGTTGCGACTGCCTTGCGCAAGAAGAAGGATTCTTCCATCCGGGTGGCGGCGAAGCTCGTTCGCGATGGCAAGGCAGCCGGGGTGGTGAGCGCTGGAAATACCGGGGCCTGCATGGCCGTGACGAAACGGGTGGTCGGGACCTTGCCCATGGTTGATCGTCCGGCTTTGGCCGCGGTGATCCCCACCGCCAAGGGCCGTCCAGCACTCCTGTTGGATGTCGGGGCCAATGTTGATTGTAAGCCCACTCATCTGCTGCAATTCGCCATCATGGGAGATATTTTTTCCCGCTCCATCCTGGGAACGACCCGTCCCAGAGTGGGTCTGTTGTCAATTGGAGAAGAAGAAAGTAAAGGGAACGAGCTCACCAAGGAAGCCTTTCCGCTGCTGCGGGCCGCTCCGCTTAATTTCGTTGGTAATATCGAAGGAAGAGATGTCTTTAAGGGTGATGTGGATGTCATCGTTTGCGACGGGTTTGTCGGAAATGTGGCTCTGAAACTCGGGGAAGGACTCACCGATATGTTTACTACTCTTCTAAAGAAGGATCTGGCGAAGCATCTCACCTCGAAGATCGGAGCACTTCTTTCCAGACAGGCGTTTCAAAGTTTTGGGGCCAAAGTTGATTACTCTGAAACCGGCGGCGCCCCCTTGCTGGGGGTCCAGGGTGTGGTCATTATTTGTCACGGCAGTTCCAATGCCAAGGCTATTAAGAATGCAATTCGAGTGGCCAGCGAATGTTGCTCCAGCCGGATGAACGAAAGGATCGAGCAGGGAGTCAAAACTCTTCAGGTTCTGCAACGTCCAACCTCCGAGAATATCCTCATCAACTAGACCGGGAGAGTTTGGATCGGATATTTTACTGAAATCCCAACAAGTTGGATCGCATGTACCGGTGGAAACGTTGGGGGAGCAATCAGGAGTTTGACGGGATGGGAGTAAGGTCGCCTTGCTTCCAGGCAAACGGAGGAAGAACCGGGTGGCGCCATGCTTCTGAAGGACAAGAAGGCCATGATTTCGGGAGGCTCACAGGGCATCGGGAAGGCGATTGCCCGGGTGCTGGCCGAAGCTGGCGCGGACGTGGCTATCGGGGGACGAAACCTTGATAAGCTGAACCTGGTAGCGGATGAGCTCCGCGAGACGGGGCGCCAAATCTTCCCAATACAAATGGACGTGACCCGGCCCGAGGATGTCCGAAATGCGTTTTCGCAGATCAGCAGTAGTTGGGGCAGGCTCGATATCCTGGTAAACAATGCCGGGATCACCAAAGACGGATTATTGCTGAGAATGAAAGTGGAAGAGTGGGATTTGGTTCTCGAAAGCAACCTGAAAGGCGTTTTTCTTTGCACTCAGGAGGCCATCAAGATCATGCTGCGTCAGCGGTATGGGCGCATCATCAATATCTCCTCGGTCGTGGGGCAAACGGGGAATCCTGGCCAGGCCAACTACGTGGCTTCCAAAGCCGGGATTGACGGATTTACGCGGTCCATTGCGCTTGAGGTGGCTTCACGAAATATTACGGTCAATTCCATTGCTCCGGGATTTATTGACACCGCCATGACCCAGGCTCTTTCCGATGCCGTCAAGTCAAAATTGTTGGAACGAATCCCCCTCGGCCGTATGGGACTCGACCGGGAAGTGGCCTACGGGGTCAGGTTCCTGGCTTCGGATGAGGCGGCTTACATCACCGGGCATACGCTCAACGTCAATGGTGGGTTGTACATGTAACACCTGCTTCGCACGGGGGTGAAAATCGTGGCGGCCGGGTACAGATTATTTCCCGCCGCCAAGAACCGCCAGGAGGTGCTTCAGAGGAAGCGGGTTTTTTTTGCCTTAATTGATGTTTTGTTATAATTTGGTCACCCGCGAGTGGCTAACATTCAATTGACTACAGGAGGATTAGGGGATGGCTTCTTCATTAGATGAAAAGGTCAAACAGATTATTGTGGAACAGTTGGGCGTCGATGAGTCGGAAGTCACTCCCACTGCATCGTTTGTTGACGATCTCGGAGCTGATTCGCTCGATACGGTGGAGTTGGTCATGGCCTTCGAGGAAGGCTTTGGGATAGAAATACCCGATGAAGATGCAGAGAAAATTCAAACCGTTCAAGATGCGATTAGCTACATTCAAAGCCACTCCAAGGCATAGCTGCATTGCCAATGATCGGGCCGTATTCTTTTCCTGGAGAGTTCATCCTTGCTGAGAGGCCCGGTCCACTCCGAAACCTGCTGCTCATCATAATTTTTTAGAGGACATGGGGAGGTTCTTCCTTTGAGAAGGAGAGTCGTCGTTACGGGAATTGGTATTGTCTCCGCCCTCGGGATTGGGAGAGATGAATCGTGGCAGGGTCTGGTCGCCGGCCATAGCGGGATCGATACCATCACTCGTTTCGATGTTTCGAAGTTTACGGTTCGCATTGCGGCAGAAGTCAAAGGGTTCGATCCGCTGCATTGGATCGAAAAAAAAGAGATCAAGAAGATGGATCCCTTTATCCACTACGCCATCGCGGCCGCCCAGGATGCCGTTGACTGCTCTGCTTTAAAAGTAACCGCCGAGAACGCCACCCGGGTAGGTGTCCACATCGGTTCGGGCATCGGCGGATTCTCGACCATTGAGCGCGAACATACCGAGTTGCTCAATGGGGGGCCTCGCCGTATCTCTCCTTTCTTCATCCCCTCCTCCATCGTCAATCTGGCAGCCGGCCAGGTCTCGATTCGCTTCGGAGCCAAAGGGCCAAACACATCGACTTGCACGGCGTGTTCGTCCGGATCGCACGCCATTGGCGATTCCTTCCGCATCATCGCTCGCGGCGAAGCCGATGTCATGATCTGCGGGGGTTCCGAAGCCGCCATTACCCCCATGAGTGTCGGAGGATTTGCTTCCATGCGGGCATTGTCCGCGCGCAATGACGAACCGCGGCGCGCCTCGAGGCCCTTCGATTTGGAGCGGAACGGATTTGTGATCGGAGAAGGCTCCGGGATTCTGGTGTTGGAGGAACTCGAATGCGCAAAGCGGCGCGGAGCCACGATTTATGCCGAAATGGCGGGATATGGGATGTCAGGGGATGCCTTTCATATTACGCAGCCCTCTGAAGATGGAGACGGAGCTTATCGTGTGATGCTCAATGCCATGACCGATGCGGGCATTCGGCCGGAGCAGGTCGACTACATCAATGCCCACGGGACTTCGACCCCATACAATGATCGGTTTGAGACGATGGCGATCAAGCGTGCTTTCGGGGAACACGCCTACAAGCTCGCCGTGAGCTCCACCAAATCGATGACTGGCCACTTGCTGGGGGCTGCGGGAGGGCTGGAGGGGGGAATTGCTGCCTTAGCCCTGTACCACCAGCAAATCCCACCCACCATCAACTATGAGCATCCGGATCCGGACTGCGACTTGGACTATGTTCCCAACGTCGCGCGAAAGGCCAACCTGGAATACGTCCTTTCCAATTCCTTCGGGTTCGGGGGGACCAACGCAGCGCTGGTTCTAAAGCGGTATCACGACTGAACTCTAAGACGGAATCACTTTGACTCTTTGGTGTCTTTCTTGTCGTCGTTCTTTCCCGTAACAACGTCTCCCGTCTTCTTCCCGAACTCCCCAATTTTTTGTCCAACTTTCTTGGTGCCGTCAACGGTGGCTTTGCCTACTTCACTAGCCCCGGATCCCGTCGTTTTCCCGATTTCCTTGGCCCCGTTGCCCGTCCCTTTCCCAATGTCTTTGGCGCCACTCCCGGTTCCCGTTCCGAGCTTCTTCCCGAATTCGCCGGCTCCTTTTCCCATCGATTGACCGGCTCCGACGACATTCCCCTTCGAGATTTTCTTTCCAAAATCGGCGGACCCTTTTCCTAGATCTTTAGAGCCTTCGGCGGCTCCTTCGCCAATCGTTTTAGAGCCTTCCTTGATTTCGCCGGTGGGGTTTTCCGCCTTCTTCTTGGAATGGGACGATGCATGAGCCGCAGGCTTTGAAGTCGTGTGGGTGGTACTTTGCTTGGTCGGTGCGGCTTTCGAATCGGAATGAGATGGCGGCGTCTTTTGTGCAGCACTTTCCGGCGGAGTGTCTTTGGAGCCGCCGGATTCTTTGGTGGGCGTCTGGGCAAAGGCCATACTTGCCGTCAACCCGCAAATAAGGAAAGCGATTTGTAGGAATTTTCTCATCCTTGACATCCTCCGTTAGAACAATTTTCTTCTCAATAGTGTGGATGCGAGCAGACCTTGTTTGTGTTGCTTACTCTTCTTCGCCCCAGGTCAGGACAATCTTGCCGGAGTGCCCGGACCGCATCGTGGCGAAAGCTTCTTCAAAATCCTGATAGGGAAATCGATGGGTGATGATGGGAGTAATGTCGAGCCCGCTCTGTAGCATCACGGTCATTTTGTACCAGGTTTCATACATTTCGCGACCGTAAATCCCCTTGATGGTCAACCCGTTGAAGACAACCAGATTCCAATCGATCTGCATGGTGGCCTCCGGGATGCCAAGCATGGCAATCTTCCCCCCGTGGCACATATTGGAAATCATGCTTCGAAAAGCAGAGCTACTCCCGGACATTTCCAACCCAACATCGAATCCTTCCTTCATGCCGAGTTGATTCTGAGCGGCTTCGATGGTTTCGTGACGAGCGTCCAAAGTGAGCGTGGCCCCCATGCGGCGCGCCAGTTCTAGTCGGAAAGGATTGATGTCGGAGACGACTATAAAACGCGCTCCAGCGTGTTTGGCGATGGCAGTGGCCATACAGCCAATTGGGCCGGCCCCCGTTATCAAAACATCTTCTCCCAAAAGGTCGAACGATAACGCGGTGTGGACGGCATTCCCGAGAGGGTCGAAACAGCTGAGAACGTCCGTCGGGAGCCTGGCGTCCGCATACCAGACATTTGTCATGGGGATCTGCAAGTATTCCGCAAAGACCCCATCACGGTGAACGCCGATTCCACTCGTGTGCGGGCAGAGATGCCTTCTCCCAGCCAGGCAGTTTCGACAACGGCCACAAACCAGGTGACCCTCTCCCGAAACCAGGTCGCCGATTTTGAATCCTGTCACATTGGCGCCCACTTCGGCGATTCTACCCACAAACTCATGTCCGATAACCATGGGAACTTTGATGGTTCTTTGGGCCCAAGTATCCCAATTGTAAATATGAATGTCGGTCCCGCAGATGGAGGTTTTCAGGATCTTGATGAGAACGTCATTGATGCCGCATGCGGGGATGGGAACTTCTTCAAGCCAAAGCCCTGGCGCGGCATTTTTCTTTACCAGTGCCTTCATTGTTTTCATAAGAATCTCCGTGTCAGAATCTCCAATCCTCATTCCCGCTCGGGGACGAGGAAACGAGAAGGCCCGGGATTGTGTCTGTTTTCCAATTCAATGCCGGCGAAACATTGCTTAACCAGAATTATTCAGATTCTTGGCCATCTGCAAACTGTTTTCAACTGTTGTTTTCAAAAAATGATTTTTCAGAGTAGAAATCTAAGGACGGACCATCCCGCCTTAGAGAATCTGCGAGTGGGGCGAACCCGGCTCAAAAAAAAAGCCAACCCGTAGGTTGGCTGAATCATTAGCAAAGGCCTGGACGATTCGACTCAATTTGACGCCACTTCTTTCTTAGGGGGTTTTTCAGTCTTAGCTGAAGAGTCGGTTCCAGACTTGGATTCCTCTTTTTTGGAGGGGGTGGACTTCCCGGCATAGTCGGTGACATACCATCCGCCACCTTTGAGTTGGAATGAGGACTGCGAAATCAATTTGCTCAGCTTCCCCTTGCATTCGGAGCATGTCTTTAAGGGACTGTCTGAAAATTTTTGGATAATCTCGAATTGTCGACCACACTTAGCGCATACATATTCGTAAATCGGCATCCAGGGAAAACCTCCTATGGATGATACTTGCCACAAAATAGTCATCGGTAGAATAGCCTAAATGATCGCATTTTTCAAGGTGAGGGCAGACTCCGGGCAACGGGAGCTGTCCTCGAAACCCAGGATGTTTGTGCTGCTTGATTGAACGAGGACGATTTGCGATAGGCTTTTAAGATCGGCTCTAGAAGACGGGGGGGATGCCAAGCACTTTAATCCACGGGATTAGAGCGAAGACCGTATAGAAAAGAGTCAGAACTGCCACCGCCAGATGGCGCTCCAGAAAATGAAGAAAAGAAGCCGCGAGGGTGGCGCTAAGCTTGGCGGCGGTCAGCACTAGAATGATGTCGTATTTCTCCATAAGAAACCGGAGAACGGGATTTCCTTCGATGGAAGTGCCAAATAACGTGACTCCGTGATAGGTCGCCAGCCAATCCAATAGTTGGACTAAAATGAAACAAACCACAATGAAATTTCCGATTAGGATCCGCCAGCGCATGCTCGCTCCCCCATGATGATGATCTGAGAATTGCAACCAGAATTCCATAACGATGGGACTGGATGTTGCCTTTTTGAGAGCTGGGAGAGGAGAGACGCGAGTCCGTTGGTGAAGGTTGTAACTTGTTGGTTTGCGAAAAGTTAGTGGGGAATGTGTGTAAGAGGCCGGAAAAGTTTTTCCGCCTGCGATTTCGTGAGGCGAGAATGTGGCGGGGAAAAAGGGAAAATCATTACCTTGATTTCCCCTTTGGTTCCCATTGTGGTTGCTCAGAACTCCATGGTCTCGCCGGGTTTCATGTCGATGATCTTCAGATCGGGAATATGCCGGCTCAGTTCTCTCAGTTCTTGCGGGGTGCCCGTCAGTGCCGGGAAAGTCCCAAAGTGCATGGGAATAACAACTTTCGCCCCGACAAAACTACAGGCATGAGCTGCTTCACGAGGGCTCATCGTAAAAAGATCCCCAATGGGCAGCATGGCAAGGTGCGGGGCATAAAGTTCGCCTATCAGTCTCATGTCCCCGAAGAGGTTTGTGTCGCCAGAATGATAGATCTTGAAACCCGAGGAAAACTCGATAACGTAGCCGACCGCTTCCCCTCCATAGAGAATTTCCCCTTCGTCCAGAATCCCACAGCTGTGATCGGCGTGAACCATGGTCACGGCTATTTCCTGAAGGCGTTGAGTTCCTCCCTTATTCATGGGAAAAATCTTGCTGACCCCCTTGCTTTCCAGCCAATGACCCAACTCATAGATGCCGACGACCTCAGGAGCATACTGCTTGGCCAGTTCCACCGCGTCGCCGATATGGTCAAAATGCCCATGGGTCAGAAGCATGAGATCCACTCGATCAAGCTTTTTGGCGGATTCCGGACACGCCGGGTTTCCTTTGACCCAGGGATCGATTAGCAGGCACTTATCTTCTGGTGAGACCACCTTGAACGTTGAATGCCCCATCCAGGTGATACGAATTTTTTTTGAACTCACTGTGACACCTCGGATGTACGACAAGATAACAGCGGGGAGAAAGAATCAGATTCAGACGATTCTATTTTAGCCGAGCTTGGGAATTTTTTGATTCAATGTATTTGGGTTTTTGATTCATTTTTTGCATACTATTTTCGCGCCCAAGGGAGGGCGTGAATTGAATGGGGCCTGCCCCGGTCGAAAAGTTTGCCGGGTTGTTTGGAACCGGATGCCGGACTCAATGGCTGCAACGGGTTTGGTCCGGCAACATCGATGGCGATCCAGGCGATCAAGCCCGTCCCCAATGAGTGGGGCAGGAATCATTGAAGATAAGCAAATACAGCAAAAATCAGGGAAGGGAGATTGAATCGATTGCGTGCCGATGAGATGGCAGTCTATCGCGAAAGAATTAAAGACCTCGATGTCATGACGGAAGAATTGCGGCAATTGAGCCGGAACCTTTGGTGGACATGGAATCCGGAGGCTCAGGAGATCTTTGCCGAACTGTCTCCACTCGCCTGGAGTTCGTCGAACCACAATGCCGTGGTCGTTCTAAACTCCCTCTCTCATGCCGAGCTCAAGGCCCGATTGATGGAGAAGGATTTTGCCGCCCGCGTTTCCGAAGTGCTGGTGGAGATTCGTGAATATCTCCATCGTGAGCGCAGTTGGTGTTCGGCACATGCCGCGCCATTCCTCAGGAAACCCGTCGCTTATTTCAGCGCAGAATTCGCCATTCATGAAAGTCTGCCCATTTATTCGGGAGGGTTGGGAGTGCTCGCCGGAGATCATGCCAAATCGGCCAGCGATCTGGGGGTCCCCTTGATCGGCATCACGCTGTTTTATCGCCAGGGTTACTTCCATCAGCAGATTGCCCCGCACGGCTGGCAGGAGGAGTATTATCCGCTCATCGACAAGAACGATCTCCCCCTCGATCTGGTGTTGGGAGAAGACGGGGCTCCGCTGGTTCTTTCTATTGAAATGCAGCATAGCCAGGTGAGATTCCAGGCGTGGAAGCTGAGTGTCGGATGCACCACCATTTACCTGTTGGATACGCAACTTCCCCAGAACGAAGAGCACTACCGGGACTTGACGGGAAGGGTCTACGGAGGAGAAACCGCCACGCGGATTGGCCAGGAAGTCATCATGGGGATTGGCGGGACGCGCCTCTTGGAAGCTCTGCGTATCGAACCTGCCGTTTATCATATGAATGAAGGGCATTCCGCCTTTTTGACGTTTGAATTAATGCATCGACAATTAAAGCGGGGGGCCACCCTGCACGAAGCCGAAGATTGGGTACGCGAGCACTGTGTCTTCACAACCCACACCCCCGTTCCGGCGGGCCATGACCGCTTTTCCCCGGAGCTCATGGAATATGTTCTTGGCCAGTATTCCCGTTCCCTCGGTTTTGATTCCCAGAAGTTTCAGAGCTATGGACGGATCAATCCCGAGGATGCGCAAGAAAGTTTTTGCATGACCGTACTGGCGTTGCGGATGTCCCGAGCCGCGAATGGCGTCAGTGAATTGCATGGTGAAGTCAGCCGGGAGATGTGGAAGGAGCTGTATCGCCAAAAGAGTTTCCATGCCGCCCCCATCGGGCATATTACCAATGGAGTGCATGTCCGGGGATGGATGACGCGCCCAACGCGACGATTTTGGAAGACCCATCTGGGGCAGGATTGGGAAACCCGCTTGATGTACCCGGATTTGTGGAAGATCGTGTCGGACCGGGAGGTTATTTCCGACGAAGAGATCTGGTCGCTTCGCTATGCCTTGCGACGGGAATTGGTGGAATTTGCCAGAAAGAGGCTGCGTGAACAAAATCAGCGCCTGGGAGGCGATGGGGCAAGAATCTTTGAAAGAATCCTTTCTCCAGATGCGCTCACGATTGGTTTTGCCCGAAGGTTTGCCGCCTACAAACGGGCTCCCCTGATCTTTCGGGACCTGGCCAGGGCCGTCTCCCTCTTCAATGACCCCCAGCGCCCCATCCAGCTGCTCTTTGCGGGGAAAGCGCACCCTCGCGACGACAAGGGGAAGGAATTCATTCAACAGATTCAGGAAATCACCAAACGCAATGATTTCTTCGGGAAGGTTGTATTCCTGGAGAATTATGACATCAATGTGGCGCGGCACCTCATTTCAGGAGCGGATGTCTGGCTTAATACACCGCGGCGTCCCCTGGAAGCCAGCGGGACCAGCGGGCAGAAGGTGGCTGTGCATGGGGGGCTGAATTTAAGTGTTCTGGACGGATGGTGGCGTGAGGCATTTGACGGGACGAATGGTTGGGCTATTGGCGAGGACGCCTCGGGAGAAGACCCGGAGATTCAAGACGCCGCCGACGCCGCGTCTCTGTACCAGACCCTTTCCGAGTCGGTCATCCCGCTTTTCTTCGATCGTGATGAAGAAGGGATCCCTCGGGGATGGATTGAAAGGGTCCGGCGCAGCATGCAGACGCTTATTCCCAATTACAACACCGACCGGATGGTGGCGGAATATACGACCAAGTATTACCTCAGCCGGAAGCTGGTTCTGAAAAGTTAAGCCTTGCTGGATCGTGAGGGGAGTGGAAAACTGGCGCCGGGCGAGGTTTAGGGCAAAGGCTTTCCCAGTTCTCCACCCAGGTAATCGATAAATTGACGGGCGGTCCGGCCACTGCGCGTATTGTGGCGTTGCACCCAAAGCAGGGCTTTTCGGGTGAGTTCCTCGTCTGCGAGGCTGAACTGTCGCCGTTGCGCCATGGAGCGAACGATCCGGAGATACTCGTCCTGATCCGGCGCCACAAAGACCAATTGGATTCCAAACCGGTCCGAGAGTGAAACCTTTTCCTGCAAGGTGTCTTGCGGTCGAACTTCCCCGCTGTTATCCAACACCCGATCCGAGAAATTTTCCTTGATTAAATGGCGACGGTTGGAGGTTGCGTAGACCACGACGTTGCGGGGTCGCGCTTCGAGACTGCCTTCCAGAACGGCCTTGAGAGTCTTATATTGGGTCTCGCCTTCTTCAAAAGACAAGTCATCCACGAACACGATGAAGTATTCAGGTCTGCCCCGCAAGGTATGCATGACTTCGGGCAGGTCGGCCAGATCGTCTCGCGAGATTTCCAGCATTCGCAGAGGCTGTTGGGGGAAGTGGTGAAGAAGCGCCTTAATGGCGGAGGATTTTCCAGTCCCGCGATCGCCGTAAACGAAGACATTGTTGGCGGGGATTCCAGAAAGAAAGAATTCGGTATTGTGAATTAGAAGCTGCTTCTGGTCTTCGAAACCGATCAGGTCTTCCAGCCGGACTGGGTCGGGATCGGGGATAGGGACAATGACTCCGCCATCGGAGCCCGGCTTCCAATGGAAGGCTCGAAACCGCCCAAACTTCCCGACGCCGGTACGGCCATAAAAATCGTAGAGAGCCTTGATTTCAACTGCCCAATCGGCAGATTGCTGGAGCTGTTGTTTGAACCTTCCACGAAGAGAGCCGGGTTGTCCGCCGCGAAGAGATTGGGGCAGCTTCTCCCACGACTCCCACTCCATATCGCAAGGCAACTCATGCAAATACTGAAGAAGTTGACGGCCGTCGACATCATGAAGGGTCTTCAGTAGCCGCAAGTCCAGAGCGGCTTGTTCCGTCAAAGAATTTTTTTCTTTCGGAAATAAACCATGAGAGGCGGAGGTACTAAAGGGATTTTCCGCATCCAAAATCAGATTGAGCAGGTGATTCTGCCAGACCGTTCCGACAGGCTCTTCCTGCGGCTCTTGCCCCAGGTGTGCCAACCCGGAAAAAAACCTGGCATAAGACTCCGCAATTTTCCGGCTTCGTCCCCGACCCGGGTTGCCCTCCTTCCCCAGCTGCTCCAGTAACGACAGGAAATGACTCACCACCGGTTCCTTCAAAATATCGCGGTAGATCACCAGATTCGTCCCCGCCTGGAACAGACGAAGAAAGGCATCCGAAGAGAAAGCGTTCGATTTGGTTTTTGAGGAGGAAGATCGCAGCTTCACCGATGAAACCTCAAAGCAAAGGAAAGAAAACTTATAATTCACCTGCGTTCTCTGTCAATTAGAAAAACCCTGCGGACATGAGAAAGTGCCGGGCGGTTACCCAGCCGTCTTAGAGCGCAGGCTCCATGCGGAGACTCGCACCGGCAGTTCATTGGCACTCTGGAGCGGTTTTGCGGCAATTCTGGGTTTTCCAAGAAAACGGCATAAATCTCGGGCGGGGGCCATCGACAATCTAATTTATATGCACTAATGTCCGGAAAAAGTTTGCCGATAAAAGAAACAAAACTGAAGGATGAGGACGGGAGCATGCCGCAACCCAAGGAAGTCATGAATGTCAAAGAAGCGTCCCAGTACTTGGGCATCTCCCCGGATACTCTTTACAAGTATGTGTCCAGCGATCGAATTCCTGCCTTCAAGTTGGGCAATCGTTGGCGCTTTAAGAAAACCGTCCTGGATGAATGGATGGAAATGAAGAGCAGAAAATTTTCCTCAGAGCGAAGTTAAAGTTTGAACTTCGGGCTATCGATAAAATGGTTTTGATCTCAAAGTGTTAGGTGCAAGAGCGTGCAACTTTTTTCACGACAGAAGCCACTAGTAGGATTGGATATCGGCTCCAGTTCCGTCAAAGCCGTGGAGCTCAGGAAGTCGAAAGGCGGTTATGAGCTGGTCCATGCCGGACTGGAACCCTTGGCGTCGGATACCGTCGTGGATGGGGCGATCATGGATGCCTTATCCGTGTCGGACTCCATAACCAAGATCTTCTCTCAGAAGAAAATCAAAACACGAAGTGTCGCGACTTCCGTGTCAGGCCACTCGGTCATCGTCAAGAAGATCTCTCTGCCGGCCATGAGCGAGGAAGAGCTGGAAGAATCGATCCAGTGGGAGGCCGAACAGCACATTCCCTTTGATATCGCGGACGTAAACCTCGATTACCAGGTCTTGGACACCCAAGGTTCGGGAGCGACGACCGACGTCCTGCTTGTCGCCGTCAAGAAAGACAAGATCCTCAACCACACCAATGTGATCACCCAGGCGGGAAAGGTTCCGGTGGTGGTCGATATTGATGCCTTTGCAGTCCAAAACGCCTTTGAAGCGAGTTATCATCCCGCCCCCAATGCCACGATTGCCCTATTAAATATCGGCGCCAGCATCATGAATATCGTGGTCACGAAGGGAGGCACACCCCTGTTCTCACGAGACGTCTCAGTGGGTGGAAATCAGTTCACCGATGCCTTACAGAAAGAAATGAATTTGAGCTTCGAAGAGGCGGAAGAGGTCAAGAAAGGGAAATCCATCGAAGGGGTTCAACGGGAGAATGTTGATTTGATGATTGAGTCTGTTTCCGAGGTCCTCCTGCTGGAGATTCAAAAAACCTTTGATTTCTTCCGGGCCACCACGGTGGGCGAACAATTGCAACGCGTCTATCTCAGTGGCGGGTGCGCCAAGGTAGTCGGATTCGTGGAGATGGTTCAAAACCGCCTGAACGTTCCTGTTGAAGTTCTTGATCCATTCAAGGGAATTGCCGTTGGCAAAGGGATCGACCTCGGTTATTTGGATGATATTTCTCCGAGTATGGCCGTGGCTGTTGGCCTCGCCTTAAGGAGTTTCGTGCAATCATGATTCGCATCAACTTGCTGGGCAGGACGAAAGTAAAGGCGGTTAAAGCCAGAAAAATCCGCACCGCGTCGAATCAGGCCATGCAGTTGATCATGGCGATCTCGGTCGTGGTGATATCCATTGGTGTGGTCTATTTTTGGGAGCAGGCCCTCGTCAAAGAGGAAGAGGAGGTCAGCCGCCAGATTGTCCAGGCGAAAAAGGAAAAAGTTCGCCAGGAAGGGCTCCTCAAGGAAAACGAAGCCTTTGAAAAACGCCGCAAACTGCTGGAAACCCGTATTAATGTAATTGAGTCCCTGAAGCGAAATCAATCCGGTCCTGTTCGCGTCCTCGACGTTCTCAGTGACTGTGTCCAGCAATCCGAGGGAGTCTGGTTAAAGGAGCTGACCCAGAAAGACAACATGATAACCCTCAACGGGACGGCGATGGGCTCCCCTGACAACGTGGCCGATTTCATTACCAATCTGGTACGAGTCGGAAATTTTAGGAATGTAAACCTGGTGAATCTCCAGGAAGACAACAATCACTATACTTTTTCCATCACTTTTGAAGGTGACTTGGTGGCCGGCGGCGCAGCCGCAACGGCTGCAGCGGTCAATTCATGATCTTGGGGCGTTATGGACCTCGACCTTAAACGATTTAACAACATTCCCTGGTATACCCAGCTCGGCATTTTCTCGATTTTTGGGATCATTATTGCGGGGATGGGTTGGTACTTCTTCATTTCGGGACTCGATCAGCAAATCAAGATCAAGCAGGGTCAGCTGGACGGCCTGAAAGTGGAAATTCAACGCGGGCAGGCGGTGGAACAGAAACATCAGGAATTCCTGACCCAAAACAAACAACTGCTCAATAAGCTATCGACCTTGAAGATCATTCTCCCGGAAGCCAAACAAACCGATCAATTGCTCCACCAGGTTCAGGAAAGCGCGGTGGCTTCGAATTTGATGATCAAGAAATTTCAGCCTCTTCCTGTGCTTCAAAAAGACTTTTTCTCGGAATGGCCCATCAACCTGGAAGTTGAGGGAAGTTATCACAGCCTGGGCGCATTCTTCGATAAGTTGAGCAAGTTCTCGAGAATCGTCAATGTGTCTGATGTCAAGATCATTGAGAACAAGAAGCAGCAATCGAATCAAACGATCACAGCGACCTGCACAGCAACCACCTTCGTTTATAACGAGGAGAAAGATATCGGAGAGGGAGCGAACAAACTGGCTCCTAACACAAAGAAATGAATGGAACGCGCATAGCTCTCAATTTAATTGTGTGCATGATTTCGCTGGGGATGAGCCCTATCCTTGAGGCCCAGCAGGCGGGCCAACTGGAAAAAGCGGCCAAGCCCGCAGCCTCTTTGCCAGCGGCCCCCACAGTCGCCACACCACCGCCGGCCGCTCAGGAAGCTCCGGCGATGAACTATAAATATGAAGCCAAAGGGCGCCGCGATCCATTTCGCAGCCTGGATGTTGCCAATTCAGTACTGGCGGTCAGCGCCCCCATCGTCCGTCCCCCCGGTCTGAAAGGGCAACTGGTGTCCGAGATCATCCTGGTCGGGATTGTGAAGAAAAATGGTGTCAACATGGCACTCACGACGGGGTACCGGGGCAAGACCTATTTTATTCATGCCAACGATGATCTCTATGACGGCAAGGTGATCGAAATCCGCAATGACGCAATGATCATGAATCAATATCTGACGGATAGCCACGGGAAGAAGGTTACTCAACAAGTTGTGAAGAAGCTATACCCGGCTCGAGGAGACGGAAAAGATGCGAAGTAAATATTTTTCAAAATTGCTGATACTCAATCTGATATGGCTGGGGCTCTGCGCCTTGCCCCTCCGGGCTGAAGGGGTTGCCGGAGAACGTCCGCCGACGCACTTGAAGGCAATGACCTTTTCCGAGAATCCCGGCCGGACGACGATCGACATTCTCGCCGATCGTGCGTTGGACTATACTTCTTACTACCCCAATCCTCGACTCTTCATTCTGGATGTGATGGGTGCTGAATCTTCCCTCGAGAAGAACTTCGTGGATTTCAAAACCGCTCAGGTGGAGTTTGCCAACGTAACAGTCATCGGGGAAGGTCAGAAACCGATGGTCAGAATTGAGTTCAATCTGGTCCAACCGATCCAGTATGCGCTCCAGGCAGACCGTGGAAAACTCCGTTTAGTTTTTAGTTCTCCTATTCCAGCCGCTTCTCAATCCCCCACGGCAAATCCCGCTGTACCTAAAGCCGGGGGAAATGCCGATATCTCCCGAGGTTCCAAGGCTCCCCTCCGCGATGTCAGTATTGTGGAAGATGAACAAGAGCTGACGTTGAATCTCCAGACGACGTCCAAACCTGAATTTCAGGCTTTTGAACTTGAATCTCCCAACCGAATTGTCGTGGATGTGACGGGATCGGAATTTAAGGTTTCGCATCAATCGCTCCGTCTGCGAACGGATCTCATCCAGAAGATCCGCTTTGGCTTTGGTGAATCCCAGCAAGGCAAGTTGGTGCGATGCGTCTTCGATGTTTCGCGGAAAAGTCCCTACACGATCGAGGCTTCTGACTCAGGTCTTGTGGTGCGCTTCCATAAACAGACGACGGCGGCTTCGCGACAGCCATCGAAGCCTGTAGAGAAACCCTCGGAAAGCGCTGCGCTGGCAAACCTGGACCATCAAGCTCCCGAGAGCGGTATTCTTGCTCCCAACGGGCAATGGGCGGCGCGCAGTCAGGCCATCGGTACGCTCCAGTTCGCCGAAGTTGAGAAGGTTGCCATGCCCGAGCCTCTGGCCTCTCCGGCCGTAGCTTTGGAAGGGCCCATCAGTCTGGCGGAAGTTGAACCCAAGAATCTGCCCGTCCAGCCGGCGGTGGTGAATTCGGAACCCCAGGTGACTGAAGCGCTTCCTCCTCGTGAGCCTGAATCGGCTCCTGCGGTAACTGCGGCAGTGCCTGTGCCGGAGTCAACCCAAGGGAACGGATCTTCCTCTTCCGTCGCTGAGTCCGCTTCCCCGCTTCGCCGGTCTCTGAACCAGGTGAAGGAAATCAAGATTGCCTCAGCTTCGGAGCCCACAGGTTGCTTCTGTAAATCAAGCGCCGGCGCCGGAAGCGGCACCCGCTTCGACGCCTGCACAGCCCGCCAGCACGGCGAAGCTCACGGTCAGCTCCAATCAGAGTGTGCGGGCGCAGTTGACTAGCCCTGCAGCCGAACCCACTCTCGCCAAGACGGAGGCGAAAATCGAAGTTGCCAGCTCAAAAACAGATCCGGTTGTTCCTAAAACTCAAACTGAACCAGCGGTGGAATCTCATGTTGAAACGGCACCGGTTGCTCCTGTGAAGCAGGAGGTCACGGTTGCCCAGGTTCAACCCCAGACGGTGGCGATATTGCAAGAGAATCGGACCCCGCTCGCTGCGGCGCCTCCAGTTCCAACGGCGGAGCCGGCCCCGGCAGTTGTGACCAGTCCGGAGTCCGTTGCCTCAGTCTTCGCCTGTGGTGGAATCTCATGTTGAAACGGCACCCGTTGCTCCTGTGAAGCCGGACGTCACGGTTGCCAAGGTTCAACCCCAGACGGTGGCGATGTTGCAAGAGAATCGGACCCCGCTCGCCGCGGCGCCTCCAGTTCCAACGGCGGAACCGGCCCCGGCAGTTGTGACTGCTCCTGCGAGCCCTGCGCCGCAGTCTCCGCTCCCCGTGGCAGGCCAGGTAATCTCGGCGCCGGCTCCGGCGGTGGCCCCGAAGTATTCGGGGGATTTGATTTCCCTGGAGCTGAAAGACGCAGACCTCAAGGATTTCTTCCGCCTCATCGGTGAAATCAGCGGCCTAAACATCGTGCTCGACCCCGATGTCAAAGGCTCTTTGACGATCTTTCTTAATGATGTGCCTTGGGACCAGGCTCTTGATGTGGTCTTGAAGAACAATAACCTGGGGAAACAATTAGACGGGAACGTGCTCCGCATTGCGGCGAATACGACCCTTGAACAGGAAGAAACACAGCGCAAGAGATTGTCGGATGCCCGGGTCGTGGCTGCAGAACTTCAAACTGAAACTCGCATTCTAAGCTACGCCAAAGCTGCAGACATGAGTGCGATTATTAAGAAAGTCCTGTCGCCCCGCGGGGATATCATTGTGGATGTGCGAACCAATTCCATGATCATTACGGATATCCCTCAGACGTTCACGAGGATCGATAACCTAATCCGACAGCTGGACCGGAAGATCAAGCAGGTTGAGATTGAAGCCAGGGTCGTGGCCACGACCCGCGATTTCTTACGGGATATCGGCGTCCAACTGGGAGCCATCTATGGGAATGGCGACAAGAATGTAGTGTCCGGTGCCGTCCCCGGCAACCCCTTCTCACGCCAACCTCCCCCGAGCGTTACCATGAGTCCGGGTCAATCAGGCGGGGCCCAGAATGCTCTCCCCTTGCTATCCAACCTCGGCGCAAACGCGGCCACCAGCGGCGTCGCCTTCTTCGCCGGGATCACTGACAAGTTTCTTTTGGATTCGATTATCACGGCGGCGGAACGACGCGGCTCAGCCAAGTTGCTCTCGAAGCCAAAAATTATCACGCAAGACAACATCGAAGGATTTGTCCAACAAGGTGTGAAGATCCCTGTCCAGACCACGATCAACAACACCGTGTCCGTCCAGTTCTTCGATTTCTCCCTGAAGTTGACCGTAACCCCTCAGATTACGGATGAGGGCACCATCATCATGAAGGTGGATATCGAGAATTCTACCCCGGATTTTTCACGGCAGGTACAGGGCGTACCGACGGTCAACACGCAGCAGACCAAAACCACCGTTTTGGTCTCGAATGGAGGAACAGTTGTCGTCGGCGGTGTAATGATCGATAATGAACAAACTAACGTCAGACAGGTCCCTGGCTTTGGCAGTCTCCCCGCGATCGGCTATCTGTTTAAAAATAAATCGGTAAACAAACAGACCCAAGAGCTGATATTCTTCCTGTCACCAAAGATACTGTAGTCATGGAGAGACCGAGGGGCGATGTTTTCCGAACTGCTGGATTCGATAGTCAAGAAGGTCGAAGGATGTCTGGCGGCCGTCATCATGGGGATGGACGGCATTGCGATCGAGAGATGGAATCCTGATGAAAGTCTGAATGTCGAAACGCTGGCGGCGGAATATACCACCGCCCTGCGTTTGTCGTCTTCTTCCGCGCAGGAAGTCGGCATCGGCGGGCTGGAAGAATATATTCTCTCGACCGAAAATCGAACTATCATCATCCGAATGATTACCTCAGAGTATTTTCTCCTCTTGTTGCTGGCCAAAGACGGAAATATTGGCCGGGCTCGCTTTGAACTTAAGAAGGCAAAGTACTTACTGGCCAAAGAGTTCGTCTTCTAAAGACCCGTTTCCCCTCCCTCATCCGGTAAAGGGTTTGTATTTTTCCCGTGGAATCGCTATACTTGCGCCTTGTTGTCACCCATCAGCGGACGCCTTCCCCTTGTCGTGTCGACGCCTGAACTGCCTGGAATGATGAGAGTTAGAAGGGATTAGCGCATTCATGAACATTAAAGAGATCAAGGAACTCATCGTAACCTTCTCGCACTACGGGATCAACGAACTGGAGATTGAACGTGCTGGCGTCCGGGTGAAGATTCGTAAAGACGCTCATCTGACCGCCGCCCATACTCATTCCCCGGCGACCTCGCATCCCGTGACTCCCACCGTCACGCCAGCCTTCCCGATCGATACCGGCTCTTCCCCGCCTGCCGGACCGGTTGAAACCGTAGACGAAGACTTGATCATCGTTCGCGCACCGATTGTGGGGACGTTCTATCGAGCTCCAAGCCCCGAGGCCGACGTGTATGTGAAGATAGGTGACTCGGTGGAACCCGGCCGTGTTCTCTGCATCATCGAAGCGATGAAATTGATGAACGAAATCGAAGCCGAGGTCTCCGGTGAAATAGTCAAAGTCTACGTCGAAAATGCTGAATCGGTAGAGTTCGGCCAGGCACTTTTCGGCATTCGGCCGACCCGGAAAAGCTGACCTTAAGCGGAAAAATTCTCACTACTCATGTTTAAGAAAATTCTTGTAGCGAACCGCGGCGAAATCGCAATGCGGATTATCTGTGCCTGTAAGGAGCTGGGCATCAAGACCGTTGCGGTATTTTCCGAAGCGGATCGCAACTCGTTGCACGTGCGTTTCGCGGATGAGGCGGTTTGTATTGGGCCGCCCAGGAGCCTTGACAGTTATCTTAAGATCCCGAGCGTTATCAGTGCCGCTGAAATAACCAACGTTGACGCCATTCATCCCGGTTACGGATTCCTTTCCGAAAATGCCTACTTCGCCGAAGTCTGTGAGACCTGCCATATCAAATTCATCGGGCCTACCCCCAATGTCATCCGCTTGATGGGAGACAAATCGCGGGCATTGGCTGCCATGGAAAAGGCGGGGCTCCCCATCCTGCCCGGCAGTAACGGGGTTATTGAAAATGCGCAGCAAGCCGAACGACTGGCTGACAAGGTCGGCTATCCCGTGATCCTCAAAGCGTCCGCGGGGGGCGGAGGACGGGGGATGCGTGTAGTCAAGAGCCGCCAGGATATCGAAAAGGCGTTTTCCATGGCCCAGCAGGAGGCTCTTTCCGCTTTCAGTGTTCCTGATATTTACCTTGAGAAATACGTGGAACGGCCGCGGCACATCGAATTCCAGGTGATGGGTGACAATTTCGGCCGGGTCCTCCACTTTGGGGAACGGGAATGCACGATTCAACGCCGCCATCAGAAGCTATTGGAAGAATCCCCTTCGGTGGCCATCAGTGAGGCGATTCGCCAGGAAATGGGGGCTCGAATCGAAAAAGCCCTGACCAGCATCGGTTACTCCAATGCCGGGACCATGGAATTTCTCATGGACGAAAATGGACAGTTTTATTTCATGGAAATGAACACCCGGATTCAAGTGGAGCATCCCGTAACCGAAATGGTAACCGGCGTCGATCTGGTAAAATTGCAAATCATGGCGGCAGCCGGCGAGCCGCTGAATTTTGACGGGCATTTTAAACTTCGCGGGCATAGTATTGAGTGTCGCGTTAACGCCGAGAATCCGGTGACGATGGTCCCGTCTCCCGGGAAAATCACTTCCTTCCATGTACCCGGAGGGGCGGGAGTGCGTGTCGAAACCGCCGCCTATGCCGAATGCACCATTCCCCCCTACTACGATTCGCTCGTCGCCAAACTCATCGTGCATGACCATTCACGGATGGATGCCATCCGGAAAATGGAACGCGCGCTGGAAATGTTCATTGTCGAAGGAATTCAAACCAGTATCCCCCTGCACCAGCAGATCATGCAGGACCCGGATTTCAAGGCAGGGAAGATCGATACTCATTTCATGGAAAGATTCATGAGGTGATGGACACGCCATCGCGACCCTTGCCGGAGAGAGCCCATTCTGCCGCCACCTGCAAGAGGCCGCGCGGCGAAGTCGGAGTGAGTTGAGCACCGCTTGTGATTCCCCCACCAATATACGTTATCCTCGATACTCAATATGCCGCTCCTCCCTTTGAGTCATTGATCGGAACCATAGCCAGGACTGGCGTCGGCTGGGTGCAATTGCGGGAAAAAACCGCCAGCTCCAGGATATTTTTTGAAAGAGCCCGGAGTTTCGTTGCAAGTTGTCATCAGCATGGTCTAACCGCGTTTATCAATGACCGCGTTGATATCGCCTCATTGACAGATGCCGACGGAGTTCACCTTGGGCAAGAGGATCTTCCCGTCGAAGTTGCCAGACAACTTCTCGGACCGGGCAAGATCATTGGGTATTCGACCCACAATCGCAGGCAGGCATTGGAAGCTGAACGAAGTTCAGCAGACTATGTAGCCATCGGTCCCGCCTATCCCACCGCCAGCAAACAGAATCCCGATCCTGTTGTCTCAAGTGAGGAACTGAAGATCATCCGCGCTCTAGTCTCCAAGCCCCTCGTGGCCATCGGTGGGATCACGCTGGAAAACGGGTACCCTCTATGGTTTGAGCATCACCACCGTAGCCGTCATCCGCGACATCCTCCTGTCAGACAACGTGGAACGCCGCATCCATCAGTATCTCGACCTGGCAGCTTTCGCATCGGGAAAATCCATATCTGACTAAAAAATATCTTCCAGGTTCCGTTGATTTTGCCGACTCGGTCTGAGTTAAGGATGTTGGCAGAAATAGGTTGTGGTCGAGTCTCTGACTCTGGCTGACTTCGGCGCTGCTGGCCACGGCACGAGCTAATCGAATTCAGTGCTAGTGACACCCCTACACCGGAATTTGATGCCGTGGCATTCTTGCAGCTCGAGGCATCCAGCGTTGCCATCTGGCTGGAATGCGTGTCCATGAAATCGGCAGTGTGATTTGGGGGTTTAAGTTTAGCGTCATTCGGGTGGCAAAGCTCACAGCTGAAGGGCGGTTCAATCGTGGCGTGGCACACGAGGCAATCGGCCATGGGTGGGATATGGGAAGGCTTTCCTTCGTCGGTTTGAGTGAGTCCACGATGGCAGGCCTGGCATTCATTGGTTGTGGCGGATAAGTCTTTTAAGAAGGAGGCAGGGCCAAGGTATTGCTGACTTTCGAAAGCCGCCAGGAGGGCCGGGGCTACGTTCCCGAGTGCGAGATGCCGCCGGTGATTGAAGTGGAGTTTGATCGGCATCTCCCGCCTGAGGAGAATACGATCCACTGATTCCAGTTTCTTCGCTTGGTGCCCGTCATGGCACCCCTTGCAGAGATTGGGCGCAGGAAGCAAATTGTCCGTCGAAGACTCGCTCACGGCAGCTTGCGCATGACAACTCAGGCAGGACAGGTTTGGCAAATTGAGATGGTCGCGATGAAGGAATCGAGCAGGCTCTGAGAGTGTCTTTGCCTCCAGCGGCAGGGGAAGAAGTGCCTCGGGCTGGATGGCAAAGAGGAATATCGCGAAACAAAGGAAACGGAATTGAGTCTTGATGGTCACGGGTGGACGATGTGGAAAAAAGAGGGGATTCCGCCTCGCCATTGCTCTGAAGAGAGCGGCGGGTTTTCGAGCTTCCTTTCGCAGGTATTCAGGCAAAAGGCAGCAAGCCGGAATGCGGCCGCCCTTCACAATCGCGGCTTAGTCATGATAACTGATCCTCCAGATCTTGTTGCCGCCATCATCAGAAAATAACAGTGAGCCGTCCCCCAATTGGAAAAGGCCTACCGGCCGTCCCCAAACTTCACGCTTCCCGGGGTCAAGAAGGAATCCCGTCAAGAAATCTCTCAGTGCTCCAGCAGGCCTGCCATTCTTGAAGGGAAGGAACCGGACGGAATAGCCTACGCGCTGTGAACGATTCCAGGATCCATGTTGAGCCAGAAAGGCTCCGCCCTGATACTCGGGAGGAAATTGCTTCCCCGTATAAAAGAGCACATCCAGGACCGCGACATGCGCTCCCAGCAAGACGTCGGGAACGATCGCCTTGGCCACCAGATCGGGTTTTTCCCCTTTGCGGCGGGGATCTTCATGAGGTCCGATATAGGCATAGGGCCAGCCGTAAAACCCTCCTGCCTGGATAGCGGTGAAATAATCGGGGACCAGATCGTCTCCAAGGCCGTCTCTTTCCTGAACCGCCGCCCAGAGGGCGTCCGTCCCCGGATACCAGCGCAGCCCAATCACATTTCTCACTCCCGTAGCCATGACCTCATGGCCTGATCCATCGGGGTTGTAACGATGGATGGCCGCTCGCATCGGGTCCTCTCCGGCATCCACGTTGGAGGCCGATCCCACCGTGAGATAAAATTTTTCATTCTTGGCATCAAAGAGAATCGTCCGGGTCCAGTGCCCTTTACCAAACGGCTTGAGCGAAACAATTTCCTCGCCGTTCCCCGTCACCTTCATTTCCTGGGAGTCGAACGGATATCTTTTCAGAGAAGTAGCTTCGGCCACGTAGAGATAATTTTTCCAAAGGGCCAATCCATAGGGACGGTCGAGCCCGGTCAGGATTTTTTGCCTCGAATCGATCTTGAAGTCATGGTTCTTATCCTGGAGGACATAAACACTGCCTTTTTCAACACTGTCCGTCAGCACAATCTCATGATGAGGGCCCCCCAGCATGAACCGGGGCCGATCAAACCCTTCCGCATAGACGTCGACGTGAAACCCCTTGGGCAACTCCAAGCTGGCTCCTTCCGGCCGCGGAATGACGTGTGGCTGGTTATTGGCCGACGGAGTGGCGAAGGGCTCGGGAAGCTTTGAAGGATCCAGCTGTGCCGCCAGAACCAGGGAAACTGCGGCGAAGAGTCCCAAAAGACCAATGATCGAGGATTTTTTCATGATCCAATTCCTATCTGAATTTGTTCTCAAGCGAATTCTGAGAAGGTTCAGCAGCCTTGTTCACGCGAGAGTGAACATGGGATTCGACTGAGGTTTGTTTGACTGACATGGAACGTATTCAAAACGGTCCAGATTTGATAGACTGTCAGAATTTTCGGGGAAATTCAATGAAGACTGGGATTGTGGTTCCAGCTTCCCGATGGATTCCTCGGCCCCCCACGCGCCCGTAGCTCAGCTGGATAGAGCGCTTGCCTCCGGAGCAAGAGGTCGCAGGTTCGACTCCTGCCGGGCGTACCAATTCTGTCAGGGGCCACTCCTGACACATGAGTAACGCTTTTTTTGTAGGCTGTTTACTTTTTCCCAGTCAACATGAAACGCTCGGCGTTCAGTTCGTGGCTGAGGCTTGGACTGATTCTCTGCTATCGACGAGTGTTGCCAACCCCTGCGCCAACAGGAAGGCCACCCACGCCATAATCTGCAGCCTGATGGTCTTGCCGATGGTCAGTTGGGGCCAGAAGGCGATGGCTACTACCCCAGCCAACGGCAACACCAACAAGTAGAGCCGGAGAGTGCGTCGCGCGGCTGCATGAAACATCACAACCATGGTCACCATGAAAAACCCCAACGCCACGGCGTACTCCCAAAGGTAACCGGCGGCCGCCACAAATTTCGCGCCCAACAACACGCGCATGCAGAGTTGAGGGCAGACCACGCTAACGATTAGAAATCCCACTGCGATCAGGGAGACGATTGCCAGCGCTTTCTGCACCATCCAGGGTTCGTTACGATCTGCGACGATTCGCGAGTACAAAGGCAGGGACACGGTCAAAGCGAAAGGCTGCAGCACATTGCGGAAGGAAAATAACGCCGCATACAGACCTGCTGATGTTGCATCCATGCGCCAGCGTGCCAGGAGCATCGGTGCTGCCAGCGTGAAAGAGAGGACCGCTGTCACGGCCAGTGGCAGTCCCAGGCTGCGAAGTTCCTTGCGCCACGCTGGCCCTACCCGTTCGAAGCGGTACTGGCTCCGAAATCCCAGAAATACCAGGCAGACGAGACCCATGCCAAAAACGTAACCACCCACTGCCCCCATTACACCTCCACCGAAAGCGATAAGAACCGTGCCGGCCACAAACGAGACCGCCGCTTCAAGAATTTTGGCCAGGGCAAACCGTCGATAATCATGGCGGCCCTGCAGTCCTCCGTAGAATACGGTCAACACGAAAGACAACATCAGAAGCGTGCTGACTTCCACCATCAGACTTACACTTTCAATGTGCAACAGGCTGGCCAACTGCGGCCAAGTCACGAGTAATCCAACCGCACATATACTGCCCACGGCACACGCGAGCATCAGACAATTCCCCAGCGCGGTGGGCCGATTTTCCGGAAGGGCCCTCCCGACCAGATGAATGGCGGTCACATTCAGGGGAAAGCTCAGAACTAACACAATGCTGTACAAACCCATCACTGCCTGGAACAGCCCGAAGGTAGCCACCTCGCCCTCACGACCCAGCAGGCGAGCGGCCACCATCATGTAGCCCAGCATCAGCAGCCCAGCCGCTAGTTGGGTCACGGAAAACCAACGCACATCGTTGAGAAATCCTCTTCTCATCGGCGCGACTCCGCCGACTGCAGCCCTTGCAGACCTCGACCGACCGGCAATGCAAGCAAGTCGCAGCGGGAGACGTATCGTCGTACATTGGCTGTGAGCTGGCGATCCCTGGCCCCGGTATCGCCATTCAGCACTACCCCATAAATCGATTCGTACCAGTGATAATAGCCCATGAGCTCGCGGGTCGCCCCTTCGGCATTCCACTCTTTCTGGTCGAAACCAATGCCGACCAAAGTGTGCTTCGCTTCTGCCTTGTCCTTTGCCACGGGACAACCCAATTGTCCGGGTGCCATTACCAGGTTGAAAGAAGTCCAACGCCCCGTGAGAAATGAGATCAGGCGGCACATCTGGAGCCAGCGACGCTGAGGCCCCGTGAGATGCCGCCAGTACGGAGTGTGGCGCACGGTGGCGTAACGGAACTCAACCCGGTCAATCAGAGGATGAAGGGTCCCGTCGGAAGATGCCACCAGCTCGAAGTCTCCCACCAACTCACCCCCGTCTTCCAGAGCTTCTATCAGCAGCTTGGTCTTGCCGGTACCGGGCCGGCCGTACAAATGCCAGGTGACACCCCGCCAGCGGAAGGCTGTACCCAAAAGTCCGAAGCCGCCTCGTTCGAGTGCCAGCTGCCGAACCAGCGGAATCAATGCCAAGCGCACGCCCAGGAACAGCCGAAAGCAAGGTGCATAGAAATGGATCTCGGCTGGATGCCCGGCTGAATCGCGGTTACACAACAGACGCCAAGGGATCCCCTTATAACGGCCGGCGAATACGGCATCGCTGCGGCGGGGAAGTTGATGACTTCGGTTCACGATCGTCAGTTTCACCCTTGGCTCCTTCAGCCGCTCCGTACGCAATCCTGCCAGCAATTCAGGGAGTCCGCAGCTTCTGCCGTGTTCCACGAGCTCCAGGCAGAACAAATTGTGGATGTTATAGATTTGTTTTGATTCCAAGGGTAGGATGCCTCACCGCGCCGAGGTCAGTATCAGGTTTGTTTTCCGCGGTGTCTTTCCAAGATTACAAGCGCCCAGTTGCGGTCGAACCAGCTCAGTTTGTGGACTTCCCTGATCTCAACCCCCAACCCCTCAAATTCCGCCGCCAACCGGCTTTCGCGAAACCGATGCGGAGGGATACTCTCCTTCCGGCGAAACAACTGATTGATTAACAAAACAGGCGTAGGGTAGCTGAAGTAAAAATTAATGGCCAACGTCCGCCGCGTGACCCTGACCATTTCGGAAAGAACCAGGCGACGTACCTCGGCGGGTAAATGGAGAATAAATCGAAACGAGACAAGGTAATCGAACGAGTTGTCCTTAAATCCGAGTCGCTCGGCTTCGGCCACTACAAAACGAGACTCCCGGCCATTCACGATTCGCTGCCGGGCCTTGGCGAGCATTTGATTTGAGATATCACAGCCGAACACCTGTAGCCCTGCTGCACTGTAAATGTCCAGAAACCTCCCCGTACCGCAAGGAACATCCAGCACGGTCTCTCCGGCCCGACAATGGCTGACGAGAAACTGCTCCAGCAAGCGGCGTTCAGCCCGTTCAACAAATCGACCCCCCCAGCCGCGAAACCTTTGTTCCTCATACGCGTTGGCAACGGCCGGATCCTGGTAGTGCTGCTTGGCCTCATACTGTCCTGTGGACATTTGCAGGCTCCTGTTGACAATGAGTCAGAGGGCAAATCGACCAGCTGCTGCAGGGCATTGACGGCGAAGATCGTGTCATAGGGGGGAGGAGATTTCAACGATGAAGATGGGGTTCCGCAGTGGGGGGTAAGAGATTTGCGGGAAAGTTGCGGCTTGATTGGGATGGAGATTCGTTCTCTTGAGTTCTCCAGGGCGTCGTGGGCTCCGTAGGAGCCTTCTGTATGTAGCGAGCTAGAGTATACAATCCGCGAAGCTCCAGAGGAGCGGTCTGTGGCATTAAACCAGCCTGTTGTTTATGTCCTCTTGATCATCGCAGGCGAGGTGATTGTTAGGCTTGTATCTTGGAGTGCATGAGCTTGCTTCCGCTTTCCGGAATGCCAGCTTGCTGGCATCCCATCTAACTTTCTTTCATGAATATGCCTGAGATCGTTCTTTTCCCCGTTGCATTGTCTTACTTGACTCATGTCCCCGAAGGGGACGAATATGAGTAGCCGTGGGTGTAGCAAAGCAACGCGGGGCGAAACCCACGGTAAGCAGATGGTTCAACGTCCAACCCCGGAGGGGTTGAAGGGACATCTAGTTCGACCCCTCCAGGGTCGGGTATGGGTGGCGTGAATTTCCCCCCGGGTAGCGCTGACGCGCGACCCGGGGCTACTCAAGTCGATCCCCTACGGGGATTTTCTCGGGACAAATCAATCTTGGCGCGAATGGTCTAACCAAAGATTTTCGCACACATGCTCATGGCGCAGGTTAGCACCATTCAGCGGGGTGGCTGGGGTGTATCCTGGTTTCACATTCCAATTCGCCTTCATATTGCGAAAGATCTCATCCCATTTTACCGAAAAATAGATAGGGGTAACCGGGATCCTATTCTTTAAATCAGCAACTACCCATTGCCGCCAATGAATACCGGCGAACTCGCGCAAAAGCAGTGCCCACGGAAGAGAGAGAGGACGTGGGCCAGTGATCTTTGCTCTCCATTTAGACAATGACTGAGAATTTCTTGACTTATCTTTTTTGCGGGCTCGTTCTTGTTGTGCCGATGATCCTTTATCTGCGGAGCCTCAGGCAAAGGGAACGGCGGGCGCAAGAGGCCGCAGAGAAGGGAAAGCTCTATTCCGAAGGACCCCGAGCTCAGCACCCCCACATCAACACAACCCATTGTATTGGGTGCCAGAGTTGTACCGTCGTGTGCCCGGAGGGGGACGTTTTGGCCATGCTGGGTGGGAAGGCCGTCATCGTGAACGGGTATAAATGTATCGGGCATAGTCTCTGCGCCGAAGCATGCCCTGTCGGTGCGATCTCCATGGTGATGGCCGCCCCCAGCATGAGTGCCGACCTGCCTTTCTTGACTTCCGAGTACGAGACGAGCATCGAGAATCTATTCATTGCCGGGGAACTTGGTGGATTAGCCTTGATCAAGAATGCAGTGAATCAGGGACGTGATTGCGTTGATACGATTGCCACGCGACTGAACGGCTTGGGAGGACCAAGAGGCACCCCAGATATTTTCGACGTGCTGATCATTGGTGCCGGGCCGGCGGGGATTAGCGCCTCCCTTCGGGCCATCGAGAAGAAACTAAATTACTTGACCATTGAGCGGGACGAAGTTGGAGGCACTGTCTCAAAGTATCCCCGCCAAAAGCTCGTCATGACCAAGCCCGGTCGAATTTCCCCTTTCCGGAAAATTCAAGAAGACGGAGCTCAGCAAAGAAGACCTGCTCGCGTTTTGGAATTCAATCCTGGGGAGAGCCGAGTTCAAAGTTCGCGCTAAGGAAAGCGTCGAAGACATTCAGAAGGGTGCGGATGGGGTATTCCAGATCAAGACCACCCTGGGAATTTACCGGGCCCGGGCGGTGGTCTTGGCTTTGGGGAGAACCGGAACTCCCCGCAAGTTGGGCATCCAGGGCGAGGAGCTGTCAAAAGTCATGTACCGTCTGATTGAGGCGGATCACTACATCAACAAGAAGATCCTGGTGGTCGGAGGAGGGGATAGCGCTATAGAAGCGGCCATGGGGCTGGGAAGCCAGAAAGGAAACAAGGTCGTCCTTTCCTACCGGAAAGGATCCTTTACGCGCCTCAAAGAAAGGAATGCCAGCCGCCTCACCGAATGCATCAACGCCGGGACGGTTCAAGTCGTTTTCAACTCAAGCCCCCGGGAGATCAAAGAGGATTCAGTGGAGCTCGATGTTAACGGCGAACTCCTGGAAATTCGCAACGATTACGTCTGGATTTTTGCAGGAGGGGAGCCTCCGAATGATTTTCTTCGAAAAATCGGTGTCCAATTCGGCGAGAAGGATTTGACCTTGGAAGCAAGCCAGGAGGCCAAGCAGGCAATTCTTGCCACTTCGTAGTTCACTTTTCGTGAACACAAACAAGTTTTCTGTCAAAAACTACCTGACCTGACCAGACGAAACTATCGTGAGTACAGGATCCCGCTGAGTCTTTTCAAGACTGGCCAGGAGCCCTTTGATCTCTGGATCTCCGGGAAACTGTTCCAGAAAGGCGTTGACGATTTCTCTGGCGTAGGAAGCAAGCCCCAGCGGCTGGGAAACTTCCGTAACCTCTTTCAAGATTTCCCGGTTCAGGGGATCGTATTTCAATGCCTCCAGGAAATGGTAAAACGCTTGGTCGAGACTACCTTGTCGCCGATTGGCTATCCCAAGCTTATGATGAGCGGTCGCCGAGGCTGGTTGTACTTTCAGGATTCGTGTGAAAGCGTCGGCCGCAGCCCCGTAGTCCCGGTTTGCCAACTGCTCATTAGCCATTTCTTCAAGAAAATCAAGCTCAGCTTGATGGTGCTGTTCCAACAGGTATGCGCTCAGGCTGGCCTCTTCATCTTTGATGATGTGAACGCCATACCAGCCGCAGGGTTCGTAAATACCCAATTTCTTTGCCCAGACAATTTTTCCGCCTGCCGCTTTGACGATTTTCTCCATCGCCAGAAAAGGGCGAAAGACAAGGCCTCCCCGGATGGAGGCTTCGCTCTCGTCGATACGGTAGTCACTGGCAGGCGAATTGGTTGGAAACGCAAACTGCATGGCGAACACGCCGTTTTCTTTTAGGCTTTGAACGACAGCCATCATTTGTCGCGTCAGGTCTTGATTTCTCATGTGCTGCGTCACGAGATGGGAAATGGCCAGGTCATAGGTCCCGGCTGGAAGATCATTCAATTGGCTTGCCAGCCAGCACTTCTTGACGATTCCCCGGACTCGATTGAGGGCCACTTCCGAAATGTCAAGCACATGAACTTGGGCTCCCTGCATCACCAGGTCCCGCGTGCAGTAGCCGAGACCCACGCCGATGTTCAGAACCAAATTTCCTGGACGCACTCTATTTAGAACCTTGAGTGGCTCCCAAACCTGTCTCCCGTGGCTTCCGGTCAACCAAAGGACCGTGTCTGCCTCATGGTGATGGTCCCACCAGCTCTTAATCGCTGTACTGGCTTCTGTTGGTCTTGTCATTCCGATTCCGTCAGATGTACTTAAGATCCCTGGAATGAATTCTTTCCTAAAAGACTTTTCGTTCTATTGCCGGTAATCCATTAGCCCGTTCCGCCAAATCATGAGGCCTTGGCGGGTGTTGTCCCAGAAAAGGAAGATTGGTTGGGAGGGGCTTCCTGCCGACAGGAGGCAAGCCGGGAATTCTTAAAATAAGAGGGGAAGGGAGCCGATAGAGATTAAGTGATGCCCTTTTGAATTCAAGAGGACTCGTTGACTATGGCTGGTTTTGCTTATCTATGCCAGGCGAAGATATGTTTCAAGTTTGGTGACTTGCCGGTCCGGACAGTGGAAAGCAAGTTTGGCTTGGACGTGCGCGAACGTGCCATTCGACTCTACCAGAAGAACAGCTGGAAGACTCAAGGCAGCGGGGCGCAATTCATGTCTGGAGGACTGCTTTGGGGGAATCAAGGGCGGGATCCCGCCCAACTGCGAGTGGGTATCTCAGGACTGTCGCGAGGTCGGGAATCCGGCGAATTGCTCTATACCCTGGAAACAGACGACGTTTGCGGAATCTTTGCCTTGAGGGATTCCGGCGAGATTGAACAGCGATTGTTCCATAGTTCGGACTTCCGCGTGACTAACCCCTGCGCCAGCCGGGAAACGGATTTGATCGTATGTTCCATCCTCTACCCGGAGAGTGTTGCCAATTTGGCAACCATGCGCGCCGATGGTTCGGAGTTGACGGAGATTACGGAAGGGGATTCCTCTGATCTCGCCCCGTCCTGGGTGCCGGGGTCTTCACGCACAATCGTTTTCCAATCGGCCGGCATGGGTCGCGATGTGCAGGGGCGATTGATGATGCGCGGTCCTTACGTCATTCAGCGCCTGGATCTCACGACCGGGGAGATGTCTAACCTGGCGGAAGATCCTAAGTTTGATTTCCTGGCGCCTCGCCTCGACGCCAAGGGAACGCTGTACACCATCCGCCGGCCTTACGAGAAGCCGCGGCAAGGATTCAGTCCCATCCGGGCCATCCTGGATTTGGTGATGCTCCCGGTGAATCTCTTTCATGCGCTCTTTCAGTGGCTCAACTTCTTTACGGTCCGCTACACCGGCAAACCGCTGACCTCGGCGGGAGATGCCAGGGGAAAAGAAGTGGATCTCAAACAAATGTTGATTCTCGGGAACCAGATCGATGCGCAAAAAATCTCGCGTGAAACCCAGAGCGATGATGTCCCGGCACTCGTCCCGCAGTCATGGCAACTCATCCGTCAACCACCCGGAAGACCTTCTCAGGTTCTTGCCCGCGGAGTCCTATCCTATGACCTGTCGGAGGATGGCACCGTGCTTTACTCTAACGGGAGTGCGATCTACAGGCTCGATGCTGTAGGCCGCAAGGAGCGCATTCATACTGGTTCTCATATCGAACAGGTTGTTCTCGCCGAATAGCGTCAACCCGCCGCTTCGAACTCAATTATCATGTCTCGCCAGTTCTTCTTGCCTTAAGCAACTCGAACGGTGTCAGCCGCCTGATCCAAACTGTCTCTTTGGTCCTCTGAGAAGCTCCCAAAATGAAATTTGAGGCCAAGCCGAGGTCATGGTGACCTCGGGGGGGTAACCTCTAATAGCGGAGGAGCACGTCCCAGCCATCCTCAGGAAGCCAGCGAGCGGAGATTGCCCGCTAGGAGCTTAAACGAAGGGAACGAAGCATCGACTGAAACGCTTTATCCACCTGATTCATTCGAGATTGAGGCGCGACAAAAACCAGATAAAAAAGGCCTCGCGGCCGTGCAATGGTAATGAGGGTGTCGACTTCTGTTTCTCCTTGATAGGGGGAAGACGAAACGAGCGTTGTCTGTAACGCGTTCTGGCCCGCCACCTTGATTCGACGGCTATTTTGACTTATCTTCATCCCCGGATTCATTTGCAGTAATTGGCGAACCAGTTGATCGGTGTCCTGGTCGAGGTTGATCTGCCCTGACCGTGGCTGAATCTGGTTGATCATGACCCCGAAGCCGATGGAGACCCCTCCTTCCTGGCTCTGGATCACTCCTTCCCGTGCTGTCACCGTCACTTCGGATGAATTTTTGTCTTGCAGGACCTGCCAGGAATCCGGATAAGAGATCGAATAACCTGAGCCCTGGTAGTCCTTCATTTTTCCCGTGAGCTGGATGTTGGGAGTGGGAATGGGAGCGGTGACTTCGCCTTGACCGCTGGTGGGCTTGGCAGGCGGAGGCGGGAGTTTCGCAATGATCTGTTTCATGCGGGGGAGTTGGTTATTGTCGGTGAGGTATGTCTTCTTGGGGAAGGTTTGCATTTCTTCTTCAACAGCCTTTACCCGGTTTCCGGGATTGGGATGGTCAGATAAGAATTGTTCAAAAGCCGAGCGAGGCCCTCCTTCGGCTTCAAGCTTCTCGAAGAATCGGGCCATTTCCATGGGGTCATACCCGGCGGAGGCCATTATTTTCGCCCCGAGGAGGTCTGCATCTCTTTCAGCATTTCTGGAAAACTTCAAAAGCATCGAATTGGCTCCGAGCCCAATTCCAATCTGAGCGAGCTGTCCCAATATCGAACCTCCGGCGATCGCTCCTCCCAGCATGGCAGGGATTTGAAGCAGATTGGCCTTGGACACTTGGTTTGTCCCGTGACGCAAGGCGACGTGGGAGATTTCATGCGCCAATACCCCGGCGATTTGGGCTTCATTGTCGGCGGCAGTAATCAATCCGGTATGAACAAAGGCCGGGCCTCCCGGTAAGGCGAAGGCGTTGATGCTCTTCTCGTTCACGACCTTGAATGAATATTGGAACGATTGAGCGTCAGCTTCCGGTACCGCTATCAGCCTCTTCGTGATCCCGTTAATGAAATTGTTCAGATCCGGATCCTTGATCACCTGCATCTGCTTTTCGACTTGAGTGGCAGCCTCTTTGCCCAGTTGGACATCCTGTTCTTTGGAAAAAAGGTTGAACCCGGGCTTCAACTTGTGTTGTGCCAACAAGGGCTGACCCAGCAAGAGGACCGCGGCAATTAGAGCCAGCGCGGCTTTACCGTGAGCTCGATTCGTTTTAGCGGATTTTCGTTTCATAGGAATCTCCTTCTCCATGGATTGCCAAAGTTGCTTTGGACATGCGCCTCTCCGGAAAAAGAAGGGACAATTTAATGCTACCCGATTTGCCTTGCTACTTTCCAGGCCGATCCTTCCCCACAAAGGGGGAATAAGCAGCCTCTTGCAATAGCCAATGAAGCCGCGGAAGACAGTGTGGCTGGGGTGCGCCGCGGCGAGAAATCGATTTAGTCGAAGACGACGGTTTTGTTCCCGTAAGGAACGGGACTTTTCTCAGCAAGTGGAGGCGCACCGCTCGGGCCAGGACAGATTTCTCCAAATCGCGCCCTTTTCGAATCAGATCGTCGACGGGTCTCGATGGCTGATGCGTGCTGTTTCCTGTTCGATAATAGGGCCATCGTCGAGGACTGAAGTCACATAGTGGGCCGTGGCTCCAATGAGTTTGACTCCCCGTGCAAAGGCTTGGTGGTACGGGGCCGCTCCTATGAAAGCCGGCAGGAAAGAATGATGGATGTTAATGATGCGGTTCGGAAAAGAGGAGACAAACCGGTCACTGAGAATCTGCATATAGCGTGCCAGGACGATCAGTTCAATTTCCCGCTGCCGAACCTCCCGCACCTGGGCTTCTTCCTGTTGCGCCTTGTTTTCAGCCGTCACAGGGAAATGCTTGAATGGAATTGCGAACGATGTGGCGATTTCCCCGACACTTGAATGATTGCTGACGATCAGGGCAATGTCGGCTCGGAATTCACCCGCCTGATGCCGTAAGAGGAGATCCACCAGGCAATGGGGAAGTTTCGAAGCGAAGATCGCGATCCTGGGAGTTTGGGTACTTAGGAAGACTTCGTAGCGAATCTGGAATTCGGATGCCAGGCTCGAAAACGCCTCGCCAATCTGGGAGGCGGGGATTTGAAAGTGTTCGAGCTCCCATTCAATCCGCGCCAGGAAAATCCCCGCTTCAAGGTCGGTATGGTGGTCAAAATCGAGGATGTTGCCGCCGCGCCGGTAGATGAAATCTGAGATGCGTGCCACCAGCCCTTTCTGATCCTGGCAAGCCACGAGCAATTTTGCTGTCGGCCTCATGGGTGACCTACTCCTTTCGAGTTTTCTTTCTCCCGGCCAGGCGGGACTGGAGGTCCCCGCTGCTCGAGAGGATATGCTCACTCATGGCCTGGCGGGCCTGTTCCGCCTCCCGGTTCTGGATGGCTCGCAGGATGCGCCGATGTTCCTGGATGGAGATTTCGGTGCGCCGCTGAGTTCTGCGGGGAGTTGGCATGGCAAGACTGCGTTGAATCCAGGATTGCAGATAGCCCCGCGTCATGCTTACGAGGTGATACAGGATCGAGTTTTGGCTGGCACGAGCGACCGAGAGATGAAATTCCAGGTCAAATTTCAGGTAGCTGGCAGGATCGTTGACCGACCGTTCCATGCCCTTGATGGCATCTCCAATTTCTTGAAGCTGATGCGGGGCGGCCCGTTGCGCCGCGGAAAAAGCCGTTTGCGATTCGAGCAGGAGCCGGGTTTCAATGAGATCATGGACGTCTTTCTGGTCGATCAGCAAGCCCCACTGCAGCGCCTTTTCGAGGTAGCGTCGGTTTGTGCTGGAAACGAAAGTTCCTTCGCCAACGCGGCCGTCGACAATGCCCAGCACGGCCAGGGAGCGCAGCGCCTCGCGAATGGTTGTTCGTCCCACTCCAAACTGGACGGCCAGATCCTTCTCCGCAGGCAATCGTTGCCCGGGTTTCAGGATGCCTTCCGAGATCAGGGCAATCATTCGCTCCACAATCTCGTCGCTCAGGGAAGTGCGAACGACGGGCTTGATAGCCTCGATCGCGTGAGTGGAGGGTGCTTTAATGGGGGCGCGTTTCATGGGTTCTCCCGTCGGCAACGGACCGGCAGAATCTCATTGCAATTTTGCTTTACAAGGCGACAGAATCTTCGTATTCTCAGGTTGTCTGACAACCTGAGAAGTCAAGGACAGCCTAACGGAATCCCCTGTCACGGGTCAAGCAATTTGGGGGAGGAAGGAAGGCCGATGGATCTGGAGGTAGGAAGACCATGATGACGCCACCCATTGGCAAGCGCGTCGAACTCATTTCAATGGACCCTCACTGCGTTGATATCACCATCGGACTCTATCTGCAGGATCACGGCCGGGGCCCGGAATACCTTGTCCATACCTATAGTCAGCGGACCGAGGCCAAAGCACGATTGGATTTCATCAGCCAGGGAATGGTAGTGCTGGGCGGCATGGAGTTTCTCCAAGGTGGAAACAGGCGCCTGCGTTTTTCCTGTGGCGGAGAACATCTCAAGGCCTGCCGGCGCTTGTTCTTGGAAGTCTGTAAATTCCCCAATGGAGCGGCTCTGACCCCCAAAGATCTGCAGATTTTTGACAAGAAATCGAATCGTGCCATTCGAGTGGTCTCAGGTCCGGAGGGAAGCTATCAAGTCCAGGCCGACGGTCCGGACGATCCGGAGAAATCGGCCCGGATTGCGGCAATTGCCCAAGGGCTGGTCAAACTCTCGGAGGTTCAAATGGAAGGAACTGGTTTGGGTCAATTGTCGTTTCCTTGTCATCAACGGCATGATCCCGTGCTGGGTCTCTTGCTCGGCAGGGCCTTGAACGTCCGGGCTGTCATGCGGGAGCAGGAGCTCGCCGCCTCAAGAGGAATTCTTGCCGCTCCCAGCGCGCAGAATCAATCGATGAACCCCTGAAAGACGTCACCTTGCGGGGAGCCTGTGAAGAAAGGAGAAAAGGATGGATAGCCCGAATCGGACGATTCCTCCCATGACCGGACGCCAACGCGTTCTTGCCGCCTTACGTCGCGAGCCCGTTGACCGGACACCGGTATGCAACCCCACGTCGGTGGCCACGGTCGAATTGATGGATTTGGTGGACGCCCCCTTCCCGGACGCCAACCGGATTCCGGAGAAAATGGCGCGTCTGGCCGCTACGGGACACACTGAGTTGGGGTTCGACAGCGTCATGCCAGTCTTCAGCATTATTCAGGAATCCTCCGCCCTGGGATGCAAGATTCAATGGGAGCAGAAAGATAACTGGCCTACGGTGAAAATGCGTGAGCCCATTTGGGTGGACGCGGATGATATCAAGATTCCCGACAATCTGCTGAAGCATCCCGACATGCAGTGTGTGACGCAAGCCATCAAACTGCTCCGGAAGGAATTAGGAAATGATGTGGCGATCATCGGGAAAACAATGGGCCCATGGTCTTTGGCCTATCACTGTTTTGGGGTTGAGCCCTTCCTCCTGTTGTCTCTGGATAATCCAGGAAAAACCAAAATCATCCTCGACAAACTTAAAGAGATTACTGTTGCCTTCGGCCTGGCCCAAATCGAAGCAGGGGCCGACGCTTTAACCTTGCCCGATCATGCCACGGGGGATTTGGTCAGCGGGGAGTATTACGCAAGATATCTGCGCGATCTTCATATTGAGTTTGCCCAGCGCCTGCCCGCCCCCATTATTCTGCATATCTGTGGGAAGACCGTAGACCGCATGGAATACATTGCCCAGACGGGAATGGCCGCCTTTCATTTTGATTCGAAGAATGATCCGAAAGAGTCGATGGAGATTGTGCACCATCGCATTTCGCTCGTCGGAAATATCAACAATCCTGAAACTTTGTTTTCCAAAGGGCCCGAGGAGGTCCGGCGCGAGGTCTACAGGAACTTGGATGCAGGGGTGCCGTTGGTTGGACCCGAATGTGCCATCCCGTTGCAGACGGCGATTGAGAATCTGAAAGAAATTCCCAGGGCCATACGCGACTGGCACCGGGAGCACTCGGGTCTTTCGGCGCCGGGCGCCCATCCCTGAGTGCCTGAAGAGAGCATTCCAGGCGGCTCTTTTCCCCAGGGCATCGCGATTGCCTATTCCCGATAGAATAAAATGAGGTCACCATGGCTGAAGTCACGGATATTCAAAATGAGTTTATTCGAACAGAAATTGAGGAGTTTATTGAACGGCCGGACGAACGGGCACGCATCATTCAACTCTTTGCCGGGGCGCATGCGGAACTGCAGACTATCGCCGCAGCCTTGATTGAAGGCGACAATAAGCTGGTGGACCAGCTGACCCGTCAGGCTCTGGATAAAGGCTTTGGGGCGTTGGATGTCATGGACAACGGATTGATTGCGGGGATGTCGATTGTCGGAATTAAGTTCCGGCAGAACTTCATTTATGTCCCTGAGGTATTGGCCTGTGCCCGGGCGATGAAGGCAGGCATGATCCATATCGAGCCCATTCTGTCCGCTTCCGGGATTGAGCCAGTAGGGACCGTCATTATGGGGACCGTTAAAGGAGATCTCCACGACATTGGAAAGAATCTTTGTATTATGATGTTGAGAGGAGCCGGTTTTGTAGTTCATGACCTGGGAGTAGACACTTCGCCGGACCGGTTCATCGAAGCGGTAGAAGAGCATCATGCTCCACTGCTGGGCATGTCTGCGTTGTTGACGACCACCATGCCCAATATGGGGAAGACGATCGAGGCTTTCATTGATGCCGGACTTCGAGATGAGATAAAGATCATGGTGGGCGGAGCCCCGGTGACCCAGGAATTTGCGGATGATATGGGGGCGGATGGGTACGGCAAAGATGCGGTGGCCTGTGTCACGTTGGCAAAGCAGTTGATGCTCGGTGCCGAAGCGAGCGTCAGCCATTCATAGACGATGCAAAAAATAGATCCTGCAGAATATCAAAAACGTTTGGACCTCCTGACCGAGATCTTTACCAGTATGGTGTTGCACGCCGACGATCTTGCCAAGTCCCGCTGTCCCTACAAGAATCGTCTCAATCAGTGTACGGCGGAATTCGGATGCCGAAACAAGAGGAAGCCCTTGGAGCCGGGCAGCCTGCCCATCTGTGCCGGGGACGATCAATTAGATTACCGCAGTGCCTGGGAGACCTAACCAAGCCGTTGGGAATGACCCGTCTTTCGAATCAAAAAACGCCGCTTACGACCTTGAGTTTTCCAAAATGGCGACCATCTCCTGTGAAGGGAAATCGGTTTTCGGCCGACCCGGTCAGTCTCTCTTTGAATGTGCCGATGCGCTGACGCTGTCCTTGCCCAGCACCTGTGGACGCAAGGGAACCTGTCACGAGTGCATCATCGAGATTCTGGATGGCCAAGCGGCCCTGAATTCCCCAACCCCTGCTGAATCCTTCCTGAAGAACCCCTGCCGGCTGGCCTGCCAGGCGAAAATCGAGAGCGCATCTTCTGTCATCGATTTTGCACCCTGGCGGAAGCACTCCAAGATCCTCACCGCGCGCCCGGAGAAAACCGTTCCGGTCGATCCCCAGGTATTGCGCCGGGGCGATCAGGTCTATTATGGGGATGTGCCGATCGATCGCTACCGGGGCCATCTTCTGGGGATTGCCGTGGATCTGGGCACCACCACCGTGGTCTGCGAGCTGGTCGACCTGGAGACGGGCTCCTCCCTCTGTTTGAGTGCTTTTGACAACCCCCAACGGTTTGGGGGAAGCGATATCATGCACCGGATTTCCTACGATGGCGGACCCTTTCACGGTGAATTACACAAAGCGATCATTCATGCGCTGAATCATGAGATTCGCGAAATGTGCCTGAGAACAGGCCTGAACCGCGAGGAGATTTATGAGATCGTGGTGGCCGGCAATTCCACCATGCGAGATTTGTTCTTTGACATTGACATTCAAAGTATTGGGCAGAAGCCTTACAAATCCGTGATTGAATTGGAATTCCTCGAGGGGAAACGTTCAAGCACAGCCTTGCTCGAGAAGGCGACCCGGCTCGGAGTGCAGATCTGCCCCCAAGGCCGCCTGGTCGGCATGCCGCTCATTGCCAGTCACGTAGGGGCGGACACCGTGGCTGATCTGCTGGCCGTGGACATGGATTCCCAGCAAGGCGTGGTGATGATCGTCGACATCGGGACCAATACGGAAGTCGTGGTTGGGCATGCGGGACGAATGTTTGTGGCATCCTGTCCTGCGGGCCCGGCCTTTGAGGGAGGAGCCGTCAAGTTCGGAATGCCGGGGCGCGAAGGAGCCATCGAAAGTTTTTCCTGGGAGTCGGAACGGTTGATGTATCGCACCATTGGAGACACTGCCCCGGAGGGGATATGTGGGTCCGGATTGATTGACCTGCTCGCGGTCCTGCGCTCCCGCGGTCTGATGACCCCGAAGGGAGTCTTTTCAGACAAACGTTATGTCTTGGAGGTGGCGCCCGAATATGGCATTACCTTCTCACGAGAGGATGCCAGTTACCTGGCGCAGGCCAAGGCCGCCAATTATTGCGGGCAGTACATCGTCTTGCGGGAATTTGGCCTCAATCCCGCAAATCTGCAGAAACTTTACCTGGCGGGAGGTTTCGCCAATTATATTGATGTCTGCCATGCCATGGAGATTGGCTTTCTGGCGCCCGTTCCCCCGGAGCGGGTGGTGAAAATTGGAAATGCCTCGGTTCTTGGAGCCTGGGAGTATCTGGTTTCCAAACCGCGGCGTGACTCCATTCAGAAGTTGTTCCAGAATATCACCCACGTGGAACTCGAAACCACCCCGGATTTTTTTGAACTTTTTGTGGAGGGCTGCCAATTCAAACCAATGCCTCAGGACATTGTCTCATTGGCGGTCCCTGGGAGGGATTCCTAAGATGCGACCTGGCGAATGGCCGAAGAGACCCCTGCGTGAACTGCTGGAAGAAACGGACGATTTTATTACCGTTGCAGAACTGGTCACCTCGCGAGGGTTGATGACCGGTCGCAATGGTCGGAAAGTGCTGCATCTGGCGCGACAACTTTCTTCCCACCCTCAAGTGCATGCCTTGAGTATTACCGACAACCCTGGGGGCAACGCCATGATCGGGGCGGATGCCTTTGGCACCGATCTGATCTCGCGCGGCCAGGAAGTCATCATTCACCTCTCCTGCAAGGACTGGAACCGGAATGCCCTCCAAAGCCGGGGATGGCAGCTGTCCAGCGAGGGCTTTAATAATATCCTTGCCCTGTCGGGAGATTTCCCCACCGACGGCTATCAAGGATTGGCCGGCGCTGTTTTTGACATCGATTCGGTTGCTTTGTTGAGAATGTATTCCGACATGAATGCCGGGTTGGAATTGAGTCTTCCCAACGGCGAGACTCGAAAGATGGAAGGAACGCAGTTCTTCCTGGGAGCCGTGGTGAATAATCACAAGCGCTATGAGCGTGAAGTGATGCCTCAGTACTTCAAGCTCGCCAAGAAGATCGAATGCGGGGCTCGCTTCGTGATCACCCAGATTGGATATGACTCCAGGAAGCATGACGAGCTCCTGAAGTACATGGATCTTTACAAGTTGCGCGTTCCCATGCTGGCGAATGTTTTCGTGCTAAGTCTGCCCGTTGCACGCTACTTTCATGCCGACAAAATTCCGGGTTGTGTCGTGACGGATGAGTTATTAGCGATGATTGAAAAACAGGCTCAGTCTCCCGACAAGGGTAAGGCATTTCTCCTGGAATTTGCGGCGAAACAATGTGCCATCGCCAAGGGGCTGGGATTCCGGGGGGTCTATTTGGGCGGGCACTGGAACTATGAGGACTTTGAAAAACTGCTCGAAATCGTCAAACAATTTGGTGAGAGCGATTGGAAACTTTTCGCCAAGGAGATTCAATTTCATCAGCCCGATGAATTTTACTATTTTGAGCCGGATCCCGAGACGGGTCTGAGTTCGACAGACATTAACCGGGCTTATCTCCAATCCAAGACTCCCGAGTCCTTGGGCGAACCTGCGGCAGCAGGCCCCCTGGAGTTACAAGATGAACCGCTGGACACATGACAAGGTCTTCGTTGAAGAGTCTCAGGGCTTTAAGGTGGGAGGGCGATCAGCCGCTTACCGAGAAAACGGGGAGGCTGCGGAAGGCGGCGGCCGCGCTGGAATACGGGATCAAGGTGGCGACCTTTGACTGCCGGGATTGCGGTGATTGTTCGCTCCCTCGAAATCGCCTATCTTTGCCCGGAATCTCAATGTGCCAAAAACGAGAGGAATGGACCCTGTGGTGGGTCAATGACGGGGCAAATGTGAAATCGGGGAGAAAGAATGTATTTGGGCGCTGGCCTATGAGCGGCTCAAGGCGTATGGCGAAGAAGAGACAATGTTGAAGCGTCCTGTCGTGATCAAGAATGCCGCATTGAAAGGAACGAGCGGCTGGATGAATAAATTTCTCGGGAAGGACCATAGCGGCGGGAAATCTTGAAGAATTCTTTCCCCACCGCAGTGGAGAAGCAAGCACTTAAAAATCATATAACGGGAGAATGCCAATGCAAAGGCCATCCTTAGAAAGGGAATTTATCGTCATCGGGGAAAATATTCATGCGACCCGTATTCTTCTCCGTGGGGGAACGTCAATAACGACGACGGAGGAAGGAAAGGAAGCGATTCGATTTCAGGGAGCTGATGGCGGTGTCCGCCACCTTCCCGTTCCGGAGGAGTACAAGAAGACTCAGGATTACCAGGAAGGCCGAATCAAGCATATCAAGATTGCCGTTCAGGCCGCGATGTCAGGTCGAGGCCCGGAATCCGCGCTCGGCTTGGAATATTTACACCAGAAGGTACGGCAACAAATTGAAGCGGGGGCCCATTTTATTGATTTGAACGTCGACGAGGTGTCCTTGCGCCCCGAGCAGCAAAAAGAAGCCATGGTCTGGCTGGTCAAGACTGCGGGGGCCATCTCGTCCGTGCCCCTTTCCGTGGATTCCTCGAATTCGGACACGATCCAGGCGGGGTTGCAAGTCTGCCCGAAGAGCGTGGGAAGGCCGTTATTGAATTCAGCTTCCCTGGAGCGAATCAATGCCCTCGACTTTGTGGTTGAGAATGGAGCCCAGGCCGTGGTGTCGGCCGCGGGTGAGAGCGGCATGCCGAAAGATCAGGACGAGCGGGTTGCCAATGCGTCACGGATTATTGAAGCGGCCCTGGCGAAAGGCATTCCTCTCCATGATCTTTATGTGGACGCTTTGGTCTTTCCGATCTCGGTCGATGGCGACTTCGGGAATCACTATCTTGAAGCGGTTCGAACGATTCGCCAGAAATATGGGCCTGAAATTCATATTACGGGCGGCTTAAGCAACGTGTCTTTCGGAATTCCCATGCGGCGCTTGGTAAACAACGTCTTTCTGCTTCTGGCCATGGAAGCCGGCGCCGACAGCGGGATTATCGATCCTGCCGCCGCTCGTGTCGATCAAGTGATGGCCATGGACCGCGAATCACGAAGCTACCAGCTTGCGGCAGATATGTTGCTCGGCCGAGACCCTGGTTGCCGGAAGTTTCTGCGGGCGTATCGAAACAAGGAATTGCAAACCGGCGTTGGAGCGAGCTAACCCCTCTTCAGGTGGAGCGTCCGCTCGAAACGTGCCCCCCGAAAGGAACCAGCGATGGCCCAGTACCAAATTCTGTATTGGCGTGAAATCCCCGCGCAGATCAAAGTCTTCGAAGGCCGCAAAGCCATTTCGCGGCCTCTTCCCGAATCGTTTCAGCAAGCGATCGATCGCGTCGCGATGGCCGAGGGTCTCGTCGGCGAGGAGGCCTATCTAAATGAGTGGCATTGGTCGGCCAAGATGGAACGGCCTGGAACTTCGTCAGAAGTCCTTGAGGCGATTCTGAAAGAAATTGAGACTGAGTTTGGCCCAAGAATCTCCGGGTAAGGGAAGACGAGCCAACTCCGTGGGGACGACTTGGGCTAATGGCTGGCGAGGATCTCCGGGTTGAGGATCCGAATGCGCAAGTCTCCGGGGAGATTCGCTCGCGATAGCTCTAATTCGGAGCCTGAACTCCAATCCACTTGACTGGCGGGAAAATGCGAGGTGAATGCCGTGATCGGAAGCATCTTCACCTTGAGACCGGGCAGCATGTAGTGCATGGGGATCACCACGCGGGGTTGAATGACTTCGATGGCCTCGCATAAATCGTCCAGGTCGATGGTGGGCGGACCTCCGGCAGGGGCCAGAAGAACGTCCGTCCCCGACAAGGCTTTGATCTGATCCTCCGAGAGCTTATTTCCCACGTCTCCGAGATGGGAGATGCGCAGACCTTCCAGAGTGAATCGATACATTGCATTGTCACCGGGATCTTCCTTGTAGATCAGGCTCTCTTGGGCCGGGATGGCCAGGATTTGAATCCCTTTGACCTGAACTCCTTCGGCTGGAATCTCCGTGGCGGTAATGACGACGGGCTCTCCCCGGATCATGGCCGCGTTACAGTGTCCCTCATCGTCGGCAGAACTGCGAATGACAATATCCGCTGCGTCCTGTACCTCAGGAAGCCCCAGAATGCTGGGGGTATAAGGATCGGTGACGATCCTCAGGTTGTCCCCTTCAATCAGGAATGTGGCGTGGCCCAGCCATTTGATTTTCAAGGCATCGGCTCCTAACGGGTTTGAAATTGAAGGATCCAATCTTCACGGGGCTCAAGCAATTGGAACCCCAGCAGCCGGCGTGATCCTTTTCCTTCAGTCTTGCTCCAGACCGCCCGGATTAGCGCGACGAACCCTTTGGGCCCGATCAGCTTGAGTGTCGAGCCCACCCGCACTTCGCGCTTGATGTAAAGGCTTCCCCCGCTTGTTCCAATGTCTTTGGTCTCGACAAAATCCTCAAACTGGTTTCCAAACTGATCTCTCCCACTGAGTCGAAACCGAATCTTCAAGTGAACCCGCTTTGACGTTCTCGAAGCCTGCCCTCCACGTGAGGGCGCGTTTTTTTTCATGGCGCGCTTCCAGCTTTGTTTCGGGATCTGAAATCAAGCGAAGCAGGATTTTAGAAGATTCATTGCTGAAGCTCAAGGCAAACTGTGCTTCGGCGTTTGATCAAAAAAGTTTGCCATGCTTCAATGAATCTTCTTATAATTCCAGTCAGTCATTTGGTAGTTTGAATCTTAAGTCAGCTATAGTCTGCTGGGTGGGAGTCTATGAAAGTCACAATCGTTACAGCATTCTCAAATTCATCGGTGATCGATGATCTTGAGGAGATGATTCTGGATGCTTCCGAAGCCGAACCGCAAAATTATACGGAGTTGAATATCCAGTGCGGTACGAATACTCTCACGGCAGAATGGTTTCATTCTGAATTCGGCGAGAGCAATCTCGAATATCGTGAAAAATTGTACCAGAAAATCCGTTCGATTTTGCCGAGTGGGCATTTGGCCATTATCGAAGATGAAGAAAGTCAAGAGATCATGACGATCGGTGATCTCAGCTATTTTAAGCAGGTGATTCAGCAGGCCAAGTCAGTGGAGGAGCTGGAGGAGATTCAGGAGCGGATTGACCAGACGGAAATTGGAAATCCACTGCTGAAGCAGATCCTGAGCCGGTCGTATCAGTCGCGGCTGAACGCCCTCACGGCCCTGGATGCGAGTGCCTGATCCGTCTTAAGGTGGGGTTTGTTGTTTGCGCCATCTTGATGCAGGCAGGGATGGACTCGGAAGGTGCTCGGTCGAGGGCTGCACGGCAGGGATTGCCGAGCCGCTACCACGTTCTGGTTAGATCCAGTTTAAATGAATCTGTTAGTTTAAGGAGGATGGAGTCGTGGCATACTGTCCCGAGTGCGAGGCAGAGATTGAATTGGAAGATGTTGAAAAGGGTGAAATCGTAAATTGTCCTGATTGCGGTGCCGATTTGGAAGTGGTCGGAACGGATCCGGTTGAGCTGGAAGTGGCCCCGGAAGAAGAGGAAGATTGGGGAGAATAAGCTGGAACGTGAGGTCTCCCGCCTGCATCCCACTCTGCTTTTGTGTTCGTAACCACAGACAAAATCAAGTCGCCCCACGGGTGGGGCATTCTTGAAGCTGCTGTGGTTTTTTTATTTTTTGGCGAGAATAATGAAAATTGCACTCCTGTGTTCCATTGTTCGTAAAGAGGAAAAGCTCCTCATCGATGAATTTCGTTCCCGGAAGATCGATCTTCAAATTCTGGACGACCGCGAGATGATCTTTCGCTTGAATTCCAAACACCTGGATTTCGATGTGGTTCTCGAACGCTGTGTGAATCACTCCCGTGCTCTTTATGCGTTGAAGGTCTTGAATGACTGGGGAATCAAGACGGTGAACCGTTTTGAGGTGGCAGATACTTGCGGTAACAAATTTCTGACCACCAACGCTCTGATTAGGAACAAGGTGCCTTCGCCCCAGACGATGCTGGCGTTTACACCAGAATCGGCCTTGCAGGCAATTGAAGAGTTGGGATATCCGGTGGTTCTGAAACCGGCGGTAGGATCCTGGGGCCGGCTTCTGTCGAAGGTGAATGATCGTGAAGCGGCCGAGGCCATCTTGGAACATAAGGAAGTCCTGGGCTCCTATCATCACTCGATTTTCTACATCCAGGAGTACGTTCCCAAAGCAGGAAGGGACATCCGGAGCTTTGTGGTGGGGGGGGAGACGATCTGTGCCATCTACCGGTATTCTTCGCACTGGATCACCAACACCGCGCGCGGTGGAAAAGCTGAGAATTGTCCTGTTACTCCTGAAATCAATCGCCTCTCCTTGGCTGCTGCCGAAGCGGTCGGCGGAGGAGTCCTGGCCATTGATCTTTTCGAAAGCCAAGAGGGCCTCTTGGTCAATGAAGTGAATTACACGATGGAATTTAGAAATTCCATCGAGACGACAGGGGTCAATATCCCTGCCAAGGTGGTTGATCATGTCGTCCGTGTTGCCCAGGGTGCGCATTAAAAATTTTTTCCCCTGCGGGATGATCTCCCCCGGAACGCCAGTATCATCACCGCCCGTTTTTGCCTCTTTGCGAGGCGAGGAGCTGTGGGGACCCATTTCCAGAAGTCTATAGGAGGAGCATGCTTTCGGTTTCCATTGTCGGCGCTTCCGGATACACCGGAGGGGAGACATTACGATTACTGTTGAACCACCCCCAGGTGCGGGTGACTCAGGTTACCTCGGAGTCAAATGCAGGGAAATTTGCGTATTCGGTTCATCCTAATTTGCGGAAGCGAACGGATCTGAAATTTATCGCCAGTGCCGATCTTAAGAAATCGGATTTGTTGTTTTTGTGCCTGCCGCACGGAATGGCCATGAGCCGAATTGAGGATTTTTTGGGTATGGCGGAGCGGATCATCGACCTTTCTGCCGATTTCCGACTGCGCAATGCGGCCGACTATTCCGTCTGGTATGGCCACGAACACTCCAATCCCGGCGCCTTGAGCCGGGCCGTATATGGGGTTCCGGAATTGCATCGGGAGGAGATTCGCGACGCCTCTCTGGTGACAGGAGCAGGTTGCCTGGCCACTGCAGCCATCCTGGGCCTGTATCCATTATTTAAAGCCGGAATCGCTGATCCCAGCCATGTCTTTATCGAGGGGAAAGTGGGTTCGTCGGCGGCCGGGAATAAATTCAGTTTATCCTCGCATCACCCGGAACGAAGCGGCGCACTGCGTTCGTTTCAACCCACCGGCCACCGCCATACGGCCGAAATACGGCAGGAATTGACCTTCGACGGCGTCTCTCCGCGAATTCACTTTTCGGCCACCGCCACCGACGCGGTGCGGGGGATTCTTTCAACGGCACATGTCTTGCTCAAACAGCCGACCGAAGAAAAGGAGATTTGGAAAGTATACCGGGGCGCCTATCGAGAAGAGCCCTTTCTCCGAATCGTGAAGGAAAAGGGCGGAGTGTATCGCTATCCTGAACCGAAACTGCTGGTCGGCTCAAACTATTGTGACGTGGGATTCGAACTGGACCCGCACGAGAATCGGCTGGTGGTGATGGCTGCCTTGGATAATCTGATGAAAGGCGCGGCTGGCAATGGTGTCCAGGCGATGAATGTGATGTACCGATGGGAAGAGCGAAGCGGATTGGAATTCGCGGGTCTTCATCCCATTTAGTGCGCATGAATATAGATCGCCTAGAAAATGTGGAGCTTTCTGGCGTTTATGGGAGGTTCTAAGAGGTTCCATGCGTTATCACCCGAAGAAGGTTCGAGGCAGCGCGCCACGGCCCAAGGCCCGGAAGTGGCAAATCATTGGCGGTGGGGGATTGCTTCTCCTCTGGCTTGCAGCGAGTGGGGCAGCCAAAGACAAAGGGGGAGAGCCCTACGCATTGCTCATGGGGAGCTGTTTCGACGGAAGTGGACACACCCTTCCGGGCGTCAAGGTCCGCATTGAGATGGAAGCCGGGGAAAGCAAATCCGGCAAGAAAAAAATATGGCAGGCCATTTCGGATGCACGAGGTGAATTTGCAGTTCGTCTTCCGGCGGGTCGCCATACATTTTTGGTTAATGGCTCGAGGGAAGGCTTCATTGATCTGCAACAGAAAGTTTCTTTTGTTGAAGACGAGCGCGAAGATGTCATGCTGAAATTCGAGCCGGGAACATCCAAGAAGCCTTAGGCTTGAGGGGCGATATCTTGAGAGAGATGCGAACGGGAATGGGAGTACAAAAGAGGGTCGGACTTCTCATGATGGCGGTGATTTCGCTGGTCCTTTTTGGCCAGCAGGCCTGGGCCTTGAAAAAAAAGGAGCCCCCGACAAAAACCATCCGCGGACAGGTGGTGGACCGGGAGAATCAGGCGGTGGCCGGAGCCAAGGTGTTTATCCAAAATACCTCGAAAAACACGACCACCGTGCTTGTTTCGGATGAGTCGGGAGTATTTTCCATCTATGGGCTGGACACAAAAATCGACTATATCGTCCACGCCGAATCCAGGAATTTGAGCTCTGAGAAAATGACGGTGAGTCGCTATCTCAATCGGCTCGATAATTACTTTACCTTGGCCTTGATCAACCCGATTAAGGTTGGCACCGCCAAGGCCTCTGTCGGCCCGGTGACCCTCGAAGTCGAATTGGAAGCGGCCAACGGGTTCAGGTTAAAGGGCGATTGGTATGCGCCATCGGGGGGTAAAGAAAAGGCTCCGGCCATTCTTCTGATTCACGGCTTTGGCCGGGATCGGCATGTTTGGGACACGTTTATTCAATCTTATTTGCTCCCCAAAGGGTTCGGCGTCCTGAACCTGGACTTGAGTGGTCACGGGAAAAGCACGTCGAAGGGGGCAGAGATTGTACAGGTTCAGCCGAGCTGGGTGTCTGACCCGAATCAATTCCCTGCCGACATCACCGCGGCGGTGAAATGGCTGAAGGCGAAACCGGAAATTGACACCAGCCGCATTGCCTGTATCGGCGAGAGCCTGGGTGCCGACCTGGCTTATTTTGCCTCCGGGAAATTTGAGGAGATTCGTACGGCCGTTGCCTTGTCTCCCATGGCCGAGAGCGCTTTGGGCTGGGCCAATGGGATTCAGAATTTTCAACCTCACTCGGTCCTCTATGTGGCTGCTCAAGGAGATCCTCCTTCCACCGATGCATCGCGCCGGCTGGAATCGCAGACAGGCTTCCCTGTCCAGGTTCGAATCATCTCGAACTCAAGTCTCAAGGGGGCGCAGCTTGTCTCTGAAACTCCGGAAGTGGCCCAAATCGTTGTCGATTGGATCCTCAAGAACATGTAGGCCGGTTCTCCAGCTGTCGAATCAAGCAAGGGAGAGGTGTTGATGCTTGTCATCAAAGTAGGCGGGAGTTTGGGGATCGACTACAACGCCGTTTGTGATGATCTCGCTGCGTTGGTTAAATCGGGGGAGCTGGCCCTTTTAATCCATGGCGGCTCCGCAGAGACGAATCTTGTTTCAGAGAAGTTGGGGAAACCTCCCGTCATGGTCACTTCGGTCTCCGGGTATGAGTCACGCTACACGGACCGCGAAACCCTGGAAATATTTGAAATGGTTTATTGCGGAAAGATGAACAAGGGGATCGTTGAGAAGCTTCAATCCCGTGGCGTCAATGCCCTCGGTCTCTCCGGGATGGATGGCCGGATCTGGGAAGGGAGTAGAAAGTCGTCCATCGTCATCATGGATAAGGGGAAAAAGAGAGTTTTACGAGATGATTATACCGGCAGGGTCGAGAAGATTAATCTGCCCTTGATCCGTCTTTTGATGGACCATCAAGCCACGATCGTTCTGAGTCCTCCGGCGATTAGTTATGAAGGTGAGGCCATCAACGTCGACGGAGACCGCGCTGCTGCCATGACGGCGGCAGCTTTGAAAGTTGATCAATTAATCATTCTTTCCAATGTGCCGGGTCTTTTACGAGATGTAAGGGACGAATCGAGCCTCATCACAGAGATTCGGATCACTGAGATGGAGAAATATGCTTCGTTTGCCCAAGGGCGCATGAAGAAGAAGGTCTTGGGCGCCGTGGAGGCTATTCGAGAAGGAGTCCGGGAAGTAATCTTTGCCGATGCCAGGGTTCAAAATCCCATTCGTTCCGCGATGGCAGGCAAGGGGACCGTTATCCACTAAAGAAGAGCGGGCTTCAGTTCCCCAGCTGTGACCGAACGATCTCATTGACCAGTTTCCCGTCCACATTTTTCCCGGTAAATCGTCCCATTACCGTTTTCATCACGCGGCCGATGTCCTTGCTGCTGTTCGCTTGCAGTTCTGAAATAACTTCCAGGACAACGGTTCGGATGTCCTGTTCTCCAATGGGGGCGGGCAAGTAACCTTCGAGAATTCTTAACTCGGCTTCTTCACGAGAAACCAAATCCATTCTTCCTCCCGCGGCAAACTGCTCGATTGAGTCTTTACGCTGCTTCACCAAAGTGTGGATGACTTGCAAGGCTTCGGGATCTGACAAGGCGCGCATTTTTTCCACCTCTTTGAGCTTGAGTGCCGTCTTAATCCCCCGGAGTACATCGATTTTGAGGGCCTCCCTGGCCTTCATGGCCGCGGTGAGTTCCGCCTGGATTTGTTCCTGGATGGGCATCCGAGTCACCTCGTGTAAGATGTTGTTTTTTCAGATCCTTTCCTTCATTGACTGAGAACTGCCTGATCCTTTGATTCCCCAAGGTCCGTGGATATTATTTCATAAGAAGAATAAGATTTCTTGTCGATGAATTGACTAAGGAATCGGTAAGGAGAAGTGTGCCGATCCTGCGGTGTTCTGGCAATGTTATATTTAGGAATCTTCGGTAGATAGCCAGCCGGAATTTTTGGTTCTCTTGGCTCAAGCGACGTCGAATGATCTCATACCCGCTCCATCTCCTCATCGTTGAAGACAATCCTCACCAGGCCTTCGCCGTGGAGAGGACGTTGCTCAAGCAAATCGAAGACGTGCGGATCCGGACCGTGACGACCGGAGAAGAGTGCGTCCGACAGCTTTCCGGAGAGGAATGGTCGGCGGTCATCCTGGATTATACGCTTCCCGGAATGAATGGTGTTGAGTTGATTCAGGAGATCCGGCGTCGCGGCTGGCAGCTCCCGCTCGTCATGGTAACGGGACAAGGCGACGAAGAAATTGCCGTCCATGCCATGAAGGCCGGGGCGAGTGAGTATCTCGTCAAGAGTAAGGGATATCTCCTTAAATTGCCGCAGGTCCTGGAAGGCGCGATTGAGAAATCCAATCTGGAAGGGCAGCTCAAAGAAGCCGAAGAGCGATACAAAAATCTTGCGGAGAATGCCAATGATTTGATTTTTGTAATGGACCCTTCCCGGACGATCAGCTTTGTCACCAATCGGGTCCGGGAGATTCTTGGCTACTCACCTGAAGAAGTCGTTGGGAAGAATCTGGCGAATTTCTTGAACCCCGACGATCCTCCCAAGTTGGAGGAATTATTGCATCCGTGCCGGCTTGGAGAAAATCGAAACCTGATTGAATTAGAAGTTGTCACGAAGCAGGGAAAAGTGCGGAATCTGGAATTGAGTCTTTCCAAGATCGTTTCTCAACAGAAGGTCATGGCGTATCAGGGAATTGCGCGGGATTGCACCGACCGCGTCGCTCTCGAAAAACAGATCCTCCAGAAAAACCGCGAGTTGATGGCCATGGTGTCTGTTTCATCTGCGATTTCCCATACGCTGGAGATTGAGGAGATTTCCAAAGGCGCCTTGGCGCGGATTTATGACCTGGCGGAGTTGAGTTGCGGTGCGGTTCTGATTTGTACTTTCGACGAAACGTTTTCCCGAGTGGTAACCTCCCAGAACCTCTCCGCCCGGTTCCTGCAACGCCTGGCAGAAAAATCACTCCAGGAAGATCTGGTCAAAAGAGTTGGGAATGGAGTGCGCCCGCTGACCAATCGTGAAGTGGAGGAAGAGCCGGTTTCGAGACCATCGAACCAGATTAAGGAAATTTGCGCGGAAGAGCGGATCCGCTCCTATTTCCTGTTCCCATTCTTCTTCAATGAAGAAGTCATGGGGTTCTTATTTGGAGGCCGGCACATTCGGAAAGACCTGAGGAGCGATGAACTCGAAATCCTCAATCCCATCGTGAAACAGATCAGCATTGCCTTGAGCAATGCCCGATTGTTCAACGTGGTCCAGGAAGCCAAAAGGGAATGGGAGACGACCTTTGATACGATGACCGAACTCGTTTATACGCAGGACGCGGAAGGAAGAATTACCCGGGTCAATCAGGCGCTGGCCCGAAGGCTGAAATTACTGCCGCGCGACATCGTGAATCGAAAAGCGGTCGATATTTTTCAAGATCCCCAGTCTCCCTGGTGCCATCATCAAAGGGAAGAAATGTATGTAAGAGATAAAGTTATTTCGGTGGAGTTTGAGGATAAGCGGCTCAACGGGTATTTTGAGATCTCGACCACACCCGTCTACACGGCAGAAGGGCGCCTTTTTGCCTGGTTGTTTGTCGGAAAAGATGTGACTGAACAAAGAAAGCTTCAATCCCAAATTGTCGAACTTGAACGTCTCACCGCCCTCGGCGAAATGGCCAACGGAGTGGCTCACGATTTTAATAATTTGCTGGCGGGGATTCTGGGAAAGACTCAAGTCCTGATCAAGCAACTCGAACAAGGCCCGCCAACCGATGTCCCTAGCATGAAGGCCGATCTTCAGACCATCGAGGCCAAGAGCATTCAAGGAGCTCAAACCGTGCGGCGCATCCAGGATTTTACTCGGATTGGCGCCAACCAGTTTTTTCAAGACGTCCAGGTCAATGAAGTGGTCGAAGAAGCGATCAATAGCCTGCGGCCCCTCTGGCTTGACCAATCGAGGGCAAATGGGATCCAAATCGATGTTCAGTTTGAGGCAGGGGTTGTTCCTCCTGTGTGCGGGAGCCGTGCTGAACTCATCGATGCGGTCCGGAATGTGCTTCGCAACGCCCTGGAAGCCATGCCCGACGGCGGCACGGTCCGCGTGGCGACCTCCCTTGAAGAAAATGAATCAAACGCTACGGTGGCGATTCGCATCATTGATTCCGGGATTGGAATGCCTGAAGAAGTCCGACGAAAGATTTTCGACCCTTTCTTTTCAACGAAAGGACCCAAAGGTGCAGGGTTAGGGATGAGTGTCACCTATGGGATTGTGCGACGGCACCACGGAGATATCCGGGTCTCGAGCATTCTTGGCCAGGGGACAACCTGCGTGATTGCGCTCCCTGCCGCCAGCAAAACAGCAGAGGTTCTTCCGACCCACGTCGTAGGGCCAAAAGAGGAAAGCATTCGTCTCTTAGTGATTGACGACGAAGAAGTGATCCGCGAATTCATGGCAGAGATGCTGTCGATGCATGGATATCGAGTGGATGTGGCGGCCAATGGACCGGAAGCTATTGCCTTATTCCAGGCAGGTCATTATGATGTGATCTTTTCGGACCTGGGGTTGCCGGGGATGACGGGTTGGGAAATTGCCAAGAAGATCCGGTCTACCGATCCGAAGGTGCCTATTGTGCTTTTGAGCGGCTGGAACATTCAATTAGACGATGCCCGAGTCAAAGAATCGGGCATTAGCCTGGTGCTCTCGAAGCCTTGCCAAATGCAAGACCTCCTCAGTGCCGTGAAAATGGTGTTGGGTCGTTCTCAATCGAACTGAATCCAGTCCAAGCAATCGTTTGCCCTTCATCCGGAACAAAAGCGATGGAAAGAACGAAACGAGAATCCATTCTGATCGTTGATGATGAGACCGATTTTCGAGATGCCATCGTGACGTACCTGAACGGCGAAGGATACCAGGTTCAAGCCTCGTCCAATGGAGAAGAGGCGCTGGAACTGTTGCGGATGCTTCCCTTCGATATCCTGGTGACCGATATGAAACTGCCGGGCATCGACGGGACTGCCGTTCTAAAGGGCGCCCTGGCCCTCTATCCCGAACTGATCGGCATCATCATCACGGGCTATGGAACCGTGGAGAGTGCCGTCCAGGCCATGAAGGAAGGAGCGTATGAATATATTGCCAAGCCATTCCAGTTGTTGGAAATCTCTCACGTTCTGCGGCAGGCCCTGGAAAAGCGCCGGCTCCGAGAAGAAAACGCCTATTTGAAAACCCAACTCAAAGAGAAGTACAGGATCGAGAGTATTATCGGAAATAGCAAATGCATGCAGGAAATTTTCCAGCTGGTGGAAACGATCTCGGCGACCACAAGCACGGTGTTAATTACTGGAGAGACGGGGACTGGCAAAGAACTTATTGCCAAAGCCATCCATTTCAACAGTCAGCGCCGGGAACAAAAAATTGTCTGCATCAATTGCGGGGCTATACCAGAGGCCTTGCTTGAGAGCGAGCTGTTTGGACATGTAAAAGGTGCTTTCACTGGAGCCCATCAAACCCGAATCGGCAGATTCGAACAGGCTGACAAAGGGACCATTTTTCTCGATGAAATTGGGAACATGAGTCCCTCGCTTCAGGTCAAGTTACTGCGGGTGCTTCAAGAAAGAGAATTTGAAAGAGTTGGGGGGGCAGAGACCATCCGGGTTGACGTTCGAATTATCGCCGCCACGAGTGCTGATCTGCGAGAAATGGTCGACCAAAACCAGTTTCGCAGTGATCTGTATTACCGTCTGAATGTCATCCCCATCCAAATGCCGTCTCTCCGCCAGCGAAGAGACGATATCCCCTTGCTCGCCCGGCATTTCATCAAGAAATTCTGTGGGAACGTGGAAACAAAGACGGTTTCACAGGACGCCATGAAAAGCCTGATGAGCTATACGTGGCCGGGAAACGTACGGCAACTTGAGAATGCGATGGAGCGGGCCATCGCGCTTCTGGGAGCCCGGGAAATTATCTTGCCCTCCGACCTTCCAGTCGAAATCCAGGATCCCAAAAACCATTTGATGCAGAGCCAGTTGTTTATTCCCGATGAAGGGATCGACCTGAATGACCGGGTCTCCATCCTGGAAAAGGAGCTCATTCTTCTGAGCCTGGAAAAGACCGGGGGCAATAAGAACAAGGCTGCCAAACTGCTTAATCTCAAGAGGACAACCTTGATCGAGAAGTTAAGGCGTTTCGACCTCGGGGGGGATCCCGAGACGGAAAAAGGACATGTAGCCTGAAAAATAATTTCCGCGAAGGGTCATAGGATTATGGAACTCAATGTGAAAAAGACCAGGGATTCACTCCATCAGCTAAATAACAAGGTCGCTCAAATCCTCGCTTATGCCGAACTCCTCCAGCTTAGTCTGCACGGAGACAAGGAGAAGGAAAGAATCAATCTAGTTGTCAAGGGGGCGTTGGAAGCGCGCGTAATCATCGCTTCACTAATGACCGAGATCCCGAGAATCGACCCACAAGAGACGCATCCCTTTAACCCTCAATGAGTCAATCCCCCTCGAATAGGGACCAAGATTTTCTTGATCCCGCGAGCCGCTCGCCCCATAGTTTCTGAATCAGGATCAAAATAGCCGGTTTCCAATAGCCGATAAGTGATGACAAAGCCAAGAATTAAATGGAATTTCGAGAAGGTGATTGGGTTGGTTATTCTTGTGATTTTGGGGCTTTATTATGTGGTCCTATTCTTTTTGTTCTTATTAATAAAGTACTTGTGAGGTGTCAATTAATTGACTGGGGAGCTTGGCTCGCTGCTGCTAACGTCGAGGGAGGCAACCATTTAGATTAGAAAGAACAGTCCTTACCAGCGATACCTTAGAGTTAATAACTACCGTGGTTTTACTTGGGTCGATAGGAAGAATTCTTCAATTTGCCCCGAAGCCGAAGCATCGCTTTGGTGTGAAGTTGTGAGACTCTGGACTCATTGACCCGCAAAACCGCGCCAATCTCTTTCATCGTTAGTTCTTCAAAATAATAGAGAGAAACGACCAAACGCTCCTTGCGGCTGAGGCAGTCGACCGCATCGGCCAGGATTTGCTTGAGTTCTTCCTTTTCAAAAACCGTCGGTGGGCCCTTTTCAGCGTCGTCTGGATAGTAATTGATCAGGCTTTCTGAATCACTATCCTCCTCTCCAAACTTCCGGGAGGCATCATAGAAACTTCCGATGCTCAGGCCGGTCAGCTGGTCTTCCAATTTGTAAAGCTCCTCAAGCTCGATCCCCATTTCCGCGCAAATTTCCTGGTCGCTGACTTCTCGTCCCAGTTCTTGTTGCAGTTTTTGGGACACCTTGGAAAGCTCCTTGCTTTTCTTCCGGAGAGAACGAGGGGCCCAATCGAGTTCCCGTAAACTGTCTATCATGGCGCCGCGGATGCGCAGCTCCGCATAGGTCTTAAATTTTACTCCTCGAGAGGGCTCAAATTTTTCGATGGCATCCATTAGTCCCAGGACGCCGGCGTTGATCAGGTCGTTGATTTCGATGTTGGGAGGTAGTTGGCTCGCGAGGCGATAAGCGTGATATTTGATGAGCGGAATGTGCTCCAGGATCAGATCTTCTCTCTTTTGAAGAGCAGAACTGGTTCGATTGGGTACCGCCGCTTTCTTTTGAGACTGTGTCTGTAGCATCATCTTCTCCTCAAGGACCTGAATTCAAACGGAAGCGTGATAAGGAATCTCGCCAGATCTAATTGAACCCTCCATCCTGCTGCGGACTCGCCAGTGCCGATCCGAAAGAATCTTGGATATAAATCTTGGCGATGAGTACATCAGAACCTGGCCTCCAAACTTCTCACTTCAAGCAACACGATGGCTTGTGTTATGCAAAAGTGTGACCAGGTAAAAATGTCCGATCAAAAAAAGTTAACCGCGAGCGGAGAGTAATTTTTTAAGCTATTGATTATAAACGATTAATATTGAGTCTTTGCGGATGCTACCGAGGCGAAAAGGAGGCTTATTGACGGTACAATTATGTAATTAGAGCCTTATTCCGTCAATATTTTGGCTGGTGAGGTCAAATTTTTGACTATTTTTGAATGGTTAAATGCTGGTTGAATTCGAGAACCATAGTCTTTTTCGATATCTTCGAGCAAAAACTTTAGGTCAATTTTCTGAAATTAAAATTTCTTGATGAACTGGAAGAGTTCAACAGTCTGGGGAGAGGGGGAGCTACGGTTTTGGATTGCGAGGAGGTTCATCGAGGATTGGGATGGGTTTACCCTCTGTATTGACAGCCACGCAGACAACTTCCGCTTCCGTGACCTTTACCAATTGCTTTTGACCCTCGAGCAAAGCGCGTTCGGCTTCCACATCAACCCTCACCGTCATAGAGGTTCTACCAATCCGCAGGATTTGTGCATAGAAGCTGACAATGTCTCCCAGATGAACAGGAGATACGAATTCAACGGCATTCATGGCCTTGGTCACAAAATTCTTATTGGATTGCTTATGCGCGGCAACCGCGGCGGCCTGGTCAATGTAGCTGAGGATGACACCGCCGAAGATTGTTCCCCGGGCGTTGGTATCTTTGGGCATCATAATGACCCGGATGGCTGGATTATCGGTATTCATTTTGCAGTCCTCTGGTCGCGTGATAGGAGCTCTTTGCCAAAACAGGGTGCCTTGACACTTGTTCTCATTCAGGGTAGTAAAGCCTGACAAAGTCCTTCAAAGCCTCGGTTGTGCTCGGAAAAGCGAGCTCCTCCCAAGGAATTTCTCGAGGAGCGAAAGCGCTTACCTCGAGTGTCTCATCGGAAGCGAGGAGGGTTCCGCCTTTCATCTCGGCGACGTAAACAATGATGATAACGGGGCTCTGGGGGTAGGAATAAACCCCGAGCAATGAAACGAGCTGGACCTCGAGATTGACTTCTTCCCGAGCTTCGCGAATGGCGGCAGCCGTTACCGTTTCACCGCGATCTACATAGCCCCCGGGGAAAACCCATTTCCCATACCCGGGATGGATGGCGCGGCGGAGTAAAATGATTTTCTGATCGATGTGAACAATACAGCAGGCGGCTACTTTGGGATCCTGGAAAAAAACGAACTGGCAGCGGATACAAACCATTCGTGGCGGTTCGAACGGTTTGACGACCACCAGCTCCAGTGTTCCGCCGCATTTTGGGCAAAAAGAATACTCCATCGTCGTATGGGTTGAGGCTGAATGGGGAAGAAGCTGCCGGCCGTTGAGGGTTGCTCCTTCCAGGGGAAAAGCATCGCCAGTGACCATTATGGCATCTTTTGCGGAAAGCTTACCTCGGTGGTGAGCCGAGAGTCCAAAAGGTTTCGCTTGATTTTCCCTGAGCGCGACATAGAATGGCTGCAAACAGTATTCGTGCCCGCGGCATCTCAAAGGATCCAAGGTGTATGAGTCAAAAGCACATTCTGGTAGTCGACGACGACCAAAATATTTTGACGCTAGTCAAAACCATCTTGACACAAAAAGAATTCAAAGTCTCCACTGCGCTCAATGGGGCATTGGCGGTGGAGCTCCTGAAGCAAGAAAAATTTGATGCCATTATTACAGACGCCTTGATGCCGGAGATGGACGGGAATACTTTTGCCCAAGCGGTCAAAAGTAATCCAAGCTTTAAAGACATCCCGATTATCATGGTGACTGCCAGCAAAGAAACCGACATGATTAAGAAGAGCTTCTCCTCGGGATGCGTCCTTTTTCTGCCGAAACCTTTCACCGCCGCAAGTCTGATCTCTCTTCTCCAATTAGTGCTTAAATAGCCGATTCTGTCGTGAAGGCCGGAGGATCATGCGGATTCCTGCGCCTTGAAAACACTGGGGAGAGGTCCCGATACAGGAGATGGCTGGAGACGAAGAGGAGGGGCCGTCGAATTTACTTGGCTATTGATTGGAAGGAGTATCGGATTACTTGATATCCAATTTTCGAATCTTATTGAGCAGAGTTTTATAGCTTACATTCAGCATCGTGGCCGCCTGCTTTCGGTTCCACTGGGTCTGTTGCAAAGCGCGCAAAATTACTTCTTTCTCAGCGGATGAGGTGAGGCTCCGGCTCATGTTCTTGAGGTTCATGCCTGGGGCTGTTTCTTCGTTGACGATTTCGATAGCGGGTTTCTCGAAGGCAACTTTGTCCGCTCTTCGGCGGCTTTCAGTCTTCTGGATCAACTCATCAATGATTTGCTGTTCATTTCCGAAAATGACAAAACGCTTCATCACATTTTCAAGCTCACGAATATTTCCCGGCCAGTCATATTCAAGCAAATGGGCAGTGAGGCTTTGAGATAGAGGCTGGCTTCCCGCATTATATTTCCGGTGATGCTTGTGCAGGAAATGTTCGCAGAGGACGGGGATCTCCTCTTTTCGTTCACGCAACGGCGGGATCGAAATATTCACGACATTCAGCCGATAATAGAGATCTTCCCGGAATCGTCCTTCCTGCATGGCCTGTTCCAGATTCTGATTGGTGGCAGCCAGAATACGGACGTCAATCACCACGTTTTTCTTTCCGCCGAGTCTTGAATATTCACTATCCTGCAGGACATGCAGCAATTTGGCTTGCAGGACGGGTGCCATGTCCCCGATCTCATCCAAGAACAAGGTCCCATAATTGGCCAGTTCAAATTTTCCCTGCTTGAGGCGAAACGCGCCGGTAAAGGCGCCCCTTTCATAACCGAACAGTTCGCTCTCCAAGAGTTCTGATGGGAGGGCGGCGCAGTTGACTTTGACAAAGGGTTTATCCCGCCGTGGCGACCCGCGATGAATTTCTCGCGCCACAATTTCTTTTCCCACACCGCTTTCCCCCTGAATGAACACTGTGACATCGGTGTCGGCGATTTGGGTAATCAGCTCGCGGATTCGCACCATCTTGGGATTCGAGGCGACGAAGCGGTATTCTTCAGTCAGCTGTTCATTCTGCTCGCGCAAAATCTTGTTTTCTTCGACCAGCTTCTTGCGATCCAAGGCTTTCAGGATTGCAATTTCCAACTCAGCTTCTTCAAACGGCTTATTGAGGTAATCGGTGGCTCCAGAGCGCATCGCCTCAACAATGGTGCGGGTTTCGCCGATGCAGGACAGCATAATGACGGGCAATTCCTTGTCCGACTTGCGCAGCCGCTTTAAGGTCTCGATCCCATCGATATTAGGCATCAAAATGTCCATCAAGACCAGCGATGGCGGAGGATTTGAGCTGAAATACTCGATCGCCTCGTTTCCACTGGAAACGGTGGTGACTTCGTAGCCTTTGAGTTTTAGGAGGGTTCGCAGATAGTTCCTGATTCCCTCTTCATCATCTACTACCAAGATTGAAGTGATTTCGTTCATAACCCTGATTCCAACGCTTAATGACCGCTAATCAATGTCTCGTCTTCCCCCGCTGGCCTCAACTGGGCTTACAGGCAGGATTAGCGCAAAACGGCTCCCCTGGCCTATTTCACTCTCCACCCAGATTTTTCCTCCATGGGCCTCAATGATCCGACGGGAAATGGCCAATCCCAATCCCAGTCCTGAGCGTTGTGACAGCTGGGAAGGAATTTGGGTAAATTCCTCAAAGATCTCCCTTTGGTGTTCGGCCGAAATTCCGCATCCCGTATCACAGACTTCAATGAGGACAGAATTGTTCGCCATGCCTTCGCCTGCCGGGGGCTCTGCCGTCTCTGCTGGCCGGGAGGACGGGGTTCCCCGCCGTTGATGGGGAAGGCTCCTGCGGTCCCAGTAATAGGGGCTGGCCATGACGGAAATGCGTCCGCCTGGGGGCGTGAACTTGACCGCGTTATCCAACAAGTTTGCAAGGACCTGATTCATTTTGTCTCGATCGCAACTAAGCTTCGGCACATGCTTCTCAATCTTGACCCGTACCTGCAAATCTTTTTTGTCGGCGCTTTCCTTGATTTGGCTCATGACCAGCTTGACATTTGAGGTGAGATCATATTCCTGATAGATGAGCTCCAGCTTTCCCGCTTCGATCCGGGAAAAATCGAGCAGGGAGTTGACAATCCTGATCAGCCGGGCGCAACTCTGCTCGGATTCAAGAAGGACCTCTTTCTGTTGGGGGAGAAGTTCCCCCAGGCGTTCGTCAAGCAGGATTCGATGATAGCCTTTGATGACGGTCACCGGCGTCCTGAGCTCGTGCGTCGCTTTGGCGAGAAAGTTGTTCTTCAACTGATTCAGCTCCTGCAACCGGGAATAGGCGAGGAGCAATTCGCGATAGGTCAGCTCGCGCTCGGCAATAGCCTCTCGCTGTCTTTCGACCGAGCCGTCGAGCTCTTGCTGAACCTTGGTTTTTTCGTCTTCTACCACTAAGATGCTCTTCTCAAGCTGAATTCTGTCCAGAATGGACTGAACGGACATCTGCAGGAGCTTTGGATGCAGAGGAGTCTGCAGGAATGAATAAGCCCCGCTATCAAAGGCGAGAGATATTTCCTCATCTGTTCCCTTGCCGAGAAAGAGGGTGGGAGGAGGGGGTGTTTTCCTGCTCTGGAGCAACTGTTTGATCACAGGGGTAGAATTTCCTAACTCAATCAGCACAAGATCACTGGTTAGATTATCAGGTGAGGACAGAACTTCTTCAACACCACCCTTGAAGACAAGGGTGTGTTTCCCGGCCTCCGCAAATTCTTCCAAAATTGCCAGCGTTTCAGGCTGGTGATATATCAAGAGAATCTTCACTTAACTCGTTCTAGTTATTCGACCTAATGCTTCGAGTCTTTAGGAAAATCTTTTTCGAGAGGACCAAGGATTCAGAATATAACACATTTTAAAACATCAGACGATGGTAGCGGAGTGGTGGAACTGCTTTTATCTCCGAGCGAGAGTGGGGTCGACCCGGTTTTTTTCAACCCTAAGCGGCGATGGGGGGAGAATTCTACCCGTCAATCCGGTTCTCAGCCAATCGCAGCGATCCCTGGAGTTTGTGAATGATTGCCAGGCATTGGCATGGAATCTCTTTGCTTCGTTTCCTTTTGGGGGGGTGGCCAGCCCATGTGGGAAAGCCTGAGACCTAGGGGATTAGGAGTATTTTACCGGTGGATTGCCGCGATTCCAGGAAACGCTGCGCCTCTGCGCAGCCGGAGAGAGGAAAGGTCTTGGCAATTCGGATTTTCAATTTCTGGGAGGCAATCCAATTAAAGATATCGCCCGCCCGCCATAAGAGCTCCTCATGGTTTAGGGTGTAGTGGCCCAAGGACGGTCGAGTCAAGAAGAGAGAGCCTTTGGATGCCAATATCCCCGGGTCTACTGGTGAGACCACACCACTCGATTGACCGAAGAGAACCAGCATACCTCTTGGGCGTAAACAATTCAGGCTCTTCTCGAAAGTGGTCTTGCCGACGGAATCATAGACAACCGCCACGCCCTTCCCATCGGTGAGTTTCTTGACTTCACTTTCGAAATCAACTTCGGTGTACAGGATGGTTTCGTCAATTCCGGCTTCCCGTGCCAAATCAGCTTTTTCTTTGAGGAAACTGTACCAATGACTCGAGCCCCTCTTTGTTTGGCCATTTGGATGATCAACAGACCAGCTCCACCCGCCGCGGCATGAAGAAGGATGGTATCGCCTTTCTGAATGGGGTAGGTCGTCTGTGTAAGGTAATGGGCAGTCATCCCCTGAAGCAAGGCGGCCGCTGCCGTTTCAAATCCGATTTCTTCTGGAAGTTTCACGAGCTGCCAGGAAGGGACCAGGGCCCGTTCCGCATAAGAACCCATGGCCATCGCATAACCCACACGATCCCCCGGTTTTACGTCGGTGACGCCAGGGCCCACGGACTCCACAACGCCAGCGGCCTCCATCCCCGGAGTAAAGGGAAGGGGAATCTTATACACTCCCGTTCGATGGTAAATATCAATAAAATTGACTCCAATGGCACGGAGTTGAATGGCCGCCTGGCCCTTTCCCGGCTCCCCCAAGGGAGTCTCTTCAAAGGACAATACTTCGGGGCCCCCGAGTTCATGAATTCGAACCGCCTTCATGTCTTTATCTCCTTCCGCATTAAACCACGCTACGATGAAACTCTACTCAGAAAATCTCCTCTTTCCCGGGAAGATTGTCAACATCGGCAACAGCCTTTGGTTCAAGGCCCGTTTCCCGATTGCTATCGTTCTTGCATATTCTGATTAAGTCGGCTAAAAAGCAGTGTTGGTTCCAGCTATGAAACGCGAACAATACGATCAAGAGTTAGACCGCATTAAGCGGAGCCTCATGAATTCCCGAGAGGCGAGCCCGGTTCTCAACGCTGTCACCAAGCTCGTTGAGAAGGTCGTTCTGGAAGCGTTTCAAACTGCGCTCCCTGCCTTGGAGGCAAGCGGGAGTAAGGTGGCTTTACTTGCGACAGGCGGCTTTGGCCGTCATGAACTGCATCCGCACTCTGACGTGGACCTCATTTTGCTTTTCGCGGGGTCCTTGGTCTCGGGGGACGAACTCTTTCTGCGAACCTTTCTTCATCCTCTCTGGGACCTGGGATTGAACATCGGACAACACGTCTTACAGCAAGGACATTATGAATTTGAGGCGCGAAATCTGGAATTGGCCACCGCCCTCCTGGACATCCGCTTCGTCACGGGAGAATACTCGATTTTTGAGGATTTCAAAAGCCAGGAACTTCCCCGCGTTTTCGCCAAGCGCAGGAAAGAATTCTTGAAGGCCCTGGTCAGTGCCAACGAAGAGCGGCACAAACGCTTCAACGACACAATTTACCAGCTTGAGCCGGACATCAAAGATGCCCCCGGAGGCCTTCGGGACTTTCAATTGACCCGTTGGATCGGGAAAATTCTCTATCACCTCGAAGATCTGGAACAATACCCCGAGCATGAGTTGCTGCGAAAAGAGGAGTTGTCAGGAGTCGTGGAGGCCCAACAATTCCTTTTACTGGTTCGCAACCATCTCCACTTTATCACCGGCCGGAATCGAAATGTGCTGTCTCATGACTTGCAAGTGGAAATGGCAGGGCTCCTGGGTTATGAGGGGGATGGCAGTCTGGCGGTTGAGCGGCTGATGAAAGATTATTTTCTGCGGGCTAAAACCATTTATGGATTTAGGGAGTCGATGATCCGCCGCGCATTTCCTCCCATGCGAAAGGCGGCGGGCGGGTTGCATGCACACCGCTGGAGCACAACAGTCGTTCGACGCGGTGCGCTGGGGTTTCCCAACGAGGCCGTCCTCGTCGATCATCCCGCGAACATGTTGAAGCTCTTTTCCCGATCGGCCAAGTACCAGATTCCAGTCAGTGAACAGGCCTTGGACCAGATCAAGAAACACCTCCCTTTATTCAACGACGAGGTCCGGAGGTCAACAGAGATTCGCGATCTCTTTTTGAAATTGTTGAAGCAGCCCCGGGGCATTTATCAAGCCTTGGTGTTGATGCATGAAATTGGATTATTGGGCGCTATATTCCCGGAATTTGACAGAATCCGGTGTCACGTCATTCAGGATTTTTTTCACAAATATACGGTCGATGAGCATTCGTTGCTGACCATCAAGAACCTGGAAGATCTCTACCATACGCGCAAACCCAAGGAGAAACGCTTTGCCGAAACTCTCAAGTCTCTGCCCCGGCCTGATTTGGTTTTATTTTCCATGCTGTTTCATGACGTCGGGAAAGCCGATCCAGGCAACCATTGCGACAACAGCTTGCGGGCCCTTGACGCGATCATACTTCGCCTCCAGTTGAGTGAGGAGGAGGCGAGCACCATTCAATTCCTGGTGAAGCATCATCTTGAAATGTCGGTGACCTTCCAGCGGAGAGACATTACCGATGAGGCAGTCATCAAACGCTTTGCGGATTTCGTGGGCTCGCAAGAGAACCTGAGAATGCTTTGCCTGGTGACCTATGCCGACATTAAGGCCGTGAGCCCGGAGGCGTTGACTCCGTGGAAGTCAGACTTGCTTTGGCAACTCTATGTCGAAACCGAAGCCCAGTTGACCCGCCAATTCGCCGATGATCGTTGGCGCACCCAGACAGATAGTGGTCTCACCCAACAAGTCGCTACAGAACTCGGAGCCTCTGCGGAATCCTTCGGCGGGAAACTCCAAATGTTTCTGGAGGGATTTCCGAGTCGTTACTTGCGATTTACACCCAAAAAGAAAATCGCCGAGCATTTTCGCCTTTCGGAAAAGTTAAGAACTCCGAATGATGTGGCTTTCAAGCTGGCGCGTTACCGAACCACGTACGAACTGAGTCTCATGGCATTTGACCGTCCCTTTCTGTTTGCCGATTTAACCGGGGTGCTTTCTTATTTCGGGATGAATATTTTGAGGGGACAGGCTTTTTCCAATACAGGGGGGATGATCCTGGACATCATTGAGTTTGAAGATGAGCTGCAGACCTTCAAGCTGAATAAAAGTGAAGTCGAAAATTTCCGGTCCACCTTGCAGCGGGTTCTGCGCGGGGAAGAGAGTTTATCTCAGTTGCTCAGGCGAAGGGAAAGTAGTATTCTCTTCCAGCGTAAACACAAGGGTTCAGTTGCCACGTTTATCAATTTTGACGATCACTCATCGGAGAAGTACACGATTGTCGAAATCGTCACGCGGGATCGCTACGGCCTGCTCTCGACCATCGCACGGACGCTGGCCCAGAACAGTTGTAATATTGAAGTAGCGCTCATTTCCACGGAAGGCAATCGGGCCATTGACGTGTTTTACCTGACCCAAGGCGGCCATAAACTAAGCCAGAGCGTGGAGCAGAGCCTATCCTCTGCTTTGATCAGTACCTTGGATGCTCCCCCGACGTAGGAGATGACCCCACGACAGCAGTGCCAGTTTGAATTCACGGCGATCACGGGGGTGTGCCAAATCCGTTCGCAAAGCGACTTTGCTATACCCATTATTGCATTCAAATTCTATACTCTCACGAAAAGGGGAACTCCATGAGACTCGTGAAGTGCATCATTCGGCCCAACAAATTGGAGGAAGTTCGGGAAGCCCTCGGCAAGCTTAATGTTTCGGGAATGACTGTCACGGAAGTGCGCGGACACGGCAGGCAAAAAGGGCATAAGGCCATCTACCGGGGGCGGGAATATAGTGTCACGCTGTTGCCCAAGATGATGATCGAAATGGTCTTGACCGACGATCTTGTGGAAGAAGTCGTCAAGGTGGTCATTGAAACGGCGCGCACCGGGGAGATTGGAGACGGCCGTATCTTTGTTCTCCCGGTCGAACAGGGGTACAACATTCGAACGGGTGAAAAAGACGTCGCCTGATCGATCTCAGACGTGGTACAGGGCATGCCGTTTCTCAGCTCCCTTGAAGGGTGGTATTTCTCGGTCGTTGCCCCGGCTTGGCCAAGGGCTCAGGAGGAGCAGCCTCAACAGTCAGGATTCCCGATTCACGTAATGAATGGCGTGAAGTATCCCAACTAGCTCCCTCCGATCCTGGAGAACTCTTCGACGGGTCATCTTGGCCTTTCCGTGAGGATTAGCAGTTGACTCCTCTTTCCGCAACTCCTTATACTTTCTGGCGCTGGCCGGGAAGGGGCTCTGCCATAGCTGAAGGGAAAGAGCCGCCCATTGTTCAAAACGACAAAGGCCTAATGAATTTCAGGTAGGGTTGCGTCAGCAGCGAGGTTGCAGTCTTATAAAGAGTCTGGTCTACCCCTGCGCGCTTGTCTTGCTCCCAATGCATGAAGAGACGGTACCCTCCAACGCGTTTCATGCCCTCCGTGACTTATCTGCAAACTGGCGTTAATTTCGTTCGAAAATTGATCCAGCATCGCGGGTTGATCAAAAGCCTGGTGGTCCGCGATCTCAAAAGTCGCTATGTGGGATCGGTGATGGGGTTCTTTTGGTCCGTCATTCATCCCCTGGTCTTGCTGGCCAGCTACACCTTTGTGTTCTCCATTGTGATGAAACGAACCTTGGGTCCCGAAGCGGGAACCACGAGTTTTGCTATTTATTTGTTTTGCGGGATTCTGCCCTGGCTGGTTTTTCAGGAAACCCTGACCCGATCCAGCAATATTCTGGTGGATCACGCCAATCTCATAACGAAAACCCTCTTCCCGTCAGAGATCCTGCCAGTTTCGGTATTAATTGCCAATCTGATTAACCACTTGATTGGATTGGGGATCTTTTTGGCGGTAAGCGTGTTTTCCTGGCAGAAAATGAGCTGGCTCATCGTTTTGATTCCCATCTACCTTTTGGCCCTTTCGTTGTTCGCCCTCGGGTTGGGTTGGATTGTGGCCAGTGTGCAGGTTTTCCTGAGAGATACGGCTCAGGTGTTGGCGGTGGTTCTGACTTTTTGGTTTTGGTTTACCCCCATCTTCTTTGATGAGCAAGCGTTGCCTGAGAAATTGAGAGTCCTCATGCAGCTGAACCCATTGGCAACAGTGGTGACGGCCTATCGCAACTGCCTATTGAATCACGAAATACCCCATCTCCGATCTTTGCTGCTGCTTTATGTCATTGCCATGCTGGCCTTCATCGGAGGGGGTCTCTTCTTCAAACATACCAAGCGAACCTTTGCGGACGTGTTGTGATGGATGCCGTCACGGTCGAAAGAATTTTCAAAAACTATAAGATTTATGCCAAACCGGCCGACCGACTGAAAGAACTGCTTTTCAGGCGAAAACAATATCACACGGATTTTTGGGCTCTTTCGGACGTTACCTTCAAGGTAAGAAAAGGCAGCACCTTCGGGGTGATTGGAGAAAACGGTTCTGGAAAAAGTACCTTGTTGCAAATTATTGCAGGGACACTGCAACCCACCTCCGGTGGTGTCCAGCTGAGCGGGAGGGTTGCCGCCTTGTTGGAACTGGGAGCCGGTTTTAATCCGGAGTTCTCCGGGCGGGAAAATGTCTTCTTGAATGCCGCCGTGATGGGTCTTTCAACTCCAGAAATCGAGGAACGGTTCCCTGAAATCGAGCGGTTTGCCGAAATTGGCGACTTCATCCAAAAGCCGGTAAAGACTTATTCCAGTGGGATGTATGTCCGCCTTGCCTTTGCCGTAGCCATTCACGTCGACCCGGAAATCCTGCTGGTGGATGAGTCGCTGGCAGTGGGGGATGTGTATTTTCAACAGCGCTGTATACGCAAGATTCGCCAGATGCGGGATGAAGGGAAGACCGTCCTCTTTGTTTCTCACGATGTGGCCGCCGTCAAGAATTTGTGCGAATCGGCAGTTTGGCTGGAACATGGAAAGGTTAGGGAGTTGGGAGAGCCTGATGAAGTCGTGAGTCACTACCTGGCCGAAATGACACGCCGGAAGGATCCCTATGCCAGTCAGACTCCGGAGCCGAATGCTGTGGTTCCTGCTGCCGTGCCGCTGGGATCTCCGGAACTGATCGTTAGAACTCTGCCCAACATCGATCGACGTTGGGGAAATGGACAGGCGGAGATTCTTGGCGTCCGGCTCCTGGATTTGCGAGGTGCACCATGCGAGAGTCTGACGCATGAGGATCCACTGACAATCAGAATCTCCGTTAAATTTCTTCGTACGGTGGCTCATCCGATCGTTGGGTTTCTTTTGCGAAATCGTCTGGGAGAAGATATCGCGGGCATTAATTCCTCTGCCGAAGGGGTTGTTTTGCCTTCGGCGGAACCTTTACAGATCTTCACTCTTGATTTTCACATTAAGGTCCCTCCTCTTCATCCCGGGAACTACTATTTCTCAGTGGCGGTGGCCAACGGGACCCACGAAGAATATGTGATGTGCGATTGGATCGATAATGCAACGCTCTTAACGATTAAGCAGCGGAAGCCGGTCTATGGATACATGCGGTGCGACTGCGGCATTGAACTAATCCAAGTATCATCGGAGCACCCGTGATTTAAGCGGGATGAGGGTTGGTGTATGGAGTTTACTGGCGAACGCGTCGTGCCCGGCAAAGTTGAACCTGATCTGATGAACGAACACTTGTCTCGATATGCGTTCGCCAATAACTTTGCAGCCGGACGCCAAGTACTCGACTTGGGATGCGGCACGGGGTATGGCGCAGCGATCCTGGCCCAAGTTGCCCAAAGTGTGCTGGCGATCGATATTTCCGAGGAAGCCATTGGCTATGCCCGCCATCATTATTTCCAGTCTGGAATTCAATTTGTGGCGGCACTTGGCAGTTGCTTACCGGTGCGTTCGGCAAGCTTGGACCTCGTGATCTGCTTCGAAGTTGTGGAGCATGTCTCGGAACAGTCATCCTTATTGGAGGAGATCTCCCGCGTCTTGAGCCCGAACGGAATCCTTTTGATCTCGACTCCGAACCGGCGTTACTACACGGAAGAGCGGCAGGAAGTGAATCCGTTCCACACCAAGGAATTTGACTACGAAGAATTCTCGGCCTTCCTGAAGCAACGCTTTGAGGAAGTCGAAATCTGTTTCCAGAATCATGTGCCAGCGATCTTTCTGGGGAGCGGGAAATCCCCGGCCGCGGTAAGTATCCAGCTTCCAGAGGCTAATCCTGATTTGAAAGCTCATTCCAACTTTTTCCTCGCGGTCTGTGCCAAGAAATCGGGAACTATCCCGCCCTACAAAGAATTGCTCTATGTGCCTTCCACAGCCAATCTTCTCCGGGAAAAGGAAAGATGGATCGGAGCGCTGGAGGCTCGTTTGAAGGAGCTGGATCAGGCCGTCCTGAAACTGCGGGCGGAAAACGACGAGCTTTATAAACGGATCGATGAACGGTCCGACTGGGCGCGACGGTTGGAACTTGAATTGAAAGATTTCCAAAACCAAACCAATTTGTTGCAGCAGGAACTGCTGGAGCGAACGGCCTGGGCGCAGCAGTTGAATGAAGAGCTCCAGCAGAAGGACGAACGAATCTCGCTGCTTCAGAAAGAATTTGACGAGCGAACGGCTTGGGCATTGCGCTTGAATCAAGAACTGGATCTTTGCCAGGCGAAGTTGGAAAGGGTCAGACAATCAAGACTCTACCGATTGAGCAAGGCCTTCGGGCTTGTCCCAAAGATTTAAGAAAGGAACGAGCCCTCGGGAGAGAGTATTCTCGGGTCGATTCTTGATGTAATTTGTGCCATCATAAAAGGTTTTGGGGGCCTGCAATCCGTTGAAGTCGGAATCGAATTTGGAGTGATTTCTCCCCGGATGCATTGCTGACAGGACGCAAAACGGTGATGAGGACAGCAGTCCAACTCTTCTGCGGAGGATTTCAATGATCTTAGTGGTTGGTGGGGCAGGCTATGTAGGTTCCGTGCTGGTCCGCGAATTGTTAGAGCGTGGATATGCCGTGAAAGTTTTTGACCGCCTGTATTATGGGGATCAAGGGATTCGTGAAGTGGTGGAAAGGATCAAACTGGTGGCGGGCGATATCCGCACCATGGATACTTCCGTCCTGGATGGAGTGGATGCCGTCATCAACTTGAGCGGACTCTCCAATGATCCGACCGCCGAATACAATCCCAAAGCCAATTACGAAATGAATACCCTGGCCACCGAGCATCTTGCGAAATTATGCAAGAAGCGTGGGATCCGGCGCTTCATCTTTGCTTCTTCCTGTTCCATTTATGACGTTGGTATCGGAAACGATGAAAAGGACATTCTTCTGGACGAGGAAGTGCCCGTGAATCCGAAAGCGGCCTATTCCAGTTCCAAATATCAGGCCGAACGGATCCTCCTCGCCATGACCGATGCGGAGTTTTCGCCCGTCATTCTTCGTAAAGGGACGATCTATGGTTTCTCCCCGAGAATGCGTTATGACCTGGTTGTGAACACCTTTCTGAAAGATGTTCTTTCAAAAGGTCATCTCACCACCCACTATGGGGGGGAAATGTGGCGGCCCCTGGTGGACGTGAGAGACGCCGCCCGTGCCTACATCACTTGCCTGGAAGCCGAGGAAGGGAAGGTGAAGGGCCAGATTTTTAACGTGGTTTACGGAAATTTCCGCATCTCGGAATTGGCTTTGCGAGTGATCGAAGCCCTGCGCGAGGTGGGCGTGAAGGCTGAACTCAAGCCCGATTATCGTTACCATGGCGTCCGGAGCTATCGTGTTTCCGGGAAAAAATTGGAACGTGCCCTGGACTTCAAACCTGCGGTCTCGGTTGAAGAGGCAGTCAAAGATATGGTTGAGAATATATCCCGCTACCGTTATACCGATTTTGACAACCCCCGCTACAACAACATCGCCTGGATGAAACTCCTGGAAGAAGCCGACAAGATCATTCAGGTGACTGGCTCGGTCTTTGATGTGTCCCCGGAGCTGTCTGCCTCCCCTGTGGGCGGCAGCCCAATGCGAAGAATGCAAGGGGCGGACCATTGAAAGTTCTGCTCATTGGTGCGAATGGACAACTGGGCTCCGATTTGGCAGTCACCCTAAAATCGCATGAGGTTATTCCGGTGACCCATGCCGCTCTGGATGTGACAACGGCGGAGCGAGTTCTCTCCAAGGTCCAGGAATCAAGGCCTGACGTCATCCTGAATACCTCGGCGTTCCACAAGGTGGATGTTTGCGAGTCAGAGGTGCTGACTGCCTTCGAAGTAAATGCCGTAGGTGTGAAGAATTTGTGCCTCGCCGCTCAAGCCGTAGGAGCCACCCTGGTGCATTTCAGCACAGACTATGTATTCGAGGGTAATCTTCGCCGGCCGCTCACGGAGCAGGATGAAACGAACCCCGTCAATGCCTATGGCGTATCCAAGCTGGCAGGTGAAAAAATCGTTCGCTATTTGTGGCCCAAGAGCTTTGTGATCCGCACCTGCGGCTTGTATGGGTATGCAGGAAGCAGTGGCAAGGGCGGCAACTTTGTGGAAACGATGCTGAAAAAGGCGAAGAATCAGGAATCGATCCGCGTTGTTCACGACCAAGTCTTGACGCCAACCAGTACTCGGGAGCTGGCCCGAAAAGTAGCGGAGCTGATACAAACGGAGCATTACGGGCTCTACCATATCACCGCTCAGGGGGGGTGTTCCTGGTATGAATTTGCTGCGGCTATCTTCGAATTGGCGGCGATCCAAGCCATTCTGTCACCGACGACTTCCGCGGAATTTAAGTCTCCAGCCAAACGTCCCGCCTATTCTGTGTTGGAGAATGCCCAACTGCATCGTCGGGGAATGGATGATATGAAATCCTGGAAGGATGCCCTGCAGGAATACTTGTTGGGAAGATCTGCAACCCACAATCTCTAAGGATGGCGTCGACGCGTGAAGCTAAGTGTGATCATTCCGGTCTACAACGAGCGATCCACCTTGCTGGAGATCGTCAATCAAGTCCGAAAAGTGCCGCTGAACAAGGAAATCATTCTTGTCGATGACTATTCAACGGATGGAACGCGGGATCTGTTGAGGCAACTGGAGGCGGAAGGGGATCGGGTTCTGTATCACGAGCGGAATATGGGGAAGGGGGCCGCTCTCCGAACCGGGTTCCAGCATGCCGCCGGAGATTACGTCATCATTCAGGATGCGGATCTTGAGTATGACCCGCACGAATATCCCAAGCTGCTTCAGCCTTTGCTGGACAGGCAGGCGGACGTCGTCTACGGATCCCGATTCAGCGGGACCCGGAAGAACATGATGTCGCTTCACGATCTGGGAAATCAATTTCTCACGCTCGTGACGAATATCCTTTACCGAACCTCCATCACCGACATGGAGACCTGTTATAAGGTCTTCCCCCGGGAAACGATCCAAAGCATCAGGATCGATTCCAACCGTTTCAACTTCGAACCTGAAATTACAGCCAAATTGCTCAAACGCGGATTCCGAATCATTGAGGTTCCGATTTCCTATGCCGGAAGAAGTTTTTCCCAAGGGAAAAAAATTACGTGGAGGGATGGATTCTCAGCCATTTGGACTTTGGTAAAATTTCGCTTCAGTCGCTAAGTTTTCCCGGAGTGAGTTTTACTTCGGCCGGCTCCAGACTTGATTTCCCCTCACCCCGATGAACGTCCTTACCAGATTATTCCGTCTACGTTTTTGGCTTTCCCTTTCCACCGTTCTGATCTTTCTTCCCTTCGATTTTCTAGTGGGCGTGTGTCTCCTTTTGTCCGACCTCGTCTACCTGATTCTAACTCCGCTCTTCCCCCACTCGGAAAACTCCCGTCCGGGGAACCTGGATCTGACCAAGGCAAGTATCGTTGTCCTGAATTGGGAGGGCAGGCATTTGCTCGAAGAATTTTTGCCTTCCGTCGTTGCCGCAGTCAGAGAGGACGGCAGAGACCATGAAATTCTGGTCGTGGACAATGGAAGCACCGACGACAGCGTCAGTTTTCTCAAGGCCCATTTCCCCGAAGTGCGGCTGGTGTTACTGCCTACCAATATGCGCTATACCGGGGGGAACAACGCAGGGATCAAGGCGGCAAAGAATGATATTGTCATTTTCTTAAACAATGACATGCAAGTGGACCCGAACTTTATCAAGCCTCTTCTTGAGGGTTTTGACAAGGAAGAGGTTTTTTCGGTGTCGTGCCAGGTTTTCTTTCAGGACAAGGAGCGACGGCGTGAAGAAACCGGCAAGACACGGGCTCGCTGGATCTGGGGGTTCCTGGAGCCCTACCATGATCAAATTCTTTCCTCGGATGTTGATGAAAAGCTCGTTCCGATCTTTTGGGGAGGAGGAGGGTCCTGCGCGTTCGACAAAAGGAAAGTACAATCCATGGGTGGGCTGGATCGGATGTATGACCCGTTTTATCTTGAGGACACGGATTTGTCTTATCAAGCCTGGAAACGCGGCTGGAAGAGCATGTTGGCCGTTGACAGTGTAGTTGTGCACCGCCACCGGGGTACCAATAAGCTCAAATTCGGAGACAACTACGTCGATAATACGATTCGCAAGAATCAATATCTTTTTATTTGGAAGAACATCACATTTCTCCCGTGGAGCCTGCAGCACCTTTTCTTACTCCCGATCATACAGGCGAAATTACTTGCTCAGACGAGCGTTCTCTTTGAAATTAAAGCCTTCTTTCGAGCCTTCATCCAGCTGCCGGAAGCCATGTATAAACGTCAGCGAAAACGAAGATCTTATGTTCTGGACGACCCGGAGATTTTTCAAGAAACCGCGAAAAGGGTGCCAAGACAAGGGAAACGCTTTATTGATTTTGCCCAAGCCGATTTTACGGGGCAACTTGGCGAAGGCTGGCATGACATGGAGAGTGACGGTGAGAAAAACTTCCGCTGGACCACATCGCAATGTGGTTTCTTTTTATTCTCCCTCGGAGGGGAAAGAAACCTTGAAATTCAAGGGATGATGCCGGATATCAAACGTTTCCCCGACGGGTGCCAGGAGATGGAGCTCTACCACAATGGCAAGAGGATTTACAAGGCCAGGTTGAGCCACTCGGGGCAGATCGCCTTCACCATCCCACTCACCATCCACCACCCGGGCGCACAATCCTTTAAGCTGTGTTTACGCCAGAGTTTTTGTCCTGCCCGATCAGGAATGGGGAACGATCAACGCGAACTGGGAGTGATCGTAACCTCCCTGCGGCTGGTCTAAGGAGAAGGAACCCATGTTTGCCCTCATCCCCCCGGAGAAAGGCTATAACCGGTACGGGCCATTTCCTCTTCAACAGCGGACGATCCTTATGCATGAGGGCATGAGGCCGTTGCTTTGGTTTACGCAAAAGAGGCACTGGATCATCATGGCAGCGTTCTCCTTGGGATCCGGAGATACGGGGAAATACCGTTCATGACTCCACTCAATATCCTATTTCTCTCGGCGCATCTCCCTGTGCTTGGGCTCCACGGGGGAGGTACCCGGATGTTTCACAACCTCCGTATCCTGGCTGAAAGGCATCGGATATTCTTGGTATCCTTCATCGAACAGGAAGAAGAGCTGGACCAGGTAGGTGAAATCGAAAAGCTTGGAGTTCATGTAAAAACGGTGCTGCGACGCCCGTTGCCTGCCCGGGATCTTCTGTTGTCGAAACCCAGGGAGCATTGGGAATATGCCTCCAGGGAGCTGAAAACCGCGGTTCTCCAAGCCTTTGAGAAAACTCGCTTCGACGTCGTGCAGGCGGAGTATCTTCAAATGGGGCAGCATGTCCCGCTTCAGGGGCCGGCTTTTAAGATCCTGACCGAACATGAAGTCCACTTTGACAATGCCTGGAATGAGGTTCGAGCCGAGTCCCGAGTAATCCCCAAATTCAGGAAGTATATGGAGTGGTTGTCCCAATATCGCTATGAAATTCAAACTTGCCGCCAATTTGACCGGGTGGTCTGCATGACCGAACAGGATAGGAGCGTACTGAGTTCCTACCTGCCCCCGTCCAAGCTGAAGTGGATCCCGATTGGCGTTGACAGTAATTATTTCCAGCCCCGCGCTCTGCCAACGGAATCGACGTCACTTCCACAACTGTTATTTGTCGGAAACTATCGTCACCCCCCCAATTGTGAAGCCGTGCAATTCATGGCCCAAGAAATCCTTCCGCGACTTCAAGCATACTACCCCAAGATCCAAATGGTCGTCGCAGGGGCGAATACAGGGTTTCTAAGTGATCTGTCACTGAAAGATCAACAGACGATTCGCCTTGTGGGGTATCAGCCGGATATACGCACCGTCTACAATCCGGCAGATATTTTCGTGGCGCCACTCCATTCCGGGAATGGAATGCGAGTCAAACTTCTCGAAGCGTTGTCCATGGGAATGGCAGTGGTTGCCACACGCCTGGCTATTGCCGGCTTTTCTGCCATTCCAGAGAAGCATTTATTGTTGGCCGAAACCCCCGAGGAGTTCACGGCCCAACTCCTCCGGCTCCTGCAAGATCCGGCCTTGCGGATTCAGCTGGGTGCCAACGCGAGAAATATGATTCGAGAACAGCTTGACTGGAAGGTACTCGGTTCTCAGTTCCTCGACGTGGTGGAAAACCGGAATGTCTGAAACGGTCCTCTTAGTTTGCACGTCCAGTCCTCCCAACGTGAATACGGCGATGAAAATTCTTCGGGGAGCCATCTTTCAATCGCCACAGATTGACTTGTTATGTTTTCCTTCGGAAATCTCCCATTACGAGGAGCCTTTCCCGGTGCGAAGTGTCATGGTGTTTCCCCGGCGGGGAGATTATGCCGCGGCAGTGAAGCTCTGCCGGAGGATCCGAAAAACCAAGTATGATGTGGTTGCAGCTTTGTGGTGCCGGGAGGCAGGACGATCTCAAGCCAAAGGGTTTGCTTTTCTCTGCGGCGGAAGACGGCTATTAGTCTTTAACGAAAACCTGGATTGCGATTACCTGAAACCAAGCTATCTTCTGGCGATCCTTTCTTCAAGGCTACGTGAGGGAACGTTGCTTCCCCGTCGATGGCCGCAACGGATTCAAGCCTCACTGCGCATCGGGTTGTGGGGAATCTCGAGGTTTGTGCTAGCTCCACTCCGTCTCATGATTTTGCTCGTCTCGGCAGGACTCCTGAGATGTTCAAAATCAAGAAGTCATAAGCTTTAAAGCTGACTTCTGGTGCTCATCCCATCCATCCTATCTTCTACATACAAACTGGAATTCGTTGGCAAGCAGTCGCTTCCAAACCCCCCCGAGGAGATGTTCGATCGGGTAGATATAATTCTCATAAAATTGGAAATCATTTCTCACGGCCATCTTTTTCCCGGGTGGCACGATTCCCCGCTTAAGGAAAGTCTGGTATAACCACACAGAAATGCCAGGCATGAAATCGACGGTCTCAATTTGGAGCCCTGCTTCTCGAATCATCTGCTTCGCCGTCTTCAAAGTGTAGTGATGCAAATGGGTCTTATCCAAAATCCCTCCTTCCTCCAGAGGATCAAATTTGCCGCACAGAAGCCCGATGCGGACATAAAAGCAGGCAATGTTTGGAAGGGAGATGTAAACAAGCCCCTCAGAAGTTAAGTTCCGATAGAACATTTTGAGGGTACCTGCCGGGTCGACCAAATGCTCCAGAACTTCGGCAAATAGGAGAATGTCGTAGGTTCCTCTGATTTCGGTCCGGATTTTATCTTTGTCATTTAAGTCAAGGAGGTATACCTGGTGAAGTCTTGAGGCAGCAATGGCAATTTCTTCTGGAGAATAGCTGATCCCATCAACCGAATTCCCATTTTCTTGAAGCAATTCCCCTAGGGCCCCCGTCCCGCAGCCAATGTCCAATATTCTTCTCCCGGTGATGTGCTTAAGAAGATGCCAAAGCGGAATATTTACAGATTCATAGATCATGGCTCATCCTTGCGGAGTGACTTGGCCACAAAGGTTCATATCTCAAGCAGACTGCTTAAAAACTTCAGCTCGAGGGGAGCTCAAGTCTTAGGAGAAAAACGAGGAGACTTAGTTCTTAATGACTCGAATACAACTCTCCCTCCATTCTTAGTTTTGTCGCAGCTTCCCGACCGATGAGATCGAAATAAAATAACAGGGTGCTTTTCAGTTGTTAGTCGGTTCGGACGAAGGGAGGAACTCGCGAGATGTCCATCTCCAAGAGGACACCCCAGCCGTATGGATGAATCGGGATAATATTTGCCAATATTGGATCATTTTCCCTGAGGGATCAATGGCGTCCTTTGAATAACCCCTCCTCCGTGCTTCCAGGTAGATGAAGAATAGCATCGAGTGCTCTGGGCAGACTCAATTGATGGTTGACGTCTTCAAGAGGGGGGCGAGAAATTCCAGATTTAGTGACCCATAATGAGTCTGGGAAAACCAGAGGGCGTCTGCATCCGTATCAATTCCCACGAATCTTAAGTCTGGTCTCTCTTCCGCTGGTTGAGAGAGGACATGGTCCCTACCCGAAACCGACCTCAAGTACGGTTCCGGTGAACGGATGTGTCGTTCAAAGCTGGGAGAGATCTAAGAAACGGTTGCGCACTTGGCGGGGCAGTAAGGGAGAAATGCGTCCTAAGACATTGTTAAACAATTGCCACATCGGGCTCTTTGGGTTTCATCTTTGGCAAACCTCCAAGCTGTTGAGCCCACCTCGATAGGCTTCATTGCTTAAAGATCATTTGGGAGATTGGGAGTCGATACTCTTTCAATTTCTGTGCAAATTGACGGCTGGTGATGCGGCGAAGGCTTGTTCTCCGCGAGAGCCTAGGACATGCCCCGGTCATGGCGCTCCAGGTTCCTCGAAGCAAAGCAACGAATAAATCCTGCCAACGGACTCCCTCAAGAGCCGCACTCTTGCCTTTCTTCGTAATGACGGCGAGGGCCATCAGAGCGTAGCGATAGGCGGTCCAAACAGGAATTGGCAGAATCATCCACGCCGGGAAGTTCCGGATGGCGACAAAGAAATGGTTCCGCTCAACGAAATACATTTTAGCCGGGGAATAACTTCCAGCTGTTGCCGAATATTTGTGATAAACAACCGCGTGCGGAGCGGCCAACGCCTTCCATCCTGCCCACAATCCTCGCAGTGCCAGGTCCGAATCCTCGCAATAGGCAAAGAAACTTTCATCAAACAAGCCGATTTCGTTCAACATCGACATGCGATAGAGAGCAGCGCACCCGCTGGGGATGAGGGCCTCCTCGAGCTGGTTATGTTGTCCCGAGTCAATTTCACCTCTGCCGAAACCTTGCGCAATCCCGTCGCGACAGATCACGAGGCCGCCCACCGAGTCAATAAGCCGGCGATCATAGAAATTGAGGATCTTGGGAGCCACCATTCCTGCCTCGGGATCCGACTCCAGCCTTTGAACTAACTCGAAAAGAAAATCAGGCTCGGCCTTTGTATCGTTGTTCAATACGAGAATATATTCACTTTGGGTGCTACGAATTCCAATGTTGTTGGCTTTCGCCCATCCGGCATTTTCCCCGAGAGAAATGACCTTGATCTCAGGCAAAATTCTCCGCGCCGTTGTAGTGGAATCGTCCGTCGAACCATTATCCACCAGGATGACGTCATAGTCCCGGAAGGTCTGGCCTCCCAGGGATTGTAAGCAGTCTTCCAGCAAGGAGGACCCGTTATGATTAACCACAACAATGGAGACGAGTGCCATGGATGCCTTATGGGTGAGAATAGAGCCGGCAGTCTTCGACTGCGTCAAAATACCATTTCACGGCAGGCCGTACAATCGTTTGCATGAGCTCTGGAGGGCCCTCGCTGGCAACAGTTCCGTCTGGGAAAAAGCCCGATTCTCCATTAGAATGAGCACAACTTCGTGTGTTTGGCTGCACTCAAAATAGAGCCAAGTGCGTTGATGAGAGGGTTTCATTCTCTCTTGGATTGCTGAGGCCCGATCCATATTATAAGGTTGAGGTCTGATGAAGAATTTGATTGTCATCCCTGCATATAATGAAGAGGTGTCGCTGGAAAAGACCGTGGCGAGCCTGCAGCGCCTTTCTTCCGACGTTTATGAAATCCTCGTGGTCAATGACGGTTCGTCGGATCGGACCCATGAATGTGCTCAGCGAGCGAAGCAGGCGAGCAAATTGGAAGTACAGATCATCAGCCTCGGTTCGAATGGGGGGATTGGCGTGGCTGTCCAAGCGGGCTACATTTATGCAAGGAAAAGAGGAGGCTATCGTTACCTCATTCAGTTTGACGCGGATGGACAGCATGAGGCCAGTTACATCGAGCCGCTGGTTTCCGCCTGTGAAACCGAGCGACTCGATTTATGCATTGGATCTCGATTTTTGGAAATGGAGGAAGGCAATTACCATTCGACGATTCAGCGCCGGCTTGGGATTCGATTTTGCTCGATGCTCATCTACCTTCTTTCGGGAGTGATGGTGAAGGATCCTACCAGTGGTTTTCGATGTATTGCCCCGCGGGTGTGGGAACAATTTGCGGACAATTACCCCGCTGAGTTCCCTGAGCCGGTCTCTCTATTTTGGTGTGCCCGAAATAAGCTCCGAATCGGGGAGATTCCTGTAAGAATGCACAAGCGCCAGGGAGGCATCTCTTCTATCCGCCGTTTTAAGACTTTGGAGTATATGCTGATGGTATCTTTGGCAATCGTTGTCGATCGACTCAGAATGAAGGAGATGATGCACTTTGAACGCTGAAACATTGATGCTCCTGGGTGGCATTTTTGTCTTTTTCCTGACCATTTACTGGGTCAGAGGCCGAGACTTGAGCGAGAAGCACGCGATTTTATGGACGGGATTGGCGTTTGTACTGCTCATTTGTGGCCTTTTTCCCAGCCTCATCATGACCTTCGCCATGAGGTCTCATTTAAGTTATCCCGCAGCGGTTTTATTTGTGGCATTGGGAGCCATCTACGTGTATTCCTTTTCTGTTTCTGTTTCTCTAACGCAGCAACAACGAAAAAACATCCGTCTAACCCAAGAGCTTGCGATCCTCGAAAACCGGGTTGAAAGACTGGAAGAATTCTCACTGCGGTTCCAAAAGCAGGATGTTGTCCGAGTGATGGACCAAGCTGGACGAGCAGGCGATCTCCCGAGTACTCCTGCTTAGATCCTCGCTTCACAGGACATTAATCCTCGTTCCGTCGTCACCTGAGTGGAGGCTCTTACGACCCTGATAGCCGTGATGGCGTTCCCCCATTTCTTTCGCCGTAGGCCATTTCTTGGCCAAAACCACCAAAATGTCTGCTTCCAAGAGTAAAGTTAGAAGCTCTCTGCCACCACCTTCTTCGCGTCAGGCAAAGAATCTTCCCAAAGCGCTTCAGCATCGTCATTTTCTCTACGCCTTTTTCCCAATCTTGTTATTTGGACTGATCGCCTATTGGAATAGTTTCTCAGGAGAATTCCTGTTTGATGACATGTCAGCGATTGTGACCAATGAGAATATTCGACACCTTTGGCCTCCCTGGGATCCGATTTTTAAATGGGGGAAGGGAACACGTCCCGTGATGGGTCTCTCGCTGGCCATTAACTTCGCTTTGGGAGGACTGAATACCTGGAGCTACCATGTTGTCAATTTTGTGATTCATCTCCTCAACGCCAGCTTGTTGTTTGATCTCGTCCGCAGGACTCTCCTTCGTCTCAAACCTCTTTCTGCTCACGCCACCTTCCTTTCGATGATGATAGCCACCTGCTGGCTGGTCCACCCATTGAACACGGAATCCGTTACTTACATAACCCAGAGGAACGAATCCTTAATGAGCCTGTTCCTTCTGTTGACGTTGTGCTGTGTGGTTTGGGGGGACTCTTCTTCAGCGAAATCTTTGTGGTATGGCTTGGCCGTATCCTTCTGTGCTCTGGGGATGGGAACCAAGCAAAATATGGCAGCAGCCCCTATCCTGGTGTTGCTCTATGACCGAACCTTCTTGTCTGGATCGTTCCATAAAGCGTTTGAAATCCGATGGCGCCTGTATGGCGGGCTCGCCTTGACCTGGGCTGTATTAGGAACGACGTTCTTGAATTTCCACAAGATTGACACCGCCGGGTTTAACCTGAAACATGCCGGTCCGGTTGAATATGCCTTATCCCAGCCCCCGATCATCGCCCATTACCTCCGTCTTGTCTTCTGGCCTGGGGACCTCTGTCTGGACTACTATTGGCCGGTCGTGAGAGAACCGCTCGTCATCCTACCGTTTCTTCTCTTGATCCTGGTTTTGCTCGGAGCGACGGGATGGGCGCTGAAATCGGCGCCGGCATTGGGTTTCCTGGGTGCTTTTTTCTTCTTGATTCTTGCCCCTACTTCAAGCCTTCTGCCGCTCGATGATCTGGCGGCGGAACATCGCATGTACCTTCCTTCCGCACCGGTCATTCTGCTCGCCGTCATAGGGGTATTTGCCATGGCCAGATGGATCTTTGGCGATAACAAGCCTTTGATCCTGATAGCTCTCGCCTCATGGGCCTTGGTTGTTGTGTTCGCGTTGACCTGGCGAACTGTGGTGAGAAATGAGGACTACCGGGAAACGCTGTCGATGTGGCTAAAAATTTCTCACCAGCGCCCTCTGAACCCGCGTGCACCATACAACGTCGGGCACTATCTCTATGCACATGGCCAGACTACCGAGGCCATTGACTGGTACCAAAAAGCCATCCAGATTAAACCCAAATGGGCTGATGCACACAAAAATCTGGGGATTGCTTTCGACGCCCTCGGGAAGCAGGACGAGGCTTTCCAGAATTTCATCTTGGCAGCGCAATTCGATCCCTCAATGGCAGACGCCCACAATAATCTGGGTACGATATTGTTTCAACGAGGGAAGTATGAGGAGGCGCGAGAACAGTTTGAATGGTGTATCAGGCTGAACCCACAACATGTGGAGGCCCACAATAATTTAGGAGGGCTGTATCTCAGTCAAAAGAACCTGGAGGGTGCTCTGAAGGAATTCTCAGACGCGGTCCGACTCAAGCCTGAATACGCGGATGCCCAGAATAACTTGGGAGTCACGTACCTTCGGTTGGGGCAGTATGATAAAGCGATCCCGCATTTAAATGCATCGATTCGCCTTGATCCATCCAGTGCGAATTCGCACTATAGCTTGGGACGTGCGCTGTTCTTCCTCGGCCAGGAGGGACAGGCCGAACCGCAATTTACCGAAGCACTGCGCTTGAAACCAGAATTCCCCGAGGCCATTTTCTTTCATGCCAAGAGCCTGGAAAGGCTGAATCGGGACACTGAGGCTATCGAGTCGTATCGATCTGCCCTTCGTCTCAAGCCGCAGTGGCCCGAGCCCCTGCTTGGGTTGGCGTGGATCCTGGCCACACGAAGTGACCTGGACCATCGAGCTCCGGCGGATGAATCTCTCGGCCTGGCGCGTCAGGCATTTGCTTTGCTCAAAACCCCTTCGGCAGAAAACCTGGATATCCTCGCAGCCGCTTATGCCGCCGCCGGGCGTTACCCGGAGGCGGTGAAGATAGCGCAAACGGCGGCAGCCACCGCTTTAAACACCGGAAACAAAGAACTTCATGACTCCATTCAAACCCGGGTGAAATGTTATCAGGCCGGGCAGCCGTATCGGGAGGGGGAGCGGCCTTCTGCCAAGGAAACTCTAAGAAAATAAAAGTTCATTTAGACTTTTTGCGCCGTTTCCGCGTCATCTGATGAAGGAGTGAAATTGGGACTTGTTTGGGTATCGGACAAAAACTTAGTCCAAAGAGTCGTACAGGGTGAGTTAGAAGCCTTTGACTCATTGGTGGGCCGCTGGGAGAAAAAGCTATTCAATTTCGCTCTTCGCCTGACCGGAAACCGTGATGAAGCGTTGGACATTACTCAAGAGAGCTTTACGAAGGCCTTTGAACAAATTCGGCAGCTGAAAGATCCGGAGAAGTTCTCACAATGGTTGTTTCGAATCGCGCGAAATTGCTGGGTCAGTCAGTATCGTTCGAGTGCGGCAGGATTGATGGAGTCTCTCTCCGATGAAAAAGAGGGGGAGGCTTCGATTGAGGACCTGCTCTCAGACCACTTCACTGTTCCGTTGGGAGACGGTCATCGGTTTGAACAAAACGAGCTTCGTTTGATCCTGACCAGAGCTCTCGATTCCCTGGCCGCGGATCAGCGCGAAACCGTGGTATTGAAGGTCTTTGAAGGAATGAAATTTTCAGAAATTGCCGAGATCGTGGAATGCCCCGTTAGCACCGTAAAATCACGTCTTTATCTCGGCTTGAAACAACTCAAAAAATATTTGACCGAACAACCTCGGGGGTCATCATGAATTGCGAACAGGCACACGAATTAATCCCGGACTATTTGGGAAAGGAAATCACTCGGGAACAAACCAACGCCTTGGCGGCTCATTTAAAGGGATGCCCTGCGTGTCGGGAAGAACTCAACGCACTTGCCGGAGTCCAATCGATTCTTCGCCATGGCTGGCCGGATGAAGAGATGCCAAAGAGCCTCAGACTGGAGCGACCTCGTTCCTCATGGGACCGGTTTGGCCGGTTCTTGATCCCGGGTGAATGGCCGCGGGCTCTCGCCGTGGGCGTCGTGAGCACGCTTTTGTTCCTGGGCTGTGTCAGTCTCCTGGCCTTCTGGAAGACCGAAATCGATTTCAGTCAAGGCCACTTTAAAATTTCTTTCAATGCTCCGGTTTCAGCCCCCTCCTCTACGGAGCTGGCGCAGAGCGTGACGCCGGTTTCTGCGCGGCAGAATCATGAGGAGCTCGAAAAAATCGTCGACACTCTTCTGGTTCAGAGTGAGCAGCGCCAGAATGTGAAGGTGGAACAGTTATTGCTTGAGGTTCGGGCCGAGATGAATGCTCATCGAACGGCGGACATGCAAAAAATTTCCCAAGCTCTGAAGTACCTGGAATTAACCCAAGGGGAAGTTTGGAAGGCCTCAGCCAGGAATACCTCGTATCTCGATGCCCTGGCTCGCCAAGTGTACGTGAAAACATCATCGACCAATTAGTTTGAAGACAAAACTCTTAGAGGACAAAAACCGATGCACAATTATCAAAGATTACCCTTCTGTATCTCGTTGATCTTGGTCCTGGCACTTGGAAATTCACTGAGAGCGCAGGGTGCCAATGTGGCCTCTACCTCTACCAATTCCAATTTGGCGGGATTGAAGAAAGAGATTACGGTGTTCCAAGGGGTTCTGGATACAACGGTCCGCCAGAATCTTCAAATGCCTTTCCCTCTGTTGGGGTCCACCCGAGGCACGTACCTCCCGGACTATGGCGCCGTCTTTCACCTAGAGGTCAATGTCTACCAGATCCGGACCATCTCTCCCTTTGACTTAAGGCCTCATACTCAGAAGGAACTTGATGACGCCTTCAATCAAATGGTCAGCCGAGCGGAAATGGTTAAGGGGTTGGTTATTAATTCCATTGCGGAGTACGGAACTTCCATGCAACTGCTGAAGCCGGAAGAGAACTTGAGCGTTGTGGTGTATTTTTTTGGAGGGGATGATGATGGAAAGAGGTCATTCCCATCACAGATGGTGCTCAACGTAAAAAAATCTGTTTTGCAGGAATATAAGGAAAACAAGCTGTCCCTGGATGGTCTGAAACAAAACATTCGCATCACCCAATTCTAAAGACTTTCTCCGGATCGCCTCTCCCCCGTTGGAGGAGGTTCATTGGTTAGAAAACTCATTGGCCAGATTTTAGTGGAGCGAAACTTGATCTCGTCGGCAGAACTCCACAATGCTTTGGCGCTTCAGCGAGAACGCAATGAGAAAATCGGCCGGATTCTGCTGGATTTGGGCTATCTGGCGGAAAAGGATTTAAATCAGGCTATCAGTGACCAATTTCAAGCCCCCGTTATCAATGCTTCGGAATTTCCGGCAGTCCCCCTCGAAGTCCAAAAGCTTTCCTACAAATTCCTGATGCAATTTAAGATCCTTCCCTTGGATCTGGAGGGGAATACTTTAACGCTGGCAATGGCCGATCCTTCGGATACCGAAACTCTTGATTCCGTGCGGATGTTCAGTGGCCACGAGGTCAGGGTTCGCCTTGCTCAGGAGAACGAAATCACCGACGCACTTGACCGGATCTATGGAGCCGGGGAGGGGAATCTCTCGAGGGTCGCGGGTGGAGATGCGATCCTGAGCGGGTTGGAATCAGCGGGCGGAGATGAGGACATTGAGCATTTGCGCGATATGGCCTCTGAGGCTCCGGTGATCCGGCTTGTCAACTTGATCATTTCCCGGGCCGTGGAACGGCGAGCCAGCGACATCCATATTGAGCCTTTCGAAAAAGAGTTTCGAATTCGCTACCGGGTGGATGGGATTCTGCAAAACGTGGAGTCCCCTCCCATTCAGATGAAGGCGGCCATTATCTCCCGGCTGAAACTCATGGCGAAGTTAAACATCGCCGAGCGCCGGTTGCCTCAAGATGGACGCATTAAATTGAAAGTTCTCGGCAAGGAAATTGACCTCCGCGTGTCCACGCTTCCCACGTTGTATGGTGAAAGTGTCGTCATGCGCATCCTCGACAAGAGTGACAGCAGTGCGTTCGATCTCAAACGGCTGGGTTTCCCCGATTCTCTGCTCCGAAAGATCGAAGAATTGACTTCTCTACCCTATGGAATTCTGCTGGTCACGGGACCCACGGGCAGCGGGAAATCCACCACGCTCTATAGCGCCATGAAGCGGATTAATTTGCCCGACAAGAAAATTATTACGATTGAGGACCCGGTGGAGTATCAGATGGACGGGATCAATCAGATTCATGTCAATGCACAAATCGGCTTGACCTTTGCGGCCGGATTGCGTCACATCGTTCGCCAGGATCCCGACGTGATCATGGTGGGAGAAATTCGCGATTTGGAGACGGCTGAAATTGCCATTCGTTCCGCCTTGACGGGCCATTTGGTTTTCAGCACGCTGCATACGAACGATGCACCAAGCGCCATCACCCGTCTCGTCGATATGGGAGCAGAAAACTACCTGGTGGCGTCCTGCCTGATTGGCGTTCTCGCCCAAAGATTGGTCCGAATCATTTGCCAAAAATGCAAATTTGCCTACACGGCCGAACCCGATGCCCTTAAGGCATTGGGCTTTGAAGTAGCGACGTCAACCCAGGTGACGCTTTACCGGGGTGAAGGGTGCGAGTCTTGTGGGTTTACAGGCTATGAGTTTCGCAAGGGGATTTTTGAGCTGATGATCCCGGATGACGAAATTCGCCGCATGATTGTGGCCAATGAACCTTCGAATGTCATCGCCAACTATGCCCGAAGCCGTGGCATGAAAACATTGCGGGAAGACGGCGTGCAAAAGTGTTGGCGGGAGAAACAACGTTGGATGAGGTGATGCGGGTGACTCAAGAGGTTTGAGCCCCGTGCTCATGTTGCAGTATTTCCGGGCATCTTTAATCCCATCGAAAGCGCGTCCGGGATTCAGGGCCTCGAAAGGGTGCACTTCGGCGGGGGGACAGTTCACCCGGTTGAAATTGAATTGCCAATTTGTTTGGGGAGCCATGCCTACTTATTTTTACACGGCGGTCAGTAAGGGTGGAGCACTAAAGGAAGGGAGCCTGGAAGGCAACGACGATAAAGCCGTTGCCCTCCGACTTCAGGGATTGGGGCTCATCCCGATCAAGATTACGAACCGTCAAATCTCTTCGATCTGGAAAGCCGGCCTCCCTTGGCGATTACGAAAAGTCAAAACCAAAGAGGTGATGTTCTTTACGCAGGAACTCTCCACTTTGGTCAATGCGGGCTTGCCTCTGGATCGGAGTTTGAGCATCTGCAAGAACTTGTCTTCAAATCCGGCCCTTCAATCCTTGGTGGAAGAAGTGCTTCACGGGATCAAGCAGGGGAATACCTTTGCGGACAGCCTCTCTTCCCATCCCGAGGTCTTTTCCAAGTTATATGTCAATATGGTCCGAGCGGGCGAAGCCAGCGGTTCCCTGCCGGTGGTGCTCGACCGGTTGGTGGAATTTCAACAATCTGCCGATGAACTCAAAAGCTACCTGGTATCTTCTCTCATCTATCCGGCCCTGCTGGCGCTGGTTGGCGTCGCCTCTATCCTCATTCTGCTGAATTTTGTGATCCCCAAGTTTGCCCAAGTCTTTCGAGACGCCGGGCAATCGTTGCCGCTTCCAACCCAAATTCTTTTATCGATCAGCGAATTCTCAAAAGGCTATTGGTGGCTTTTGGCCGCTGCGGTGACCGGAAGCTATTTTGCGTTTAAACGTTTGGTCAGTGACTCAAGAGGTAAGAGATGGTGGGATGGATTTCGACTGAAGGTGTTTCTGCTGGGAGATGTTTTCCTGAAGATGGAGGTTTCCAGGATCTCGCGAACGCTGGGAACCCTGATCCATAATTCCGTTCCCTTGATTCAATCGCTCGGAATTGTCAGAGAAATCACCGGGAACTCAGTCATTGCCAATTCGATTTCGATGATCGCCGAAGGCGTCAAAAAAGGGGAAGGAGTTGCCAAGCCCATGGCCAAGGATAATGTTTTCCCCTCGCTTGCCATTCACCTGGTAGAGGTGGGGGAGGAAACGGGTCGGCTCGATGCCATGTTTCTGGAATTGGCCAAGGTCTATGACAAGGAGGTTCGCTCCTCTGTCAAGAACCTGATCGCCCTCTTTGAACCCATGATGATTCTGGTAATGGGCCTGGTCGTCGGCGTGGTGGTCATCTCCATCCTGCTGGCGATTGTCAGCATCAATGATGTACCCTTGTAACCCAAAGTCCTGTCGAAGCTGAAGCCTCTCCCAGGGTGGAGAGGGACGGAGTCACAGGCGAAAGCGAAAAAGGACTCAGGCAATTTCAAGGAGACTCAAATGGATAAAGAAGTTCATTCCGCCCATCTCTGCCGATGCGAAGGGCCGGGGAAAAAAGAGCCGCGATGGTTGAGCAGACAATCAACTCCCGCCCGGGGTTTTACCTTAATTGAACTACTCGTGGTGATGGTGATCATCGGACTATTGGGAGCCCTGGTCGTGCCCCGACTATTCAAGAATGTTGGAAAGAGTAAGATCACGACGGCCAAAGCGCAAATCGCGGCCTTCCAGACCGCTTTGGGCGCTTACAAATTGGAAGTGGGGACATTTCCGAGTACGGAAGAAGGCTTGGATGCCTTACGGGTAAAACCCCAATCTGCAGGACGGTGGGACGGGCCTTATCTGCCCAAAGACATTCCCCCAGACCCTTGGGGGAACGCCTATGTGTACAAATTTCCTGGTGAGCATGGGGATGAGCCCGACATCATCTCTTACGGGGCCGATGGGCGAGAAGGTGGAGAGGGCGAGAATGCGGATGTCCTTAGCTGGAAATAGTTTCTATGTGCTGGCTGGCAGGAATAAGGCGTGGAAAGTACAACCTCCGCCGTCTGCGACGACCAGTTGCCATTCGTGGAGAGTTTGCCGGAGTCGATGCCGGGGTTTCACCTTAATTGAGCTCTTGGTGGTGATGGCTATGATTACTCTCATCGGAGCAATCGTTACCCCGACGATCGGAAGTGGACTTTCCACCCTCCGGCTGAGGACCAGCGGCCGTGAGATCGCAGCGGCACTGCGCATGGTCAGATCCAAAGCCATCAAGGAACAGCAGATTTATTATGTCGGGTTCAATGGAGAGAAAGAGGAAGTCGAGTGGGGCAGTGCAGACTCAAGCTTTCAAAAAACTTTCTCGTTGCCGGATGGTATTTCTTTTAGGGAAGTCGACGGTCAGCAACTGGAGGGTGAGCCTGTCTATTATTATTTTTTGCCCAATGGGCGGGGCGAACGCTTCTCAGTGAAGATCGGGAGCGACCGGGGAAGGGAATTGGTAGTCAGCCAGGATGTATTGACCGGGACTCCTCGAATTGAGGAAATTCAACCCGACGTTGCCGGAAGCGAATGAGTTTGCGATCGCGATGAAAAAAATAGATTCGGATTTTGACATCAGACCAATCCAATCAAGGAAAGTCTTGATTTCTCTCCCGCGAGTCAAAACGAGCTTGGGTAACTCCGGATTTACCTTGATGGAAGTATTGGTGGGGATGGCGATCCTCGGGATCGTTTATGCAACACTGTTTAGTTTGCTCTCAACCTCGCTCAGAAATCTGGATCGCATTGAAGAGCAAGGAGAGCTAGCCCGCCGCGCCCAAGCCAAGCTCAATGAATTGGTGCAACAGGTCAGCCAGGGGGAGGCATCGGTGCCGCTTTCGGGGCAGCTCGATGGGAAATACCAATGGAATGCCCAGCTGAAGACTTTTGACCAGGTTGAAGATTCTGCCAAAGCGTCGATTGAGGTTTCCCTGGTCCGCCTGAGTATTTATTCGAAGGATCGACCCGAAAAACCCTTTGCCCTTGAAACGTTAACCCACGTGGTTAAGAGCGAGAAGGACAAGAATGTCGAGTAGAAAAGACCCGGTGCAAGGCGGCTTTACTCTGATGGAGTTACTTGTGAGTCTGACGATCATGAGTCTCCTGGCGGTTGCCATCCACTATGGATTTCGGATTGGACTCCGCGCCTGGGAGCGGGGGGACCAGCGAGTGAGCCGGCTCTCTGCATTGAATACAGCAGCAGATCTCTTGAACCGTCAACTGGCATCCATGGTTCCCTACTACTCCAGGCAGAATATCGATGAAACTCCTTACGAATTATTAGTCTATCAAGGGACTGACGTGGGAATAAGATTTGTAAGTACATTTTCAGCCGACGGAAGAGGTTCGGCGGGTTTGCGGCTGGTGGAGTATCTGTCGATTCCTGAAGAGGGGGGGACAACTTACTCCTTTCTGATTAATGAAACTCCTTTCCAGGATGACGAATCTCTGGGGGCAACGCTGGTCAGCCGGCTGGAAAAGAAAGAGGATGGAAGCGTGCTTCCAGAATTCTTGCCGATTCAGCCGACCAAGACTTCGATTCACTTGCTGGAAGGTCTCGAGAGTGTGAAGTTCGCGTACTTTGAAATACCCAAAAAGGCGCGCGCATCGTTTGATTCTTCATTCCGGCCTAGGGGTTCCTATTTGCCGGCCGCGGTCGAATTGAAATTTCACTGGAAAGAAACGGAGATATCAGCGCAGCGAAACCTATCCGTCTATGTACCCATTCGGACCTCATCATCATAGATCGCCAATGACACTGTATCTTTTTGGTCGGTATAGAGTTTGTGGCAAGAGTCGCGCATCAACTGAGTGGAGACCTTCCACGTGCATTCTTAGGCGAGAAGCAAGCGCTGGTTTTGTACTGATTGCTTTGCTTTGGGTGCTCGTGGCTCTCTCGTTTATTGCCATTAACCTGTCAATGACCGTTCGCACTGAAATCAATGCGGTGCAAGCTGCGGATGCAGCGGAGCGCTCTTATTTTCTGGCCAAGGGCGCCATCGAAGAGGTTCTGTTTCGGCTCATCTTTCCTTACAGCAAGGAAGAGAGGCAGAAAAACCTCTTTCCATATGAAGCAGGGATGAATCATTTCTGGATTCAAGGAAAAGAAGCGATGTGTCATGTTGCCATCCTGGACGAGTCAGGAAAATTGGACCTGAACTATGCCGAGAAGGAAACTCTGGAAAGTCTTTTGGCCCAATTGGGATTCAATGCAACACAGAGTAAGGTTCTTGCAGAGAACATCGATGACTGGAAAAACCCGGGAAGGGACACTTCGAGTACCGCCTCTCCCAAAAAGGCGGATAAGCGTCGGTTTGGGTCTGCCGAGCAACTACTAGAGGTGCCGGGTATGAGCCGTGAAATCTTATACGGAAGACCAGATCGCGATGAGGACGGGGAAATTAGATATCGAAGTGGACTGCTTGATTATGTGACGGTCTATTCAGAGACGAATGTGGTCAATGTGAATTATGCAGAGCCCGAAGTCCTGGCGGCTCTGCCAGGCATGAACAAGGAATTGGCCCAAGCGATAGTATTGGCGAGAAAATCGGAGCCTTTAAAGGATGGGATCCCTATTTCTGAGCAACTGACGGCACAGATTCCCGGAGAGAGCCTCTCCTTCCTGACGACAAAGTTGTCGTCTCGTTTCACGCTGGTGGCCACAGGCTGGGTGAAGGGTTCTGCCATGCGCCGGAGTGTAAGATTGATAGTAAAAAGGAACCCCTTCAACAAGTCAATCATGGAACGATTGATTTTTTACGATGAATATTGGCCCTTGGCAAGTATTCGAAAATGGGTTCAGGATCCATCAGAGATGGAATCGTCAATGAGACGCTATGAGATGAAGCAACTGGAATCCGGGGAAGAGTCATGATTTTTGGGAAAAGCTTGGGAATTCTTATCGATGACGAAAAACTGCAATTCTGTCTCCTGACAAAGAGACTGAATCAAACCCAATTGGTCGACCTCCTGACGATTTCGGGAGGGGAATCCCTAAACCTCGAGACTGCCAAGGAGCAAGTAGCCCTCTTCCTCAGAAAGAACCGGACAACTCACTACCAGGGTTTACTGCTGGTGCCCAGAACGTCCGTCGTATTGCGCCATATGGAGGTCCCGAAAGAGGCGGCAGCCAATCTCCAGAAAGTGGTTCAATATCAATTGGCCACCCTGGTTCCCTCTGACGACACCGTGGTTGTGTCGGGTTATCATGTGTCGCGGGAAAATCCCGAGGCTAAGACACTTCAGGTTTCTCTCTTTCTAATTCCAGAGTCGATTCTTGAGGGTCCTCTCACGATCTGTCAAAAATTGGGGCTTTCGGTGAGGAGCGTGGCCCCGACCTTTGTGGCTCTTGCCAATCTTGTAGGGGTACTGCGGCCGAAGTTGAAGAATACGGCGGCGGTGTTGAGCTATGGCAACGGGAATCAGTGTGAATTCGTGGGCCTCTTGAATGGCGGGATTCGCCAGGCAAAAGTGCTTCAAGCGAAAGCGACTGAGGACTCTGCCTCCTTGCTGGGGGCTGAAGTGAACCTGTTTCGAGGTCAGGCCAGACTGCCGGACGAGGGGGTATTGCAACTTTGTCAATTAGGCAAAGGGTGGGAACTGGGGGATGAAGGGGCTGTCAAAACGAAGGTCGATCGCTTGTTGCAGAGTTCCGAACAAGGACTGAATTTGGGAAAATTTGCGGCTGAAAGGTCGCGCGTGGAGACGCATGTCCTCCCCCTTAGCGCCGCCCTGATGGGATCTCGCCGAAAACCCCCTATCCCGCTGAACCTGCTCCCTGAACGAAAGCGGGTTCGCCATTCGGGATGGGTGTGGATTCCTACCTATGCCCTGGTCGTGGCCAATATTGCGCTGGCCTTAATCCTTCTATGCTCCAAACCCTGGTTGGACCGTCGCTACGCCCTGACCCTGGAATCCGAGATTCACCGTTTGGAACCTGAAGTCAAAAAGGTACGAAGCGTCGAAGACCAGATCCAGGCTCTACAAAAACGAACGGGGTTGCTGAATCAACTGAAGCAGAGTCAAACCCAGATATTGGAGGCCTTGAATGAGCTGGCCAAAATTCTACCCAAGAGCTCCTATTTATTCGATTTGACTTTGAAGAATCAGATGATCGAGATCTACGGGACTTCCGATGCCGTCGCCTCACTTCCACAAATTTTAGATGGGTCTCCTTATTTTAAGGGAAGCGAATTTGTGGGTGGGATCAGCCGCGATGCGAACGGTAAGGAAGTTTTTCGGATTCGCACCAAACTGCGTGCTACATTCCCTGCAGTTTTGACCGAGAAGGGGCAGACAACGACTAGGAACTAGCTAATGAAAAACTTGAACAAGAGGGAAAAATGGATTATCGCTGCGGGGTTACTCGCCGTGGTTCTTTACTTGGTGATGCAATACGGAATTCTGCCCTTCTGGGAATCCCTGGGTGGATACTCTGCAAAAATCGATCAGTATGCCAAACGCATTGTCAACTATCGCAGAATTTTGATGGGGCAAGACTCGGTCAAGGCAGCCTTGGCTGAGGCACAGCAACAAAGAACTAGTGCAGAAACCGGGTTGCTAACCAGCGCCAGCGAAGCCCTGGCCAATGCTGAAATGCAAGGCATCTTGAAACAATTGGCTGCCTCAAAAGGGTTGGTCCTGCGCCGCAGCGACGTACTGCCGGTCAAGAGTTTGAACTCGGATTACGGTAAAGTCTCGATCCGGGTTGAAGTTGCGGGGAGGATCGAGCAATTAACGGACTTTTTGGCAGCATTTCCGAATGGCACGCCGCTCCTTTTTGTTGAAGAAATGCGAATCACTCCAGTGGCAAACGGCGACTTGAAACAAAAACTCATTGTGACTTCCATGCAGATCTCGGGAGTCAGGGTGGCGGAAACGAACGCACCGCAACCCGCCAAGAAGAGTTGACCGCGAAGCATTTATCGGTTGAGGACGATTCATGAAAAAGCAGGTTCTCATTTTAAATCTCATTCTGCTGGCGCTGTGCGTATGGCTTGGAATCCAGGTCAAGAGAACATGGGTGTCTTACCAAACAACGCACAACCCCTCTTTTCTAAAAGCCAAACTGGATGGAGGGAGCCCCGCGTCAAAGCCGGTCAGTGGCTTGCCACCGGTCGTCAGTTATGCCCCTCTGGTGGAGAATAATCTGTTCAGCCCCGATCGGACGAATGTCGTGCCTCAAGACCCAGCGGCCTCCCAAAAGACCATGCCTCCTAAGCCAGTCTTGATGGGGATCATGGGTTTTGTGGATGATCCCGTCGCCCTGATGGTTTCTGGTGATCCCAAGGCAAGCAAAGATTACCAACGGATAAGGAAAGGCGGAGCAATTGACGGTTACCAATTGCTCAAGTTCGACGACCAAAAGGTGGTCATGAATTTTGACGGTAAAGAGGTGGAAGTTCGCTTAAATGAGCCGTCGAAACTGGTGCCTCGCGACGTCGCGGCTCAGGAATTGCCTGGGACCAGGGACTCCCAGGTGAATACGGTCGGACAATCCCCGGCTGCCACCGATAGTGCTCCGGCGACTTCTGCGGTTTCTGCTCCCAGGACAGAAACGGTACCCGTCGGCACAGTGGTCAATGGCAGAGTGAAAAAAATTGTGCCCTCTCCTTTCGGACCCATGGAGGCTTGGGTGGATGTAAAACAGCAGTAGGACTCTATTGGCCTGTAATGAGGATTAATAAGGATGGGTTGAGCGGTTCAAAATTGAATCTTTGAATACGGAACAACGGACTCTAGGATCATGATGAACGACAATACTCGCATGAAAAAGAAAACAGTTGCTGGGCTCGTTTCGTTAGGACTTTTCTGGACTTTCATCTCCACCGCGCAGGAAAACAACCGGGGTAAAGAGCAAACCACGTCACAGTCGAATCAATCGACAGGACAATCCACGGCCCCACCGGCGTCCAAGAAGGACCAGGAAGAATATTACGAAGTGCCTAGCCCTTTCGGAATTCAGCGCTATCCAAAGAGGCCGGGAGGCGGCGCACCGCCTGTCGCGACCCCTCAAAATACGGTTAACCCACAGGCGCCATTGACTCCTGCCGCAACTCCGGCTGGCCCTGCTCAGCAGGGTTCAACCCCAGAGCCGGCTCCCTCTCCCCAGCAAGGATCACAACCAGGTCAAACTCCGGTGTCTCCCTCTCCAGCCCCAACCTACGCTTCAGCACCCGTCAAATTGCTCTTTGACAAGGCGGACCTGCTCCAAGTCGTCAATGTCATCGCGAACGATCTGCTACGGCTGAACTATATTGTGGCTCCGGGCGTGAAAGGGGTGGTCACCATCAATACTGCGGGAGAATTTCATCGGGAAGATCTATTCCCACTCCTGGAGCAGATCTTGAAGTTGAATAACTGTGCGATTTTTAAAAGCGGGAATATCTATCAAATTTCACCCGCCAAGGATATCAAGCAGTTCCCCATACCCGTTCGCTCCCCCGAAGATTCCGGGAAGTTTAAAGAAGATGACCTGATGATCATGCAGGTCTTGCCGATGCGTTTCGTTGCTGCTTCAGAGATGTCAAAGATATTGGCCCCCTACCTTTCCGAGTCCGGGAATATCATGGCTCATACCCAGGGCAATATTCTCATCATCACGGAAAGCGCCTCGAATCTAAAAAAACTCCTCGACTTGGTGAATATTTTCGATGCGGATGTTTTCCGCAACCGCCGCGTAAAGCTTTATCCGATTAAGAACAATCGAGCCAGAAATATTCGGACCGACCTGGAGACAGTTTTTGCGGCTTATTCATTGTCGAGCAAGGAGTCGGCGGTCCGCTTCATCGCCGTTGACCGCATCAATTCCATCCTGGCCATCAGTTCCAACCCGAGTTCATTTGGTGATGTGGACAAGTGGGTCGAAAAACTGGATCAAACCGTCGAGAATGCCGGGGTTCGGAATTACTTCTATAAGGTGGAGAATGGAGAGGCAAAGCAGATTGCCAATCTCCTGCTAAGAGTCTATGGCAGAAAGACCACCGAAAAGGAAGAAAAGGATCAAACTCCATTTCCTGCCCCTCCCGGAATTGCTCCTGCTGCGGCGACTCCGGAGGCAGAAAAGCCCCCTGAAGACAAATCGGTGGCTGGGTATATTCAGGGGGAGATTAAAATCGTCCCGGATGAAATCAATAACGGGCTCATCGTGCAATGCAGTCCACAGGATTACGAAACCATCAAGGAAACAATCAAGGAACTCGATCGAGTCCCGCGTCAGGTTTTGATCGATGCCAAAATTTACGAAGTCACCCTGAGTGGGGCTCTGTCTTTCGGGGTTTCGGCCTTCCTGAAACAACAAACGACCGATCCACATCTGACGACGGGTTCTTTCGTTGGCTCTACGGGAAGCGGGTCAAGCCCTGGGAGTGGAACGGTGGCTAATGCACTAAGCGGACTCAGCTTGAACACTTTTGCCTTGATCGGCAACACCAGGGAACTCTTGGTTTTTCTGAACGCCCAGGAGACCCAATCCAAAACCAAAGTGCTCTCGGCCCCATCGATTATTGCGGCCGACAATCAGGAAGCCAAAATCCAAGTCGGCACCGAAGTCCCATTGTTATCTTCTCAGGGCGTGGTTCCAGGGGGATCGGTTGGCGGAACGAGCCTGTTCTCCAATACGATCTCCAATCGTCCTACGGGGATCATTTTGACTGTTACGCCCCGGATCAATCCTACAGGCTGGGTAACCATGAAATTGAGCCAGGAAGTCAGCTCGCCGATTGCTCCCACGCTAACCAGCGCCATCCAGTCCCCTTCGATAAGCATCCGTTCCGTCAATACCCAGGTGACCGTCAAAGATGGAGAGACTATTGCGATCGGCGGGATTATTGCGGAAAATAAGCTTACATCCAAGAACCGAATCCCGGTGCTTGGAAATATTCCCGGGGCGGGCTATTTATTTGGGTCGACTTCGACGACCACCCAAAGGACAGAACTGATTGCGCTCATCACCCCGCACATGATTCAGGATATTGATTCGGCGGCTGACACCACCGACGAATTAAAGTCCCGTCTCAAGGACCTTAAAAAGGACTTGCAGAGAATGGATCAAGGTAACTGACACCTTTGGCCCTTGGCTTGTATATAAGGATAAGGGAATCGCGAATATTTCGCTAAAGTTGGTGGGAGGATATCCGAAAATTGTTTTTGAGATTTTGCGCAAGCCGGAGCCAAGTGGCTAAAAAAAAAGAATTAAATTGTTTTTTGTCTTGCATAACAAATAAAAATTGTCCTAGAATTCCGCTTAGTTTTCAGATTTTCGAGTTTCCTTTTTGTAATAAGTCCGGTTGCAGTTTTGTGGTGGGGCCTTTCGAGAGTTGATTGCGTCGAGTTAAATGCTTGAGTTTTCAACGAAAAAAATCTTGACAGCACATATTCAGGGTGCTAAGGTAGGCGCGATTTCTTAAATACTATTAACAAGTTAGAAGTCCAAAAACGGACGAATCTCGAGTCCCACGATTAATTTCTTCTTTCCGAGGAGGTGATAGATTAGAGTCTTTCGACAAATCCGGAGTTAGGGTTCGTGAAGATCTAGTCTATCGCCCAGTCTCCGGTGGACAGCAAAGTACTCGCCAGGAGGTGAAACAAATACAAAACGGTTCTTTAGATGCAGTTCAGTAGCTTGGAAGGATGACGGCATTTCACCGGATGTCGGCTCATCTAGACAAGAATGAAGCTTCAAGATGTTCGAAACGATGTTAAGCTCAGGTTCAGTTCAAATTAGTTCAGTTCAACTCACAATGGGGTATATCTCATTAACATCTTTAACGAGGAGAGAAAATGCGAGGAAAAAATAGACTAGTAGCAATTGCGCTAGCGGCCCTCCTAGTTGTCGGTTTTGCAGGGAAGGCGAATGCGCAAATTACCCATCTGGTAAGTTCGACGCCAGTCGATGTGATCCAGACCGGCTTGGCGGAAGTGCTCGGTGAAGTTCGCCTCACCAAGAGTACCATTCCTGCCAACACGACTCAGACATCGATTGCTGGAACGATCAATATCCTGTATCTCAATACTCCAATTTCAAATCTCTTTGGCGCGACCGCAGCCACAGGGCAGCCAGCCGCATGCAACATCACCATTGCTACTGGCGTAACAATCAACTTCAGTACTGATTATTGCGACGATGGCACCCCCAGTGCCGGGCTGGCTGCTTCAGCAGTTAACACGCCTGCCGGTGGTTTGGTTACGATCACGATTCCACTTGGTATCGTGCTTGGACCGGACGGTGCCACGATCACAGTCAACGGAGTTCGCGGAGCCGTCACCGGGTTTGCGGTTGGAGCCGATGTCCAGGCGTCTATCCAGTCCACTCCCAGCAATGCCCACTCCTTCATTAACGTGTCGGTGATTCGTGTGGCGCGTACCAATGTCGGGCTGATTGTGTCATACAACGGGACAGTTCAGACGATTTGTAATGGTGGAGATGACCCAACCGTTACTTTGTCAGAGGGATTTCCCGGAGCCTTTGTTCAGCATGTGCAACCTTCTTTTGGTGTTACGTCGGCCAATCCGCGTACACCTTATGGAGGGAATGCTGATACCCAGTTCCATATTCAAGTGGGTGGTATCCCTGCCAACGTTGCTATCGTTTGGCCGACGAGCGTAGGTGCCAGCACCGGTACTGGAACGGTTTGGCTAGCTAACACTCCAACGATCTCTGGTGGAGTTCAAGAAGCCTTGTACGAATTTACCACGTCAGATCAGGCTGCCAGCGACACCGGAATTGAGACTTTCAATATCACTCCTGATGTTCAAGTCTCGACCTCTTCCGGCGTTGGTCAGGTTGTTTCCTGGGCGCAGCTCTATCCTCCCCCACTCCCTACAGGGGTTCAGCCCAGATTTAACGACCCATACCAGCCGAATCCTCCGGCAAACTTCGTGCTCATCTCCAAGTGCGTGACGTATCTATTATTCCCGTTCATGAGCAATGCCGCTGGTTCGACCTTTGATTCTGGTATGGCCATTGCCAACACCACCCGAGACGATGAAGCCTTTGGTGGGGTTGGGACGGGTGCCGTCCCGCAAGCGGGTGCCGTGACCCTCTACGGTTATTCACAATTCGCGTCGGGTGGTACAGCTCCGGCAGCGGTTGTTCAAACCGTGGCAAGCAGTGTGAATCAGGCAATAGCTGGGCAGGTTCCCTGTCCGGGATTACCGGATCTGCCGGCTTCCAAGGCTACATCATCGCAGTCGCCGAGTTCCAATATGGACATGGATTTGCTCTTCCTGTCCGGTACCTATGGCAGCAGCGTACCTGTAGTTGCCGAAGGTTACCTGGCGCTTGTCATTCCAGATCCTAATGTCGCCGGTTCGAGACGGGCAGCACCTCCGAATCCGTTCCGTCTGGCGGGCGAGAATCTGGGGAACTAGTCCGTTTGATTGCGGTACAAAAGGTGGCCACGACCGTGGCCACCTTTTTTTTTGTTAACTCATCTGAGAGAAGAGAAAAGGGTAGTAGAAAATGAAATACCTAATGAACTTCCTGCTGTTTTTCCTCTTGTTATTTAATTCGCTGCCGCTCGCCATTCATTCCCCAGAAACGAAGCAAACCGACGCCCTAGCCGAAAAACTTCGGGCCCGGGTGACCCTTTTTTATGGAACCATCAAAAGAAACCGGTGGGACCTTGCCTCCGAGTATGTGATTAAGGACGGCAAGGAAGCCTTTGAGAATCAGGACCGCGGCAAGATTTACGACTTTAAGATCGAGGAAGTTCAGGTTGGGCGGGATCAACAAACCGCCAGAGTTGTAGTCGGTTGTTTCGTCTCGGCTTCATTCATTGGGGTGATGTCCATCCCTCGGGAGACCCACTGGAAATTAGTAGATGGAGAGTGGTTCTATGATCCCGCCGATATCCCCAAACCCATCTTCCAAAGGTATAGCGAATCCCAGAAGGCCATCAAGGCCAAGGGGAAGCCTGATATCAAGTTTGACGAACTGGCCATCAATTTTGGGGTAGCTGCCCAGGAAAAGACCCTGAGCGTCAATTTCCCCTTCACCAACGATTCAAAGCAGGAAGTTTGGATCGAACAGATCAGTCTCCCGAAAGTGGAGAATCTTCCCGATTACATGGTCGACACCACCAAGGTGAAGTCATTCAAGCCGGGACAAAAAGGGGAAATTGCTTTGGAGGTCAAGACCGGCAAACTGTTGCATGAAGTGGAATCTACAATCTTCGTGGAGTTTCAGCCCGTCAATGAAATCCATGCCTTGAGAGTGAAAGGCAAGGTTTATAGCCAGGAAGAGATTGACAAGTTCAATTTGAAATAATCCGGTGCCGCTTCGCTTTGCGCAGGAATAGGATTTCATGTCCTATAATTCTTGGAACCAGAAATTATGAGTCGCGTTCGGCGACTTTGCCGGATCGACAGGCTAGGATGCGCTAACTGTCGTTCCCGGACATTCTCTTTTTCTCCCGTCATCAGTGATTCTCTGGCGACCAGTTGGGAACTCTCCCGGCGTGAGAGGGCCCACTTTGACCTTCGGGAAGGGCACGCCTGTAGCCACTGCCGCATGTCATGTCGGGTTCGCATGCTGCTCTGGAGCCTCAAGAGGATCCTCTCGCCCCACCAGCCACTCGCCATCCTGCATTTGAACCAAACCAATGAACTAAGCGAGCCGCTTTCACGGGCAGGCTCACTTACCGAGACGGCCTTCGCCCCCACTGAGCCGCGCGGGGAAATGATCCATGGACTTTCGAACCAGGATATGACCCGCCTGACCTTTGGCGACTGTTCCTTCGACTTGGTGATCCACTCTGAAACGTTGGAGCACATTGACAATTATGAGCTTGCGCTTCGCGAGGCCCACCGGGTGTTGAGGCCAGGAGGTTATCAGGTCTATACCATTCCTCTGATTCACCGACGAGCCACTCGCCAGAGAATCAAGTTGGAGCCCTCTGGAGAGCCAGTCTACCTGCATCCCCTAAGCTGCCATGGGAACGAGGGTGAGTATCCAGTCTTTTGGGAGTTTGGAGGGGATTTCCTTAGGATGCGCCGGGACCAGATCTTCGAAATCCATTACGACAATTTCTGGTTAAATCCGACAGTGTTCACCGTGGTTGAACAGAAGGCCCTCTAATCTGGGCTCTATTTGAAAGCGACAAAAATCCCCCGGTCATTGTTCAGATATTGGGGGTTGGATCCGGGCTTGGCAGCCAACTGCATCACGATCGAAAACCCAGCCGCATAAAGCATCTGTTTCATGGCCGCGGCATTGGGGATAAAACTCAAATTCTTCCAAGAAGCCAAATTGTTTCCTTCAAAGTCGTTTTCCTGAAAGAGTGCGACGCTCGAGGGTAATTCCAAATGAACGTCTGTTTGTCCCCAGCCCGACTCCACGGGAGCGTTATGGCGTGTTAACTGGGTATCGATCACCACGAGATTCCGGGAAATTCGGTAGAGAATGCGCAGGGCTCCCATTGGGTTTTCCAGGTGGTAGAGGAGTCCCAGGAAGAGGACCAATTCGTAAGTGTCTGGCGCGTCCTTGTTCAGCAGGAAATCCTCCACTTCGAACTGAAGGCGATCAGTTTCCAAACCATAAAGTTCCTGGATGGTTCTGGCCCTCTGAATGTTCACATTTCGAATATCAATTCCTCGAACTACCGCCCCACGTTTGTAAAGCAAATGGGAAAAATAGCCTTCGTTGCAGGCAACGTCCAGGCAATGAGTTTTTCCCAACCCTGCAGGGTAAAGCCGATCAATTAAAGGCAATATCGCCCCCTCTCGAGTCTGGTGCACCGAGCGGAGTTCTTCCGCCAGCAAAGGCGTACTGATACCCTCGCCAAGATCGAATTCGTACATCCAGCGCGGTTCACTGTTGGCGAGCGCGATTCTTTCTTCCCTGGTCATCGGTTCCATATCCTTCAAGCGATTGGCAGTAACGCTGCCGTATTATACACATAATTTTTCTCATCCCTACAACCTTCATTCCTGGTCATCTTTCCCTCCCATTGGTTGAATCTATTCCCGCAGGATGTCTCTGGAAGGGGGACTGAGTCTTCGATATTTCAAGAGTTAAAATGGAGAGCTTGCAAATCAGATCCTGTGTCAGCCACAATTCCAATACTCACCGATTAAGCTCATTTCTCGATCTACTAGGAGGAAACATGAATTGCCGGTTAAATAACTACCATGGTGCCAGAGGCATCGCTGTTGGCTTGCTCTGCGGGGCCTTTCTGCTCTTTCACTCGGCTTCTCTGGATGCCCAGATCAAGGGCTGGAAAAAGGGACAGGGGTGGGGCTGGATTTGGGGGAATGAAGATGAAGTGGGATCTCTGAATGCCATGAGTCCGGCGATGACTTTGAAAGCACTCAGTTTGGTGAAACAAGGAAAAGTCTATGACCTTGGAGTAGCCTACGACCGGACTTCTTTCAAATGGCCAGGTCATTCCCCCGGTGAAATCATGATCTTTCGCTCCCCAGAGGGTGTCAAACGTCAACAGGACCTCGATTTCACCCTTCCTGCCGTCAACAAGTCAGGAGTCGGCTGGCACAGTTGTGCGCTCTTCATCAGTGACAATGTGGCTACCCAGATCGATGGCCTCGGCCATATCACCACAGGCAAGGACAACCACTGGTATAACGGTTTCAAGGAGGAGGATTGGGGTGGGAACTGGGGGATTCGGAAGGCTGACGCGAACACAATCCCTCCGATCGTGGCCCGGGGTGTGCTTATCGATGTAGCCGGTTTTTATAACGTGGACGCGTTGGAAGGGCACCGCGTGATCACTTCAGAGGATCTAAAGAAAACACTTGGATGGGAAAAGATGGATATTCAACCGGGGGACGCCGTCTTCATCCGGACAGGAACCCTGCGGTATTGGGGAGAGGCCGGAAGTAACCATGACCTGCTTCGTGCCCATGATACGGCAGGGATCAACTTGGAAGCGGCCAAATGGCTCGTCGAGCAAAAAGGTGCCATCTTAATCGCTTCGGACACGTCGGGTCTGGAAGTCGCTCCAGCAGAGGCAGGAAGTGAGACTTTCATCCCGGTTCACCAGTATCTGCTGGTGACGCAGGGAGTTCATATTGGAGAATTCCATTTTCTGGAAGATCTGGCCCGCGATAAGGCCTATGAGTTTTGTTATGTGGCAGCAACCAACAAAATAAAAGGTGCCGCCGCTGGATTTACAATGCGGCCTCTCGCCCTGCGTTGAAGCGCCTGGCGGCTGGGAACTCGTGGAATTCCGATTACTCAACGGGAAGGGAGGGCCTCCCGTCGTCTGAGCACAATCTCTGTAAACACTTTACATTCGTAGAGGATTGTTTGCCCTTCCAAAAGCAAAAGTAAAGAGACAAAGAGAAAAAGACCTGAAGCACTGAGCCCGATTACTGACCCCCAGGATGGTGTAAACAAGGGCTTGATCAGATAGACCACTGCCCCGGCAGTAAGACTAAGGAGGAGGGGCTGGTAAAAACTCGGTCCGAGTTTGATCCGTACGACTCGATTCAGTGCCAAGATCAGCCAGATCGAAACGGGGATGACACTCAAAGCATAAGCGAGAGCGATACCCGTAAACCCGGCGTAGGGAATAAAGAGGAGCGCGAACCCCCAATCCAACAGGGTCCACCAGATAAGGATTCTTAAGGATTGTTTCACCGTTCCCGAGGCGTTCAAGACACTGACGATGAGAGTGGTAAAGTTCGAGCCAATCATCCGCACCGAATAAGCATAGAAGGCCGGGATCGCGGGGGTCCATTTGTTCGTGTAAACTACAGTGACGAATTCAGGAATCAAGGCTGCGAAAATGATGATGACGGGCAAGGTGAATAAATTAATGTATTTCAGGATGAGTTCGGTCATTCTTGCCATAGCTTGTTTGTCATGCTGAACGCGGGAAAGGGTTGGGAAGGCGACTCTGGAGACAACCTGAGTAAAAATCTGGCTGGTGTAATAAGTCGTGTTCTTAGCCCAATTCAAGTACCCAACGGCCTGGGTCCCGAAATGCGGCGCCCCCAGGACGACGGCAATGTGGTCACGGAACAGGGAAGTCAGAGTGGAGAGCTGATAGAGAATTCCAAAGTGCAAAGTACGCTCCATCCCTTTGAGGTCAAGACGCAAACGGATTGGCCATGGGGCTTCTCGAAAAGACACCCAAGCCTTGACCATGGTGCTCACCGTAATGGCACCAATGAAGCTCCAGGATTTACATCCGAGGAAGGCCAACGGCACGGCAGTTCCCACGTAGCTGAGACCCCGCAGAATGTCGATCTTGGCAAAGACCGCATAGCGGAGTTCCCGTTCCAGCTTAACCGTCGACATGGTTGCAAATGAACTGATCCACGGGCAAAAGAGTAGAACCAGAAGTTTCCAACGGATACTGACGTCAAGATTGAAAAGGGGGAAAAGGGTGGGGGCCAGGAAGAAAGCGATGAGCGTTAGTGCCGTGATTCCCAGAATTTGAAGGGAAAAAAGTATTTGATACTCCTCGTCTCGCGGCTCTTCGTATCGTTGTATCAAAGAAGCGGCTAGTCCCACTTCCAGAACACCTGCCAAGGTCACGGTCATAAAGCTTGCCAGGGCATAAACCCCGAAATCCTGGGGGGTAAGAAGTCTGGCCAGGCATATTTCTCCGAAGACTCCGATAGGATAAAGGACGAGGGTACGCATGACCATGAGAGACGCTCCCCTCATGGCTTTGGTGCCAATCTGATGAGATTGTTCTAAAGGGACTTGCTTACTCAAGCGCACCAGCCAGCATTTCCAGATCGACACAACTCCATTCGCTGGGAAATTAGCACGAATGTATCAGGAATCCGGGAAATGAGAAACCGCGAAAAGATTGTCGAAATCGTCGCCCGTGAATGCACATTGATGGCCGCCGTGCTTCCCCTCATTTCCATTGCTGCGGCCTCGATCTTTCTCTCTTTGGCTATCCTGGGATTTGTTGTTCTTCAATTTCTGAATCGTTACATCGAAGTGAAGTTTCCCCCGATTAAGCTTCCTCTTGCCATTTTCATGGGGACAACATTTCTGGCCTTGGCCTTTTCCCCGGAGCCCGGGATGGGGTTCCCACCGATCAACAAGTTCTGGCTTTTCTCATTGATTCCCTTGGTCTGCACACTGTTCTCAGAAGCCACGATTCTGCGTGGATATCGGATTCTTTTTCTCCTCGGCGGGATGGGCGTTCTCCGTTCCCTTTACCAATGGTTTGGCCTGCAACCTGATGGGAGAAGAATTACCGGATTCATGGGGCACTGGATGACCTTTAGCGGCGAGCTGATGCTGGTTTTTGTCGCGTTGGTGGGATACCTCTATTTCTTGCGCCCCCAGAGGATGTTTGGCTGGATTCTCCTAGCCGTGGGGATGGGGGTCGCCTTGGGTCTCTCGATGACTCGAAGCGTCTGGATCGCTACGATTCTTGGCCTTTGCTGTATTCTTGCCCTGGGAAAATTAAACTGTAAATTGTTGACCATGATGGGGCTCATTGTGGCGTTGTTACTGTCGATTCCCGGACCGGTTCAGCGGCGATTCCAGAGCCTTTGGGATTCTTCCAATCCGTCAAACTACGCACGGCGGGCGATCTGGAAGGCCGGTTTCAAGATGATCGCAGCCCATCCCCTGGTGGGGGTTGGACCGCAGAGAGTTTCAAAGGTCTTCTATGATTATCATGAATACCCGGAAGATCGTTATCGCGACGGGTTTTTCCCAGTCCATCTGCACAATAACCTCTTGCAATTCGCCGGGGAACGCGGAATCCCCTGTGCGATTGCCTGGTTGTGGCTGATGGCAAAACTCGTTGTCGATCACTGGCTTTCGTATACGCGGTTCTTGAAGGATGCGGCTAAAAAAACCATCTGTGCGATTGGATTGATTGCCGTCATTGTTCTTTTTGTAGGGGGTCAATTCGAGTTCAATTTTGGAGATTCTGAAGTTCTCATGGTTTTCCTTTTCCTCGCCATCGCGCCGTACGCTCTGGACAGAGGTGGAGAAATGAGAGGGACTTCGGGCGAACTTGGCGGATGATTCGTTTCCCGACGTTGCTCCAGTTAATCTCGCGGTTGCTGCCCGTGAAGGCACTACGCTATACTCATAAGTTATTGCTTTAGAAAGCGATGTAAGCTTACATGGGCGGTTCCTTCTTTGACGGGTGTGAGGGGAGAAAGAGTGGGTTCTGAGCCGCAAAAGATCATTTTCTTCTCGGATGCCGTTTTTCTCGGCGGCGCCGAAGAGTACCTCAAGTTATTGATACCTGGAATCAACCGCGAAAAGTATCGGCCTATCGTGGTTCTCACCCAAAGACCCAATATCCTCCCGTTGGCAGATTTTTTCCAGAAATGCCAAATCCAAGTGGATTACGTCGAAACTCATGGACGCTCACCGCTCCAAAATTTCCTCTTCCCGTTTCGCTATTTTTTGAAAGAACGTCCGGCCCTCGTCCACTTCAATTTGAACAATTCTTTTGGATGTTTCTTCCCCATTTTGGCGGCCTTTTGTGCTCGTGTGCGATGGAAGCTGGCCACGGAACATCTGGCCTTTCAACTCGCCACTGGAAAGCGCGCCGGAGTCGGAACAAAGAAACTAGTCAAGAAAATCATCTCTTTTTGCCTGGACTATACGATTGCGGTTTCTCAAGCCAATAAACGACTTCTGATCCGTGACTATAAAATCGATCCGATTCGCATCAAGCTGATTCGGAATTGCATTGAGGTTGCGAAATACCAGTTTTCAGAATCAGGCCGAAAACGGGTTCGGGCTGAATTTGGAATTCAACACGGCCAATTTCTGATTGGGACAATCGCTCGCTTTAGTGTCCAAAAGGGGCATGAATACACGATTGATGCGATCCCGGAGATTATCAGAGTCTATCCGCAAGCCCGATTTCTTTTCGTTGGAGACGGTCCTCAGCGGGAAAAATGCTACAAAAGAGTCGAAGCTCTAGGAGTGGACTCCCATGTGATTTTTGCCGGAGAGCGCGAAGACATTGCGGATATTCTTTCCGCCTTGGATCTCTTCCTGTTGACGTCGATCTACGAAGGATTGCCTCTCAGTATCCTGGAGGCCTTATCCGTGGGCGTTCCGGTGGTTGCCACCCAGGTGAGTGGAACTCCTGAAGCCGTTCTGCACGAGAAGACCGGTTTGCTGATTCCCAAGGCTGACTCCAGTGCCGTCGCCGCGGCGGTGATTCGCTTGTTAGGGGATGTTGAGTTGCGCGTTCGAATGAGCCGCCAAAGCCAGTTGCTCATCAAGCATCACTTCAATCGAAAGTTTCTCATTAAACAAGTTGAAGAGTTCTATGACCAACTGCTGGCTGCTCCCCAAGAAGACGATTTGGCCGAGAGGCCCGCGGGGAGTCGTCCCTCAAAAGCCTCCATTATTGTTTTGTCCTGGAACAAGAAAGAACTCCTTCAGGAATGTTTGGATGCGGTCCAGGAAGCGGTCGAGTTTGACGGTGGCGATCACGAAATTATTCTGGTGGACAATGGGAGCACGGACGGCACCCAGGATTACATTCGAATCTATTATCCTGAAATCCGACTCATCGAGTTGGATCGGAACTATCGGTTTTGTCGGGCCAATAATATTGGAGTTCAGTGCGCGAAGAACAAGGTTGTGGTTCTTTTAAATAATGACGTCATTGTGGAGCCTGGGTTTTTGGGTCCCCTGCTCCGAGGGTTTGATCAGCCGGACATCTTTGCTGTTACCTCGCAAATTTTCAATTACGATCAATCCAAGATTCGGGAAGAAACAGGCAAGACCTTCGGGACCTTGGTCTTTGGCTGTTTTCATGTGGGGCATACGCAGCCCAATGAACAGGACGAACAGCGCGAATACGTTCCGGCTTTCTACGCGGGGGGAGGCTCAAGCGCCTACGATCGCGCGAAATTCCTGGCGCTGGGAGGCTTCAACGAAATCTACAATCCCGGTTACGTCGAAGATACCGATCTCTCTTACAGGGCCTGGAAAGCGGGCTATCGGGTGCTCTTTTCACCCGCCAGCAAGGTCATCCATAAACATCGAAGCACCAATGTCACCAAGCTGGGAAACCGGAAGATTGATTATCTCATTTGGCGAAATTTGTTTGTTTTCTTCTGGCTGAACGTTTCCTCGGTGAAGATGTTCGTAAATCACCTGTTCAAGCTTCCATTCCGAATTTTGCTGGACCTGAGCCGAAGGCGTTTTGCCATTCTCGTCGCCTTTCTGGGGGCGCTGCTCAAGATGCCTCGAATCCTTTGGGACCGGCTGAGCTCCCACCAACCGAATCGACTGTCCGATGAGGAGGTTTTGGCAACGATTGACTCCTGGTTTCTCTACCGGCATCAGTATCTGCTCAAAGGGAAAAGCTTCCAGCCTCCAAGGAAGATATTGATTGTTTCAAAACGCTTGCCGCGCTTGGGCCTCGACGGATCATGGATCGTGGTCAATCTCATTCGAGGGCTGTCCGCAAATCATGAGATTACGTTGCTTTCCTTTATGGAAACCGAAGATGAAAAGCCGCATGCTGATTATCTCCGCCGGTATTGCAAGGAAGTCAAGACGATTACCCTGTATCCTTACAGCGACCAGCTCAAAAGCTCCTTCCTATTTTCCAAGATGTTTGCCTTGATCCATGCCTGTTTGTTGATGCGCAAGGAAGTGTTGAATCAACTCAAGAAAGAGGACCATGATCTCGTCCAATGCGAATATCTGCACACGTTAAATTTTATCCCGAATCTCAGGGAGTATCCGAGCCTTCTTACCCATCATGAAGTCTTGAGCTTGGCGCACAAGAGAAATTTCCAACTGGCCTCCGGTTTTTTTGAAAAATTGAAGCGCCTTGTTAAATGGAAGCTGATGCAGATCTATGAAGCAAGAATCTGTCGCCGAGTGAAAATGGTGGCGGCGTTGTCGTCCGTGGACCAGGAGTATCTGGAGTCCAAACTCAGGCTGAAAAACGTTCGCCTGGTCCAAACAGGGGTTGATACCGAAGTCTTCACCCCCTGCCCGGCCTGCAAGGAAATCCCGCACAGCCTGATTTTCATGGGCTACTTTAAACACCCACCGAATGTCGAAGGGGTTCATTATTTTTTTCAAAGAATCTGGCCTGGAATTCAAGAGGCGGTTCCTGGCGTCAACATTACCATCATCGGACGCTTTCCTCCCCCCGAGATTCTGGCCTACAGTCACCGTGATTCAGTGGTTTTTACAGAATACGTGCCCGATGTGCGTCCTTACCTGCAAAGGCATTCGGTATTCGTTGCGCCCATTATCAGCGGCGCCGGACTTCGGGGGAAGGTATTGGAGGCCATGGCGATGGGGAAGGCGGTGGTGGCTACCAAACGTTGTGTCGAAGGGTACGCCTTCGAAAGCGGGAGAGATCTGATGATCGCCAATACGTCGGAAGAATTTATCCGTGACACGATCCTTCTCCTGCAAAATTCAGACCGGCGCGGGCAAATCGGAAATGCCGCCCGTCAGCGGGTTGTTGACCATTTTGGCCTCGCCCAATTGACAAAGTCCTTTGAGCGGATCCATGAAGATGTCATGCAATGAGCGGTCTTTCCGTTGTTATTGTCAACTACCAGTCCGGAGTTCTGCTGCAGTCCTGCTTGACGGCACTTCGCCTCCATGATCCCCTCATTGACGATCAGATTCTGGTCGTAAACAACGGGTCTCCAAACGAACGTTCATTCCTCGAGGACTTCCATTGGCCGAAAGTCCGATGGATCCAATCCCCTTCGAATCTCGGTTTTGCGTGCGCGGCCAACTGCGGGTATCGATGCAGTCAGAGTGAGTTCGTACTCCTCTTGAACCCTGACGTGGAGGCAAAACCACAGTCCGTTCACGAACTGCTACAAGCAATGCGAGACGATCAGAAGGCAGGGATTGTTTTGCCGCAACTCCGAAATCCCGATGAGAGCCTGCAATATTCTTGTCGAACATTTTATACCTATCCGACTTTATTCATGCGCCGTGGGCCGTGGAAGCGCTGGTTTTCCAACCACCGTTCAGTTCGGGAACATCTGTTGTTGAGATGGGATCATCAAAGCCTAAGAGCTGTGGATTGGGGGCTGGGAGCGGCGATGTTGATTCGCCGGGAGGCCGCAGGAAATCAGTTGTTTGATGAACGATTTTTCCTTTACTTCGAGGACGTCGATTTGTGTGTTCGGATGTGGGAAACGGACTGGAAGGTTCTATACAACCCGGGAGCCCGAATGATTCATCATCATAGGAGGGAAAGCGCCAGGCCACTTTCATTAAAGGCTAAAGAACACCATTTTCTAAGTCTGATGAAATTCTTGTGGAAACAGAAAATGGTTCTTCCAAAGGCGAGACGTCATGTGGATGAAGATTAGATCTCTCCCAGTTTGTCTGGGATTTTCCAGCTGTCTTTTAGTCTTCGGGTTCGTCGTTGGTCGAGCGGACAATCCTCCGCCGGGTTATTTCTTGCAAGCTAAATCGTTCTATGAAAAAGGGGATTTGTCAGCGGCCAAGAACGTCCTGGCCAAAGTCCCGGAATCGTCCCCGGATTTCCCCCAATCCCAATTGCTCCACATTAAAATCCTGCTGATTGAAGATCAGCTAGATCAGGCTTCCGGACTTATTAAGAAAGTCTTGGAACGATCTCCGAATGACCCTTTTGTTCTTAGTGCCGAAGGCCTGGTTCTTCTCCGGGAAGGGAACTTTTTGTCGGCAGAGGCTGAACTCAAGAAAAGCTTGCAATTCGATGCCAATCAGGCGGATGCCCATCAAGCGATGGGTCGGCTGCAGCTCAGCCGGCTCGAATACGATCAAAGCCTCAACTCCTTTAAAAGGGCCATCGAATTGGCACCCCAGATGGCGGAGAACTATTTCTTCCAGAGTGAGGCCTATGGTGCATTGCGGGATTATGCACAGCAGGTCAAGTCGCTGGAAAAATACCTTTCCTTGAAACCCCAGTTCACACCGGAGCGAGTGCAGAATGCGGGAGCCCTCCTGACCTTTTTCCGCAGTTTCGAAAAGGAAGCGGTTGGCGGGATCAAAGACACGCAGCGAAGCTATGAAATTCCCTTCCGGCCCTTCTTTGGGTTAATGATCATTGAAGGATATGTCAACGATTCGGGTCCCTACCGGTTCTTGGTGGATACTGGCGCCACTTCGACGGTCCTATCCAATGATTTGATTGAGCAGCTCAAGATCCCCATTGTTACCTCCGCCATTGTTAGATGCGTTGGCGAGTCCGGGAAATCTCCCACCCACCTGTGCAAAGCCGCTAAGTTGCGTATGGGAGCCCTCGAAATTTCCAATCTGCCGGTTTCCTCGTTTGACAATAGGATCTTTCAGGGGCTCATTGACGGGGTCCTAAGTACTTCTGATTTAGCCGATTTCCTGGTGGTATTGGATTATCCGGAACACAAGATTCGCCTTGAGCCCAGAACAGCGGAAAAGGGCGGCAAGGGCGACTCTCTACCGGGACCCGACGGGACCGTCGTTAATTTCCGGATGTTTGGAAACTTGCTCCTGGTACCGGTCTCCATTAATGGGAAGGACAACCGAAGTTTCCTCCTGGATACTGGAGCCGTAATGAGTGCGCTCTCGAAGAGACAGGCAGCTGCCCTGGGAATCCATGAAGATACCCCCGATGCCAAAATCGAAGTAGAATTTGCCGGGGCCTGCGGCGTTACCCACTCCGTGCTTGGTGTAAACGATGTTCAGCTCGGACTCGGCAAGATGAAAAAGGACTATGCGAAAATCCTCGCCATTCACCTGGGTGAAATCAGCCAGGAAATTGGTTCCGAAGTGTCTGGCATTCTAGGAGGGGACTTTTACAGCAACCGGGTGGTGAAACTCGATTACCGCAAGGGGATGATCCGGATTGAGTGAGTCCCCTGAAACTAATGACTCAGTCTTGCGGGTGAACGTCTGGATCGGCTCGAAGTAGGACGGATTGCCTGCCTCGAGGGATCGAGATTTTGAGAAGAAGAGAGACATTGAAGCATGATGCCCTGGGACTTTGATTGCCTGGTTGACCGGAGTAGGACCGAAAGCGTCAAGTGGCGAACCTATGAACCTGATGTCTTACCGATGTGGATTGCGGACATGGATTTTTCCGCTCCCCCGGCCGTGATTGAGAGTTTGCAGGAGCGGATTTCTCATGGGGTGTTGGGGTATGGGATGCGTCCCATCGCGCTGATTGAGGTCTTGCAGGAAAGGTTGGGCAGACTGTATGGCTGGAAAGTCCCCGGCGAAGCCTTCGTTTTTACTCCAGGGGTAGTAACGGGCTTTAATTTGGCGGCTCGTTCTCTCCATCAACCTGGCGGAGAGTTATTGATCCAAACCCCGGTTTACCCGCCATTTCTCAAAGCGGCAGGCCATGCCGGAATGACGACGCGGATTCAGGAACTATCCCGAGGGGAACAAGGTTCTTACGAAGTGAATCTAGATGAATTCCGCAGGGCTGTTGGTTTACAAACGAAAGCTTTTCTCCTTTGCAATCCGCACAACCCCGTGGGCAGGGTATTTCGAAGGTCTGAACTTGAAGCAATGGCTGAGGTTTGCCTGAACCACCACGTACCTATTATCTCCGACGAAATCCATTGCGACCTCATTTATCCGGGGCATGAGCATTTGCCGATGGCATCCCTAAGCCCGGACATTGCCCGGCAGACCATCACCTTAGTGTCTCCCAGCAAGACTTTCAATCTCGCCGGATTGGAGATGGCTATTGTCATTATCCCGGATCCCGAACTGCGCCGCGGGTTTGAGGCCGCTCGTGGCGGCATGGTTCCAGCGTCCAATGTTCTGTCGCAGGTGGCGGCACTGGCTGCGTATCGCGACGGGGCGGAGTGGTTGAAGAGCCTCCTGCAGTATCTGGAGGCCAATCGAAATGTTGTACGAAAATTTGTTGCCGAAGAATTGCCAGGGATTTCGATGATAGAGCCCGAAGCCACTTTTCTGGCGTGGCTTGATTGTCGCGGCGCCAGCCTACCGGATTCTCCTGCTCAGTTCTTTCTCAAACACGCGCGTGTCGCCTTAAATGACGGGAAAAAGTTCGGGCCGGGTGGAGAAGGATTTGTCCGCTTGAATTTTGGTTGTGCGCGGCGGCAGTTGCTGCTGGCCTTGGAAAAAATGGCTGCCGCACTCTTGCGCCGAAGTCATTGCTGAATAGAAGAAGGAGAGCCGCCGGACAGGTCCGTCACCAGGACTTCAGGAATGGGCGATGGCTTGGGACTCGAGTTCCGATGCTTTCACTTCGGAGTAAACCCAATCCTCCATCTCCGAATAGGGGATGTTCCAATAAAAGGAAAGCCAATTCTTGAGATTCAGGTGACTGTGTTCGTTGGTCTTTAGATTCCTCTTTACTTGCCCTTCAAATCGCTGAAAAGCGGCCTGCAGCAAGTCTTTTGCCGCCCGGTCTACAAAGTTTGACTTAAGCACCAAGGCAAAGATTTCCTGGAATTCAGTGAAACTGATTTCAAGCCGGTCCGAAGCCGCTTGGGCGCGGTGGAGCAGTTCTCCTGTGATCTTGGCCAACTGCTCATTTTCTTCCAAGGATTCCGCCCTTGTTCTCATCGTGAGCCTCTGCACCAGTCTCGACGGCAGTGGTAATTTCAAAATCAGTTGGATTCGGGGACTTCCTTGCGGGAAACAACCGACGCAAGCGATTATAAGGAGTGCAAGTCGGTTGCCAAATAAGTCAGAATGCCCTTGGACTCTGTAATATCAAAGACTTGCGAGGTCCATGCTTGGAATTGCGATGGAAAAGCAGCCGCCACCAAATTCCATTTGGGAGAAATCATTTTCCAGAGAAGGGGATCTTAACGTTGATGTTATGGACTGCTGATAATTGACTAGGCGGATTCTTGAAGCTGCAGGCGGTTAGTCACACTCCCAATTCCATGGAAGAGGGGAGGCATGGTGGAGGGCGCATTTCGCAATAATCGAATAATTCTCAAGCGATTCTCCTTTGACTCTCGCAGTCTGAGGGAATCGCTTGAGAAGTTATTGTCAAGCCATGCTGGGTCAATTGTCCGGAAGCTTTTGAACAGCAAATGCTTTCAACGCAACTCAAGTACTGATGACCTTGAACGAACTTAGACTCAAGGAGAGTTTGCAATGTAAGCCCCATCACCAGTTCTTTGCTCAGGCTTTTCCCCATCATTGACTACCCCATAAAGAACAAATGGGTTGGTCCCCCCTACTTTCGTAACCTTCACATAACCTTGAGTCGTATTCGAAGTGAATTGAGAAAGAATGGAACCAAACTGCTTCCAGCTCCTCGCACTCAGAACGGTGCCTTCTATCGTATGAGCCAAGGCCCCCGTGTCGCCATCAAAAATCTCAATCTTGAAGGTATCCGCACTATTGTCATTATCTCCCGTATTCACTAAGGCCAGGTTCGAGCGATTCTCTGCATTCTGCTGAAGACCATAGATCCAGGAGCTCTCGTCTGTGGTATGCCCTTTAGGAATGCTTCCATAGAAAAGTCCAAACCGGCCGCCACCCCCTGGGGAAGAGGTCCTTGCAGAAACAGCAACCCCGCTGAGATCGCCTTCGCTAACTTCGACGAACAAAGCTCCCGCAAAGGCAGGGCCTTTATCGCCAATCCCCGGGGTGTGGGATTGTCTCAGAGAGTCTATAAATTCCGGAATGGATATTTGTTCAGAAGATTTGATTTCTACTGTAAAGTCCGCTCGGTGATCCCCTGTTTGTATGGCGTCCGAAACGAACTCAAAGTGAAGGGTTTTTTTTGCTTGGGACCAGTTTGTGATAATTAATTCGCTGGAAAATGCATTCGCCTCAACCAAAACTGGCAACGTAAGTCGGTTACATCCAATCAAGTCCGATTCGCGAAGTGGAAAAATATAGGAGCCATCGGAATTTATCTGGTCGTTGATGACCGCATAGGCATAGTAGGAGGCAGCCCCGCTCACTCGCTCTACCCGTACATACCCATTTGTCAGCGTGAGACCATTAGAGATCAGAATCCCGGAGATTTGTTTGAATCCACCAGGCGATAGAGTTTCCAGTGGAAGTTCTTTCGAGAAGGGGTTTTGTGGATCACCTGAGAAAACCGTTAATTTGAGGACGATGTTCCCTTCTGACGACGGACCGATATTTTGAATGGCCACATTCGATCGATCAGTTTCGGTTTGACGCAATCCACAAAGGTACACAACCTCAGTCAAGGCATTGGAAAGCGGAATTCCCGGATAGGCCAATCCTGCGCGTCCTCCTTCTACGGCAGTCGTTGTTCTAACCGTAATGGCAACGTCGGAGGCGGTGGCAATCCCGGAAAATGTCGCAGTTAGTGTCCCACCAAGATTCCCAGAACTCGGAATAGGTACCCCAAGTGACCGAAGATAATTGATCGCATCGGGTACAATCTTTTGTTGTCCGGCGTTCAGGGTATCATGGCCGGATCCTGAACCGCCTCCAAAAGAGGCAAGATAACTGTACTCGAGAGTTGCAGTTCGTTCTCCCTTGTTAGTCAAAATCAATTCCGTCGTGAAGAAAGACCCATTCAATCCAGCGGTGGAGATGACTACGGGCACAAAGATGGATGTGGTTGTTTCGGTTGCTTGGATTACATCGATTATTTTCGAGTATTGATTGTCATCTTCGTTGCTTTCGTTGAGTGAGTTGTCGGTATCAACCACTAATTGAATGGTATGGGTTCCGACTGAAAGTGTTCCTATGGGGTAGTCCTCAAGGGTGCGGTAGTATCTGCGCTCCAGTGGTTCGTTCTCCTGCCATTCATCAACTGCTACCCCATCAATCAGGACTTTCAATTTGAACGGGCCTGTGGGCGCTGTGCCGTCATTGCCATATGCAAAATCCGCATAGAGGGTATCATTCGCGGTGAACGGAGATGAGTCAATATGATTACCTCTTGCATTGGAGACAACGATGGGATCCGACCAACCTAAAGGACGAAAAATAGTAAGGTTGGGCATATTCGGTCCCATGACGGAAATCGCTTTGGTATATTCGTTGTCAGCTTCGTCTGACTCTTTGACGGCCCCCGTTGCGTCGGCGACGATCTTGATCATGTGAACCCCTGTCGGCAGCATTCCAATCGGAAGATCAAGTGCTCCGATCAAATATCCTGCTTCGAGATTGTCATCATAGGGGAGGGAAATCTTGTCTTCGTCAATATAAAGGTCAATTACAAACGGGCCAGCGACCGCATCCCCGTCATTACCAATTGCAAAATCAATGTAGAGTGGATTGCTGGCTGTTAGCGATGTGGCGTCAAGATTGGTATCCTCAACCGTCGAAACGACTATGGGGCCGGACCAGCCTCCAGGTTGATAAGGCAAGAGATTGGGAAGACCGACGAGATTTTTCTGGCCACCCGATAGCGCCTGATTTTTTCGCATTACATTGGAAGAGGATGGCATCGGCCGTTTTACCCATTGGGTATGCTTCAGAACGTTTTGAATCGCCAGTTTCCTTGCGACACTCTTTACAGGCTTCATTCGATTGCTTCCCTCTGAAAAGAGACAAATGGGTATGCAGAAAATCACAAGCATTAGCAGTGTCTGCCGTTGAATTCGCATAAATACTCCTAGAGATTGAATTGATTCACCTAAATCGAGCTTCATGGGTGAAGACAGGCAAGGATCAAATCGACAATTGGCGGTCGAGAAAAGCTGTACTTCACGAAATAATTAGTGCCACCTTCCTTATGTCATCTGCTGTGCTGATAAATCACTGCGTTTATGGCCCGGGATGTCGAAATTCAAAGTTTCGACTAATGGTGACCTGAAGCCGGGATGTCGACAGAGCGCTTTCCCACTTTCAGGTGATTCACTGCCATACAAAAAACAGAGCCGAAATACACTTGCGCGCCAAGATCTTCTCACGTTAGCCAGTTCTTATGGGCCTCGGGTAGGAATAATGGTTTTTCCCATAGACTCCGAGAATTCCCAGTGGTTATCCAGCCAAGGAAATAGTTCATTTCATGTTTCTAGTGATCCGGCCTGGTAGTTTCGGCCAGCGGAATTGAAAATCAATCTCATGAAGGGGGACCAAAGATTCTCCGTAAGAAGAAGTTAAAGCCCGAGCAAGTTGTCGATATGTCAAAACTTGTTCGGAAACGGGAAGGCGGAAAGGCAAGCGTAGAGTGGGAAACAGGGACTCATGGACTGACGTACCATTGGCGGCAGGCGTACATGGCAGGCGGAGGTCCGATGGAGCAGAACTGACGACCGAAAAGCTCGAAAGCCAAGAACCGACAAGGTCCATAGCGACGTTTTTGGTCTAACGATGGCTACTTTGTAAGACTGAGATTTAAGCCAGTAAATCATGTGTCAAATTCAGTCGTGGCTATCGAACTTCACCAAACAACGAACTCCTCTGGCACAAATCGCTCCACTTTGCGTAATGGCGCCTGTTGAGCAAGGTAGTAATTCCTTTGATAAAGAGGCCCGTTTTTCCCCGGCGGATCAATGCTGACGACCGTATTGCCCTTTAATCTCAAGGTGTAGGGGACATTTCCAATGGTTTCCTTCACCTCTTTCTCAGGGGTTGGGAAGGTGACGGAGATCACTTTTCCAGGGGGCATGCTCCCTAGATGCAGGTATCGGCCTTCCCAATGGGAATAGCTTTTCTGCCCGTTGACCAGAACCGAGACTTCGGGACTGGATGTTCTGATCCATTCCGGTATTCTCAGAGCGATATTTTTGAGAGGCTTTTTGACTTTTATGTCGACACGCCCCTGGTAAGGGATGTGGCTGTAAACATCGGCCCAAGCCGAAGCGCGATTCATGAGCAGGTGGATTTGCAAGGCTTCCCGGTCATAACCCAGCATGTTTTCCCAAATGTAGTAGAGCGTTCGCATGGAATTGCCCGTACAACAGTGAACAATCGATGAATCATGATCAGGTGCATAAACATTGAAATCGTTGCCGGTGGAAAGCCCGGCAAACGCCCCGATGTTCCTCTCGGGGACCCGGTCGCCGGTTTCATTCCAGGCGACTGGTTTCCGAGGTGATTGTTCTGCCAGGCGATAAACCCAATCAACACTCGTTAGTTGTGACTCGCTAAAATGATTCCGGAGCCACCGGTCCGCGTCGTCCCAGTAATCTCCCACCCCCGCCTTGGTGAGTTTTAGAGCGATGGCAATCATGTCGGCAATCGTATCGGCTTCACAGCGGTCATAACCCGGCAAAAAAGCCTCCGGGAAAAACCCCACAAGCGAAGAGCTATTGGCTTTCGCCCACTCATAGCCACCGTGGACAAAGGCCAGCAGGTCCTTGTCTCCCTCGACGCTGGCATACTCCAGAGTGCTCAACAATCCCAAGGCGTGGGCATGTCCATGCCCGCCGTAAACCAGATCCTGAACTTTCCAGCGTTTGATCCACCATTGCTTTTCGTCGGGGCCCAGAAGCCAGCGACCATCGGGCGCATAATACTGTGCATGGAAACGGATGTACCTGGCCAGCTTGGCGGCTAATTTCCCGGCGGGATCGTAGCCCGTTGCGCGATAAAACTGGGCCAATCCCTGGATCATTCGAGCGCTACTTTCCTCGGCAATGAACCCGAGGGGCATCGGCATGTCAGCGCCGTACTTTGCATGCGGTTCCAAACCGCCATTGCGAAAATAGGCAAAGTCTCCCTTGTCTACTACCAGCTCCTGTAGTCGCTGGATCATTTTTTCGTTCGCCGATTTCCAAAAGGGGTTCTTGTCGTGAACATAGTAAAGGGTCATCGTAGCCAATGCCCGTTGGCAGGTGTAAACGCTCCCGACCTGGGTGACCGAAGGGTCCTGAATTCCAATGGGGCTTCCACTGGCCCTCCAGACTGGATTCAAATAGGATCTGGGGACGCTTACCAGACTCCACGGACGTCCTTGCATGGGGACATAGACCAGCCCATCGGGGCCGATCGTCTTGAGCATTCCCTTCATCCAGATCGGATCAATGTGTTGATTGAGGCTGCTCCCGGTAGCAATCCGGACCAACAGCAAGGCTTCCATCATGCCTTCGACCAGTTGAACCCAATCATTGAAGTTGTGAACCATCGTGGGCGGGTTCCGAAAGAAGTCAGCCAGCCAATAAATTTCCTGGTCTGCATTCGTATCAGTGATGGAGGTCAGGCTGTTGATCCCAAGTTTGGCACGTTCCGCAATGTCCAGCGTGTCCGGAACGGTATCTTCATACCGGGTTCCTCGAATGGCTGGAATATCAAAGTCTGGGGTCTCTTCCCGGATATATTGGATGCGGAGCTTGCCTTGCGGCATCTTTTGGGATCCATTGAAAGATTCAAAGAAAGAAGTTTCCTGAGCCGGCTCCTGTTTGTTTTTGCAGTAAGTGGAGGCCAAGACAGAACCAGCGGCCAACGCAGAAGTCTTTAGGAACTTTCGTCGTTTCATTGTGCGTTCGATGACTGGTAAGGAGTTTTTTTTGGCGGGTCCCTCTTCTCTAAATGACACTGAGTGCTCCTTAGACAAAGAACCACGGCGAAAAATCCAGTTACGGCGTTATGGATATTATGGGCGGCTCGTGAAGGTCTTGAACATGGATGGTTCAGCTTGATTGAACTAGCGTTGGATGCGGCCGCATCCGGCGAGAGCCAAAGAAGCTCGATAGAGGTTAAGTCGAAATAGGATTTAGAGTACAGGCCAGCCCCCTACTCCCAGACCGTCCAGTTGCCAGCTAAATCTAGGTTATGGGGGAGCACTTGGCTTTCCAAACCGTTTGCTCGGTTGCCCCCAACATTCTCCGTCTTAACTTATTTCCTAATCTCGACTTAGGCTTGATTTGGTCAAGAAAGTAGCTACTGCGTATACCCCCTTTTCTCACTTTGGGTGAACGCACACTAATGGGTGCGCCAAATAACATACTGTGGATTGACTAATCAGTAAGATACGTCCGGCTCTATCATTAAGACCGATGAAAATAAGTCGGAGGGGTGCCTTTTATTTCGGCTTTGGCGTTCTCGAAGTTTGCAGGTTTTTGGGAAACCATCTCGCGCTTCAGAAAGGAACGATTCTCTGGTTATTCGCTATTCACCCCGCTTCGATAAGAAGATGGCTTTCAATTAACGGGGGGAATCGAGAGATTATTCACTGCTTCCAAGATAGGCTCCATCCCCCGTCCGTTGTCCGGGACCCGCCCCGTCATTGATCACCGCATAGGTAATAAACGGATTGTTGCCAGCTGTGCGCCGTACATGGACGTACCCGTTCTGGAGTCCTGCGTTTTTAAGAATCGCGCCTATTTGAGCCCAGCCGCGAGCACCAAGGGTAATCGGAGCCATGGTTTGTACGAGTTTTCCTGTGTTCCCGTCATAAAGATCTATTACAAAGGTGTCACTACCGGAATTGGTTTCCCCGGTATTGACAAGGGCCAGATTTGTTCGGTTCTCAGAATTCTGCTGTAGCCCGAACACCCAGGCACTCGTGGTTGAGGCCTGACCATAAGGCACAGCTGTATAAAAGAGACCGAAGCGTCCCTCCGCGCTGCCACCTGATGCGTACGTACGGGCACCCAAGACTACGCCGCCAATATCACCACCCGTGGCAGTGGCAAATAACGATCCCACAATCGTGGTTCCATCCGCTCCAATCCCTTCAACTGAATTGCTTCTCATGTAGGCAAAGATATCTGGAATGATGAGCTGCTTTCCGGCCGGGAGGTTGATGTTAAAGTGAGCCGTCTTATCCGCGTTCGAAATTGCCTCGGCGACAAAGGTAAAATTAATCGTACGCTGCTCAGGCGAAAAGTTAGTCAAGACTAACTCACTACTGAAATTGCTAGTCTGAACAATGACCGGTAATGTCAGTCCGGAAATCAAGGTTGTCTCACCTGGTTGCGGAATCACAAACGAACCGTCAGAATTGACTTGATCATTAATGACGCCGTAAGCAAAGTAAGGGGCAGTCCCGTTCGTCCGTTCCACTTTGATATAGCCGTTGGACAAGGATAAACCGTTAGACGCCAACACACCAGTAAGCTGGAAGAAGGCTCCCGGAGTAAGCACGATGGGAGGTAAGATTTGCGAAAAGGAGCTGTCTCCATCAAATACGGTGGCTTTCAAGGTAACGCTTCCATCTCCGTAAGCACCTACGTTTTGAAATGCCACATTGGACCGATCCGTCGCGTTCTGACGCAGTCCACAGACATAGGCGGGAGCCGTGAGAGCCGCGCTAGCTAGAGCAGTTGAATTGTCCAACGCAATGCTATTCAAGAGACTTCCATGACTATCTTTAGCCCCCATATTGTGCAGTGATTCGCAACAACCAATGGCAGATATCGCGGGATAGGCAAGCCCGGCACGTCCGATCAAAGCACCACTAACATTCTTGACATCCGTACTGGTCCGGACCGTGACATTGATGTCTGAAGCCGAACTGAGATTGGAGAAATGGGCTCGCAAACTTCCCCCTCTACTTCCCGAGTCTGGAATGGGTATTCCCAACCCTTTTAGGAAGCCAATAGTATCCGAAATGATGTTTTGACCGGGCGGAAGGATAAATGATCCTGTTCCATCACCTCCGCCAAATGCTGAGGTGTACGTCAAATCTACTTCTGCGAAGTATGTTCCCCGGTTGGTGAAAGTAGTTTCCGTCGTGTAGTGTGACCCAGCCAATCCAGTACTGTCCAATACGATGGGGGTAAATAACTCACTTGAAATACCTGAGGTCGATTCTTGAATGATTTTGGCGATCTGACCCGCTATCGTGATAGTGCCCGTACGCGACGTGGTAGAAGTGTTAGAAGCGACCGAGTAATTAACTGTCCCATTGGCGGTGCCGTGGGCCCCGGAGCTAATGGTAACCCATGGGACACTGCTGGTAGCCGTCCAGGGACATGTGGTGCCGGAAGACACCGCCAAACTGCCCATCCCGCCTGAAGGTCCGAACAAACGGCTTAACGGACTGATTGTGTAAGCGCAGCCACCCCCCGAGGTAATAATTGTGAAGTTGGCGTTGCTGGTATCAGAAACCGTTGCTCCAACGTCACTGATACGAACTTTAACGGTAGTGGATGGCGTAGTTGGGATTATCCAACTGTAACTACCCGAGTTTGCTGTGGTAGCAACGATCGTCGAATAGGTTAAGCCGCTGTCGGTGGAATACTCAATCTTAACGCTACCAACCGTTCCGGTGGTGGACCAGGTAATATTGTGGCTGGATCCAGCCAACCAAATTTCACCACCATTGGGTGAAAGTACAGACAAGGTTGGCGTATCGCTGCCCGAGGTAGCAATGGTGAAGTTCCTATCGCTAGTGTCCCAGATTCCTCCGTGGGCCTCGCTGATTCGAATAACAATATTAGCGGAGGGCGTATTGGGGACTTCCCAACTATAACTACCCGAGTTTGGCGTGGAAGCCACGATCGTCGAGTAGGTCAAGCCGCTGTCGGTGGAATACTCAATTTTAATGTCAGTAGACGTTCCGGTGGTGGACCAGGTGATATTGTGGCTGGATCCAGCCATCCAAATTTCACCTCCGTTGGGGGAAACTACAGTTAGGCTCTGTGAAGTCCCACTGCCATCACCGGCACCTGTATAGAGATAAATCCCCTGGTTGGCAGCATAAGCTGTCGTATGATCGGCCGTGCTGATACTAATTGGACCAGGCGAAGACGGTAATCCGTCGTGGGCAATCACCCAAGTATCAGCCGCATCGGTCGTCCGGAGTACAAAACCATTGACCGCTGCGAAGAGAGTCGAAGGGGTGTTCGAATCGATCGCCAGTGAATATGCACTGATATACCATTTGGAATAGCAAACCGATGGGGAACCGGCGTAGTGAATATTTCCATATTGCGTTCCGGAGTAGTTGAGAATGAGTTGCTGAAAATTTAGAGTTGTATCTTGCCAGCTTCCGCCACTGTCTACGCTCTTGAAAACACCTCCATTTGCCGGATATCCAGCGACGCTAGCCGCGTAAATCGTCGACGGAGTTATAGGATCAATCGCAAGATGACTAATGAATGGTGCGTCGGGTATTCCCAAGGCTGAAGGACTCCACGTCAAACCTTTATCCGTGCTCTTGTAGATCAATGGGGTCCCCAATGTGGAACGGGCTATGCTCAGGTAAAGGATCGTGGGGTCTTTGGGGTCAATGGCGAGGTCAGTACAGAGGTCAACTGGCAATCCACTGTAATAATAGCTCCAACTTGTCCCCCCATCGGTGCTGTGGTATAGACCGAGGCTCAATGCGTATATTCCATTCGGATCAACCGGATCGGCAACAAGCCTGGTTGGAGCACTGCTGGCAAAGTTGTTCGCCGGGAGGGCGGTGACGATCCAGGTTACGCCGCCGTCGGTCGACCGGTAAATCGCAGGGAAATGATCAATAATCCCACCTCCAATATTCCTCGCCAAAGCATTATCGACCGAAGCCCATAGAGTCTTGTTCCCAACCGGACTGATGGCCAGGGCTGCAATGGATAAACTCCCTAGGCCGGCATTACGCGCAACCCAGTTATAGCCACCATCAGAGCTTCGAAAAACACCTAGTCCTGGAATTCCTACGTAAATCACATTCTTGTCGCTGGGATCCAACACCATATGCCCGATCAGAACCTTAATGCCGGTGTTCTTAGTTACCCAGGTTGATCCACTGTTCACGCTTTTCAAGATCCCGTGCTGGAGAGTGCCTGCATGAAGGCTGGCTGGACTGGAGGGTGCTAAGGCGATAACTTGTACGTTTGCTGTAGCAATGCCAACATCCAGAGGGCTCCATTGGCCACCACCATTGCTCGTCTTGAAGATTCTTCCCAGGTTGCTGTTCGAATCCTTTCCAACAATATAAAGATTGTTCGGATTGAGGGGATCAATGACGGGATCAGTGAGAGTTGAAACATTAATGATTCCGGCACTTGAAGACTGCCACTGTCCGCCGCTATCGCTGCTCTTGTAGACAACCAGGCCATTCATATTCGCGACCACATAAAGAGTGCTGGGGGTCTTGGGATCAACGATCACTGTTCCCAAAGCTTGTGGGCCTAGAAAGGGCAAGCCGGTCTCAATTCTGTTCCAGGTAACTCCGCCGTCGGCACTCTTTTGTAGCCCGGAAGTTGAGCTGCCAGGTATGCTAGGTGCGGCGTAGAGGATATTACTATTGGTTGGGTCGATTGACAGAGTATACGCTTTCCAGGCCAATTGAGTCCAGTTAGCACCGCCATCTGTGCTCTTAATGACATAGTAGTCAGCATACTGTGCAGAGCCAACGGTAGTGACTGTCAAAATGATTGCATAGAGGATGTTTGGATTCGTTGGGTCTATCACTAACTTCTTCAATCTATCATTGCAAGGGAGCTTTGTATCCAGAATCGTCCAGTTAGCACCTGCGTCGGTGCTTTTTATGAGATCTCCGCTCACGGTTACAAGATAAAGCGTGGTGTGATTTGTTGGGTCGAGAATGATATGCGACGTAATAAAGTAGGCATTGAGATCAGTCCAACTTGCCCCCCCATTTGTGGTTTTATGGATCCCACGATTATCGGCCAAATAGGCAATGTTGTCATCTTTGAAGTCCACTGCGATCTCTACAACATTTCCGCCCTCGGGACCGTTTCGAAGAGCCCAATCAACCGCAACTGCTGTTTGCGACAATACACTCAAAACGACCATCAACAATGATAAAGAAAAAACGAACCAGGATCCTGTGGTGCACAATGTAGGAATTCTATTTTTCAGTACGGTGTTCACTTCAGTGCTCCGTAGACAAAGAACCACGGCGAAAAATCCAGTTACGGCGTTATGGATATTATGGGCGGCTCGTGAAGGTCTTGAACATGGATGGTTCAGCTTGATTGAACTAGCGTTGGATGCGGCCGCATCCGGCGAGAGCCAAAGAAGCTCGATAGAGGTTAAGTCGAAATAGGATTTAGAGTACAGGCCAGCCCCTACTCCCAGACCGTCCAGTTGCCAGCTAAATCTAGGTTATGGGGGAGCACTTGGCTTTCCAAACCGTTTGCTCGGTTGCCCCAACATTCTCCGTCTTAACTTGTTTCCTAATCTCGACTTAGGCTTGATTTGGTCAAGAAAGTAGCTACTGCGTATACCCCTTTTCTCAGTTTGGGTGAAGTGACGCTAAAGGGTGCGCCAAAAGGCGGACAGGCTATCAACTACTTGATCATCTCCGTCCGGTTCTATTGACTAGGACACTTCGTTATTGATGGGAGTTGATTGGAGACCATTTGGTGAGAAGGCGCTGAATCTTATGAAGAGGTCGAGAACGATTGGTGATCTCCCCGACAAAAAAGTTACAGAGGGTTCGGAAACATGGGTTACACATTAAGGCAATTGGGGAGGGACCCAAATGCCTTGGAAAGTGTGTGATCACATGGATGAACGTCTCCGTTTTGTGGTCAAGCTTCTCGAGGGCGAGAATATGGCTGCGGTTTGCCGGGAGTTTGGGATCTCCCGTAAGACCGGTTACAAGATCTTTAATCGTTACAAAGACATCGGCATTCAAGGCCTGGAGGATCGTAGTCGTACCCTTACCGATATGCCAACAAGCTTCCCTTCCAGGTTGAAAAAACGATTCTCCGCATTAAGCAGGAGCATCCCAGCTGGGGGCGCCTAAGATCCGGGATAAGTTGCTCAAGGCCTTTCCCCTGGTCTATCTGCCGGCGCAAAGCACCATTCATTCAGTACTCGACAGAAACGGTCTGGTGAGTCGCCGCAGACGCCGACGCTATAAGGCGAAACGGCACCTGCTTAACCGATGCCAAAGCGCCTAACGAACTCTGGTGTGCCGACTACAAGGGTGAATTCCGGCTCGGCAATAAATTGTGCTATCCTCTCACCATCACCGATTATCGATCCCGGTATTTATGGCCTGCAAGCTCTCGACTCCACCCGAGAGCCCGGCTTTCAGCGTGTTTGAACGTGTTTTTAAATTCGGATTACCCGCGGCTATCCGTACCGACAACGGCGTTCCTTTTTCTAATCCTCATACCCTGTTCGGCTTGAGTAAACTTTCGGTCTGGTGGCTGCGCCTCGACATCTCGATCGAACGGATCAAGCCCGGCCACCCTCAGCAAGACGGCCGTCATGAACGGATGCATCTGACCTTAAAGAAAGAGACCACCAAGCCGGCAGCTTATAACGGGCTGCAACAGCAGGAACGATTCGATGACTTCATCGAAGTCTATAATACGACAGACCTCATCAAGCCTTGGGTGGCCTCTATCAGCCGAAGTCTATACCCTTCGGCCCGTGAATATCGCCTTCCACGCACATCCTGACTATCCCTTCCATGATCGAACCATCCTAGTCACTCAATGTGGCCGGATTTGTATCGGAAAACGCAAAATCAGTTTCAGCAGGGTGTTTGCAGGACAATATGTCGGCGTCACCGAAGTCGACAACGACATCTGGCTTGTCAGTTTTATGGATTATGACTTAGGATTTTTCGACAAAGAGGTGAACCGGGTCGAGCCTGTGGGTGAAAACCCGTTCGCTCCAAAACTGTTACCTATGTCTCCGGTATAAACTGTTACCTATGTGTCCGGAATGGACCTCGTGAGAATGGTAGGCCTGGAGGGAATCGAACCCCCGACCAACGGTTTAGGAAACCGCTGCTCTATCCTTCTGAGCTACAGGCCCGTAATATTTGAGTCAATCACCTGAGAGAAATTCACGCCTCGGGTGGCTGAAAACCCGGAAGGTTAAAACCGAGTATATCACTCGGGAGGCGAAGTTCGGGATGAGAAAAGCAGACGGCTGATGGGGAGCGAAACCCGCTTTGATTCCTATTCCACCGTCACGCTCTTGGCCAGATTCCTCGGCTGGTCCACGTCACAGCCGCGACGGATGGCAATAAAATAAGACAGCAGCTGCAAGGGAGCAATCTCCAGAATCGGCAGGAGAAAATCGTTGCTGGGTGGAATCTCGATGTAGTAATCCGAGGCCTCGATAGCTTCCTTGTTGAATGGGGTCACCACCGAGATCACGATTCCATCGCGGGCTTTCACTTCTTTGATATTGCTCAAGGTCTTTTCGTAGAGCAAGGTCGATTTCGGGTTGTTGATGTTGCTCGTGGCAATGACCACTACGGGGAGTGTCTCATCGATCAAGGCATTTGGCCCATGCTTCATTTCCCCGGCCGGATATCCCTCGGCATGGATATAGGAAATTTCCTTCAGCTTGAGTGCCCCTTCCAGCGCAACGGGATAGTGAATGCCGCGACCCAGGTAAAGGAAATTGGAGGATCGAAAGAAATTCTTGGAAAGCTCTTCAAGGTACTCAATTTTTCCGAAGATGGACTCGATTTTTTGAGGGATCTTCGTCAGGTCTTCGATGTACCCTTGGATTTGCTCATGCGTCAATGTCTTTCGGACATCTGCCAGATAGAGGGCCAGCAAGTAAAGGGCAGTCAGCTGCGACGTAAAGCTCTTCGTTGCGGCAACGCCAATTTCCGGCCCTGCGTGTGTATACAGCACGCCGTCAGCCTCGCGGGTGACCATGCTTCCCACGACATTGCAGATCGCAATATTCGAGGCTCCTTTTTCTTTGATTTCGCGTTGCGCTGCCAGCGTATCCGCGGTTTCCCCTGATTGGGTAACGACCACTGCCAGGGTATGAGCAGGCACGACCGGTTCCCGGTAACGATATTCCGAGCCATAGTCGACTTCCACAGGAAGCCGGGCCAGACTTTCGATCATGAATTTCCCCGTCAGCGCCGCATGCCAGCTGGTGCCGCAGGCAAGGATGCGAACGTGTTCCAGGTTTCGAAAGCTTTCTTCGGAGATTTTCATTTCTTCCAGAAAGACTTTCCCTGTATCTCTCGAAATTCTGGCCAGGGTGGTATCACGGACGGCGCGCGACTGCTCGTAAATTTCCTTGAGCATGAAATGCTTGAACCCACCTTTTTCAGCCATGATGGGGTCCCAGGTGATGCGCTGCGGGTTAAGGCGAACGGGGGATCCATCGATCGTTGAGATTTCAACTTTTTCGGGGGTCATCACTGCCATTTCGCGATCGGCCAGGAAGACTACATCGCGCGTATGCGAGAGGATGGCGGGGATATCCGAAGCCACAAACGACTCATTTTCCCCCAAGCCAACGACAATGGGCGGTCCGCAGCGGGCAGCGACCATCTTGTTAGGATCCGTGGCCGCAATCGCAACAACGGCATAGATTCCGCTGATCTCGTTCAAGGCTTTTCGTACCGCGCTCTCCAACGAACCGTTGAAGTGTTTCTCGATAAGGTGGGCAATGACTTCAGTATCCGTCTCGGTGACAAAGGTGTGGCCTTCGGCTGCCAAGGTCTTCTTCAGCGCCAGATAGTTCTCCACGATTCCGTTATGAACCACCACGATTTGCTTCTTGCAGTCCCGATGCGGATGCGCATTTTCCTCCGTCGGTCGCCCGTGTGTTGCCCATCGGGTGTGCCCAATTCCATAGGTCCCCGCACAGGGGTTTTGACGAAGCGTTTCCTCCAGGTTCTTCAGTTTCCCGGAAGCGCGCCTCACATGAAGCTGTCCTGATTCAACGACAGCAATTCCTGCCGAATCATACCCGCGGTATTCCAGCCGTTTAAGCCCTTCAATGAGTACAGGGACAACTGGTTTTTGCCCAAGATAACCAACGATTCCGCACACGTGTTTTACTCCTTAGCTGTTGATGAGCGTTTCTTCTTGGCCCAGCCTTCTTTGATTTCCTGCTGACTTCGCGCAATGGCGAGCGAGTCCTCGGGGACATCGCGAGTGATGGTGGAGCCTGCGGCAATATAGGCACCGCGCTTCACAGTGACGGGAGCGATGAGTTGTGAGTCACTGCCGACGAAGACTCCATCCTCGATGGTGGTTTTGTGCTTTTGCACGCCGTCATAGTTGCAGGTGATTGTCCCGGCCCCGATGTTTGCTTCGCGTCCGATCTCGGCGTCCCCCAAATAACTCAGATGTGCCGCTTTGGTCTTATCGCCGATCACGGATTTCTTGACCTCGACAAAATTTCCAATCCGGACCTGTTGGCCAATTTCCGCATGATTTCTTAAGTGAGCAAACGGTCCGACTTGTGTTCGCGATTGGATGTGGCTCTCCGATATCAGGCAGGAATCCAGAATCGTCACGTTATCCTCCAAGGTCGAGGCGGTAATTCGAACATTGGGATAGATGACACAACCCGAGCCAATCTGCGTTCCTTTTTCCAGAACCACATTGGGGTATAGAGTGGTGTCCTTTCCCACCATCACTTCTTGTTCGACATAGGTGGACATGGGGTCCAAAATGGTGACGCCTTCCGCCATCATCTGCTTCAGCTTACGATCCCGGATGAGGCTCTCCATTTGAGCCAGTTCGAGGCGGCTGTTGATCCCCGTCACTTCCTGTGAATCCGTGCAGACCATCACTCCGACTCGCAATTTCTTCTTTCTCAAAAGCTCAATACAGTCCGTCAAATAATATTCGGCCTGAGAATTACCGCATCCAAGCTCGTCAATGACTTGCGTCAAAGCCGTGATCTCAAAACAATAAATCCCCGTGTTGACTTCCTGGATTTCCAGTTCGCTCGGGGAGGCATCACGCTGCTCGACAATCTTTTCCACCTCTCCGGCTGCATTGCGAACAACACGACCATAGCCGTGAGGATTGGGAAGGAGGGTCGAGAGCATCGTACAACTGCACCCTGAATTGTCATGTTGACGGGCCAATTGTTGTAAGGTGGTGCCGGTAATCATCGGAACGTCCCCCGAGAGAATAAGCAGGGATCCCTTTTTATTCTCCCAAAATGGCCGCGCCAGTTGTACGGCATGGCCAGTACCCCTTTGTGGGTCCTGGAGGATGAATTCGATGGGATGACGCCCCAAATGCTCCTTGACTCGAGAGGCTTCGTGTCCGACCACGACGCCAATTTTCTGAGGAGTCAATGACTGAGCGGCCCTGAGAACATATTCAATAAGGGCTCTGCCGGAAAGTAGATGGAGGACTTTCGGGAGGTCAGACTTTAGCCGTGTTCCCTTACCCGCAGCCAGAATTAGAATGGTCAGGCCATTCATTGACACTCCCCTAAGACGGGGATCATGGGATCGGAATCGAAGCCCCTTCGTTCTCCCGCCATGGCCAATTCAAAGATTGAGGTCGCCAATTTGATGGGATCATGACGCACCTTGTCTCCTTCTGCCAGCAAATCCTTAAACATCACTTGAACCCCATAGTCCCGGATTCTTTCCAAGTCGATTTGAGTCTCGTCTGCCGTCTCTTTGCGGTAATTGACGCGCTGGTCCTCAGAGATGGGAGTGTTGTTACAGAGAAAGTAGCCAAATAGGTCTTCTCCGCAATGTTCACGAATGGCACACAGATGGTCAGAAGCGGTGAACCCCACGGTCTCTCCCTTCTGCGTCATAATATTCCCAATGTAGACCTTGAGCGCTGATGACCCCCGAATGGCTCTGGGGATGCCATGAACCAGCAAGTTGGGAAGAAGACTCGTGTAAAGGGAACCCGGGCCCAAGGTGATGACATCGGCTTTGGCAATGGCCTCGAGAGCTTCCGGTAACGGTTCACATTCCTCGGGAAGGATGCTGATATGACGGATTCTTCCCGGGGACCGTCCAATGAGGGATTCCCCGTAAAGGGCGATTCCATTCTCAAGCTCCCCCACGAGATGGACATCTGCCATGGTGGAGGGGAGAATTCTCCCTTTGATGGCGAGGACCTCACTGGTAAGCCGGATGGCTTCGAGGAAATCTCCCGTCACATTAGCAAGAGCCGTCAGAAAAAGATTCCCGAAACTATGTCCCTGTAGTTCCCCTCCGCCGCTAAAGCGATACTGGAAAAGCCGTGCCATCAGCAATTCATCTTCAGACAGTGCCACCAAGCACTTCCGAATATCTCCAGGAGGTAGCATCTGAAATTCATCTCGCAATCGCCCGGAGCTCCCCCCGTCGTCGGTCACGGTCACAATGGCGGTGAGTTCCCGAATAAAGGGATGCGGCATTAATGAAGGTTCTTTAGGACTGGGTTTGTGGACGAATTGCTTGAGGCCTGAAAGGAGTTGGGAAAGACCTGTGCCTCCTCCGATGGCAACGATATTGAATTCGGTCAAAGGCACATTGCTCACGAGAGATTAATCGGTTGGAGTTCCATAAACTTCAGATGAAATCCACTCGGTCAGGTAAAACGAATCGACTAGGAGGTTGCGGAGCCGGGACGATCTGGAAAGACCAAGGTTATGAAACGATTGTCCTCCTTGAGGGGAGCAAAATCTTCGTCGCGCTGCGCCAAAAACCGATTCTCGGGTTTGAGCTGAATAGCCTCTTGAAGATCGTGCAGAGCAGACTCCAAATCTCCCGTCTTGCAGTTGGCTGCTGCCAATGCGTAGTGGACATAGTGGCAAGACGGATCGTATTTCAGAGCCTTTCGAAGGTGTTCGAAAGTTTCCTCGTATCTTCCTTGATTGTATAGAGCGATCGCTACATCGTAATGTTCATCGACGGATCGCGGTGCGGGAATTTTTCGAGGTTTCTTCTGCTCACAAAGCCGAATATGGATCCTAGCCCTCTCCACGAGTTCCTTGTCTTCGGCATTCGTTTGAATGAGCTTGTCGAAGATAACCCTCGCCTTATCGAAATCCTGTGTATACAATAATTTAACGCCAGTCTCATACTGTTTAAGGATGGCTGCCCTGGCAGGAGTTAATTTCCCATTTCTCTTCTTTGCAGGATGGGGAGATTTGCGACTCGAACTGGATTGTAATTTTTTGATATTTATAGGTTTAATTGATTTTTGGGGGGCGGCTTTCTTGCCCAACGGGGGCTTTGAGGACGTACGCGCATCTTTTTTCGGGACAGCTTTGGCTTTGTGGATTGAGGCTACTGATTTTGCCCCTGACGTCCTGACTTTCATCGTCTTGCCG
>JAXLQK010000012.1:0-210206 GCA_046331665.1 Terriglobia bacterium | reverse complement strand
GTATAAAGGCCGGTCTTGTAACCAGCCTGGCGGAGCACCGTCGAGACGTAGGCAGCCACAGAACCTTTGCCATTGGTCCCCGCGATGAGGACTGAAGGGTACCGTTTTTCTGGAGATCCCAGCGACCCTAATAGGGTGGTGATGTTGGAGAGGCCAAGCTTGGCAGTGAGAACTTCATTTCCCAACGAATAAAGATAACGAGTGGCATCGAAAGAATCCATAAACAAAAAACCCACTACGTGCTTTACGGAGTACCGAAGAACGAGTGGGTTGGAAGGAAAAAGTTAATGGCCAAAAAATCGCAGGGACTTGGACAGGTACTCCTTCATTTCCTTACGATTCACAATAGCGTCGATCATGCCATGTTTCAAAAGGAATTCGCTGCGCTGAAATTCATCGGGGAGTTTCTGGCGAATCGTCTGCTCGATCACTCTCGGCCCCGCGAATCCAATCAGAGCTCCCGGTTCGGCAATGTTGATATCTCCCAGCATGGCAAAACTTGCCGTAACACCGCCCGTTGTCGGGTCTGTCAGAACAGAAATGTAGGGTATTTTCGCTTCATCAAGCCGAGCTAAGGCCGCACTAATCTTTGCCATTTGCATCAGGCTCAAGGCGCCCTCTTGCATTCTGGCACCCCCAGAACAGGCAACGATAATCAAAGGAAATTTTCTTTCAATGGACCTTTCGATCGCCCGAGTGATGACTTCCCCTACCACAGACCCCATGGACCCGCTAATAAAGGACGCCTCCATGGCACAGATATGGACGGGTTTCCCCCCGAATCTGCCTTCGGCAGAAATCACGGCATCCTTAAGTCCAGTGGCACGAGCCATTTCTTCCAATCGTTTCTTGTAAGGTTTCTTATCTACAAAATGAAGGGGATCATTCGACACAAGCTGATCGTCAAATTGCTGGTAAACTCCATCGTCAAAGAGGAGCTTAAGTCTCTCGCGGGAGGAAATTTTGAAGTGGTAGTTGCATCCGGGGCAGACGTTTTGGTTGGCTTCCAGGTCCTTTTTCCAGATGATCTGCTTGCACTGATCGCATTTTGTCCAAAGACCTTCTGTCCGTACCGTCTTGTCTCCAATTTGGACGATAGGAGTCTTACTCTTCTTAAACCAAGGCATATCGAGCCTCCGTAAAACCTGAATGCGGGACCTTATGCTCTCAAACGTTCTACTTCGAGCCCTTTTCCTTAAGAGTCGAGACGGTCAAAACGTTCCCGCTAAGTATCCCTTCCGCAATCACCTGAATATCCTTTTCTTTCTTGGTATTTTCAAAGAGAGCCTTGGCTTTCTTGCTCCCTGCGGCGTCGAACTTAATGAACTTTCCTTCAGCAAAGATTCCGTATCCAGCCGCCACACAATGATCCATTAAGGCGCATTCCTTGGTATGCTCTGCTGCTTTCGATGCATCCATGGCTTCCGCACCGCACATCTGATCCAGCAGATAGCCGGTAAGCACTACTTTCTTCCCTTGCGCAATGATTGCAATTGTAGAAAGCAAGAGGACCACGCACAGGATGAGTGCTGTTTTTCTCTTTGTCATTGAGACGAATTCCTCCTTCGAACAGTTCTTGAAACTCAGGGCATCATAAGAAGAGCCTGTACTCATTGTCAAGTTAGGCTGAGGGTTGAGCCAACTTGCAGGCTATCCATGGATAGGGTAGAGTAGAACAATCCGGGCGTGAATCCAACCTGAGGCTGAGAGATGACGCCAGAGCGTAAAGACCCGTCTCTTGAACTCTCTGTATTGATTAACGCAGAAGAGATTCAATCCAGAGTCAAAGAAATCGGTGACCAATTAACCAGGGATTATGGAGGAAAGGCTCTGCATTTGATCTGTATCCTCAAGGGTGCCTGTATCTTCATGGCAGACTTAATTCGCTTCCTTCCCGAAAATATCACAATAGATTTCATGGCACTCTCCAGTTACGATCATTCCTATCGCTCTTCCGGTGAGGTCAAGATCCTCAAGGATCTTGATTCAACTATTGAGGGCCGTGAAGTCTTGGTGGTGGAAGACATTGTGGATACGGGTCTTACCTTAGATTACTTAACACGTTGCCTGCAGGCCAGGAGCCCAAAGTCTTTAAAAGTATGCACTCTTTTGAGCAAACCGTCCCGGAGAATCAAGGAGGTCATGACTACTTATGTCGGATTCGAAATTCCCGATACCTTTGTGGTCGGGTACGGTTTGGATTACGCTGAGAAATTTCGAAACTTGACCTCGATTTCGGTCCTAAAAGAAGTATGAAGACCACTGTTCTCACTGAAGAAGATGTGATGAGACTGCCGCAGGGCAGCCCTTGTTACGTCTTGAGAGGAACCATAGTTACCCCGTCAGCTCGCGAGAGAGCGGCCCAACGAGATGTCATCATTTATGAGTGTGAATCCAACGAGGAGCTCTCGGACCTTAGGGCCCGTAACCTGTGCATTGCCATTGGAAGTGATGCGGGTTGCAGGGAAGAGCGGTGTGAGCTCCTGAAGTTTCTGGGTGAATTAGGGTATCACATCCTGGATTACGCGGACGACCCTCAAGAAACGAGCGAATCCATTGAGGCCGGACTGAGAGTCGCCATGGCGTTAAGAACTGGGGAGGCCACTCGCGGAATCGTGCTGGAGAGCACGGGTTCAGGATCCCCGATCCTGGCCAACAAGATCCCTGGAGTCAGAGCAGCCCATTGTTATGATCGCTTGAGTGCCAGAAATTCACGACAATGGGACGATACAAACTTCCTGGCGTTGAGCGTCGAGTCAACTTCAGTCGAGCAGATGAAACTGATCCTCTCGACCTGGCTTGGTACAGCCTTTGACGGAGGACGACATCAAGCGCGAATTACAAGAATTGAAGAGTTGGAAAAAGAGCTCTCAAGGAATTGTCTCATTGCCATCCCTGGGGATTGCAGTTGTGCCCTTTAGACCTTTCGATCCCACCCGTTGCCTCTTCCGGTGGGAATCCCGAGCGTCCCAATTTTTCAGATCTCTGGATCGATGGCCACTCGCAACCTTCCAGGGTAGAAGGTCTGCCCGCATGAGAATGAGCCTTCCGGTTTTATCCAGCGTCTGAGCCGCGAGAAGAAAATTCCCTTTGAACAAGAATCCAGAAAACCTCTTTGAACTAATTTTTGAAGTGGGTCGGGAAATCAATTCCATACTTTCCCTTGACGAGCTCATGGAGAAGATTGCGGAAACGACCCGACGTTTCATTGACTATCAGATCTTCGCGATCCTATTGGCCGATGAAACTCGCCAGGACCTTTATTGGAGATTCACCCTGGGCTACCCTGAAAGCGTCAAGGAGACGCGCATTCAACCGGGAGAAGGATTGGTGGGAACGGCCGCATTGCGCCGGGAGCCAATTCTCGTTTCCGATGTTACGCGCGATTCCCGCTATCTCAACATCATTGAGGGTGTCCGGTCCGAGCTTGCCATTCCGCTATTGTCAAGAAATCGATTAGTCGGCGTTCTTAACATTGAGAGCCCGCAACCTGATTATTTTCAGCCGCACCATCAAAAAGTGCTCAGTCTGTTGGCTTCTCAACTCGCCGTTGCCATCGATAACGCACTGCTTTACGAGACTCTGGTGTCGAAGACGGAAATGCTGGGGACTCTCAATGAGATTGGGAAAGAGCTCTCTTCGATTCTTGATCTTGAACAGCTACTGAAAAAAGTGGCCGAGCAGCTCCGCCGAGTCCTTCACTATCATATTTTTTCCATCATGCTGGTGGACGAGGAAGAGCAAGTGCTGCGCGCCCGTCTATCAGTAAAGGACAACCGCGATGCTACTGAGAAGTCCCGGATTCCGTTGGGGAAAGGACTTGTCGGGACGGCGGTCACGAAAAAGCGCCCCGTGCGAATCAATGACGTCACCAAGGACCCACGTTATATCAGTGTGGTTCCCGAAACACGTTCAGAGCTTGTCATTCCGCTGATCTACAAGGACAAAGCCATTGGGGTCTTTGACTTACAAAGCCCTTTCCTCAATCACTTCACTTCATTCCATGAAGAAACCCTGATGGCGTTAGCCAGCCATGTCGCCGTTGCCATTGAAAATGCGCGATTGTATGAGCGCGTGGTTGCCGCTGAAGCCCTTCTCGATCGGGAATTGAAATTTGCGAGAGAAATTCAATATTCTCTCATCCCGGACAGATACCCGGAAATTCCGCATGCTTCCTTCCATGCCGAATTCCGTCCGGCAAGAATCCTCGGGGGTGATCTTTATGACTTCTTTCCTTATGATGACGACACGGTTGCCATCGCCGTCGGCGACGTCTCTGGAAAAGGAGCGCCTGCGGCTCTTTATGGCGCTGTGGCGAGTGGTATCTTAAGAACCCGGGCCGGCCGAAAGTATGCCCCTGCAGAAATGTTGCGCCTCATGAACATTTCTTTGCGACAACGCGCTATTGAGGGACGATTCATGAGCCTTTCCTATGCAACCTACAACGGGAATACAAGGATTCTGAAGTACTCCAACGCAGGGTCGCCGCCTCTCGTGATCTGTCGCGGAGGAAAAGCAGAGAGTGTCACCCTTCAGGGCTTTCCCCTTGGGCTCTTTGACGAGGCAGAGTATCGCGAAACCAAGATTGCATTGAATCCTGGCGACTGCGTGATTTTTTATACCGATGGATTGCTCGAAGCGAGGGATATGAGAGGTGAAGAGTTTGGGGCGGAACGCCTTATGGAGTCCTTATCGCGTCACGCTTCACTACCTGCTAAAAAGGTGGTGGATAAAATCCTCTCGGAGATTGACCAATTCTCCTTAGATAGTCGAAAGCTTGACGATCAGACGATTGTCGCGCTGAAAGCTACGTAAGTTCGGTATTAGAAGAAGGAAATCTGCAGGGGGGATTGAAACTGAAGACAAATCGCGCCATATTCCTGGAAATCGCCCCCCTACTCCTTCGTTTCGTTGAGATCCTTTTCGTCCTTCTTCATGGCCCCCTTGAAATTCTTGATTCCCTCGCCGATCCCTTTACCGATCTCTGGAAGTCGCTTTGCCCCGAATAAGAAAAAGACGATTGCCAGGATGATAATCAGTTCGGGAAGCCCTATTTTCCCGCCTAACATGGTGACCTCCTCAAGCCAGAGTCCTGCAGGGGAAACTTTCCCTTGAAAATTAGTCTATTGGAATTGCAGGCCAATTTCAAAGGAATTCACGGCTTCGACCGTTACTTCGGCTCTTCGACGCACCATTCATCGAAGGCCTTGGTCAGCGCACCAGCAATCGAGACCGGGTCGCGGCCCTCAATCTGGTGGCGGTGTAGCATGAAAACAGGCTTCCCGTCTTGAAAAAGTGCCACGGAAGGGGAAGAAGGCGGATAATTGGCCAAGAGTTCACGAACTCTGGCTGTCGCTTCGATATCTGCCCCGGCAAAAACGGTGGCAACCCGATTGGGCAATATCGCGTGCCTCAACGCCAAGGCGATTCCCGGGCGGGCACCCCCTGCGGCGCAACCGCACATTGAGTTAATGACCATCATTACCGTGCCACTTCCCGGTGCCAGAACTTGGTCGACCTCGTGGGGGGTCTTGGCCTCAACAACCCCGAGACTCACGAGTTCCTTTCGCATAGGGGCAATAAACTCTTCTGGATATCTCACTTCAACACACTCCTCAATAGGACTTTAATAGGACTTTCGGAAGGCTTTTCTCTGAGAAAAAGAGAAATAACTCTCCCTTAAGCGAAATTGATTTTAACTGAACTTCCGTCATTTGCAAAGTCATCCAGAGAATGGCCCTGTGGCAAAGGAAATCTACCGGGCTAAGGACTCGAGCTCCCTTGGCCGACGAGACCGTATCTGCTGTGGAAACAGGCGCTTAGTCGCTCCAGACGAACCTTGTAGAACCTGTGTTCTTCGTTCCCCAAGGTTACCTAGTCAAAATCAGGCTCCAATTTTTTCACCATGGATCAGGATAGACGAACTGAATAACCATCTGCTCCCAATTCAGCTCTCTGTAGGTTATGTTGTGCAATATTGGCCAGATGCAACGGTCTTACCGCTCGGAAGCCAATTTCAACCGTCGCGTTGGGTTGCTGCCTGGATTTGACGCAATCCACGAAATTTTTCCAATGCGGAAGGGTATCAGTCGCTCCGCCGGCAAGATTCTGGCGAATCGGCGTGGGCGTTTTAAATCGATCGTACCCTTTTTCGCTCCAGGGCTCGGCAAAAACCCGGTACCCCTCTTCCGACAGCTCCAGTGTTCCCTTTTGTCCCTGAAAGACAAGGCCCCAGCCTTTCATGAACGTGCTCATATAGGCGAGCGTCCAAGTGCACATGAATTTTGGAAATTCAAAGATGGCACAGAAGGTATCTGGGGTTTGCGAAGGCTGCAATTTGTAGACTGCTCCGAAGGTCTGAGCAGCAACGGGTTGTTCCACATTGTTGAACCACTGAATGACGTCCAGGAGATGTGTTCCCTGATCCGTCATATTCCCGCCGGAATAATCCCAAAAATAACGCCAACTTCGGAAACGGATCGCATCGAACGGAATCTTTGGAGCTGGTCCTAGAAAGGCGTCCCAATCGAGTTTCCCGGGAAGTGTGGGATCGCGATTGATATTGATATTCCAATACCACTCCGCCCGGACGAGATTGATTTCTCCTAACATGCCTTCATCAATAACTGATTTCGCCTCACGGACAAGTGGGGAACTTCGTCGTTGCATCCCGATTTGTACGATCCGATCCGTTTTGCGAACGGCATTTACCATATCCAGCCCTTGCTCGATGGACCAAGACATAGGCTTTTCGCAATAGGCATCTTTGCCCGCCTTCAGGGCAGCAAGGAGATGATCGTGGTGCCAATGTTCTGGTGTGGCGATCAGCACGGCATCTATATCTTTCCGATCTAACAATTGACGGTAATCTGAATATCCTTTGGCTGTAGTCCCGACGATTTCGAGGCCTTTCTGGAGGTTGATGTCATAAACATCGGCGACGGCCACCCATTCGATGTTTAGTGATTTAGTTTTATTTAAGTGGTTTCGACCCATACCTCCTGAGCCTATAATCCCCATGACGACACGGTCATTTGCACCTAGGACCGGCCTCGTGCGCGAAGTAGCCACAACCGCTGAAGCTCCCGCCATCGAAAGCCCTTTCACAAATTTCCGGCGACCCACTTTTCGGTCGAGCATGAAACATCCTCCTTTATATGGTGATAACAAATAGAGATCCGCATGGAACTATAATTCACACTCTTTGCGCGCAACCACAATCGTTTCAGCTTGGCAAGATTGAAGGTTTTCAGTTTTCACTCCCTATCCGGGTGAATCGAAGGAAAAGTTCCGCCCCATCATCACCGGTCTTTACCTGATCGACAAGCTGGATTATGATACCTCCAAATTCGGAGACTTGACTTTAGTAGCTGAATCCGTCAGCTACTCAGAACAATGCCAACCACAGGAACCGACAAATCGTCCCAGTCGCAGAAGCAGCCGTCAACAGAGCCTTTCTATAACGTTGTGCTACTCAATGATGACGATCATAGTTATGACTATGTCATTGAAATGCTGCAGTCTCTCTTTTACTTTTCCACGCAAAACGCCTTTCACCATGCCATGGAAGTCGACTTGACCGGGCGAACGATTCTCGTCACTTGTAGCCTTAAGGAGGCCGAATTTGGACGAGACCAGATCCATGCTTATGGTCCGGATCAGCGCATTCCTCACAGCCAGGGTTCGATGTCTGCCGTGGTCGAACCCGCCCAAGGCGAGGGCTGACAGTTTATCCGATCCCGCTTAAATGGGATTATGGTTAGAAGCCCTTGCCGAAGCTGACTCCTTACCGGTGTTCGTTAAAAATGGATCCGCCGGATCATGGGGGTTTCCCTGCCTGTATCTCCGGTTGGTGTGCACCCGATCCTATCGAGATTGTTCCTAAACAGACGACTGGAAAATGACTCTTTCCATGACCCAAGCATTTTCTCTTGGATCCGAGTAATAATCCTTTCGCTCACCGATTTTTTGAAATCCATTTTTCTTGTAAAAGCGGATGGCCCTTTCGTTGGATTGCCGAACCTCGAGCAGAACTCTCGGAAACCTTAACTTCTCCGAAAGATCCAGGCAGGTATTAAGCAGCTCTTGTCCGACTCCTTTCGACAGAAATGCAGGGGCTACAATGATATTGCAGATTTCGCTGTGATCGACCATCTGCGCCAGAACCGCTAACCCAGTCAATGGACGCGAGGCGTTCTCCGCGTTCGTGAGTTCACTGTCTTCCGCCACAAAACAGAAATACATGAAGGGATTATTGATTGCGGCCAGGTACCCTTGTTTTCCCCACTTACTGAGAAAGTCCCAGCTGTTTTCTAAGGCGATTATCTCCGAAAGATCTTCCTCCTGCATGGCGCGAATCACGACCATGATTTCTCTTTCCAATTGATCTCCGCATCCGACGGGCGCAAATAAAATGCCGCGAGTTCTCCGGCAGAAAAAAAATCCTTCTGCCTTGCACGGCGGTGAGCGATTCGGGCCATGGCAGGGGCAAGAAACGGATCGGTTGCATGAAACTTCCAACCCTGTTTGCCTAGACCCTCAAGAAATTCCCTATGGGCAAGGACTGCCGGCCCAATGAAATGCGCCTTCTCTGGAAGAATCGAGGTAACTACCTGGGTCATTTCGCCGACGATTCCCTCGGAATGCAGGGTCAATTGGGCTCCATGGCGTTCGTAAATCGTTGCAAACACTTCCTTGCGCCCGGCTGGGACAAGCGGAATCAAGATACCTTGTAAGTCAGAATGTTTTTCCGCCCATGCCTCAGACGCCGTGATCGGAATAACCGGCCGGCGGAGCACTTCGGCAATCCCTTTCACCGTCGTCAGTCCGATGCGAAGCCCAGTAAACGAGCCCGGACCCGAGATCACTGCAAAGCCTTCCACATCTGAGATTGACCGCTCTGCGCCCCGCAAGACGAGGTCGATCGCTGCCAGCAGACGAACCGAATGTGTCTGAGAGGATTCCAGGGAATGCTCCCCTAGAAAACCTTCGTCCCCGCTGAGGACAATACTCCCTGCCATCGAAGAGGTGTCAATTGAGAGAATTATCATATGTCCAGAGCCGGCTGAGAACAAGCCATCCGGTACGGCCGGCTTTTTCTTTTACATCCTTGGAATTTAAACGGTAATGTTTATATCGGGCGAACCGAAAGGGGGCCGCTTGCGTTGACACCCCGGAGATCGAATTATATACTTCGGGGATTTTTGGCACCAATCGTTTCTCTACACGTCCACCGCCATGGGAGATTAGAATTAATGGAACCCTCAACCCCCATGATGGCCCAGTATCATCGGGTAAAGAAAGAATTTCCTCATGCCCTTGTCTTTTTCAGGCTCGGAGATTTTTATGAGCTTTTCTTTGAAGACGCGGTCATCGCTTCAAGAGAACTGGAGATCACCCTCACCTCCCGAAACAAGGAAAAAGGGATGGCAGTACCGATGTGTGGCGTCCCCTATCATGCCGCCGATAGCTACATGGCAAAGTTGGTCCGCAAGGGTTACAAGATCGCGGTATGTGACCAAGTTGAACGCCCGAAGCCCTCACAAAAGCTAGTCCGGCGAGAAGTCAGCCGCGTTCTCACACCGGGTACGGTTGCTGACGGCAACTTGCTGGAGCCCCAAGAAAATAACTATCTCAGTGCCGTTTGCGCTGATCAGCGGGGCGTGGGGCTAGCTTCCATGGACCTCTCCACGGGGCATTTCTTGATCACGGAATTCAGGGGAGAGACGGCCTTCGATCAATTTCAGACCGAGTTGGAGCGCCTGAAGCCCAGAGAAGTGATACATCCCTCCCTCGCGCAACAGCCGCGGCTTCAGGCAATCATCCAAACAGTCGCCTCTAAGACAACCATTGAAAGTTGGATATTTTCTGCAGATTATGCCGAACGGACGCTCACAGAACACTTCGGGGTCATTAGCCTGGAAGGGTTTGGGTGTCAGGGCCGGGATCTAGCCATCACGGCGGCAGGAGCGATTTTGCACTATGTGAAGGAGACGCAGAAAACCCGACTCGCACACATTGATCAAATGAACTATTACGATCTGAGCGGGGCACTCGTGCTGGATTCTTCGACCGTGCGCAATCTTGAGCTGGTTGAGTCTTTATTTGATGGTACACGACATGCCACCCTCATCTCTTGTCTGGACAGGACATCGACAGGAATGGGGGCACGACTGTTGAGGAACTGGATCCTTCGGCCTCAAATCGATCTCGCGGAGATCCAGCTCCGCCTTGATGCTCTCGCTGAACTGAAGGGAAAGCTCATCGAGCGCGAAGGTCTGAAGACCCTGCTTCGCAAGGTCTATGACGTTGAACGATTACTCTCTAAAGTGACCCTGGCGACCGCCAACGCGCGAGACCTTGTTGCGCTCCGACAATCGTTGGAGCAAGTCCCATTGCTCAAGAAAAATTTGAAGGGATTTGCTGCAAATCGTTTGCAGGAGCTCGATGACCAGGCAGACCCGCTGGATGATGTAACAGATTCCATTCGCAAGGCTCTCAGAGACAACCCTCCCCTCCTGCTTACGGAAGGCGGATTGATCCAAGACGGTTACCATCCCGAGCTTGATGAACTTCGTCAGATCAGCCGGTCCGGAAAACAATTCATTGTTGAGTTGGAGGCCCGTGAGCGGAGCCGTTCCGGAATTGGGAACCTAAAAGTGAAGTTCAACAATGTTTTTGGATACTACATTGAGGTGTCGAAGTCTAATCTGGGCCTCGTACCTTCTGATTATGTGCGAAAACAAACGCTCGTTGGTGCAGAACGGTTCACAACATCGGAATTGAAGGAATATGAGCAGAAGGTCCTGGGTGCCGAAGATAGGATGGCCGAGATTGAATACGAACTCTTCAATGAACTTCGCACCCGGATCGCAAAGGAAGCTGTTCGAATTCGGCGCTGCGCTTTAGCGCTGTCTCAGTTGGACTGCCTCGTCTCCTTGGCTGAAGTCGCTCATTCCCATTCCTACATAAGACCGGAATTTAGTTCCGATGGTGAGCTCCTGGTCAAAGAAGGTCGACACCCGGTCATTGAACAACTGACCGATCAACTTCCCTTGGGAAAGTTCGTTCCAAACGATTTATATTTAAATGACTCTACAGACCAAATTCTGATTATCACTGGGCCCAATATGGGTGGAAAATCGACTTATTTGCGGCAGACCGCTCTGTTCTCCATCATGGCTCAAATAGGTTCATTTGTTCCCGCCCAATTTGCCCGCCTTCCCATGGTCGATCGCATCTTCACGCGTATTGGAGCCACCGACAATTTGGCACGTGGGCGTTCCACTTTCATGGTCGAGATGATGGAAACCGCGGTGATTTTGAACGCCGCCACTCCACGGAGTCTCGTCATTCTTGATGAAGTAGGACGGGGAACAGCTACTTTTGATGGCTTGGCAATTGCTTGGGCAGTCATTGAATTCCTCAATCAACACAAACACTCCAAGGTTTTATTCGCCACGCATTACCATGAACTTACGGAGCTTGCGGAACTCCTGCCTGGAGTAAAGAATTACCATGTTGCAGTCAAAGAAGTCGGTCAGGAAATTATTTTCCTGCGAATGGTGGAGCCGGGACCCGCGGATAAAAGTTATGGGATTGAGGTAGCGCGATTGGCCGGTCTGCCTCCCGGTGTCCTGGAAAGAGCCCGCAACATCTTAAAAAAGCATGAGGAAGGAGAGCACGAGATCAGCGATCAGCTTGCAGGAAGCTTCAAACGAAAGCGAACTTCACAAGAAAACCAGCTCAACCTTTTCGTCCTGAGCGACCATGAAGTGCTCGACGAGCTTCGCAGGCTTAATCCAGACCAGCTGACTCCTTTGCAGGCCTTGCAAAAGCTCAATGAATTCAAGGCGAAAGTGGAAGAATAGTTGCCAAAAAAACCAAAGCTTTTTATTGGATTGATGTCAGGGACGTCCATGGATGGCGTCGATGCCGCCCTCCTCGAAATTGCAGGTGCGGGGCGGCAAACCAGGTTAAGACTCGTCCATTTCGTTTCGATCCCCTTCGATCCCCCAGTCCGACAGAAACTTCTTCACGTTGCTTCTGGCAATCCAGTTTCCGCCCAAGTCATTAGCCACTTGAATTTCTTGCTCGGGGAGGCTTATACCGAAACCGTCACCAAATTGTGCGAAGAAGCTCATGTTTCATTTCGCCAGATCGATGCAATCGGGTGCCATGGTCAGACCATTTTTCATCAATCAGAACCGGGAGAGTTTTGCGGCCGTCCCATGGTTTCAACCCTTCAGATCGGAGAAGCCTCCCTGATAGCCGAGCAAACCGGTGTCACTACGGTCTGCGATTTCAGGCCACGGGATATGGCCGCTGGCGGCAAGGGGGCACCCTTGATTCCATATGTAGACTACCTGCTTTTTAGGCATGCGCGAAAGGGTCGGATCCTCCTCAATTTGGGCGGGATTGCCAATCTGACTGTATTGTCTGCCGGGGCACGACTAGCGAATGTCACGGCCTTTGATACCGGCCCTGGGAACATGGTAATTGATGCCCTAGTCCGGAAAGCAACCCGGAACCAAAAAAATTTTGACCGGAACGGAGACCTCGCTCGTCGCGGCCGGGTCCTTCCCACCGTTTTGAAAAAACTCATGCAACATCCCTATTTCGGCTTTGCGCCCCCGAAAACAGCGGGCCGAGAACAGTTCGGAGATGAATTTGTCGATCATCTGATACAAATCGCCGACGGGGCAGGCTCAGAGGATTTGATTTGTACGGCCACTGAGCTCACGGCACAATCGATTGCCCAGGCCATTGAAAGATTCGTCATTCAAAGAACTCCTATCCGTGAACTGATCGTTTCCGGTGGCGGGTCCAAGAATCGCTATATGGGGGAGCGGCTCAAAGCAGCTTTGCCGCGGTTGGTCGTTTTAGAATCGGATGCAGTAGGAGTTCCTTCACTGGCTAAAGAGGCGATTGGGTTTGCGCTTTTGGCCAACGAGACCTTGCATCTTAAACCTTCGAATGTGCCATCTGCCACCGGCGCACGGCACGAAGTCATCTTGGGAAAGGTAGTCTATGGGAAGAACTATAAAAGGACCTGGCGCTGCCCTACTCCTTGACGAAGGATGCTCAATAAATTCTCATCTTGATCTTCGAAGTGGAGCCGCCGGCCCGAAAAAGCCCCGAGCCCTGGATTTTGTAAGCACCGAACTCTGCGTCCACCGGCTGCCTCGAATTAGTAAAGTAAATGCGGAATAGCCTCTATCACAAATTCTGCCGATTCCAAATGTCCAGTTTGCTGGGGATTGGTCTATTCATCATTTTTTCCTCTCCAGGCTGCCAGACGACGACACCCACAAGTCAGGTCGTCTCAATCGCCTTGGAGGCTGGCCCCACGAGTCTTGATCCTCGCATCGGACTGAGCGCAGACTCTGAAAGAATTCAACAACTCCTCTTCAATTCCCTCGTGCGCCGAGGCCCAAGCTTTGAAATTCTGCCCGATCTCGCCATTCGCTGGGAAAATCCAGACCCTTTGACTTATGAGTTTTATCTTCGAAGTGGCGTCCGCTTTCATGACGGCAGGCCTCTGACGTCGTTCGACGTTAAGTATACTTTTGACTCTTTGTTGAATGGCTCTCTCGTGTCACCGAAAGCCTCAACGTTTCGCATCATCAGGTCCATGGAGACGCCTGATGATCATTCCATTACTTTCCACTTAAGAGAGCCCTCTGCAGGATTTTTGTGGAACCTGACAAATGGAGGAATAGGGGTCGTCCCCCGCAGATCAGGAAACGACTTTCAACGTCACCCGATCGGCACCGGACCCTACCGTTTTGTCTCCTTCATGCACGAAGAAAGCCTCCTTCTTGAAACAAATTCGGATTATTTCGGAGGGAAGCCATCTATCAAGAGTCTCCGGTTTGTCGTGATTCCGGATGCGACGACACGAGCCTTGGAGTTGCGCAAAGGTTCCATCGATCTCGCGCAAAATGTCTTAACCCCCGATTTCGTCAAGGCACTTGCACTCGAATCGAACCTGCGCGTGGCAGCCGTTCCTGGCACGAATTACCAATATATTGGCCTGAATGCTCAAGATCCTGTTCTTCAGGACAAACGAGTGAGAAAAGCCATCGCCTATGCCATCCCGAGAGAGGAGATCATCCGCTATTACTGGCGTGATCTGGTGACCCCGGCATCAGGGCTTCTCCCGCCGAATCATTGGGCCTATGAATCCGAGGTCGAGCGCTATCCCTATGATCCAGAAAAAGCCCGTCGACTCCTTGATGAGGCAGGCTGGAAAGACCCCGGCGATTCAGGCCTTCGAAGCCGCTTTCACCTCACCTTCCGGACCTCTACGGAGGAGTCCTCCCGGCAGGTCGCCGCGATCATTCAAGAAGCCCTTAAGAAAGTGGGCATTGCGGTAGATCTTCGATCCTACGAATTTGGCACTTTTTATGCCGACATCGTGAGGGGCAATTTTCAAATGTACTCACTGCGATGGATCGGCGGAAACAATGATCCGGACCTGTTTGAACGAGCCTTTCATTCTCGCGAAATCCCCCCACAAGGCTATAATCGCGGAAGGTACAAGAATGCTGAAGTGGATCGTCTCATTGATTTTGCCAGACAGGAAACCAGTCAAGAAAAACGTCGAATGGCATATTCCGCAATTCAGAAAATACTGGCCGATGAGTTGCCGTATATCAGTCTCTGGTACCTGGACACAGTTTGTCTCTACAATCGTCGCCTCTCGAATCTTGAGTTATCACCGGCCGGAAATTTCGACTTCCTGCAGACCCTCCGATTACAGATCGAAGAGACAAGTCAAGCGGTGTCCAAGAACGGGAACGAAAGATGAAGATAGTGTTTCGCTATATAGGCGGTGAAGACAAACACTTCCCGTAATGATGCCAGGATCCGGAAACGGAGGTTAGATTCAATCACGCTGTGGGGCGCTGGAGAGCCATAAGCCTTGATTTGGTGGTCTTGAAAAATGCGTTTAATGCGAAACAGGTGGAATCCATCGCTGACGGCAATAACGCGGGTGAGATTGTTTTGCTTCAAGAAATCAATGGCCCGCTCAATACTCTCACTCGTGGTCAAGCCGCTGGTCTCAGTGTAGATGCAATCTTCAGGAATGTTTTGTTTCGTCAGATAGAGCTTGCCAACCCCAGCTTCCGAGTATCTTGGATCAAAGCCGTACCCCCCCGTGGTCATAATTTTACCGGCCTTTTTGTTGTGAAATAACTCGGCCGCATGATCCAGGCGGGATCTAAATACGGGGGAGGGCCTGCCGTTGTACTGGGCAGCTCCCAAGACAACAATGATGTCTGCCTCTTGAGATTCCTCAAGCGAGGCACTTCGCCGAATCAGCACATAAAGGATGAGTATGTAGGCAAGGAGCAAGGAGGGAAGATAGGCGAAAAACAGTTGGAATAGGATTTTTTTCCCGCGTGCTTTCATGGAGACAAGTAGGGGGAAAGCTTCTGGACAGGGATGGCACCTTCTCGCACGATGCGGAATGGGTCACGCGTGAGGTCGAGAATCGTCGAGGGGGCCCGCCCTCGAGTGTCGCCTTGGTCTAGAACCGAATCAATCTTTCCCCCTAACTGAATTAAGACATCGTCCGCTGTTGAACAGACCGAATGCGTTGACAGATTGGCACTCGTTCCCGTAAGGGGACTGTCCAGGGCTCTTAGGAGGGTTCGTACGATTTTCGAGTCCGGTATGCGGACACCGACAGTGCCCGTTCCTCCCGTAATTTTTAAAGGTACGCAATTTGCCGCCGGAAGAATCAGGGTCAGCGGTCCAGGCCAGAATTGCTCGGCGATTTCGTAAAAAGTATCGGGCAGACTCGTTGTGATTCCTTCCACTTGTTCCAGGGAATCCACCAGGAGAAGCAAGGGCTTCCATTCCTGACGTTTCGTAATCAAGAAAATCTCTTCGACAACCCTCAAGTTGAATGGATCTGCACACAGGACGTAAAATGTTTCCGTAGGGGCGGAAATGATTCTCCCATTCTGAATGGAGGTCATTACAACCTGCAGAACAGGTTCATCAATCGTGGTATCTTGTATCTTTATTCGTTGCGTTATCATTGGCTTAGCAAGTTAGCATAACATTTGAGGTACGGTCAACGATCTGAATCTCACAATGAAGGGGAACCATTGATCATCCGTTCAACAGCAAATCATCACGTCAAGAAGATCAGAGATCAGCTGAAGATTGGCTGGCCTGACCCTCAGGGTCGCGTTTTAGTTGAGGGACCCAAGCTGATTGAAGAAGCCGTCAAGAGTCGTCTCAAGATAGATTCTCTCTATATAAGCGAGACTAGAAAGGAGTCCTCTTTTCTAAAGGACTTGTTGAAGAGTTCAAAATCCAAAGGAGTCGAAACTTTGGAATTCTCGGAAGGGGTCTTTGACCAGATCTCCAGCACGGAGACTCCTCAAGGGATTTCTGCTCTTGTTTACATGCCTAAATGGAACCTGGAAAGTATCATTGAAAATCCGGCCTTCATCGTAGTGGGGGATCGACTCCAGGATCCCGGAAACTTGGGCACTCTTTTGCGATCAGCCGAGGCCTTTGGAACCGATGCCGTTATTTTGACCCGCAACTCCGTAAGTCCATATAATTTAAAGGCCTTACGGGCTTCGGCAGGGTCGGTGTTTCGTGTTCCTGTTTTTGCCGGATTGAACCCTCGAGAAATTTCGAGCCTTCTCGTCAAGAGAGGTTTTCGGCTCTATGCTACTTCTCCCGGGGCTGGAACGGATTATCGGCAAATCGATTTTCGAGGACGTCTAGCCCTCATCGTTGGCAATGAAGGCCAAGGACTGGAAGACGATTTCTTCAAGCGGGTTGACGATCAATTGACTATCCCTCTTTCTCCTACAGTGGAATCTCTCAATGTTGCGGTCGCCGTCTCCATCATTTTATCTCAAGCGGCCAGCCAGAGAAGGATGTCCCCCCAATGAGGACTCCTGACCGGTCCCGGGACTGCCACATGATTTTTGCGCTAGGGCATTGAAGGTCATATGGATTTATTCACAAACCTCCAAAGTGATTCAAAAAAAGATCCGGACCGGATGAGCCCATTGGCGGATCGCATGCGGCCTCAGTCCTTGGAGGACTTCGTGGGACAAAAACATTTGCTTGCCCCGGGAAAGCCCCTGAGAATGAATATCGATCGCGACGAGCTTCAGTCGATCATCTTGTGGGGACCGCCTGGAACCGGGAAAACATCCCTGGCCCAAGTGATTGCCAAGTTGACTCGCTCGGATTTCGTTCCTTTCAGCGCTGTGTTGGCCGGGATCAAAGAGATCAAGGCAGTGATGGCAGAGGCAGAAAGAGCCCGTGCCTATGGCCATCGGACAATTCTATTCATCGACGAAATTCACCGCTTTAACAAGGCTCAGCAAGACGCTTTTCTTCCTCACGTAGAGACCGGCAATATCATCTTAATCGGGGCCACTACGGAAAATCCTTCCTTCGAGATCAATGCTTCATTGCTCTCACGGTCCAAGGTATACGTCTTAGAGCCCCTGAGCGTCGCGGACATCCTGATCCTTTTAACGAAAGCCCTCAACGATGCCACACGGGGTTTGGGAGCGGAGCCCATTGAGATTGGAGAAGATCTGCTGACTCAGATTGCCACCTTTGCCAACGGAGATGCCCGCACGGCTTACAATACCCTTGAGCTCGTCAGCCAATTGGTGGCGAAGGGGGCTGACGGGAAGAAAATCATCACCGCAGACATTCTCACAGATGCCTTCCAACGAAAGATGCTGCTCTATGACAAATCTGGTGAGGAACATTTCAACCTGATTTCCGCCTTGCACAAGTCGATGCGCAATAGCGATCCGGATGCCACGCTGTATTGGCTTGGGCGAATGCTCGAATCTGGGGAAGATCCACTATACATTGCCCGACGGATTGTGCGATTCGCAAGCGAAGATGTGGGATTGGCAGACCCCGCGGCCCTGCCCCTGGCTGTCAGCGCCATGCAAGCTTTTCATTTCATCGGTCTTCCGGAAGGCACCCTGGCTCTGGCCGAGGCCGCTCTTTATATGGCTGCGGCTCCAAAATCAAACTCCGTTTACACAGCTTACGAAGCCGTACAAGGGGACATCAAGAGGACGGTCGCAGAACCAGTCCCTTTCCATTTGCGGAATGCTCCCACGTCCCTGATGAAAGATTTGGGCTACTCAAAAGGATACAAGTATGCCCACCACTATTCGGAACGAGTCACCGACATGGATTGCCTTCCTCAATCACTTCTCGGGAAGATCTACTATAAACCGTCAGATCAAGGTTATGAGAGTACCCTGAAGGAACGATTGAAAGTTTGGAGGAATCGAGTAAAACACTCCAAGAAAGAATCTGGAGAATCATGATCCGGCTGCTGATCGCGGGGCAAATCTTTTTGTTGAAGTCACCCGCATCTTGCGAAGTCCTTCATTCGTTAAACCACTAGAAATCCCAGAGGACAAGACAAAATGGCTAAATCAAGGCGACTCAATATGAAGGATTTCATCTCCTCAAAAGAGAAGAAGCAAATCTATGTCAACCAGATGTTTTCCAAGATCGCCCCTCGCTATGACTTTGTCACGAGCCTGCTCTCCTATGGACAAGACCGGCGTTGGAAGGAGCGCCTGGTTCGATTGGTTGACGTCCAATCCCAGCATGCCGTCTTGGATTTAGCCTGTGGGACGGGCGATATTACCTTCCGTCTGGCACGAAGCGGTGCGCCTGTCCGAGTCATCGGAGTCGACATCACGCCTGAGATGATTGAAATTGCGAGTCGAAAAAAAACGCAGCTTGGCGCAAACCAGGTGGAATTTGAAGTCGGGGATATCACCCGTCTTCGTTTTCCAGACAACTCTTTTGACCGGATCACGGTTGGTTATGGAGTTCGCAATGTTCCCGACATCCACCAACTCATGTCAGAGGTTCTGAGAATGCTGAAGCCGGGGGGGAGGTTCTTCTCCTTGGATTTTGGCAAGCCACTTCATCCTGTTTATTGCTGGGCCTATCTTCAATATTTGTCCGCGGTCGGATCTGCTCTGGGTTGGATCCTTCATGGGGATCCCGATGTTTATCGTTACATTGCCGAGTCCTTAAGGCTCTACCCGGCCCAGCACGGAATCAAGCAGATTATGGACAAAACCGGGTTTGTTGAGACAGGATTCCTGACGTTTGGAGGCGGGATTACCGCCATTAACTATGGTCGCAAGCAAATTGCCCCCTAGAGGGGCGCAGCACCCTTGTGCGAACCGATCTTGCATTTCGATCGATGCCTTGAGCACTTTGACCTTTTCCAGGACCCATTCAACTTCAATCTGTTGTGCCATGGCCGGGGCGGTGATAGTATAAGTCGCCTTCAACAAGGCATAGGAGGCAGGTGTGAACTTACGAACTCATTGGATTCTTTGGCTTACCGGAATCGCTTTCGGAATTTCTCTTGGTTGCCAGTCCACTCCCAAGATCTCTTCCGACACCGCTGCCGTGGTCAATCAAACGACGATCAAGAATGAGGGCGTGGATAAAGTGTATCAAAATCGAGTCAAGCAAACGGGGCCGCCGCCTTCTCCCGAAGAGATTTTGACACTCAGACTCACCATTCTCTCGCAGCTCATTAGTGACGAAATGTTGATGCAACGGGCCGCCATCGACAAGTTGACAGCCACCGACGAAGAAGTGAATGTTCGATTCAACGAATTCAAGAAGGACTTTACCGAAGAGAAATTTCAACAATTTCTGAAGGACCAGGGAGTGACAGCGGACGATATTAAAAAAGAACTTAGGAAAAACGCCACCATCGAAAAACTCTATAATAAGGAAATCACCTCAAAAATCTCCGTCACAGACGCCGAGATTAACGAATACTTTGCCCGAAACAAGAACAATTACAACTTGCCCGAGAGTTGGCACGTCCAACATATTCTGGTCACCCCTTTTGCTGAATCCCAAATCAACAATGCCAAAGGAGATGATGCCAAGACGGACGCAGAGGCCCGTCAGAAAGTATTGTCCCTCTTGAAGCAACTTCAAAGTGGGATGGATTTTGCTATCTTAGCCCGGGACTATTCAGAAGACAGTTCCTCGGCCCCTGCCGGGGGTGATCTCCGGCTGTTGAGTGCGCAACAATTGGAATCAATTGACCCGCGATTTCGTCAAGCTGTACAAAGCCTTAAACTGGGGGAGGTTTTTCCTGGGCCGGTAATAACGAAGTATGGGTATCACCTCATCAAAGTCATCGAAAAAGAGCGTGGCGGACAGCGCGACCTCTCTGACCCGAAGGTTCAGGCCGATATTCGCCAAATCATCTTTAACCGCAAAGAAACCCTCCTGAAAAATGCCTACCTGGACGTGGTCCGAAATGAGACCCTGATCAAGAACCTCATGGCACAGAAAGTTCTCTCCGATGTAGGGGTGCTTAGCAAGCCCGAAGCGAAGTAGAGCCATGCCTTGCAAAACCTTTAACATTATCAATTTTGGATGCCGTGCAACCCAGGCCGATGGGGCAGCTCTCGAGCAGGCATTTCTCAGGGAACAATTTCAGAAATCGGATCAGTGGAATGGTTCCGATATTGTCGTCATCAACACCTGCACCGTGACCCACGCGGCGGATACAGAGGCCCGAGCCATGATCCGCAGGGTCCATCGAGAAAATCCCCGGGCGCGGATTGTGGTCACAGGGTGTTATGCACAGCGGGCCCCCCGAGAAGTCGCAGCCATCGAAGGGGTGTCCTCTGTATTTGGCAATTCGCACAAACACGAGCTGGTATCCATCGTCGCCCGGCAGGAAGCCAAGGGGACGCCATTCGTGCACGGGATGCACACAGCGACCCCGGACGCCTCGGTTTATTGCAGCAGCATTTTTGAATCTCAGGAACTGCGGACGATTGGAGATCCTGGTGGGGGAGGCCGAACACGGGCGGTATTAAAGGTTCAAGACGGCTGCAGCTATCGCTGCTCCTTTTGTGTGATCCCCCAGGTTCGAGGGGACTCCCGAAGTCTTTCTCCCTCGGAGGTCGTTCGCCAGACCCGAATCCTCCTGGATCAGGGACATCAGGAAATCACTTTGACCGGCATTCATCTGGGAGGATTTGGAAGAGATCTTGAACCTAAGCAGAGCTTGGCACAACTCGTGCGAATTCTTCTTCGGGAAGATCGCTTGCTGCGTCTGCGCCTTAGCTCTATCGAACCCCTGGAGTATTCAGAAGAGCTCATCGACTTGGTGGCCGAGTCCCCCAAGATGGCAAAACACTTTCATGTTCCGTTGCAAAGCGGATCTGATCGCATCCTGCGTCTGATGCGTCGTCCCTACACCGCTGAATTCTATCAACGGCTGGTCGAAAAAATGAGGCAGCGCGTTCCGGAGGCTGCGATCGGCGCCGACGTCATGGTGGGTTTCCCGACCGAAACGGATGAAGACCATCAAGAGACAATAACTCTTCTCAACCTGGCCCCGATGACCTACCTCCATGTTTTCCCATATTCTGCGCGACCAGGAACTCCGTCTGCCTTGATCCAGCCCGGGGTGGCTAACCAGGCCGCTAGCCGGAGAAGTGAAGAACTGCGCGGGTTGGCCAATGCTAAGAACAGAGCGTTCAAAAGAAAATTTGTTGGTGAGCAATTGGAAGTCTTGACTCTTACCTGGCAGCCTGAGGAAAAGTTTACCCCTGCGCTGAGCAGCAACTATTTGAAGGTAGCCATCGCGGCTCCGGCCATTGCCGCGAATCAGTTCAAAGTGGTCACAGTGACGGGAGAAAACTCCGAGGGTCTTTGCGCCGAGCCGGTCCACTAGCGACCGCCAATTCTTACGGGTTGGAATCCGGATGGCCTGGGGAGATGGAATTAACGATCTTCCTGAGACTCAAGGACAACCTGAGCGACGGCATAGTGATCCGTATGGGTAAGACTCAACCAGTACTTCTTAGCGCCCAGCGCATTGGCAAACTCAAGAGTTTTGCCGCTCAGACGAAGTACGGGTTTCCCGCTTAATTCATTGATGACTTCGACATCAAGCCACGTTACTCCGTTCCGCCAGCCAGAGCCGATCGCTTTGAACACCGCTTCCTTGGCAGCAAAGCGGGCGGCATAATGTTGATACTGCTGCGCACGCTGTTCACAATATTGCACTTCGATGGGAGTAAACGCCCGATTCCGCAGGCGCTCCCCCCGTCTCATCATGGCCAGCCGGAGTTTTTCGATTTCAACAATATCGACGCCCATGCCTACAATCATGTTCGTTCTCTCTTTTCATGATCGATAGTCTGTTCCGTCTTTCTCAAACCCGAAATTTCTTATATCACCAACAGCTGGCTTCCATCAAGTCAGTGATGCATGGATTCAGTTTGCGCCATGATCCTGGCCTTCAGCGAGAGTTCAATCTCGGACTTAACGACTACCAACCCCGCGACATTGTCATGGAAAATCGAAAGCGCCTGATTGAGGCTGTCGCGGGCACCGATGTCCCTTTGTTCACGGCTCGCCAAATCCACTCGGACGACATCCTTACAATCAAAGACCGGACCCTGCCAAACCGCGCTCCTGAGGGAGACGCCCTGGTGACCCGCTTGAGCGGGGTACTTCTGGGAATCCAATCCGCCGATTGCCTGCCGATCATCGTCATAGATCCATCGAGGAAGGTCATCGCGGCCATTCATGGCGGCTGGCGTGGTCTTCTTAAGAGAATCGTCGTGAAAACCGTAAAGCAGATGGAAGAAGAATTTTCAACCAACCCCGCCGACATTTTGGCTGTGATTGGACCTGGAATAGGACCCTGCTGTTACGAGGTTGGAGAGGAGATCATCCAGTCCTTTTCGGAATCATGCGCCGGAGGGATCTCTTTTTCCCGTGACTTTCCGTCTACCCGCCCGGGAAAACCAACCTCGAAAGCCCTCGATTTATCTGCCGTCGGCACACACCAGTTGCTTGAGGGCGGGGTTCTTTCGCAGCACATCTTTAACAGTGAGTTCTGCACCAGCTGTCGAACGGATCTTTTCTTCTCCCACCGCGCAGAGAGTGGAAAGACCGGGCGGTTTATGGGAGTCATCGGGCTCACGGGGATCTAGGTTTCGGAAACTTGGGCGATAATCTTTTGATACACCTTTCTCACCGACTGGGTGATATCTAGATAGGCCCTTTCAAAATGCCGGGGCACTGCCGGATCCTTGAGACTTGAATAGCCAATAAGACGGGACATCTTCCCGAGACTTTTCTCATCGCGCTGGATCACTCCAGACCCAAAAGGAGAGGCGATGCGCAAACGGTTTTCCAGAAATCGAAGAAATTCATAACCCAAATAGAGTATTTCGAAATCGGATCGCGAAAGGAGATTCAAACTCCGAATAACTCTCAAAGCTTCCAGCGTATTGGGGACTCGGAGGGCGTGGTACTTAGCTCCATGTTTCAATTGAATCATTTGCACGGCAAACTCGATATCGACCAATCCCCCGATTCCAGCCTTCAGATGAAACCGGTTTTCCTCAGCCTCCTTGGCCAGCTCAATTTCCATTCGGTGCCGGACGTGAGCGATTTCTTTGACGGTCACTGGGCTTAATTCTGGTTGAAAGACAAAATCTTCCACCAGTTTTGAAAGTGCCTCACTATTCCGTGGAGTTCCCATCAATATCCGATGCCTAACCATGGCCAGCCGTTCCCAGGGCTGGGCCCGGCGGTGGAGATACTCCTGATACTTAAGCAGCGGCGTGACCAACCCGCCTTTCTTCCCTTCAGGGCGAAGTCGGGTGTCAATCTTGTAAATGGCTCCCCGCCCCGTAGAGACACTCAGAATGTGGTCGATTGCTTCCACCAGCCGAACTAATCGGCGCTGTGTCAGGTCCAATTCGTCCGGGGAGTCTACGGAGTAAAAATAGATCAGATCCAGGTCGGATTGGTAGCTGAGGTCATTGCCTCCGAATTTTCCCAAGGCTAGGATTACAAAATGCGCTTCGGCCCAAGATTGAAAAGATTCCATTCCCTCGGCTTCCAGCTTTTGGCAAGCCAGCCGAATTGCCCCTTCCAATGTAGATTCGGCCAGGCCGGCCAGCTGTTGTCCGGCCTGCGGACGGTTACATTGATCGAGAACGTCCATGACTTGGACGCGAAAGAGCTCCATCTCATGAAAATGCCGCAATGACTGAAGTCGGAGGTCGAAAGTGTCCTCCTCGGAAAGCACTTCTCGAATCTGTTGTTGAAAATCTTCAAGACTTCTCGGCTTGTCATTGAATTCCTGTTTTATGATCGCATCGAGAAATTCAGGGTTGCGGCACAAATAGTCTGCAAGGAACTGACTGGTGGAAAGGACTTGAATCAAGCTGTGTAGGGCCTCGGGAGACTCATTTAAGAGCGAGTACAGCGCATCACGAGCGCCCAGGGCACTGGCAAATTGTTCGAAATAACTCAACCCGGCGTCAGGATCGGGACTGAGTCGAAGTGTTTCCAAGAGCGAGGGCATCAAATTCGCGAGCAAATTGCGCATCTTTGCCGGCGAATGGGCAAAGGACGGTGCATCCCGCAGCAAACAGACATGATGATAGGCAGTTTGCAGATCTTCAAAGCCAGGCTTTGCCAGAATCTCAAGAGCTTCGTCTTTGGAGAGATTCTTGTTCAAGATCAAGAATGCCTCGCGGATTTGATCCCCCGACCTTTGGTGCCGCTTGTGAGAGATTAACTTCTGAAAACGGTCCTGCACATGCGCCGTATGGGAGTCAAATTTCTTTAAGAAGCTCTTGATGGTTTCTGCCTGGGTCTTGGATTTGAAGCCCATGCGTCTGGCACATTTGTAAAGCTCTTCTTCATCTTCAGGCAGCTCATGGGCTTGAAATTCATTCACCATTTGCAGCTTGTGCTCCAAATCCCTCAGGAAGCTATAGGCCTGCAGCAGTTCTGATTTTTCCGTCATCGAGATGAGCTGGTGTTCCTGCAATAGGCCAAGCGCTTTGATGGTACTGCGCTCGCGTAGCTGAGGAACCCTTCCCCCATAGATGAGTTGGAGTGCCTGGGCAAAAAACTCAATCTCTCGAATACCGCCGGCTCCGAGTTTCACATGGTGGAGGGGTTTCTTCCGGCTTGCCAGTTTTGACTCAATGCGGGTCTTAATCTCCTGAATTTCTTCGAGTGCGGCAAAGTCCAGGAACTTTCGGTAGACAAAAGGCGTGAAGGCCAGGCAAAACTCCTCGCCAAGGTCGAGAGAACCCGCCGCAGGCCGGGCCTTGATGAGAGCCATCCGCTCAAAAGTCTCTCCCCAACTTGAATAATAATTCCTGCACGCATTCAAAGAGCTCGCTACAGGTCCCGCGCTTCCCTCGGGACGCAAGCGGAGGTCAACCCGATAGAAATACCCTTCTTCCGTCATGGTGGAAAGCTCGTGGGTGATGGCCTGAGCGAGCTTGGTGAAAAACTCAGGATTCGAAATGGATCGGGGATTCGACTGGATGGGAACCTCTGCTGGTGTGTTGCCGGGATGAGAATCACCCAAAGGCAACGAACCCGTTGGAGCCTCAAGTTCCACGGTGTTTCCGTTCTCCCCGTCATAGACGTAAATCAAATCGATATCAGAGCTGTAGTTAAGCTCGCGCCCTCCCAGCTTTCCCATGGCTAATATCGTGAATCGAGCCTCCCGGCGCAGGCCGGAGTCGTCGTAAAAGGACGGAGACCCGTGTTTCCTGGCCAAGGCCCGGAAGCAGATCGAATAGATGCTTTGCAAGACTGTATCGGCCAAATTGGAGAGCTCCGTCATGGTTCCAACGACGTCAGTAATTCTCAGAATATCTCGACTGGAAATGCGCAGCATCTCACGTCGTTTGAAACGGCCCAAGGCACGCAGTTGTTGTTCTCCCTCTTCAAAGGGTTCCATGATCTGCTGTGCTTCTTGGAAGTAGGCCTCCGCTGATTTCACCCAGGGAGTCCCCAACTCGTCCAAAATCCAATAGAAATACTCGGGATTCCGGATAAGAATCTCCGCGCAAAAAGGGGATGTGCCCAGCAATGAAATCAAGGCTTCGAGGGCTTCCGGAGTATCCCCTAAAAAGCCCAGAAAATTGCTCGAATGGGCCAAATTGGCGAATAGCCGTTCAAAATAGATGAGCGCAGCATCGGGATCGGGCGATTGTTTCACCGCTTCCAACAGGGACTTGATGATGCGGGAAAGGATGAGTCGAGTGGAAATCTCTTCGCCCATCAACTGCAAATTACGGTCTGCGCCTTCTGGGTCCTTAAAGCCAAATTTCTTAAGGTATTGGGAAGCCTTGGCGGCATCAAGATTAGCCGCTAAGAGCAAGTCCTCTGGTTTCACTTTGATTCACCCATCCACTGACTGAGCATCGTCCATTCGATGCGGTCATAAAATACCATATTGGGAAAAAAACTGCGGGATAACTCCGCTCGGGGCGAGTCGGTTTCTTCCGTTCTCCTGGGGGGAGAAGAGGTGAGCGGCGACTCTTCTCTCCCGGGGTGCCCACTTTGACATGAATAGACATTGTGCTACCATGAGACGGGTTTTTGATGACTCCACTCTGGCGGCGTTAGTTGGATTGAAGAAGCCGTTGCCAATCTTGACTCCCGTCTCCCGATTCCTCGATGGAGACGTTTTCGCTCGATTCACTCCGCAAAGCTTCCATGAATATTCACGAAAAAGCACAAATCATGAACGCTGCCGACATCGAACGGGCCGTTCACAGGCTGGCCTACGAGATTATCGAGCGAAACCGGGGGACACAACAGCTTGCCTTGGTGGGAATTCGCCGCCGCGGGGTTCCTCTGGCAGATCGCCTTAGCCAGTGTATCGCCGATGGCGAGAGATCTCAGGTCCCGGTCGGGTATCTGGATATCAATCTCTATCGGGACGATCTCTCGACCGTGGCGACCCAGCCAGTTATCCAAAAGACGGAAATCAACTTCTCCATCTCCGACAAGATCATTGTGCTGGTGGACGACGTTCTCTATACCGGCCGAACCGTCCGGGCTGCCATGGACGCCCTGCTGGATTATGGTCGGCCCAAAGGAATTCAACTCTGCGTGCTCATTGACCGGGGTCTGCGCGAATTGCCGATTGAAGCCAACTTCGTCGGTAAATTCGTTCAGACGACGGAGAACGAAGTGGTGGAAGTTCGCATTCGTGAAGTCGACCAAATCGAAGGCGTGGTGTTAGTGGAAAAGAATTGAACATCATCATTAGTCGCAACGACAAAGTTCATTGGTGCCAGCGTCTCATATTGGAATTCTTACTAGGATCGAGGTGCTCGTGTGGCTTCAGGGATGAAACATCTCTTAGGAATCCAGGGAGTCTCTCCAGAACAAATCCGGCTCATCTTGGAAACGGCCAAGTCGTTCCGGGAGATCTCCACCCGACCAATTAAGAAAGTTCCCACCTTGCGGGGAAAAACCATCGTCAACCTCTTTTTTGAGGCTTCAACCCGGACTCGAACCTCTTTTGAAATTGCCGGCAAGCGGCTCAGTGCGGATGTCATTAACGTCTCTATTTCGACCAGCAGCGTGGTGAAGGGGGAAACCCTCGTCGACACAGCCAAGAATCTGCAGGCCATGGCTCCGGATGTCATCGTCCTGCGGCACTCTTCATCGGGAGCCCCTCATCAACTGGCAAGAATCTGCAATGCTTCCATCGTGAATGCTGGCGACGGCGCTCATGAACACCCGACACAGGCATTGCTGGACGCTCTCACTATATTGGATTACAAGCCGTCGTTCGCCGGGCTCCGCGTGGCGATCATCGGAGACATCACGCACAGCCGGGTCGCCCGTTCCAACTGCCTCCTCTTGGGAAAAATGGGGGCGCACCTCACGGTTTGTGGCCCTCCCACGTTGTTACCTCACGAATTCAATCGGATCATGGAGGAACTCTCCCGCGACGCTCAGACGACAGGTACTGGCGACGCCCCTGGGACTCTCAAAGTGACCTATGATATGGATGAAGCCTTACGCGATGCGGACGTGGTAATGATGTTACGCATTCAGTTGGAGCGGCAGCAGGAAGCGTTTTTCCCCTCAATCCGCGAATACTTTCGGTACTACGGACTCAGCATGAAGCGTATGAAATTAGCCCGGCCGGATGCCATTATCATGCATCCTGGACCGATTAACCGGGGAGTAGAAATCGACTCAGACGTCGCGGATGGCCCTTATTCAGTCATCATGAATCAAGTGACAAGCGGCGTTGCTGTCAGGATGGCGGTTTTGTTCCTCTTAACCGGGGAAACGAAGGAGGATTCTTAACCCTTGAATTCGCTACTCATCAAGAATGGCAAAATCATTTGCCCGGGCTCCGGAGTGGAGGCCGTGAGTGACCTCTTTCTCAAAGACGGCAAAGTGCATGCGATGGGTCCCGGTTTGCAGGTTACCGCGGATCAGAGGATTGATGCCACCGGACTGATTGTGGCTCCCGGTTTTCTGGACATCCACGTGCACTTGCGCGAGCCCGGCCGCGAGGATGAGGAAACCATCGAATCCGGATCCAACGCCGCTGCCGCCGGAGGATTTACGAGCATTTGCTGCATGCCGAACACTGCTCCCATTAATGATAATCCCACCGTCACCAAATACATTTGTGAACAGGCTTCACAAAAGGCCGTCACTCGCGTGTTCCCCATAGGTGCGATCAGCATCGGAAGTGCCGGCGAGCGACTGGCGGAAATTGGAGAAATGGTCAAAGCTGGGGCAGTGGGGGTTAGTGACGACGGGAAACCGGTCATGAACGGCCAACTGATGCGCCGGGCCATGGAATATTCCTTGCCCTTTAAAATCCCCGTGATCGAGCATTGCGAGGATTTGCATCTCTCCGCCCACGGCTCGATGAACGAAGGGTATTACTCAACGGTCCTTGGCGTGAGGGGAATTTCAGCCGTGCCGCTGAAGATGTCATGGCAGGCTGCGACATCCTCCTCGCGGAATTATTCGAGCCCATCTTCATATCGCCCATCTCTCCACGCAAGGCACTTTGGAGTTGGTCCGAGCTGCAAAGCGAAAAGGGATCCATGTCACTTGCGAAGTCACACCGCATCATTTCGCGCTGACCGACGCCGCCTGCTGTGGGTATGACACCAATAACAAGATGAATCCTCCATTGCGGACAGATAAGGACATCGAGGCGCTGATCGAAAATATCAGGATGGGACGGTGATCTGTCTGGCCACCGACCACGCACCGGTGCACAATCCTAATGAAAAAATGTTGAGTTTGACCGGGCACCTTTTGGGATTATTGGGCTGGAAACCGCGCTGGGTTTATCTCTCACACATCTCTACCACACCGGGAAAATTAGCTTACGACGGCTGGTGGAGCTTTATACCTTCAATCCAGCCAAAATCATCAGCCAACCATTGGGGACCTTGCAGGTGGGCACCGCGGGGGATGTGACCATTTTTGATCCTGATCGCGAGTGGGTTTTCGACGTAAATCAGTCGCAGTCGAAAAGCCGGAACTCGCCGTTCCATGGAACGCCGCTGAAGGGGAAGGTGGCCGCTACCATCGTCGCAGGCAAAATCGTTTACCGGGCCCCTGAACTCCACTAGGGAACGAAAACAAGGTTCGAACCTTCACCACTTTTCTACCGTCGTCATCACAGCTGCGGATCTTCTTCGCCAGGAATCAAATCCCCATTCGATGTGGCCTCTAAGGAAAGAGCCCGCGGGCATTGGTGGCATCAGCGACGCGCCCGACCGCCAGCATATATGCGGCAACCCGCATGTCCTTCTTCCGCTTGAGAGAAATATCATGAACGTCCTGGAAACTTCGAATCATGATTTTCTCCAACTGGTTATTGACTTCCCCTTCCGACCAGAACAGTCCCTGTAAGTCCTGGACCCATTCAAAATAAGAAACGATGACCCCACCAGAATTACAAAGAATGTCTGGAATAAGATAGGTGCCATTTCGAATCAAGATCTCGTCGGCGGCAGGAGTCGTTGTGGCATTCGCAGCTTCCGCCAGGATCAAGGCTTTGACCTTAGAGGCATTTTCCGAGGTAATTTGATTTTCCATGGCAGCCGGGACCAGGACGTCGCACTTCATCTCCAGGAGCTCTGCATTGGAGATGGCCGCCGTTCCTTTCAATCCTTCCAATCGCCCGGTCTTAACCTTGTGTTCCAAGGCCATTTTCATGTCAATGCCCTTCGGGTTCGTGACGCCTCCGCGGGAGTCGCTGAGGGCGATGATCTTTGCGCCATCTTCATGGAGCAGCCGGGCGGTTGTGGTTCCGACACTCCCGAACCCCTGGACGGCGACCGTGGCATTGTTGACATGGATGTTCTTCACTTTGCAAGCTTCCCGGATGGCATACCAACAGCCCCTTGCCGTGGCCTCTTCCCGGCCTTTGGAGCCGCCCAACGCGACTGGCTTGCCTGTCACCACTCCCAGCATGGAATGCCCAACGGTCATGGAGAAGGTATCCATGATCCACGCCATCGTCTGAGAATCCGTGTTAATGTCCGGGGCCGGGATGTCCCGATCCGGGCCAATGAGCAGCAGTAGTTCCGACGCGTATCTTCGGGTCAGGCGCTCCAGCTCGCCGGAGGACATGGCTTTGGGGTCACAAATGACGCCCCCTTTTCCCCCTCCGTAGGGGATATTGACCGTTGCGCATTTCCACGTCATCAATTGAGCGAGCCCCTTGATTTGGTCGAGGGTCACACTGGGATGGTAGCGAATTCCGCCCTTGGCAGGGCCTCGAGCAATATTATGTTGGACACGGTAACCTTCAAAGACCCGAATTGCTCCGTTATCCATGCGCACGGGCAGTGAGACAATGAGCTGGCGCTTCGGATGAAACATGACCTCTCTCAAGTCGCCAGGAAGCTTCATGGCATCGGCGGCAATCTCAAACCGCGTTTTGGCTATTTCATACAGGTTGTGCGTTTCTTTCACGAAATATCCTCCAAATCCTCTGAATCCGTTCTAAAGTCAGGCGTCCTTCTTATATTTGTTCAAGCAATCGGTTGAGCAAAAGTACTTGGGCTGGCCTTTGAAATTCGCGACGATCGAAGAGGCAACATCGACATACATGCCGCAGACAGGATCTTTTTCCATGCGACCGATTTTCGCCCTTTGCCGATCCGATTCACGCTTCGCCGAGGGAGCTTGAGTTCCTTCGAGAAAGCCTCGAAGCATGGAGCGAATCACGTAGAAAATCAGCAAAAAAAGGAGCAGCGGAAAAAGAAATCGCATTGAAGCTAGAAGATTCGTTGCCTCGGATTATTCCCGGAAGGAGGCGCCGGCCCTGACGAGACTCCAGATTGAATCATGCGCTCCAGCTCCGGAATTGATGGATTCCCAGGCTCTGTGCTCTTAAGGCGATTCAGGGCGGTGCCCGCCCCCTCAAGGTCTTTCTTGCCCTGCAAATAAACGATGACCAGGTTGTGAAGGGACTGGGTGTGACGGGGGTCGATCTGAAGGGATCGGTTGTACTGGGTGATGGCGTCATCCGGTCGCCCCGAGTAGAAGAGTGCGGTCCCGTAATCGGTGATCACGTTGACATTATTGGGGTCCAGTTGAACCGCCTGTTGATAGTAGTTCGCCGCCTCTTGAAATCTTCCGGCATCATACAGTTTATTGGCAAGATCGGTGATCATCGCAGCATTTTGGGGGGCACTCTCTACTGCTTTCTTGAGCACTTCGATATCGGATTGAGTAACGAGGGGGGGATGCCCTTCCGGGAACGCACCTGACGGGGATGCCGGCACATTGGCTGCAGTCTGACTTACCGGCGGCGCAGAAGGGGTATGTCGTAATTCCTGTGAAGTAATTTGTACACCCAGGAGGTAACCAATAAGACCACCTAGAACCAGGCAGATCGCGGCTACCCACGCTGTGTCTTTTCTCAACTCAAAACCGCCTTGTGGCTGAATGAATCCAGCTGGTAAACGCCAAAAAGTCTAACAACCGGCTCAAATCAGTGTCAAGCAGATAAGACTTCAGGGGCAGCTTATCCTGCTTCCTGAGGGAATAATACGAACTCAACAGACGAGGTAGTGACGAGCTATAATTCAAATGTAACAACAGTCACGGATCTAAACTACAAGAAGCGAGGTAACACGAGAGACGGCCGCTTGGTTGCCGCACATCTAAACCCGAAGGACTTCTTGGGCATGCTTACGGGTGCTGCTGAAAAGGAAAGATCTATGCCAAAGGTGCACGAGATTACTCAAGGCACAATTTTGCCAAAATGATTGGACCGTGGATCGAGGGGATCAAGCGAATAGAGTGAGTAAGGTCACCCATTTACGGCACAGTTGCAGACAAGCTCAAGAACCCTGGCACAACTGCTGTTGCTGAATTGTTGGGCAATAGAATATTCATAAATTCAAATCAGGTGGGTAAGGACATGTTGGGGAATATGTCACTCTTCAGGCACGAGAGATTACACAACCTCACAGGAATGGTTGATGAGGCCATTCAGGATAAGCTTGTACTAAAAGTTGATAGTAAGAATACAAAAAATATCTCTGATAAATTGCTAACGGACGGCATGAAATGAAATTCCTCAAGACAATTTTGTTTGGGTCTCTTCTAGTTTTTTCCAGTAATGCTAATACTGAACCTAAGATGTCTAACTTAACGGTGAATGTCTTAAGTTCATTCGGGGGGAAACCAATTAAGGGAGCAGAGGTGAAGATGGCTGGAGACAAAGGGCAGTTTCTAGCTCAGTGGCTTTCCGGGGTCTATTTATTCAAAGTCCCGTTTGGCAAATATGAGCTCTCTGTCTCTTCCAATACATTCATTCCCTACAGGATGAGATTGGATGTATCTGATCCGCAGAAATACTTATTAGTCGGGCTAGATCTCGGAACCATTGATTCTCCTGGGAAAGACTCTATTAGTGGAAAAATTTCAGGTTTGACCCCAGATGGTGAAATGACTTGGTGCAGGCTCATCCCCTTGTTTGGTCACGAAAGCAAGGACACAATTGCTAATAATGCAGGCCAGTTCCAGTTTAATAACGTAAATGGAGGCGAATATTTCTTACTAACCTTGCATGCGGAAAAAATTGTGGATTCACGTCGCATAATCGTGACGGAGATTAAGCGTAAATTCGACTTCGCTGTTGGAAAGAAGTAAGAGAACTTGCCTGGACAAGATGCGAACATGGTCTAATTAGCAATAGACCTCACCCGCTCCATCGACCAGGGGTGATCGATGATCTTTCGATGAGAGGAAAATAGGGTCAGATCTCGACATTAGATTTTGCTGCAAAACCCCTGATTTAATGGGGCATTTACAGGGTCTAAGCGATCAGTGTTTTGGGGGATTGAGTTAAAGATCCTCGGAGGTTCGCTTGAGGCCAAGATTTTTCGGTGCGCCTCGCTCAGCAAGATTTCACCTCTCTCTTCTATGCTGGATTGGAAGCGAGCCGTTTGGTTCCCTGCATCTGCCAAGCCAGGCGCCGCAGCAAGCGTTTGATATTCGAGGCAGCACCAATCGGATAATTCTGCAGCAGCCCCTCTAGTAGCAGGTTGATAAAAAACTCCTTCTAGCTGGTGTTGTAGCGGCGCTCTATGAGCGCCGACCTGGCATGATCAAACGAACCAATTGGGATTCGGCGGTCACAGACCGCCGCTACAGCTCCCGCTCTTTGGTCGACCGAGTATTTCAGCAACCTGCTAGGGGTGTTCTTCCGTCTAGAGTTGCGATATTCCGGTCCTTGCATTTTTCCCCCGGCCAATTCTTCCAGCTCGGGAATTCCCTAATTCTACCCCCCCCCGAAACATTACTTTCCTTGTTCGGAAGAGGCGGATGAGCCTGATTCAGTAGCAGAATCAAGAGTCCATCCCGCCCGGACACTGGTAGCACCACAATAGGTCTTCACACATTGCGGGTTGTTGAGACAATCGAGTATCGGCTGGCACGCCTTTTCGGCCGTTACTGCTTCGGAAGCTTGCGTTTTTTCGGTGCAGGATCCCGAGTAGCCTGGATTCACAAAAACGCAGGTAACGGTGCGCTCTTTCGCAGCAGCCATCCCGCTGCTCTTGTGATTTGGTGGAGGGAACGGTTGCCAGCAAAGTCAGGAGGATGACACTCAAGAACAAGCTGAACGGGGTTGCCCGGCCCCCCGAGGTGGAAGAATTACTGGAAGTCATTTTCATGATTGTTCTCCGATTCAGAAGGATTCTAATCGGCTGTAAAGAAGGCACCAGGAAAGAATTATTCTTTGCTGATCGTGATCTTAATTTGCGCGGTCGGCAGACCCATCCGCCACGATTCCACGAGCTCAAACGCCGTTCATCGCAACGATCTTGCGCTCATTTTTGAATTTTCTTAAGTACCATCAAATTCAACCCTGATCCCTCGGGAACAGCGAAGCTGGTGGGGCGGGGAATGGTCGGCTGATAGGGCTGGCACACTCGCAGGACATCCCCGTTTAAATCATAGATGCCCAACCCGGTTTTGCCTTTGAAGGTCCCTGCTGTGGCCGTAATATCGATCCCCTTTGGATTTTTGGTGGGATCGAGCTTGATCGTGTAATTCGTTTTTTCCTTTCCATCGGGGGAAATCAGGGTCATGGTGTCGTTGGCGAAGATCACTTTGGCGCCCCGAATAGCTTCATTTGGGATGGTTTTTCCATTGTCTACCACCGAGGCCACTTCCCATGTTCCCTCGAGACTCTTTAGGACCTTGGCTGAATCTTGAGCGAATGCGGGAAGACAAGTCACGCAAATTGCCCCGATTAACAACAGGTACTTTCGACTGATCATAGTGATTGATCCTCACGGTCTTAACAAAATTTCAGGGTTGTCCGGGTTTCAGCAAGAAATGAGAACGTCCCTTTCTTAATATATGGAAGATCCTCCTTCGTCAAGGGTTTGATTTGGATGGATTCTGAAATCTTAGAGCCGTTTGAGCCAATGATACATTCAATTGACAGTCACTTGGCACACTTCCCCCTCGAGGGGTAGTAATGCAGAAAAAGATGTGGCATGATTTTGGTTTCTTGACCGCTTGTCCAGCACACAGTGATGCGGGGCGAATTCTTAAATCATCTTATGGAGGAATTTTTTGTGTTTCGTTTCAATCAGATCCTCATGTATTGGATTTTCTTGTCTTGCCTGATGCATACCCCAACCTTCAGCCAGAACCAATCCCCCGCAGCCACTTTACCTCCGAAAGTTTCCCCGGAAACGATAGTCATTCAAATTGGAGACATGAAAGTCACCGCCGCGGAAGTGGAACGAATTCTGCAATCCATGCCACCTCAGTTCCGCCCCTACTATACCGGACCGGGCAAACGGCAATTTGCCGATATCATTGTGAAAAATAAGCTACTGTTCAAAGAAGCCGAAAAACGCCATCTGGATGCAAAGGAAGGAGTTCAGCTTGACCTCCGAATTTCCAGGGAAGCCATACTTTCTGCTGCGGCCTCGAACGAAATTCAAAGCCAGATGAAACCTACCGACGCCGAAGCACAGAAATATTTGGAAGATCATATCACTCAGTTTGAAGAAGCTCGTGTCAGTCGGATCGTTGTCCGCTCCATCTCCAGCATCCCCTATGGTCAAACCCCTCAGGATACGAAAGTGTTGACCGACCAGGAGGCCCTGGAGAAGGCCACAGACATCTACAAAAAGCTTGCTGATGGGGCCGATTTCGAAGAGCTGGCCGCCAAGTATTCCCAGGATCCTCTATCTTCGGGAAAGGGCGGGAAATTGGGATTTATCCGACGCGGCAACAAGACACATCTGGTGGTTCCTCCGCTCGAGGAGGCCATTTTTTCGGCGAAACCAGGCGCACTCATTGGACCCATCCAAACGGCGCTAGGTTTCGAGATTGTGAAGGTTTACGAAAAAAGGATCCCGAAGCTCGAAGATATTCGAAAGGAAATTGACCCCTTGATTCGGGCACAAAAGGTGGACAAATGGGTGATGGAGACGGAAAAGGGAATGAACATTGAAATTAATGAAGAATTTTTCAAAGCGACTCCCGTATCTTCGATGCAAGGGACCCAAAAATAAACAGCGCGATGTCGCTCAAGAAATCGTTGACTCGAACTTCTTAGAGGAGCTTCTTGATACGAGCCTCCAGAAGCTTCAGGTCTGTTGCCTCCTTGGCTTTCCCTTCTTCATATCGCCCGGCAATAAATCCCTGCCGATCGATAAGGACCAAGTAGGGGATACGGAAACTCGGGTTGGTGGGCGTAATCCCTATATAGTTCACTGCAATGGATAGGTCTCCGAGAACGACCGGGTAGGTGAGACCGTATTTTTTCACGAAGGTTGCAACGACAGGAGCTCCTTCTCGATCATGAGAAACCCCGACTATAGTGAACCCCTTCTTGCCATACTTCGTATACAGGCGCTCGAGCCCGGGAGCCTCCTCCTGACAATCGGGGCATCCGGTCTGGAAGAATTGCAGCAATACGACCTGACCTTTAAGTTGGCTTGATTTAATGACCCTCTCATCCCAGGTTGGCAAAATAAAGGGTTCCGCTTGTCGCTTTGGTTCTGGAACACTTTGAGCGTGGCTGGAAAAGGACAACCCCATGGCAATGCAGAATCCAAGAAGGCACGTTTTGAAGCAACGCTTATGGAAGACTTGACGATTCATTTCTTGAGAATCTCTTGGCTCCCCCCAGAATGGGAAAAACAGAGATCCTTATCACCCCAAACGCGGTTCGCAGCTCGCACGGATTGACCTTAGCAAAATTCACCTGGACCAACAATGGATTTCAACGAGTTGCGTGTGAACTTCCGGTATAAAGCGACGACGGATTTTCCCCAAGATCAGTTATTCAAGAGTCAGCAAACTCGGCAACGGATCTTTCTCTTGATTCCGCTTACCGCTGCTACGGAGGATGACGCATGCTGATAAAGATGGTGGATTTAAACCGTCAATATCAAACGTTGAAAAGCGAGATCGATGCGGCCATTCAGTCAGTGTTGAATTCCACCGAATTCATCCTGGGCAGTCCCGTCAAAGAATTTGAGTTCGATCTTGCCTCCTATCTCCATGTGCAACACGTCATTGGCTGTGGTTCGGGCACTGATGCCTTGCAAATCGCCCTGATGGCCTTGGGGATCGGTCCTGGCGATGAAGTGATGACTCCATCCTTCTCGTTTGCAGCCACTGTGGAAACCATTCTTCTGCTGGGCGCAAGACCTGTCTACGTTGATATTGACTCTCGAACGTTTAATCTGGATGTGGCGCAGGTCGAATCCAGCCTCACTCCCAGGACGAAGGCGTTGGTTCCTGTGCATCTTTTTGGACAACCGGTGGAAATGGACCCTATTCTTGCCATTGCCGAAGCGCATGGGATAGCGGTAATCGAGGATGCTGCCCAAGCCATCGGTGCCAGCTATAAGGGGAGGCCGGCTGGAACGATGGGGCGGCTCGGTTGCTTTAGCTTTTTCCCCAGCAAGAATCTCGGGGCCTATGGGGATGGGGGAGCCATTGTGACCAACGATGACCATTTGGCTGAACGCTGTCGAATGATTTCAGTACACGGCTCCAAGAAGCGATATCAACACGAAATTCTTGGCATAAATAGTCGTCTAGACACTCTGCAGGCGGCTATTTTAAGAGTGAAACTGCGCCATCTTGAATCCTGGACGAAACGCCGCATTCAAATTGCCGAAACGTATCATCTGGCGTGGCAAGGATTGGATCTGGTTACGCCACTCCGTCTTCCCCATGTGCGGCATGTTTTCAATCAATACTCCCTCCGGACTTTGCGGCGTGATTCGCTGGCTTCTTTCCTGAAGGCGCGTGATATCTCTTCCGCCATCCATTACCCAAAGCCACTGCCTCTTCAGCCTGCATTCCGCCAGTGGCCGGCTCTCCCGCAGTCGTATGCCGTCTCCGAGGCGGTCAGCCAGGAAATTCTCTCCTTGCCCATCTTCCCGGAAATGGAAGATGCCGAAGTCGAAGCCGTTATTTCGGCGGTCCGAGAATTCTTCCGCTAAATCTAACTGAGCAGGAATTACCCCTTCTCAGCCCTCCGCAGAGACACAGAAAAAGGGGAGGACTTTGCAAGGTGTGGTGAGTTGTCGAGAGGGTGAAAGGGAGAAAGTCCCTTTCTTGCGGGAGGAGGAAGGGATGCACTTAATCTCCTGCAAAATCTTTCTCCAAATCCCCTTCAATGAATTTGAAGAACCAATCTTCCGTCAAGGCGTGGGCTTGACTCAGCCAATTTCCCATGCCACTGGGAAGAGGTGGCAACTGGCGGGAGGACGATTCCACAATCGTCTCCCAAAGAAGAGCGGGACGGGCGTCTCGCTCGCCAGTCGAGAATCGAACGGTGATCGTGCCTTCCGGCTGGTCTTCTTCAAAGCTTGCCTCCCAGGAGAAGCTTTTCGGGCGGCTGTTCACGTGCCCATCGAAAAACAGCGAAGGTGGAAGCTCGATATGAGTTTTGAATTTGTCCCGCAAGAACTGGAGAACATTCTCTCGGGTAAAGTCGAGATGGACCGCATCGATATAATGGAGTCGCAGGGCCTCGATTCTCAATTCCGCCATTTTGGGGTAAGCATCCAACAATTGCTCCAACGCGTCCTGAGCTTTCGCCGCCAGGTCTTCCCAGAGGTATTCCTGCCTCGTGTGAATGGATAAGATTCCGGGGCCAATCTGGAGGGCGGGCCACTTTTCATGGCCGACTCGGAAGAGATGCTGTGCCGTGTGATACACCATGGTTTCCGGAAACTTGGCCGCCGGAAGGATCTCATGCACCGGGTAGGTATTCATCACCCTTTCATAAAACCGTCCCAGGGTCATTTTGTAGTAAGGGTCGGTCTTGATCCCATCCGCGCCCAACTCCCCCTGGCCCCAGTGGATTTCAACCTGGGCTTCAATGAGTGGTTTGTTCTTGAGCTCTTTATGTTTCATGCGCATCCCTTAGATCGCAAGAATTTTGGGACCTTCTTTACTCCCGGTTTCTGGCAAGCGAGTTCGGCTCCGAACAACTCGATAATGCGAAAAGCTGTTCCAGCCTTCCCCTATCGGATAACGAATGCGAGCCAATCTCTGGAAATATAGTCCATCATCGTAATTGACAGCAGGATGACTAACCAGAGAAAGGAGCCGGCCGCTACCAATTTTGTGAGGCTGGGACTATAGCGAACATGCATGAAGTAGAGAATAACGAGAGTGGCCTTGGTGACCGCAATGGTCAAGGCGACCACATTATTAAGCGGGCCCATGTCATGGTATGAAACAAAAATGGTCACGGCCGTCAAAACCATTAAGGCCGCAAAAACGATAAAATAAATTCGCAGGGGTACGATCTTTTCAGACATCGGTTTATTAGATTTCGGTTACATAAATAGAGTCCAAGGAACGGAAGGCAACAACCCATTCCTCATGGAGCTACGCATGCAAACCAATTAAGTAGAGCAGGGGAAAAAGAAAAATCCAAACAATATCCACAAAATGCCAGTACAGCCCGAAAAGTTCAACGGGTGAATTGTATTCAGGACTGAATCGCCCTTTTTGCGTCAGCACCATCAGCCACACCAACAATCCCATTCCGATAATCATATGCAAGGCATGCATTCCCGTCATGACGAAATAAAGACCAAAGAAAATCCGGGCTTGCGGGGCATGGGGGCCATGGTAGGAAAATCCCAATCCCGGGATCAAATGATGGACGTACTTATCGTGATATTCAACGGTCTTAATCCCCAAAAACGCGAGCCCCAGAAATAACGTCAGGAGCAGGCATGACATGAGCATTCGGCGCTTTCCGGTTTCCGCAGCGTAGACAGCCAGGGCAATGGTGAGACTGCTGGAAATCAACACGACCGTATTCGTGCCACCCAACGGAACACTCAGATGATGGCTGGCTTCGGCAAAAGCGATCGGGTAGGCGTTTCGATACACAAGATAGGCGAGGAAAAGGCCGCCGAAAAACATGACTTCCTGGGCGAGGAAAACCCACATGCCGAGGGATGTGGATTCGCGCTGTTGTTCTACCGTGTCGAAATGATGCGCAAGCCCAGGGTATGCGTTTGAATGCAGTTCAGACAACTTTAATCTCCCTGATGGAGTATTCATATGGCCCTTCGGTGACGACCGGAATTTCTCTAAAATTCTCGGTGGGTGGTGGAGAAGGGGTCCGCCACTCCAGTCCTGTCGCCCCCCATGGATTCGCCGATGCTTGCGGGCCGTAGCGAAGCGACCAAATCAAATAGATCATCGGGATCAGATAACCAATCCCAAGATTGAAGCTCCTGCCGATGACATCACGTTCAGCACCTGGAACTCTTCAGGATAGGCATGATACCGTCTCGGCATTCCCAGATATCCAGGATGAACTGAGGAAAGAACGTCAGGTTAAATCCGACAAAGACCACCAACGCCGAAAATTTCGCCCACCCCTCCGGATAGAGCCGGCCTGAAATCTTCGGCCACCAGTAATGGAGTCCTCCCATATACGCCATGACGGTTCCTCCCACCATGATGTAGTGGAAATGGGCCACTACAAAATAGGTGTCGTGAACATGGACGTCCAGCCCCACCGCCGCCAGGAAGAGACCGGTCAGGCCGCCGATGGTAAACAGACCGAGAAAACCAAACGCATAGAGCATCGGAGATTGAAACGAAATGGATCCTTTATAAAGCGTCGCTGTCCAATTGAACACTTTGATGGCCGAAGGAATCGCCACGAGGAAACTCAACATGGAAAAAATCAGACCTGCATAAACGGATTGACCACTCACAAACATATGGTGTCCCCAAACCAGAAAGCCGAGGACCGCTATCCCGATGCTGGAATAAGCCACGAAATGGTAGCCGAAAATATACTTTCGCGAGAAGCAGGACACCAGTTCGCTGATGACACCCATGGCCGGCAGGATCATGATGTAAACGGCAGGGTGGGAGTAAAACCAAAACAAATGTTGAAAGAGGACCGGGTCTCCGCCCAAAGCGGGATCGAAAATACCGATATGAAAGGCCCGCTCCAGAGCGAGTAGTACCAGGGTGATCGCAACCACTGGAGTCCCCAGCATCATAATCAGGCTGGCCGCGTAATGCGCCCAGATAAAGAGAGGCAGGCGGAACCAGGTCAGCCCCGGAGCTCGCATTTTGTGGATGGTGACAATAAAATTCAACCCGGTCAGGATGGAGGAGAATCCCGTAATGAAGGCTCCAACTCCCGTCGCGATCACATAGCCATTTGAATACGTCGTGCTATAAGGAGTGTAGAACGTCCATCCCGTGTCCACCCCCCCGGCAATGACCGCCCCGAGAGTGAATAATCCGCCCACCACATAAATGTACCAACTTAAGAGATTGATGCGGGGAAACGCCAAGTCTTTCGCTCCAACCATCATCGGCACCAGGAAGTTCCCGAGTGACGCCGGAATGGAAGGGATGAGAAAGAAGAAAATCATGATGACCCCGTGCATGGTGAACAGCTTGTTATAGGTTTCTGCCTGAACGAAATCGCCCTGCGGGGTCAACAATTCCAGTCGAATGAGGACCGCAAAGATTCCTCCCAGGAAGAAAAAGAAAGTGATCGACATCAAGTAGAGGAGGGCGATGCGTTTGTGATCCGTAGTAAGAAGCCACGATCGAATCCCGTAACGAGAATTCAGGTAATCTTCCTTGGTCTCCACAGGGACAATCGGGGCAGTTAAGGTACTCATGGGTTCTGTTTCTCTCTTTCATGGGGACGTTCCGAAGACTTTGAGGCCTTCACGTCCTTAGATTCCGGAGCTTGAGGGGAAAGAGATTTGAGATACGCCAGAATCTGGGCTAATCCTTCTTCATTAATCAATCCTTGAAACATGGGCATCACCGGTTGATATCCCTGAACAACTTTGAGTCCTGGACTTAAGATGGATTCTCGCAGATAGTTCTCGTCGACGAGGACGGTCTGGCCAGTTTGCAGTCGCACGGGTTTGCCATAAATGCCTTCAAGCGCCGGACCTCGGCCTTTTCCATCGGGGCGATGGCAATTCACACAGGAAAAATTTTGAAAGAGGCGTTCACCCCTCGCTTGCATGGACTCCTCGCGCGATCCGCCACTGAGCCAATTTTGAAAGTCGGCAGGCTCCATCACGACCACTTTGCCGATCATCCCCGAGTGCTTGGTCCCGCAGTATTCCGCGCAAAACAGATGATATTCCCCCGGGCGGGTAGCCTTGAACCAGATCGTCGAATAGCGGCCGGGAAGCACATCCTGTTTGACGCGAAAAGCCGGGACATAAAAGCTGTGAATGACGTCTTCCGAGGACATAATGAGCCGGACATCCCGGTTGACGGGGATATGGAGTTCGTTAATCTCTCTCTGCCCTTCCAAGTGCTGCAATTTCCACATCCATTGCTTTCCGACGACATAAATGGGCATGGCATCGGAAGGAGGACGTGAAAGCGAAAAGTAAATTCTTGCGCTCCACAGAAAGATCACCACGAGGATCAGCGTGGGAATGACGGTCCACAAAGTTTCCAAGGTTGTGGAGCCCGTCACCGGCTCCGGGAGCTCCACTTCTGACCGGCGGCGAAATCGAATGGCAAAAAAGAGGAGGAGTCCTGCGATCAGAGTGGAAAAGAAAACGGTGACCAGGCAGAGGAAAATATAAAGATGGTCGACCTCTGCGGCCATTGTCGATGCCTGATCAGGAAATAAGGGAAGTTGTGAAAACATAATGAAGTCGCGTGTCGAATCCTAATTCATGATACGGGTTTATTGATAAAGGCAAGGTCTTTGCGTTCGCGGCGCAACAACAGCACGATGGCAATCCCCATCGCGAGCACGAAAGCTATTCCGATCAGCCGAACAATCGTCATGATGACAAAACCATACGTTCCCGTCGCCGGATCGTAATGGTAACAGTAGAGCAGGACTTGATCGACCACCGACCCAATCTTGTTTTGAGAGGCTTCCACCAAACCCAAGCGAAGGTCTTTGGGAGGAAACTCAATCCCATAGAAATAACGGGATAACCGGCCCTGTGGAGTCACTATCATGATCCCGGCGGCATGAATATAGAGTTTCTTTGCCGAATCATAGCCGTAACGAAAGCCCACCGCGCGAGTCAGCTTCTCAATGGAAGGCTGTTCTCCCGTCAAAAAGTGCCAGCCCGCTTCAGCACCCTCCCGCTTATAACGTTTCAGGTATGTCTCTTTGACGGATTTTGCAAGACTTGCCTCTTCCTCGGGATTAAAGCTTACGGTGATGACGTCAAATTCCTTCCCCACATTGAATTTCAAGACACGCAAGGTGCGCAGCAGGCCATCCAGCACTTCACTGCAGAGCATCGGGCATTCATGATAGACAAGGGTTAAAAGGACCGGTTTGTCGTGAAAGTAATCTCCGAGGCTGACGGCTTTTCCATCTTCATCTCTAAAAATCAAATCCAACGGGATCTGTTCATTAAGCCGCTGATCGATCCCGACGTTCCGCACGGCCTCCGGAAGTTGGTTGGGGGCTGGTTGATAAGCCTCTGCCATCAGGGTCCCACCCTGGAAAATGACCATCGCGCAAACGAAAAGCCTCTTGAAACGCAAAATGCTCAGAGGATGACCATGGCGAAGAATGCTGATCGGGTTCATGGGTTCTTGGCTTTTATTCCTTGCAGGGCGTTCCCAACAGTGACACCTTCCACCTTTGGAACTGACACGGAGATTCTTTTCGTGTCGATCCGCTCCGTCATTGACGATGCTCTGCTGGCAAGCAGTTCCATCGCTCGCTGGATCGGGACCCGTGCGATTCCTTGCTTCTGGTCGATCCATCCATAGCTCTCGAGGTATGACTTTTCACTTTGGAGAACTTGAGTTCGAACCGAGACGGGATCGACTTCGAGCCTTGGCAGTGGGGGAAGTTTTGGACGCTCGGTCGCCACTCCGGACAATTGGGGGTCCGAACGACTAGCCTCTTGATCCAGGAGACTAAACAACCCCTTTACGGAAACGAGCGTCGCCAGAAGAAGTACAACCAGACCGAGTGCAAAATAGGTGATGGGCCCGGCGCTGACATCGGTTACTTCGTGATGAATTCCCGGCGCGTGATCTTCCGTCTTCCCGTGCTTAGTGGCCACTGTGTAACGCCTCCTCAAACGCTGGATCATGAAGCGGAAGTATCGGTCGAGACATCAGGCTTCGGATAAAGAAGCCCAGGAACACGCCTCCAATTCCCAGGAGGGCTGCCAGATCCATCCAATGAACTTGAAAGTGCGCGCCATGTGATGCCGGAGCAATCTGCAGGTAAAGGTCTACCAGCCGCATCACAAGGATCAAGGCAACGACCTTCAGCAACTGCCGCGGAGCCTTCTTAAGGCTTCGGGAAAGGAGGAGAATAAAGGGAAGCGCGAAATGAAACAGAATCAAGGCGATTTGCAGCCACCCCCAACCTCCGGCCAAACGTTTCAAGTAATAAGGGGTTTCTTCAGGCAAATTTCCAGACCAGATGATCAAGAACTGGGAAAAGGCGAGGTAGGCCCAAATCATGACAAAGGCGAGCGTCAGTTTTCCCAGGTCATGCAGGTGTTCTGGCGTCAAGGCTTCAGACATGGGTTTTCTCTTCGACAGTAGGATCAGAACCAGAATGGTAAACGCGAAGGTGGTCAGTGTCTGCCCCACCATGATGTACAAGCCAAACATCGTGGAGTACCAATGCGGCTCCAGAGACATCACCCAGTCGAAGGAAGCAAAGGTCATCGTCGCCCCGAAGATCACCAAACCCGGACCACTAAGCCCCTCTGCATCGAGCTTTGAGGGGGCCGGCTTTTTTTCATCTTGACGCCTGGACCACTGATCGAACAACCGGACGAGTGCATACCAAACCAGGAAATAGAAAACGGTTCTCGCAACGAAGAAGGGGATATTCAAATAAAGTGCTTTGTGCTGTAGGATCTTGTCCACTCTCACTTTTTCAGGCTGCGCCCATTCATAGAGATGGCGCATCCCAAAAAGGATAGGCACAAACAGAGCTGCCATCCAGGGAATGGAGCGAGTTGAGGCCTCAAGGAGCCGCCTGATCATCATGCCCCAAGCTCCTCCGGTAAGATATTGAAGCATTAATATCGCCAGGGATCCCAGCGGGATGCTGCTCCAAAAAACAAAGGCAAACAGGTAGGACCGGAAAAACTGGTCAGGGTGAGATATCGCCCCGCCCAGACACAATGTGAGAAATAGTCCTCCCACCGCAAAAAATCGTTTTTGGAGTCCCGAGATGGCGGGGTTCTTCAGCATTGCATCTTCGATCATTCCCAATCAAACTCCTCTGGACTCTTCTTTCTTCCGAGCAAAAGGAAGGACTCTCCTCTTCACTCGTGATGCGCGTCGTGTGCGTTGGAGGAAGAGTCCCCTTCCTCTAACTTTCGCCGATCCGTTTCGCTCAATTCGTTCAGGGCTGCATGCTGGCTGAACTGCAAGGCCCGGATATAGGCCGCAATGGCCCAACGGTCTGGGACAGGAACCTGGACTGCGTAGTCTTGCATGGCACCAAAGCCGTTAGTAATGACATCAAAAAAGTAACCCACCGGGGCTTGCCGCAGCCGGTCCATATGATAGGAGGGCGGAGCCCGGAACCCGCGCCGGACAACCATGCCTTGCCCATTTCCCACCCGGTCATGGCACGGTGAGCAAAAGATGTTGTAGCGTTCCTGGCCTCGTTTCAAGAATTCGATCGTCACAGGGTAAGGGATTTTGTCCACTAGTTTTCCATCCACTTTACCCTGGTAGAGATCCGGCTGGTCATGCAGAAATCCTCTTGCCACCGTTCCCGGTACCAACGGGCGAGCAGAACGACCATCCGAAAAAAAACTGCTCGGAGCCAGGGGTTTGTATTTTGGCTGGTCATGCATATCCTGGCGACAGCCGTTGAGGATCGTCAATCCTGCGATAAGGCAGATCGAGAACCAAAATCTTGATAAGGTCACGGCAAGCCAGCGCTTCCCGCCAAATCTTTCGATTCCGTTTTGCCTGGACTGTCTCCGCGATAGCATGGCCGCCAAAGCTTTTACCTCTGTACCCATCAGCGGGGAACCTCATGGACAATGCGCGGCCCCAAAGATTCCAGAAAAAGCCGCGTCGCTTCCAAGTCGAATTTCGGATCCTTGGCCTCTACACACAGGAAGAAGCGATCTCGGCTGGCCAAGGCAAATCTTCCTACATTAAAGACCGGGTGATAGGGCATGGGCAACCCGTTAAGACCCAACATCCCCAACACGGCCCCCAGAGATGCCCCCAACACCGTCGTTTCAAAGGTAACCGGTATAAATGACGGCCAGCTAAAATCTGGGCGGCCTCCGACATTGACTGGATAGTCGATGACCGCCGTCCAATACTGAAAGAAAAACCCTGCCAGGCAACCCAAGATTCCCCCGCAAAGGACAATCAAGGGTAAGCGCCGGTCGTGGAATTCAATGGCTTCGCTTAACTCTTCAATCGGAAAAGGCGAATAGGCATCCATCTTCTTGTATCCGTGGTCGTGGCTACGTTTGGCCGCAGCAACCAGTGCCGTCGCACTGTCAAATTCTGCCATTAATCCGTAGAGAGGGGGGCGTGATTGCATCAAGCGTTCCACTCCATCCGTGTCTGGCACCAGGCGCCCAAATCAATTGATTGATGTGCTCTACTCTTTAACATTGGCCTGAGGAAGAATCGTCCGCATTTCAAAAATAGAGATCATCGGCAAAAAGCGAAGGAACAGGAAAAGCAGACTGACAAAGAGTCCTATCGTTCCAAAAAACATCCCGAAATCCCAGCGGGTGGGGTAGTACATCCCCCACGAGGAGGGCAAGAAATCACGGTGGAGGCTTGTCACCACAATGATGAAGCGCTCCAGCCACATCCCGAGGCTGACGATCAGCGAGACGGTAAAAAGGGCGGCCACATTGGTCCGCATCCTTTTGGACCAGAGGACTTGAGGCGCCAGGGCATTGCAGGCAATCAGCAGCCAGTAATAGAAGGCATAGGGCCCCTTCATCCGGTTCAGGATCATGTAGCTTTCGTAAGGGTTCCCGCTGTACCAACCAAAGAAGGCTTCCATCATGTAGCCATAAGAGACGATCAATCCGGTCACCAGCAGAATCTTGGCCATATTTTCCAGATGTTTCATGGTAATGAAATCTTCCAGTCCATAGAAAACCCGAATCGGAATGGCCAGAATCAGCACCATGGCAAAACCTGCAAAGATCGCACCGGCAACAAAGTAGGGAGGGAAAATTGTGGCATGCCAGCCCGGGATCACCGAAACGGCGAAATCAAAACTCACGATGGAGTGAACTGACAAGACCAAGGGTGTCGACAAACCCGCCAGAAGCAGATAGGCCGTTTCGTAACGCGTCCAATGACGGGCCGAACCGCGCCAGCCCATCGCCAGAATTCCAAACAGAATTCGGGCAAAACGGTTTGGAGCCCGATCTCGCAATGTCGCCAGATCAGGAATCAATCCAACAAACCAGAAAAGCATTGAGACGGTGGCATAGGTTGAGACGGCAAAAACATCCCAGATCAGCGGGCTGCGGAACTGCGGCCAGAGTCCCATGGTGTTGGGATAGGGGAACAGCCAATAGATGGCCAACCAAGGTCTTCCTGTGTGCAGCAGCGGATAGAGGGCCGCACAAGCTACGGCAAAAAGGGTCATGGCTTCGGCAAACCGGTTAATAGAAGTTCGCCATTCCTGGCGTAGGAGCAAGAGAATGGCGGAAATCAAAGTGCCCGCGTGGCCAATCCCAATCCACCACACAAAATTGATAATATCAAAGCCCCATCCAACAGGATTCGTTACCCCCCAAATTCCCGTGCCGACAAGGAGGAGCCGCCCAATGGTTGTCAACAGTAGCATCACCAGCAGGAATCCTATTCCAAAACCGAAATACCAGCCTCGGGGCGTACGATGGGTCAAAACGACCGCGCTGATTTTGTCCGTCACCGAACCAAACGTGTATCCGGGAGTGATGATGGGGGCGTTTTCAGCTTGCGAAGAAGATGAGGATTTAGAAGAGTCTTGATTCATAACACTAACCGCAACCAACTTTCAAAAAGGCTTTCCGATTTTTCAGCCCCTGCTCGATGACAGTTCCGGATTTGGATTTCTCAACCTTCCCATATATGTCGTTCGCGGACGCGTATTGAGATCGGCCAAAAGACCATAATTCAGCTTTTCACCTTTGAGCCTAGACACCCGACTTGCAGGATCGTTCAGATTCCCAAACGTGATGGCTTGAGCGGGGCAAACGGCTTCACAAGCAGTGACGATCTCGCCATCCCGAATGGGTCGATCCCCTTTTTCCGCTTCGATCTTGACGGCATTGATTCGCTGAACACAGTAAGTACATTTCTCCATGACACCACGCGATCTGACCGTGACATCAGGATTCCGACCCAACTTCAGGCTCGGAGTCTCAAAATCGGAATAAAGGAGAAAATTAAACCGCCGGACTTTATACGGACAGTTATTCAAGCAATAGCGCGTCCCCACACAGCGATTGTAGGTCATGTCATTCAATCCTTCGTTGCTGTGCGTGGTGGCACCCACCGGGCAAACGACTTCGCAGGGAGCACTCTCACATTGCATGCAAGGCACTGGCTGGTGATAGGTTTCTGGGTTCTCTTCCTCGCCTTTGAAATAGCGATCTACTCGGATCCAATGCATTTCACGGCCTATGATGACCTGCTCCTTGCCGACGACCGGGATGTTGTTTTCTGATTGGCATGCAACAGTGCACGCGTTGCACCCTGTGCATGCATTCAAATCGATCACCATTCCCCAGGCATTTCCTTCGTACTGAACCGCAGGGTACATGGAAAGCCCATTGGCAGGCGCTTCTCCCATCTCCTGGATGAACTCCGGATTTTGTTTGAACTCTTCCAGAGTACCGGCCCTAACCAAGTTTCGCCCTTCCATGCTGGAATGATTTTGGGTGCAAGCCAGAGGGTAGCGCTCCCCTGTCTTCCGAATCTCCAGACCGGAACCAAACCAGGGAGCATCCCCTGTACGAAGCAGGTACGCGTTGAACCCTGTCCCCCGTCCCACTCTTCCGACTCGAGTCCGGCCATATCCCAAATGGACCGTAACCGCATTGGCACTTTGACCGGGCAGAATCCACACTGGGGCTTGAATCTTCCGTCCTCGATACGTAAGCTCGACAACTTCTTCATTATTGAGGCGCAGTTTTCGGGCGGTGGCCTGGCTGATCAAGGCGGCATTATCCCAAGTCAGCCGGGTTTGGGGTTTGGGTAATTCCTGCAACCAGCCATTATTGGCAAACCGACCATCAAAAATATGGGGATCGGGCCGAAAATAAATCTCGAAACTGTCGTTTGCCGAGACAGCAAGCGGCGCGGCTGAATTCAGTTGATTGATCCAATCTGTCTGTAGTGCCGCCTTCCTTCGCGGCAAGGCCGTGCCTACCATGAACCCGTCATGAACGGCTTGCCGCCACGGCTGTTCAAAAGAATCCTCTGCCTCGGCTGGCGAAGAAGCGGTCGCCGGGCTGGGCTTCTTGACAGATGGTACGGGATGAGGCCAGTTGGCTTTCCAATACTCGCGAACGATATCATAGCTTGTCCTATCGGGTCGCTCCGTCAGGGCTGCCAGCAATTCATGAGCGGTTTTTCCATCGTAGAGAGGCGCAATCAGCGGTTGAGAAAGCGTCACCGTCCCGTCATATGCCCGCCCATCACCCCAGGACTCCAGGAAATGGGCTTCAGGAATATGCCAGTGGCATTGCACGGAGGTCTCATCTTGATAGAGCCCCAGATGAACCCGGAGCTTCACTTTGAACAAGGCATCCAAGAAATTTAAGTCAACCGGCGCTGTATAAACCGGATTGCCGCCGAGGATGACCAGCGTTTCCACTTTTCCAGAAGCCATTGCCTGAACAAGACCTTGCAACGACGACATCTTGGCCTGCGAACTTGGCAGCAGTGGATCCGTGCAGAAAACCGTTTGGTTCAAGTTTCCGAGGGCTTCGTTCATGGCGTGGGCGAGAACATGAACCGCCAGCGATTGATGCTCCCCAGCGACGACAATCGATTTCCCTGAACTTCGTCTCAGGTCCTTGGCAAGTGGACCGATCCAGGCGGCGCCAGGCGCCTCCTCCCCGGCATGAGACTCAACCGGGATTCCCAGTTCCTTGGCCAGGGCTCGGGCAAAGCTCTCGATTTCCGCCGCACTCAAGGGCAAACGATGGTCCGCCATGGATCCCGTGGTCGTAGGTGTGGTCTCCACGACGTAAAGCCGATTCATTTCAAAGGAGCCTTCCCGCAAGCGGCGCCGCGACACAAACTCACGCGTGTAGCGGAGGCGTCCCGGGAATTCGGAAAGAAAATCCGCATCCAGGGAAAGAACCACGTCGGCCTTCGAAAAGTCGTATTGGAGCTCCAAATCTTCGCCGAAGGCTGACTTTATTCCTTGGCGCGTCATCTCAAGTCCCACGGCATCGTACTCGTGCCATTGGGAGAGCGGATACAAATTCTGCAGCTCATTGATCATTGACAACAACGAAGGTGAAGAGGTGCTCTCGAGGAGGAAGTGGAGCCCCGCCCCTCGGTTCCCCCTGAAAGTAGACACTGCATTCTTCATCTCGCCAAGGAAGGAGGGATAGGAACGAATTTCGCCGAATTGCGTGACGGTCTGGGATCGATCGGGATCATAAAGGGTGAGGATGGAGGCTTGTGACAGAACATCGGTCGAACCAAGACTGGCGGGATGTTCCGGGTTGCCCTCAACTTTGGTCGGGCGACCCATATGACTTTCCACCAGCAGGCCTTCGGAGATACCCATATGCGATCGTGCGGAAGCAAAGAAAAGCGGTTTCCCGGGCACAAGGCCTTCCGGCGCTTTAACGTAGGGAACAATATGTTCGGCAGGCTGCTTCGTACACGCGCTTAAACCAGCTAACGCCAGCGAGGCTCCCATCAATTGCAGAAATCGACGACGACCGACCGGATCCACCCACTGGTCGGCATTCTGCGGAAACTCGCGGTACAGATATTCCTGAAATTCCGGAGTGCCTGCCAGTTCTTCGAGACTCCGCCAGTAGGCTTGTCCCTGACTCTGATTCAATTTTGACCGGAGCAACTCCTGGTCATTAAGACTTGGCGTTCTTTTCATCGATGGCACGTTGAACAATAAGTAAAGCTCTGGACCTTGTATTCCTTCACGAGTCTATAGCCAAGCTGCACCGGATCTGAGGGTGGTTGGTAGTCCATATTAAACACTTCTTCTCGCGGACGAACATATTGTTCCGGATGGCGATGACAATCCACACAACCACCCATTTGGAGGGACGCGCTGCCAGACAAGCGGCATACGGATCTACTCGTCCGTGGCACGTCGAACAGCCAACTCCCCCTTGTTCACATGAATACTGTGGTTGAAGTAAGCAAAGTCGGGTAAGTCATGGACCCGTACCCAGGAAATTGGATTGGTCCTTTTGCGAAAACTTTCACGAACAGGTCTCAAGGTAGGACTCGTTGACCAAATTTGGGAATGACAGTTCATGCAGGTCTTGGTAGGGGGAATGTTGGCAAACTTGGAATTCTCAACCGTCGTATGGCAATAACGGCAATCGATCCCAATTGCGCCGACATGGTGCTGGTGACTGAAGGGTATCGGTTGTTCGCGGGAATACCTGCTTGCGTAACATATCCTGAGCGATTAATCATCAACGCCACGGTCAGGAGCGCCGCGATAATGAAAATCGCTCCAAAAATCGTTACCCGGGAGATTGTGTTGGTACTGCGATGAAAAATCGCGCCACGAGAAGCTTACGCTATCCATAACAGAAAAAGAGGCTGAGCAGACTCTCGGCCAATAATGAGGCGTGAATTTATCATCCGAGGTGCAGAACGTCAAGGAGCAATTGACCTGTGAAACAGTGGGCGCATTGAGGGCGGTAAAAGACCAGGACGTGGTTTTGTTTATAACGGCGTGTTCGCCTTATTGATCGCTTCGAATGACCAGTTTTCAATTTTCCATGCCTTAAGCTTCGCACCAGCCCGGCGATTCGATCACCGCGTACGAACCTCAATTAATATTCTCGGGAAATCCCCGAAGGATTAAGCTGAGAAGCTCCCGGGCTGCGCACTAGCGCTACCCGGGGGGGGCCCACGCCACCCATACCTTCACCCTGGAGGGGTCGAATCAAATCCTGCCAGCACATTCAACCCCTTCAAGGACAAGTAGGCCTGCGAATACCATAATAATTTTTGTCGTTTCCAAAAAATGAAGGGAAAATTAGAAATTAGGGCCGCCCCTTAAATATTAAATAAGCAGAAGAGCGGTTCAAATCATTCTCTTTCTGACCATGTCGGTGACAAGGCCGAATTCAGGTCAGTCAGAAAATCGATTTTGTTCCTCCCCTCTGGATGGTATTCTCCACTATAACCGGATTAGCCAGTGCCGACAGGAGCTTTTCGCTCCCGCTACGAACAAGAGGAATCGGCTGATATGCCTATGACGCCTCGGGAAATATGATCACCGAAGCTACGACGGACGATGACCTACGATGCAGAGAACCGGATGGTGACTTCAATGGAGGTCGGAACCACGACCTACACTTACTCACCCTGCTTGTTCTTCCTCACCCACGCGCTTAGAATTGTTCGTGTCAGGTGGGTCTTGCTTTATTTGACTCGTCCCATAAACTCAATCCAGGTGTGCATGCAGAAAACGGACTCCTCATCAGTTCAATATGATGTCATCGTAATTGGCTCAGGAGCCTCGGGCGGAATGGCCGCTTGGAACTTGACGCGCCAAGGCGCCAAAGTGCTGATGCTGGACGCGGGAGAACGCTTTAAGCGGGCCGACTATTGGACGCATGTCTGGCCCGATGAGGCCCGCGAGCGGGAGCAGCGGGGCTTGCATCCTCCGGAATTCCCGTTGAGCCAGCGAGAGCAGCCATATCTGACCCCGTCCACCGCTTCCCGACCTGACGCGCGTCTGGGGACTTGAGGAAAACCAACATTTGGGGCCGGGTGTCCCTGGTTATGGCGACCTGGATTTGCGCCGCCAGTCGTGATGGCTGGGAAATCCCCTGGCCAATCTCCTATCAGGACATTGCGCCTTATTACGACAAAGTCGATCAGTTCATCGGAGTCTGCGGCGGAACGGATGACTCTGACGCGCCCCCGGCAGCTGCTTGGGCTCTCCGCGCCTGCGCTGCGGCGAGTACCTGTTGATGCGCTCGTTGCCGGTCGGCATTCCGATGGTTCCTAACCGCAAAGCCGTGTTACCCAGCCGCATCGCGTGGTTTTCCTCCTCGTCATTATTGCGGAGCCTGTGGGCGGGGGCTGTGATACGGCATCTTTTTGTTCGGCGGACCATCTCATCCCATTTGCTCTTGAAACCGGAAACTTAACCCTGCGGTACCAACGCTGTCGTGGCAAGAATCCTCCCCAACGACCGTGGACTGGCGGACTCGGTCCAATATTTCGACCGGCAATAAAGAAGAGTTTCGGGCGCGCGAGGCAAGCAGCACCTGGGTGCCTGCATTGATTCAACTCGAATCCCGCTCAACTCCAAGTCCTCCCAATATCCCAACGGCATCGGAAATGGGTCCGACGTTATTGGTAAGTACCTTTGTGAGCAGGTCCGTTTTCATGTTCATGCATTCCTTCCAGAGCTCTACGGAATGCCATCGAGCAATGATGATGGAATCGGGGGGGAGCATCTCTACATGCCGCGGTTCAATCACCGAGGCAAACCTCGAAACTATCTGCGCGGCTTTGGCTCCCAATTCTGGGGCATAGGATGCCAACCTGGAGCCAGCCATTATGCCAAGGATTTGCCGGGTTTTGGTTCCAGCTTCAAGAAAGAGATCAAACGCCGTTACCCGGCCTGGGTCGCGATGCATCCCTACGGGGAAGTCCTTCCGCGGCGGGAGAATCACGTTTCTGTTGAAGGAACACCACTCGATGCTTACGGAATTCCCCTTCCTAAAATCGTGTTTTCGCTCGGAGTGAACGAGCAAAAAATGTTGGAAGAAATGTTCGACACGGCTGAGGAAGTCATGCACACCGCGGGGGCAGAACTGATCGGTTACCAGCGAGGAAAGGTCGACATTCCCGGGAAGGCCATTCACGAACATGGAACATGCCGCATGGGAAGCGATCCGAAACGCTCGGCTCTCAACGGATTCTGCCAGATGCATGAAGTCAAAAACCTATTTGTTGTCGATGGAAGCGCCTTCCCAACGGCCACGGAAAAAAATCCAACCCTGACCATTCTGGCACTGGCATGGAGGTCCAGCGATTTTCTCGCTTCAGAATTAAAGAAGGGAAACTTGTAGTAGAGCGAAATTCAATAGGACCGTGGTAGCTTCTCAAAGGTACCGGACTCAATGAACTGCACTCGACATTCAGGATGATTATGGAGTCTTGTCCCAGGCCCCTGATAACGCTGACGACCGATTTCGGATTACACGACCCCTATGTAGGAATCATGAAAGGGGTTATCCTCAACGTTTACCCCAATTGTCGAATCATCGACATCACCCACGCCGTTCATTCCCAAGACATTCTTGGGGGCGGATTTGCCTTGAAGTCCAGCTATCGATTTTTCCCCAAAGGATCCATCCATGTTGCAGTGGTTGATCCAGGGGTTGGAAGTCTTCGGCGACCGATCCTTTTTCAGACGGAAAATTACTTTTTCGTGGGACCCGACAATGGAATTTTTTCTCCGTCACTTGAAGAAGAACACCACATTCAAGCCTACCATCTGACCAGCGACCGCTTCTTTTTGAAGCCTACGAGCCACACGTTTCACGGGAGAGATATCTTTGCACCCGTGGCCGGTTGGCTGGCAAGGGGAACTCCTCCTCACGAGTTTGGTCCCCTGATCGAAGATTGGGTGAAACTCTCACTTCCTGCTCTCAAGCATGAAAAGGGGGGCCTGCAGGGGACAATTCTCTGGATTGATAAATTCGGAAATGTCATCACGAACATCAAGGCAGGGAAGCTACCGGATACCTCAGGCCAGCCTGTCCTGCGAGTCGGGAACCATGAAATCGCGAACCATTTGTCGTCCTATTCGGAAGGATTACCTGGCGCACTGTTCACAATCTGGGGGAGTTCAGGTTTCTTGGAAATTTCTGCGAACCGGGAATCTGCGGCGGCCTTGCTGGGGGTTCAGGCGGGAAGAACCTTTGAAATCGTTTCGTCCTTGTAAGAAGGAAGGCCCGATGGTTTTAGCCGGTTGGCTGGCCGGAGAAGATCCGTTGGAAGAACTCCTTCACGTGAGTTCCTCCATCCTGGACTGGCTTTTGAAGCCGGTCTTCCAAATCTGCGCGCGTCCAGCCATCCAAAAACAGGTCGTTTTCTCCGGTCATACATTCAGACGGGATGATGAGAAAATCACCATGGAATTGATTCCCGACCGCCGCATGAATGTCACTCCCTGACAGCAATCCTGCCACCGTTATTCCGGAGCCTAGAAAGCGATTTTCAGCAGGCAGGCAACGCAATTCCGTTTGAAACTTGGCGTTCATCTCATCGATGCATTGCTTAAGGATGGGCTGGAAGAGGACGCCAGTGACAACCGTGCCACGAATGGGGAATTTCCCTCGCCGTTTCCATGGGCGAGCGAGTTCCTCGGCAAACTCATCGAGAAAATTTCGGACCATTCCCACCCCGTTTTCCACCAACGGAAAATCACCATAATGGGACCGGGGCGGGATCGGCCTCCCGGCTTTTAGATAAAACTCATCCCCGAGAAAACAGAATGGCACTCCGATCTCCCGAAGGTATTTTTGTTGGATTTTCTCGACATGGGCAATGGCGGAAACTGCATAGGCCGCGTCGACTGATCTAAGCTGGGGAAGCCCTTTGCGATGGTCCGTCAATCCTACCGGAACGATCGAGACGCTGAGAACGGACGGATAAAATTGAACCAAGTCATCCAATGTGCGTTCCAGATGCTTCTCGTCATTGATCCCGGGCATCAGGACAACCTGGGTATGGAGTTTGACACCTCCTGCGATGAGCCGCCGCATATTCCCAAGCAGATCATCCGGCTTCCTGGTTTGCAGCAGATAACTTCTTAGCTCGGGGTCAGTGGCGTGGACTGACACATAAAGCGGTGAAAGTCTCTGTTCGAAAATCCTCTGGAAGTCAGTTTCGGACAAATTGGTTAATGTCAGGTAGTGCCCGTAAAGAAAGGAGAGTCGGAAATCTTCGTCTTTCACCCGAAGCGTGCGACGAATGTGCTTCCCGCGAGGAAGCTGGTGGACAAAACAGAAAATGCAATTATTCTTGCAGATTCTGGTTTGAATCCCCTCGAGTTCGAGGCCCAGATCCTCCTCTTCGTTTTTCTCGATTTCGATTTCCCAGATCTCTCCATCCGCTTTCCTCACTTTCAACGTCAAGTCGGATTCGACGGTACCAGACACGAAGCGATAATCCAAAACATCCTCGATCATGCGTTCATTGATCGCTAAAAGCCGGTCTCCAACCTCCAGGCCTACCTCTTCGGCAATCGAGCCGGACTCAACCCTTTGAATCAACACACCTGTCACTTGAAATTCGAGCAAACTAGATGGATTAGCGATCATAGACAATGCTGGTTCTGCGCCTCAATTGACATCCGACACTAACTTTTTCTTCCCCCGGTAGATATAATCCAAGCCCGACAAGACCGTGATGGCGGCAGTTACTAAGAACAGCCACTTCATCCCTCCCCAGGTCGTTCGCTGATAATTGAAATAAAGGACCGCTAAAATCGTGATGATTTGGAGGCAGGTGGTTGACTTCCCGTAGAGGGAAGGTGGAAACGATCGGTGGCCGGTGCTAATGACAATGATCAGCACGCTTGCCACAAGGATAACATCACGGCTGATCACAATAATGGTAAGCCACAGGGGAATCACATTAGGAAATGCCAGCCCCTTGATGGAAAGTGTGACAAACGAGGTCGTCAAAAGAAGCTTGTCGGCTATCGGATCCAGGTAGGCTCCCAGCGAGGTTTTCTGCTGGAGCATCCGAGCCATCAGTCCATCCAACCCATCGGTGACACCCGCCAGAATATAAATGGCGAATGCCCATCCCAGATAGTCATAGACCAGCAAAATGACGAAGATTGGAATGAATACCATTCGCAAGATCGTCAACTGGTTAGCGGGTGTCAAAACTTGGAAAGTCACGGCGCGTCAACCTCAAGAGAGCCCAAAAAATTTGGATCGTAGCGAAGGCAGAAAATTAAAGTCAATGCTTTTCACCTTTGGCGCGGTGAATTTGACAGAAGAGAACAATTCTGGGAAGCTCGGAGAATGGGCAATGATTGTGAAATGAACGCATTTGCCTCCCATTTCAGAAAGCCTTGAGCGCCATGAATCTTCACTCGAAGCTATGGCTTCTTCTTTTAGCCTTTACGTTCATCCCTTCGGCAAGGGGACAATCCAATTCAGACATTGTACTGCAGCATCGGGTCATCGCAAACCGATTGACGGCCGGTGAAGCTGGAACCGTCACTCTTGAACTCAGTGTTGAGAAAGGCTTCAAGCTCGGCAAGCGGCCGGCCCCCAAACTTCAGTTTACCCCCAATCCGAATTTTCAGGTGACGAACCGGGTGTCGTTTGAAGAGGCCAGTGCCGGTAAAGATCCGGAATACTTTGGGGAGATAAAGCCTCTAAAAATTTCCATCCTTCCCAAAAAAGATCTTCGGACGGGAGAATACGATATGGATGGAAAAATCTCCTTCATTTATTGTTCCGAAAAAGAAAATTACTGTGCCCGCTCTTCCACCGACATCAAAATCCCCCTTATCATCGCGGAAAAGTAGCTGGAAACTTAATTGGATTGCTCAAGATTAAGTCGTTTGAGTCGAACCATTTCTTCGTTCCAACCCGGCTCGCCTTGCGTCCAAGTTGGCTTATATCCTGACCAGTCCTGAAGGCCCAAACCTCACTCTTCTGGTCCGCGCGGAAGGCCTCTTCCAACGAGATGGCGGAGAAGGCCGCTCCAAGCCGCAGTGACAGGGTCGCCGGGGCTATCTTGCCTGGGTCGCTAATCGATGGGAGTCGTTCTCAAAGAAGGGCTACCCACTGGAAAACTTATTATTAAGGATGAGCGAGGAAACATATAGAATGGTGGGCGCTAGAGGATTTGAACCTCTGACTTCCACCGTGTGAAGGTGGCACTCTGCCGCTGAGTTAAGCGCCCAAAGCAGGATGGCAATGGCCCTTGTACCACGCTCCCGACAATCTTGACAAGGCCAAAATGCCTATACTGAACTAGAACCGATCCAAGTACCGAAACCCCATGTCCTACCCGGATCCACAACAAAAAATTGCCTCCTTGGTGAGCGCGATCGAAACCGTCATCAAGGGCAAACGGGAAGTCGTGAAGCGGGTCCTGACCGCCCTTTTTGCGGGGGGACATCTGCTCATCGAAGACGTCCCGGGCGTCGGGAAAACAACTTTAGCCCATTCCCTGGCGTTGGTCCTCAAGTGCCGTTTCCACCGAATCCAATTTACCAGTGATCTTCTTCCTTCAGACATCATCGGCATCTCGATATTCAACCAGGTTTTGCGAACTTTTGAATTTAAGCCCGGGCCTATCTTTGCCAACGTCATCCTGGCCGATGAGATTAATCGAACAACACCGAAAACCCAAAGTGCCCTGTTGGAAGCGATGAGCGAAGGTCAAGTTACGGCTGACAACCAAACACTGGAGCTCCCTCGCCCGTTTATGGTCTTGGCGACGCAAAATCCGATCGAACACCATGGGACATATCCTCTCCCCGAGTCACAGCTTGACCGGTTCCTAATGCGCATTCGAATAGGTTACCCCATCCCGGAAGAAGAGAAAGCCATCTTCCTGGGCCAGCTTTCTCAACACCCCATCCATCACTTGCCGGAGATCCTCAGTGGGGAAGAAGTTCTCGAAATGCAGCAGTTGGTACGGAAGATCAAGGTCAATGACGCCATTCTGGAATATGCCTCGCAGATCGTCGAGAAGACACGGGAAGAGGAACGTCTGAGTCTGGGAGTGAGTCCTCGTGGCTTTTTAGCTTTGTTGCGGGCCGCCCAGGCACACGCTTTTGTAGAAGGTCGTGAATATTGTCTGCCGGATGACGTCAAAATCCTGGTTCCGGCTGTCTTGGGGCATCGAGTTGTGATGAATAGCCGTTTCTTAACCACCTCGAGGCTCAATGAAGAAGTGGACAAGATTCTCAGCGAAATTCTTGACACGGTAGCCGTCCCTCTGTGAATTCCTCCTCCTGCCCCAAGTCCAGGCGAATCCAGGTTCCGGCTTCCTGCAAAAATGACGAAGGTTGATTGATGAGTCACTCGTTCTCAGGCCGTTGGCAATTCAGCTGGCGCAGGCTTGGTATGAATCTCCTGGCTACGCTGACTCTAGGGCTGGCCTTGGGATCTGCCTTGGCCTCTTCGGTGGCGGCTCGCGAAGGCAATTGGGCTAGAGCGGTAGGCCTCGCCGCATTCTCTCTTGTCCTGGCCCTAGTAATATCTCTTACCGTAGTCCCCCATCTCTTGAATCGAGTTCGTGGTGAACGACTCTCGTTTCGCTTCAGAACGACGAAAGAGGGTTGGTTCTTTCTGTTAACGCTCTCTACCACGGGAGTGGCCGCTTTTAATTCCGGAAATAATCTCCTCTTTGTCATTTTTTCCATGGAGCTTGCGATTCTTCTGGTCTCTGAAATCCTTTCCACTCTAAACGTTGCTTTGATTCAAACTAATTTCGATCTGCCGGACCAGGTCATTGCCGAACAACCGTTCCAGATCGGGGTCCGAGTACGGAACCGCAAACCCATTGTCCCGTCTTTTGCGCTGCAGTTTGAGAGCGTGGCTGAATCGCTCGTGAGGCGGGGATGCCGGCGCGTGGATGAAATTCCGGTGGAGTCGCCACCAAAGATTTTTGGGTTACTGGATTTCCTCGCCAGTGCTGCGGAAGCAAAATCCCGCCTCTCGGCCTGTTTCCTCCAGCGCGGTCGACAATTGCTGACGAATGTTGCGGTGAGCAGCCGCTTTCCTTTCGGATTTATTGAAAAGACAAAACGTGTCGTCTCGTCCCATGAAATCCTGGTGTTGCCGGCCTTGGAAGCTCCCAATGAATTCTTTGAGACCTTGCCGATGTTGAGTGGCACTCTCGAAAGCAATTCCCGCGGCTGGGGCAGCAGCCTCCATTTACTGCGAGAGTATTCGATTCAGGACTCAGCCCGCTTCATCGATTGGAAGGCCAGCGCGAAAACCGAAACGATCCAACTCCGTGAATTCACGCGCGAAGAAGATCAAAAATGCTGCTTTGTATTTGACAATTCTTTTCCCGGGTTCAATGAAAACTGGCGGCCCGCATTTGAAAAGGCCATCGTGCTGTGTGCGAATGCGGTCCGTCATTTTCACGAGATGTCCTATGAAATTCGGCTCCTAACTCCCGAAGCCAGCACCGCCTTCTCAAAAGATTCTTCCGGCCTGCATGATATCCTCAAGATTCTGGCCATGATCGAGCCGTCCCAACATTCAGCCGATTCCCTGTCGGCTCTGGCTCGGGACAAAGCCTTTAACATTATTTTCTCGGCGAGCCCTCGAGGCGACATTCCGACAACGGTATGGAATACTTCTCACGTTATCTTTATCCGCGAACTTTAAAATCGCAATCGCCCTTTCTGTCCCCCGACGGGCTCTTCCGCCTGCTGACCTATCTTCTCACCGGGATTGGCTTTGCGATGCTGGCGTTGGCCAGGCAATGGTCCATATGGGCCATCATCCTGTTTACGGTTCCTTATCTCCTCGCCTTGACACGAAGATTCGGCAGGAACCCCCGGCTGACAATCCGGCAAGCCAAATTTCTAACCTGGCTATACCTGCTTTTCTTCGGGTTGGACTTGTTTTATCTTTCTCGTTCATTCGTGCAGGCGGCACTCCACCTGATCCTTTTTGTCCAGCTGGTGAAGATCTACCAGCCTAAGAAAGACCGGGATTATTTCCATCTCATTCTACTTAGCTTCCTGGAAGTTCTCGCCGCTTCGTCTCTGACGATTGATCTCTCCTTTCTGCTTTTCTTTCTCCTTTATGCCTTTCTCTGTATTTGGTGTCTGATGCTCTTCCAGTTTAGGAGAGCCCAACAAACTGCCGGCCCAATCTTCCCGCCGGGAAAAGATGATTCGGAAAAAACCTTTCAAGCGGAAACGTGGAGAGGTGCTGATCGGCGGGCAAAGCAGGTCATATTCGCGATGGGCTTTGTGGGGGCTCTTATCCTGATTTCCGCCACCTTCGTTGGAACAGCCCTGTTTTTCTGCCTTCCCAGATTTGGGGCAGGGTATTTCTCCAGAAGTGTTCGTCCCTCCTCGGTCTTGAGCGGCTTTTCAGATCACATTCGCCTTGGAGCCATCGGCACGATTCAATTGGACTCTTCCGTGGTTATGCGCATCCGTCTCGTAGGAACTGGCTCTGCCCCCCCTGAGGTCAAGTGGCGAGGGATTACTTTGGATTACTTTGATGGAAAGAGTTGGTTGAAATCGCCACTCCGGAGGACTCTTCCGCTCCAGGGACAAAACGAATATTGGCTGAGCCAAAGCCAGCAGACAGCGCCTTCGCTTCGCTATCAGGTGTTGTTGGAACCCAGTTCCTCGGGTTACCTATTTACGCTCAACCGCACCCGGCGCCTAAAGACAACTTTCTCGCCGGTGTTCTGGGACCCGGCTGACAATTCTCTCAGTGGGCCGCCACACCCGTTTCGTCGTGTAGCCTACGAAGCGGAGTGTGCGGTTTCGGAATCGGTCCCGGCTTCCGGTTTGAATCGTTTGACGGACCAAGAACAACATCGATACTTGCAGCTTCCCTCGCTCGATTCGAGAGTGGCCAGACTCGCCCGGGAAATTTCTTACGAGGCGGCCAGTGAGCTTGATCTTGCCCGAAAGGTTGAGGAATACCTGCGATCCCACTATCGCTATTCCCTAGAGGAGGCGCAAATTCTCCATCCTCAGCCACTCGAGTCGTTCCTCTTTGAAACAAAGAGAGGTCATTGTGAATATTTTGCGACGGCGATGGTGGTTTTACTGCGTCACTTGGGAGTTCCGTCGCGAATCGTAAACGGATTTCGGGGGGGCGAATACAATGAGATTTCAGGGGACCTGGTGGTGCGAGCTCGAGCCGCTCACAGCTGGGTAGAGATTTTCACACCCCGTGATGGGTGGAGCTCCTTTGATCCGACCCCTCCCTCGCTTGACGAGGCGCGAAGTGCCTCTGTCTTCAGGACAATTGACAATTATTTGGATGCTCTCGACCTTTTCTGGGCCGAGTGGATTCTGGGCTATGACAGTCAGGGTCAAGCCTCTCTCTTCAAAGGACTACAGGAAAGCGCCAATGATTGGGCCGCCGCCAGCCAGGATTTCCTCTTTCACATCAGCAAGGCCTTGGGCAGGAAGTTTGGGCACTTTGTTCAATTACCTGAAAAGCGGCCTGGGTTCATCCGAATGTTTCAAGCCATGGCCGTTCTGGTGGCTGGCAGTCTCGCTCTCCTTGTCTGGTTCGAGTGGCGCAGGCGCCGGAAACCAAACGGAAAGCAGACGGTCAACGATCAAGAGGCAACCGCCATCCAGCTTTATGCTTCTTTCTTAAGAGTTCTTGGCCACCGCAACAGGACAAAAGCGGAATATTTGACTCCTAATGAATTTGCGGCTACTTTTTCCCAGGAAAAAATCGGGCCTCAGGTGAGAGAAATTACCTCCATCTACAACAGGCTTCGGTACGGTTCCGAAGGTCCGGGACAAGAGCTGGTTCAACGCGCAGCTGTCTTGCTCCATGAGATCCAAAAGGGGTGAGAGAGAATTCTTCCCTCCCGGTAAATCGTTTCTTCGGATTAAAGCAGTCATCTTGAATCGAGTTTCTTTTAGATTTCATCAGCGCATCTAATCCATCCACCAATTGGAGACACCTATCGTATGAATCATTCATCGAGCAATCCTCTCTCCTCGATCTATCAAGAAAAGAGACCCTGGGGGACGTTTCGCCGCTACACACACAACCAAATCAGCACAGTCAAAATCATCACCGTTAATCCCGGTGAAATTCTCTCTCTTCAATATCATCGCCAGCGGGATGAATTGTGGGTGGTGCTTGACCCAGGGTTGAAGGTGACTTTGGGCGATCGGATTTGGGAGCCCCAGCCCTACGAAGAAATTTACATCCCGCGAGGGACCAACCATCGCATGGCAGGTGTTGGAGGCAAGCCGGGACGTTGGCTGGAAATCTCTTTTGGAGAATTTGATGAGGATGACATTGTCCGCTTAGAAGACAGTTATCATCGTAAGTAAACTCACTTTGTTCTCTTGCAACTCAGTTCCCAATACCGCCGGAGTGCGATTTTCTGATGACTGAGCCCGATGATTGGCCAATTGTTTCCTTGCCCATTGAAGAATTTCTCGATCTTCATGCCTTTTCTCCAAAGGAAGTCAGTTCTTTGATCGAAGAATATCTTTTCCAATGCCAGGCAAAGGGATATTCGGAAGTGCGCCTAATTCATGGTAAAGGGACGGGTACCTTGCGGCGGAAGGTCAGAGCCCAGTTAGCCCGCGACCCGCGCGTGCTGACTTACGGAGACGCACCCACAGAGGCCGGAGGATGGGGAGCTACACTGGTTCATTTGAAATCCAAATTCTCCAAATAGTCGGCCAGCGATTTTGAAGTTTTTTGCCGGAATCGGTCGTGCAAAGAAGGCAGCTTCCCCATGCGCTCGTCCTGAGCAACTCGTTCCACTCGATGAAGCGGGTAAAAGATGGTACTCAAGCCCATCTCTTCTTCGGTACCAAGCTGACCAAGCCAGTCCTCAAAGGCGCTCAAATCAATACCGCAAATGGTAATGCCTGAAGGCGTCAAATCCAAGAGCAAGCCCCAAATCCTCTCGCGCGGGCTATGCAGAGTCACCAGGACCACCGAACGGAGATTCATGTATCAGTCCCTCCAAAATCGGGCGGCCTCTCTTACACCCACCCGGCAAGTTTAACAAACAAAAGGCTCTTCTTCTGAATGAACGCCTTTCCTGGAAATGAGAAAGTTTGCAACTCCCTATAAACTCAAGGACAAAGAGTGACGATGATTAGGATGGCATGAAAAACGACAAGGCCGGATCACAAATAAATCTTCAGGCGTTGGTCAGTCCATGGGCCGGAAGATCATCCGCTCGCGGGTTTTCCTTGATTGAACTGCTGCTGGTCTTGTCCATTGTCGTGTTGCTGGCCTCCATTGCGGTTCCCAACCTGATGAAGGCGCGAAGGGCAGCCAACGAAGCTTCTGCCGTTTCGTCGCTCAAGCTCATTGCCGGAGGTCAGCTGGTCTATCGCCAAACGCAAGGCCAATTCACCACCTTAACCTGCTTGAGCCAGGAAAGTATCATCGACAACATGTTGGGAACTGGCTTTAAGAGCGGTTACGTGTTCGATAGCACTCCGGGGGGCCAACCGTCCGAAGAGTATACAACAACCGCCACTCCATCGGTCCCCTCGGGTGTCGCAGCTAGCGGGCTTCGTTATTACTTTGTTATGCAGGACAATGTTTTGCGCTATAACCTGGCTGGGCCCGCTGACTCGAGCTCAAACCCCCTCAACTAAATTTACCTCCGGCTCTCCCCCGAAACAGGTGTGTAAAGAGGGCCGCAGTCAAGGTAACCAGACATCCAAAGGCGCAGTGCCAGGTAAACGCCAGCACCGTATATTTCAGGACCACAGCCGTACTGGCAATTCCGATGACAAATCCGATCATGGCGTCCTTCAGTTCGGCAAGAGGGAAAAAAATTCCCAAGAGGAACACCCCCAACATCCCTCCATACGTTACCGAGGCAATCTGCAAACCTAGCACGACAACTGGCGCCCGGGTATTCTCAAAAATCGTGGCCCCTCCGATCAGGAGAATTCCCCAAAAGAGGGTAAACCAGCGAGACTCAGCCACGCCTTTGTCCGCTTCGAATGGACGGCCTTGGAGAAGCCCCTGGTAGAGGTCAAGATAAGACGATGACGCCAGAGATGTCATGGCAGAAGAGAGAGCGCCCATGGCGGAGGCCAGAACCCCTGCCACCACCAGTCCAGCCAGTCCCGAAGGTAGATTTTCGACAATAAATTTCGGAAATACTTCGTCCGAGGACTGCAGTCCCAAATCCGAAATGGGTTTTCCGCCATAGTAGGCATATAAGCACAGTCCCAAGAGCAGGAAAAAAGCAAATTGAAGAATGATGAGCAGGGCATCCAGCACGAGGGCACGCTGACTGTCATGGGAAGACTTGCAGCCAAGCAGCCGTTGCACAAGAAGTTGGTCTGTTCCGTGGGAAGCCATGCTGAGAAATGCGCCCCCAATCAGGCCACCCGCCAGGGTGTAAGGCAAACTGAAGAATTGTCCCACGGAGGGTCCCCATTCCAGATTGAATATCGCGAATTTATTCGACCCTGTTTGCACGGCGTAGCCCGCGACGTCTGTCCAGCCATGCGGTAATCGGTTCAGAATCAGAAGGCCGGAAATCAGGGCTGCGCCAAGGTATATCCCCAATTGAACCACATCCATGGCCACCACTGCCTTTAAACCGCCCAAGGAGGTGTAGACCAAGGTAAAAAGACCAATGACGAGGATGCAATTTCGATATCCCATCCCCGTGACAAGATGGACGGGAATAGCCGTCGCGAAGAGTCTTACGCCCGAGGCGAGGACTCGCGTCAGAAGGAACACGCTGGAAACGAGCCGGCGCAAAAGAATTCCGAATCTCTTTCCCAGAAAGTCATAGGCTGTCTCCAAATCATTTCTAAAAAAGGCGGGAATGAAGTAATGCGCAACCAGGAGCCGTCCAATTAGATAGCCAAAAGCCAGTTGCAGGAAATGCATGTTGCCCACGTAAGCGAGTCCAGGAATGCTGACGAAGGTTAGCGTGCTCGTTTCACTCGCCACCATGGATATGCCTACCGCCCACCACGACATCTGTTTCCCTCCCAGAAAGTAGTCGCGCAGGGAATGCTGCTGGCGAGCCAGTCGGGCACCGGCAAGCGTGACTCCGATGAGATACGCGGCAACGATGGAATAATCAAGGACTGTGAAATTCAATGGGATGTCTGTCGCACGTCTTCAAGATCAAGGATGTCTTCTTAAGAAAGCAGGATACCGCGTGGCGGGGGGAAGTCGTCCATACAACGGAACACCCTGCCCTGACTGCAAATGGAGAGGTCAAAGTTCAGATTCAATTGACTTAAAGCTCTTCTGCGCCGCTTCCAGGGTCTTATCTACGTCCTCCTTGGAGTGGGCCGTGGAGAGAAAGCCTGCTTCAAACTGGCTGGGTGCTAGATAGACCCCTTGTTGCAACATGGCCCAGAAGAACGTTGCATATCGCTGTGTGTCTGACTGCTTGGCGGTAGCCCAGTTCCGAACAACGATGCTGTCAGCCTGACGCTTTCCAGTCTGTGCAGAGGAATCGGAAGTGGAGGCAAAGAAGGTGGTAAACATCGATCCGACCCGGTTGGCAAAGATCGGAACCCCAGCTCGCTCCGCCGCCAGGAGAACTCCTTTGGAAAGCTCGGCCGCTCGTTCTTCCAATCTTTGGTAAGTCCCAGGTCTTTTTAGGATTTTGAGTGTTGTAATTCCAGCGGTAACGGCGAGGGGATTCCCGGATAAAGTTCCGGCTTGATAGATCGGCCCCACCGGGGCGACCTGGTCCATGATTTCCCGCTTTCCCCCGTAGGCGCCAACCGGCAATCCCCCTCCAATGATTTTGCCGAGGGCCGTCAAATCAGGCTTAATCCCATACAATCCCTGAGCGCCTCCATACGCAACCCGGAACCCGGTCATAACCTCGTCGAACACCAGCAGGCTGTCATTTGCAGTCGTGAGCCGCCGCAACCCTTCAAGAAATCCCGGTTGCGGGGGAACACATCCCATGTTTCCGACCACAGGCTCTAAAATGACCGCGGCAATGTTCATACCATGCTGGGAAAAGGTCTCTTCCACACTCTTCAAATCATTAAATGGACACGTCAAGGTCAACCGTGCCAGTTCGCCAGGAACACCTGGGCTATCGGGTAACCCCAAGGTGGCCACGCCGGAGCCGGCTTTGACCAGCAGGCTGTCGCCATGGCCATGGTAACACCCCTCGAATTTCAGGATCATGGACCTCCCGGTGTACCCCCGCGCCACCCGAAGCAAAGCCATGGTGCTTTCCGTTCCGGAATTGGTTAACCGGACTTTTTCAATCGAAGGAAAGGCCTGGGTGATGAGCTCGGCGAGTTCGATCTCGCGTTCCGTCGGCGCCCCGTAACTTGTCCCTGTCTCCAAAACTTTCGCCAAAGCCTCCATCACTTCCGGGTGACAGTGCCCGAGGATGAGCGGTCCCCAGGATCCCACATAGTCGATGAATTCATTCCCATCGACGTCCCAGATTCTCGCTCCGGCCCCTTTGCTGATAAAGAGAGGATGACCTCCGACGGACTTGAATGCCCGAACAGGGGAATTCACGCCACCGGGAATCAGTTCGAGCGCTTTGTCGTAAAGCTGTTTGGATTTTCCGTACAAGGGCTCCTCCCGTTTCTCAATTCAAGAGGCGAGCGGCCTCTTTGGCAAAGTAGGTGATGATCAAGTCGGCGCCGGCCCGCTTGATGCTGGTGAGGGATTCCAGGATGGTTCGATCCGGATCCAACCAGCCATTGCGATGGGCGGCCACCAGCGAGGAAAACTCTCCACTGACTTGATAAGCGGCGACAGGAACCTGAAATTCCGTTTTCACGCGATAGATGACATCCAGGTAAGGCATGGCAGGCTTCACCATGACCATATCGGCCCCCTCATCAATATCCAGCGCCACTTCCCGGATGGCTTCCCGTTGATTCGCCGGATCCATCTGGTAGGAGCGGCGATCGCCAAACTGCGGAGCCGAATCCGCCGCCTCCCGAAAAGGCCCATAAAAGGAAGACGCATACTTGGCGGCGTAGGAAAGGATTGGGGTTGTTTCAAACCCATTTTCATCGAGTACACCGCGGATCGCGCGAATCCGGCCATCCATCATGTCGGAGGGCGCAATGACGTCGGCGCCGGCCTGGGCGTGCGACAATGCCGTGGCGGCCAGCAGCGGGAGAGTGGCATCATTGTCCACATCTCCGTCGCGAATTTTTCCGCAATGGCCATGCGAGGTATATTCACAAAGGCACACATCCGTCATCACCAAAAGGCTGGGAACCGCGGCCTTGATCGCTCTTACCGCACGCTGAACAATGCCATCCTCCTCGAAGGCCCCAGTCGCCGCTTCGTCTTTGGAGGAGGGTAACCCGAAGAGTAAAACGGCCGGGATCCCCAGGGAATGAACGAGCATACACTCCTTCACGGTCTCGTCCACCGACAGATTGAAATTGCCAGGCATGGAAGAAACTTCTTTCCTTACATTTTCCCCCGGACAGACAAACAAGGGGAAAATCAATTGGTCCACCGCAAGTCGCGTCTCACGCACCATGGACCGAAGAACCTCGGTTTTCCTCAACCGTCGGGGTCGATAATAAGGTGTTTCCATGGAGAATCCCCCTCCCTGATGAAGGTGATGACATTTTGGGCAAAGCTCATTTGGGAATCAAGGTCAGAACAAGCGTTCCTGCTTGCGGATGTTTCCAAACGAGCCGATATTTTTCAGCCAAAAACTAAAACGCACCTGACTCTCATGCCGAATTCCAAAATTGAATTGCATATATTCAACGGCAACGCCGCAGCAATCCCAATTGTAAGTCAACTGCGACACACTATGCTGCAGCTGGCTGGTCGTGAAATCATAGTCAACCCCGAAGGCTGCGTTAAAACCTTGACGCAAGGAATTTCCATATCCAAAGGTAGTTCGGACCTGGTTTGAAGCATACTGGTTGGGAGGAAGATTCCGCGTATTGTAATATGTCAGCGAGATAAATCCCCTGCTCAAGTAGGTACTCCCGGAAATGCTGCTGGCCCGCAGGGTATTCTCTACCGGGTCATAATCCATTCGGAAGTCTACCGCATATCGTTCTGCCGGGGTGTAGCGAACTCGCATAATCACCGGGGACCAATTTCTTACGATATTTTCAAACGCAAAGGCAGTAAAGCTATCCAACGGAGAAAAAACATTTCGCTGCCCGGGCACGAGAGCCCCGCCAAAGGTCGGATCGAAGAAGTATCGCTGACCTATGCGAATTGAAAGAACCTCACTGGCTGCGACCGTTCCGTCAGACATCTTGCGCTTCGTGAAAAAACGGTTGGTCAGGTCGTACTCGACTTCACTGGTGTCGGCCAGGACGTCTTTCTCATCAAATCGGATCGTCTCGGCAAATTCACCCACGCCACTCACAAACCGGTAAGTCAATTCCGGCTCGATAACGTGTTTAACGGGGGTGCCTTTGAAGTAAAAGATCTTTTCGAGACTCGGGCCTTCCAGCTGACCTTCGAAATCAAAGGACGATCGCGAGAGGTTTTGACCAGAAACTCCGGTAGTGGATTCGGAATCGAGCCGTTCGGAATAAAACGTCTCGCGAAACCCAACCGTGGAGGTGAAGCTAAAGAACGAAAACTTCTGGAAGGGAATGGTCACCCGGGGGTGAAAATCAAATCGCTGGACCATCGGCGAAGTGCTGATGTACTGGTCGGTCCGGCTTAATCCGTCGATGGAGGTGTCAAAAGACCAATAGATCGGCCATTCTTTGAATTGGCGATTATGCCCGAATAGATCAAAGCTGGGCAGGGTGCGTGTTGTCACTGGCTTTACCGGGTAGAGAGTCAATCGTCTTTCTCCAAAAATGTTAAAGCTGAAATCCTCGTTGCTCTTGCTGAGAAAGGCGGAAGAAACCTCGTCCGGCCGGGCAACCGTGGCAAAGGAGTTTGACCAAGTCTGAAGAAATTGCTGGGAACTCACCGCAAAGATATCGGCTGCTGCGTGGACTCCTTTCTCCGTCGTCGTGTCAGCAAGGATCCGCGTGAGTTGTCCTCCATCTCCCTGCCGATCTATGGCAAAAAACTCGCGCGCATAAATGCGCGTCTTCTCATTGGGTCTGGCGTTGAATTCCACCCCCCCTGCCATTCCCCGTAGCGAGAAATACTCCGCTTGAGTCAAGATATCGGCGCTCCTCCCCAAGGTCAGATAAAATGCGTCGCCAATCATCCTTCCTTTCTGCGTCGATCCTCCCGTCGTTGGGATAAGAAATCCGCTCTGTCGTTTCAAGTGGTCCGTAGGAGCAGTCAGGTACGGGGTGTATAAAAGGGGCAATTTCTTGATCCGGAAAATGGTTTTCTTCATCCGGGCGTTGTGTTCCTTCCGGATGATGGCTTCTTCGACATGAAAACTCCACTTCGGAACCTTGTCTTCACAAGCCGTGACCAGTCCCTTGCGAACGCGGTAGCGGTCTTCGTCGAGCTTATCCACTTCCTGCGCATCAAATATAAAGCCGGGATCAGCCCGGCCCTTGGCCTGATAAAACGTTCCGGTTCGGCTGATAAAATTGAATTTGAAGCGCTCCCCCCAGATCTTCTGAGTGCCTTGTTCAAAATAGACGTTCCCCTGCCCCTCCACATCGTGGGTCTCATCATTTCCCCAAATTTCATCTGCCTTGAGAAGGATGTCCTGATAATGCACTTCCACTTTCCCCTTGGCTTGATAGTCGTGGCTCCCGATCCGCGTTTGAGATTCCGCCTGGATGGTTACTTCATTATTATTCTGCGGCGTTGCCGCCACTACGGGCGGCGGCTCCGCGGGAGTTTGCGTTGACGGAGCGGGTGCCTGAGCCCTCAACCCGAGCGGCCAGAAGAGAAACAGTCCCCCCAGGATTCGAGAGAGAACGGGGCGCGCGGTGAACACTTGCAGGAATCGTCGAATCTTTGGCCCGAAAAGGGAAAAGGCAAAGCCAGAGGGCTTTTTTGGAATGGAACTTCTTCGCAGGCAGGTGTGAAATGGCAAGTCAAATTCTCAATAAAAGTCCAACAGGTCAGGTGTGGGGCACTGAGGCAAGGATGTAATGATCCGCGTAAAGATTGGAATTTGCCTTGTCATTCTCGCGCTCCATCTCGGCTTTTTTAATTCCCCGGCTGGCTTGGATGGGGAGCTCGGCAATTCCGGCAAACACGGAACCGCGCCATCCTCACGATTATTTTGGCTAATCTAGCATGGCGCGCAGGACAATTCAATATTGCGACGGTCGGTGGCTTTTGTTACCATGAAACGGATGAAACGCCACGTCTCCTGTGGCCGCAGAAGGATCCTGCAATTTTGCGACAATTTTTTCCCGCTTTCCGCGTGCCGAATTGAAATCCATGAATTGTCCCATCTGCGGGCTGTTGAATGTACCCACGGCCGAGGTCTGTATCCATTGCAAATCCCCTCTTACAGACTCACCTGCTCCTGATCCACCCAACCCTAACGTGGTGACGATGCGAAAGGCGAAGATCCTATCTGCCGCCATGAGCTCGCTGGGGACTCCTGGCATTCCAGCCCTGGAGAATGAAGACTGGCGGGACCAGCTCAGTTTAAAGTTGGAACAAATCAAACTGAAACCTCCCGAGCCGGAAAAGGCCGCCCCAAAGGAACTTGTGGAAGCACTGCGGAGCAGAGAATTCATTCGACCCGGTCACAGGCGGGAGGATGAGAGCACATCTACAACCACGGAGGCCAAGAAGGCGGGGTTTCATCCTCTGGCGGAAAAAACACTCCTAAAACTTGACCGTGTTCAACGAGGCGCCGTCACTGTCACGGTGGCGGAACCGCCCGGGGTTCCGCCATCGAACCCTGGACCGGAAACATTGCCCGCCCCGCCCAAGAAGCCTTTGTCACAGGCCCATGGCCGAAAACCAGACCGCATCGAACGCATTGAAATTGCCCTGAATCAGAGAACGCTTCCCTTTGACTCTTTCGAACAAGATGCAGCGAGCCTGCCCGAAGAGGCCATTCGCAATGGCATCCGAGCCGCCGATATTTCGGAACGGCTTCGGGCGGGCCTCATCGACGGGATGTTTGTGACCGGCTGTTTTTTGTTTTTCTTATTGGTGGTCCTGTTTGTCCCTGAATTTAAGCTCCTAACGAAACCCTCCATGGCGGCGCTGGCTTTGGTGTGGGTGGTCTTTTTCGTGGGGTACCATTTTCTGTTTACTGCCCTGGGTGGGCGAACCTTGGGGATGGAGTATGAACGCCTGCATGTCGTCAACTTCGAAGGACATCCCATCTCGGTAGAGGAGTCCCGTCTGCGTACTTTGGGATATCTCATCTCGCTCGGGTGTTTCGGGCTCGGTTATCTTTGGTCCGTCTTCGACCCCGATCGCTTGACCTGGCACGACAAGATTTCAAAAACCCTGGTCGTCGAGCGGAGAGAGTTTCCCATGGTCTCTCCTGAACTTCCTACGTTTAAAGGATTCGATCCGACACACGGAAAGTAGTTCCTGGAACCGGGAGGCATTGAGTGCTTCAAGGATTTGTTATTGCACTGAGGGAAGGGATGGAAGCTTTCCTCATCGTGGGTCTCTGTATCACCTATTTGCGAAGAACCGGGCGGCAGCGCCTGCAATCCGCTGTCTATTGGGGAATTGCAACCGCAGGCGTGGTTTGCTTCCTGGCGGGGACTCTCCTGTATGAAGTGGCCTTTAATCAGTCGTTTTGGGAAGCCATTTTTTCTTTGGTGGCGGCCATTTTCGTTGGCTCCCTCACCATCCATATGTGGCGAAGCAGCCGGACAATTAAGAAGGAGATCGAAGAGCGCCTGGAAGTGGCGTCCTCCGTTGAAGTCGGAAAAGGGGCTTACCTCGCCGTCTATCTCTTCACTGTCCTGATGATTTCAAGGGAAGGAATTGAAACGGCCTTGCTCCTGAGTTCCCTGATGTTCCAAGTAGCCACCCGGCCCATGTTTATCGGCGCCATTCTCGGGCTCCTGACGGCAGTGTGTATGGCCTATCTATGGACAAAGTTTGGTTACCGGATTAACCTCGCCCGTTTCTTCCAGGTAACGGCCATTTTCCTCTTTGTGTTTGTCATTCAGCTCCTGATCTATTCATTCCATGAAATGGCGGAGGCCTCGCTGCTGCCCAATAGTGACTTGCTCCACCAGCTGACAGAACCTTATGGCCCGGATGGCAAATACGGCCGGTTGATCACTTATTCTCTGGTCCTTCTTCCGGCAGCCTGGCTGCTTTTTGCTTCCATGTTTACCAAGAAACCCGCGGTACAGAAATCGCCCAATCCAGAAGGCTGATCAGGTCAAGGCCACAACGGCGGGGAAACTCCGCGGGTCTCCGGCTTCATGGACCCGTTCTAGGGCATTTCCCGAAAATTGGAATAGCTTTGGGTGATCTGCGTCTTTTTTTCTTTGGTTTCTGAATGGATCTCAATCTGGTAGGACAATGCCATGGATCTTCCAAAAAGTCGCTGGGGCTTGAATTCAACGACGTAATCATATGCCTGAATTCCTTTTGGAACTTTTTTCAACGTTGCGGCGAGGCGGACCAGCTCCAGGGATTTCTCGTCGACCCAGATCATTCCCTGCTGGCGCAGCGGGATCGAGGCCCCTTGCAATAGAAGACTGAGCGTCGAACTGTCTTTGGCCGTGGTAAATCCGACCACCAAACACTTTTGCCCTGCAATCGTTTCGTCGCGGAGCTTTTTATAATTGTTGAAAAGCCGGTTTTCGAAAGCGAACGTCTTGATGACTTCGCCAGTAAATGGTTTGTCGATCAACGGAAAACTCACTAGTTCAGGCTGCGTGCTTTCACCAGAGCCGGGGTTGCGAGTTTCGTTGTACCCAATGTGCTCTGATGACTTGGGCTTCAGTTTGCGCGTTACCTCGTATTGACTCGAGTAGACGTAATGCTGGGGCGCATTGGTTTTCTTGTCGGTGACCTCAATGGTGATGCTTTCCAGACAGCGAAAATTCTTCAAACTGAGCGTATCCACGCTGATTTTTTCGCTCATGTGACTCAAGACGTCGAGGGTATCGTCAAATTCTTCCGTGATATCATCCTGGGATAAAGCCAGGGAACCACCCAGCAGGATCAGTGTCAAGGCAGGGGCGATCAAACTCGTGAGTGCTTTTTTGTCTTTCCTCATGGCAAGATAATAGGGAATTTAAGGGACCTGTTTGGGGCTAAATTCTCAGGAATGGGATTCGCCTCCAGGGAGCTCTCCTTTATGGGTCGGAGAGCGGTGGTGCATCCCCGCCCGGCAGGGTTCCCCATCCCATTCATATGATCAACACGAAAACCAGACTCCGAGTTGCCTTGGCCCAACTTTCTCCCAAGTTGGGTAATCTCCGTTCAAACATTGACCAGCATTGCGCCTGGATTGAACGTGCCCGGGCGGCAGGAGCCGAGCTGATTATTTTCCCCGAATTGTCATTGACCGGCTACATTCTTCAGGATCTGGTGCCGGACTTGGCCATTCCGACGTCCCAGACGGCCATCCTCAATCCACTCCTGGAACTAACCAAGGACATCGCCTGCATCTTCGGCTATGTGGAAGTTTCTGACAACTTTAATTTTTATAATTCTGCCGGTTATGCTCATCAGGGGAGAATTTCTCACGTTCACCGCAAGCTGTACCTCCCCACCTACGGAATGTTCGATGAGAAGCGCTTCTTCGCCCAAGGGGAGTCCCTGAGAACTTTTTCGGGAGACTGGGGGGAACTGGGAATCTTGATTTGCGAGGATTTGTGGCATCCCTCCACCCTTCAGCTCCTGGCGCTCGAGGGGGCTGCGGCCGTCATCATCCCTTCTTGTAGCCCTGGACGCGGAATCCGGGAAGACAATCTTTTTGCCACTTCGGAGGCCTGGGAAAACCTGCTCAGAACCACCGCTCAGTTTCAAACGGTCTACAATATCTATGTGAATCGAGTAGGGTTTGAAGATGGAGCTCACTTTCCTGGCGGCTCCATGATCGTGGATCCTTCGGGTCTGGTCGTCGCAAGGGCGAAATATTCTGAAGAAGAGTTGCTACTCCATGAAATCGACATGGAAGAAGTGAGACGGGCGCGGCTTTTTACCCCCATTCTCCGTGACGAAAGAATCGAGCTGACGCTCCGGGAATTAACGCGGATCGGCGTCAAACGCAATGAAAATAAACTCTGAACTGACCGCCAAGGTTCTCGAACGCTTTATTCGAGATGAACTCGGGAAGACGGGATTTTCCCAGGTCGTCGTAGGACTTTCCGGCGGCATCGATTCCGCGGTGTCTTGTATCCTTGCCCAGCGCGCTTTGGGACAAGAGAAGGTGCATGCCATCCTCATGCCGTATAAGACGAGCAGTCAGGAGAGCCTGACCGACGCCATGGCCGTCGTGCATCAATCGGGAGTTTCTCACGAAGTGATTGAAATCACCCCGATCGTCGATGGCTATTACGATTCGCAGCCGCCCGCCAGCTCGCTCCGCCGCGGCAATGCCATGGCTCGGGCCCGGATGATCATCTTGTTTGATAAATCCATGGAAAGGCAGGCGCTGGTGCTCGGCACCTCCAACAAGACGGAGTTGCTCCTCGGCTATGGGACGCTTTTTGGAGATATGGCGTCCGCCATCAATCCCATTGGCGATCTTTACAAAACCGATATCTTCCAGCTTGCGGCCTATCTGAATGTCCCCGCCTCCATCTTGAAAAAGAAGCCCACCGCGGATCTCTGGGCGGGCCAATCCGATGAAGACGAACTGGGCTTTACGTACGCAGCCGTTGATGAACTGCTCCATGAATTGATCGACCGTCGCGCCCGGCCGGAAGCCTTAATTCAGAAGGGATTTACAGAGGACTTTGTTCACAAGGTAGTGCGTAAGATTCAAAATTCGCAGTTTAAGCGGCGAGGACCCATCATCTGCAAACTCTCCCCGAGATCCATCATGCACGATTTCCATTACTTGCGCGACTGGGGACTTTGACGATTGCCGAGGACGGATCATCCATGAGTGTGATGATTCCCGTTCTTTCCTGAAAAACAAGCCTTCCTCATGCCTGGTACTCTCTACATCGTGGCAACTCCCATTGGGAATTTGGAAGATATCACCCTTCGCGCCCTTCGGATTCTCCGGGAGGTGGACTTGATTGCCTGCGAAGACACGCGTCAATCCGCCAAGCTCCTGTCACACTTTGAGATCGAGAAACCCAGGGTGAGCTATCATGAGCACAATGAACTCGAAAGAGCCAATCTGTTGCTGGCGGAACTGAACAAGGGAAACCAAATCGCCCTGCTCAGCGATGCGGGGACCCCTTGCATTTCCGATCCAGGCTATCGGATCGTGCGGACCGCCCTCGACCATGGAATCCGTGTGGTTCCCATTCCCGGACCTTGTTCGCTCATCGCCGCTCTCAGTGCTTCAGGTCGCCCGACGGACTCCTTTACTTTTCTCGGCTTCCTCCCGCCCAGGACGACGGCGCGTCGCACAGTGTTGGAATCCATTCGGGAGGAACACCGCACCGTCATTTTTTTTGAATCTCCTCAGCGATTGTTGGATACTCTTGCGGACGTTCGGGAAATCCTGGGGGCAAGGGCACTGACGATCGCCCGTGAAATAACCAAAATTTACGAGGAGATGTTTTCCGGGAGCGTCGAAGCCGCCTTGGTCCACTTTTCTCAAAAGCCCGTGAAGGGTGAAATCGTCTTGATTCTTGAGAAAGAAGACTTGGCCAATCGTCCCAGCGTGCTTCCCTCTCCGCAAGAGATCGAAGAGAAGATGCGAGGGTTCGTGGAGCGCATGGGGATGACTCGCAACGAAGCGCTCAAAGAAGTGGCACGTCAGTATCACCTGCCCAAACGAACACTCTACAAGCTCTTGTTGGGTTCAGGCTCTGAAACGAAGTGAAGACCTGGCTTGGCCAGACCGATCGCCGGCCCCGGAGGAAGTGATCTGATCAAGAATTCGAGTGAAGCAAAGGAGTCCCCATTTGAAATTTGCAAAACGTCTGACTCAACTCGGAACCGAAAGCGCTTTTCAAGTGTTGGTGAAAGCGAAGGCCTTGGAAGCTCAGGGACGGCACATCATTCATTTGGAAATTGGAGAACCTGATTTTCCCACGCCCCAGGCAGTCATCAATTCGGCCCAGCGCGCTTTGGCGGACGGGTATACACACTATTGCAGTCCGGCAGGGCTCAATGAGCTCCGCGCCGCCATCGCTTCAGACGTCGGTCGGAGTCGCGGGATCTCCATCGACCCGGATTGGGTTGTCATCACCCCTGGCGCAAAACCCATTATGTTTTATCTCATCCTGGCGGTGGTCGATGAAGGCGACGAAGTGATTACCCCGAACCCGGGGTTTCCCATTTACGAATCGATGATTCGCTTCGTGGGGGGAAAACCGATTCCCCTCCCATTGGTCGAGGAACACGATTTTCGATTCCGGGTGGAGGATCTTAGGCAGAGAGTCACTTCGAAGACGCGATTGATCATTATTAATTCGCCGCAGAACCCCACCGGAGGGGTGCTTGCCCGCGAGGACCTCGAAGCCATCGCCGACATTGCACGCGAACAGGATATCTGGATCCTTTCCGATGAAATCTACAGGAAAATTCTCTACGAAGGGAAGCATCACAGCATCAGCGCGCTCCCGGGGATGCTGGACCGCACCATCATTCTGGACGGTTTTTCGAAGACCTATGCCATGACCGGCTGGCGACTTGGCTATGGCGTGATGCATCCGGACCTGCAGACCCACGTGGCGACCCTGGTGACCAACAGCGTCTCTTGCACGGCTCCTTTTGTTCAGCGGGCGGGCCTCGACGCCCTGACCCATACCGAGTCCGAAGTAAATCAGATGGTAGGGGAGTTTCGTCGACGGCGCGATTTTGTCTGGAAGCGGCTCAACGCCATCAAGGGATTCCACTGCGTCCGTCCGCCGGGGGCATTTTATGTGTTTCCCAATATCCGCTCGTTCGGCATGACAAGCGCGGCTTTTGCCGACTATTTGCTCGACACGGCCGGCGTGGCCGTCCTCTCCGGTGCCTCTTTCGGTGAATATGGAGAAGGCTTCATCCGGATCTCCTACGCGAATTCGATGGAAAACCTGGCCCTAGCACTCGATCGAATCGAAAAGGCAACCCATGAGATTGGCCGATGAGCCTGCCCACTTATCGAGAGGGCGGCAGTCCTCGTTCAAGGAATAGCCCGGTAATTCCGGATTGGTTTCAATTGATTCTCTCTTTTTGTTCGATTATTCTCTCTGGATTGCTATTTGAAGGAGGCACGAAGATTGCGCCCATTTGATTACATGGCACCACCAACGTTGCAAGCCGCGCTTGCCTTGCTGCAAGCAAAGGGGAGTCGCGCACGGGCTTTGAGCGGCGGGACGGATTTGATTGTACAGGTCCGCGAAGACCGTCGTCACCCCGAGACCATTATTGATATCAAGAAGATTCCCGAATTGATGGAGATCAAATATGACGCTGTGCAGGGCCTCCTGCTCGGCGCCTCGGTTCCCTGTCATCGCATCTATGAAGACCCGCGGATTCAGAAGGCATACCCCGGATTGATCGATGCCGCCTCGCTGATCGGCGGCATTCAAATCCAGAGTCGCGCTTCCCTTGGCGGAAACCTTTGCAACTCATCGCCGGCGGCAGACTCGATTCCCGCTCTCATGGTGCATGAAGCCACTTGCCTGATCGCGGGTTCGCAAGGGAGTCGCACCGTGCCGGTTGAAGAGTTCTGTACCGGTCCGGGAAAGAATGTTCTGGATCCCACGGAACTTCTGGTGGCCTTGAAAATTCCTGCTCCCCCGAAGCATTTTGGAGCCAGCTACCTGCGCTTTATTCCACGCAATGAAATGGACATCGCTGTCGTGGGTTGCGGGGCCTCTGTCGAGCTTAGTGACGACCGGCGGAGTTTTGTTCGGGCAAGAATCGCTCTCGGAGCCGTCGCCCCCACTCCCTTGCTCGTGAAAGAAGCCGGCGCCCTCCTGGCGGGAAAGAAAATTAGCGACGACATCATCGAACAGGCGGCGAGCCTCGCGCAAGCGGCGGCGCGGCCCATTACCGATATGCGCGGTACCGCGGAATACCGGCGCCATCTGGTGGGAGTTCTCACCCGCCGGGCGTTGCACAATGCGGTTCAACGGGCAAAGGGGGAATAAGGATGCCAGGGAAAGTCCTAGTCAGCACCACGATTAACGGGGAGCCGGTGCAATTTCTGTGCGAGCCCCGACAAAGTCTTCTCGAAGTTCTGCGCGACGAACTCAACCTGTTTGGGACGAAAGAAGGCTGTAATAACGGGAACTGCGGCGCCTGCAATGTCATCTTGAATGGCGTGCTGGTCAATTCCTGCCTTGTGTTAGGACCGGAAGCCGAAGGGGCTGCCATAGAAACGATTGAGGGCGTGATGAAGCCAGAGGGATTGCATCCGCTGCAGCAAGCGTTTCTGGAGAACGCCGCGCTGCAATGCGGGATTTGCACGCCGGGATTTATCCTGGCAGCAAAAGCCTTGCTCGATCGTAAACCCCGGGCAACGGAAGCCGACATTCGCCATTGGTGTGCCGGGAATTTGTGCCGCTGTACGGGCTACGACAAAATTGTTCGCGCCATTCTGGACGCTGAAACTCATCTGGAGGCCAAGAAATCATGACGGTAAGCACGCAACCAGGTCCTTACAAAGTCATCGGGACCCGACCGGTGCGCCACGATGGAGTGGACAAAGTTACGGGAAGAGCACTCTATGGAGCGGACTTGAATCTACCCGGCTTGCTCTTCGGCCGAATCCTGCGCAGTCCGCATGCTCATGCCCGGATTAAATCGATCCGGACCGAAAAAGCGGCGTCTTTCCCCGGCGTGAAAGCCGTAGTCACCTCGGCGGATCTTCCAGACGTCGGGACGCGGACTGCCCAACTCGGCGAGTTGGGGGTGGTCCCCCTGAAATTTCTCAGCCATAACGTGCTGGCCTCCGGGAAGGTTCTCTATCACGGCCATGCGGTGGCAGCCGTGGCCGCCACCAGTGCACCTATTGCCGAAGAGGCGTTGAAACTCATCGAAGTAGACTACGAAGTTCTCCCGCCCACGATGGATGTCCTCGAAGCCATGAAGCCGACTTCTCCCTTGTTGCACGAAGATTTGCTCACCGATGAATTCGGTCACAAGAGCGGCAGTCCCAGCAACATCGCCTCCCATCAAGTCTTTCAAAAAGGGAATTTGCAGACCGGGTTTGCTGCTGCGGATCATATTCTGGAGCATGAGTATCGCAGTGCCACGGTCCATCAGGGGTATATTGAACCGCATGCCGCGACAGCTCTCTGGAATGCCGACGGTCAACTCACCATCTGGTGCAGTACGCAAGGAGCCTTTACGGTCCGTGCAAGCGTTCATCAGATTCTTGACATCTCCGTTTCAAAACTCAAAGTAGTTCCTACCGAAATTGGTGGGGGGTTTGGCGGCAAAATCCCGGTCTATGTGGAACCTGTCGCGGCCTTGCTTTCCAAGAAAGCTTCCCAGCCTGTAAAAGTCCAAATGAACCGCACCGATGTCTTTACCGGAACCGGTCCCACATCGGGTTCCTACGTCCGTTTGAAAATGGGGGTGACGCGGGACGGACGTATCACGGCCGTCGAGGCCATGCTCGCCTATGAGGCCGGCGCGTATCCGGGTTCAGTCGTCATTTGCGGAGGAATGTGCCTCCTCGCACCTTATAACGTCGAAAACGTTCACATTGATATGTACGACGTGGTGGTGAATAAGCCGAAAACGGCCGCCTATCGGGCTCCAGGAGCGCCGAACGCCGAGTTCGCCACGGAGTGCATGATTGATGAGTTTTGTGAACTCCTCAAAATGGATCCCTTGGAATTCCGACTCAAGAATGCCGCCAAAGAAGGGGATATTCAGTCGCACGGCCCACGCCACCCCCTGATTGGATACAAAGAAACCGTCGAGGCCGCTCGTGATTCGGAGCACTATCGCTCGACTCTGACGGGTCCCTTTCGGGGACGGGGCGTGGCTTCAGGGTATTGGCTCAATGTGGGCTTTACTTCGAGCGTGGTCGCCAGACTCAATGGCGATGGAACCGTAAGCTTGGCTGAAGGCTCGACGGATATCGGCGGGACGCGAACCTCGGTGGCCATGCAACTGGCCGAATCGCTCGGTATTCGGGCCGAAGAGGTCCTTCCGTCTGTCGTCGACACGGAGTCGGTGGGCTACACCGATGTGACCGGAGGGAGTCGAGTGACCTTTGCTACAGGCTTGGCTGCGTATGAAGCCGGGCAGACCATCAGAAAGCAGTTGATCGCCGAAGCCGCCAAGCTGTGGAAAATCGATCCAAGCCAGGTCCGCTATGAAGACGGCGTATTCTCATCGCTCCTAAATGGCCAGCAGTCGATTTCTTTCAAAAAGCTCGCCGCTGAACTGGCAGAGAAGGGAATCGATGTGGGTGCCCGCACCACGGTTACGCCTCCTGGTGTGGGAGGAGCCTTCGCGACCCATATCGCCGATGTCGAAGTCGACCCTGAAACGGGGAAAGTCACCGTCCTGCGCTACACGGCAGTCCAGGATGTCGGGAAAGCCATCCACCCCAGCTACGTCGAAGGTCAGATGCAGGGAGGAGTGGTCCAGGGAATCGGCTGGGCCTTGAACGAGGAGTACGTTTATAACCAAGCCGGACAGATGCAGAATGCCAGCTTCCTCGACTATCGCATGCCGACCAGTTTGGATCTGCCCATGATTGAGACTATCATCGTCGAAGTTCCCAATCCAGGCCACCCCTATGGTGTGCGAGGAGTGGGTGAAGTTCCGATTGTTCCACCGCCAGCTACGATCGCCAACGCCATTTATCACGCCCTGGGAGTTCGCATGTGCGAACTCCCCATGTCCCCACCGCGCGTATTTAAAGCGTTGCAACAGCAAATGAAATAGCCTTGGTCTGTTTCTGGGAGGATTTGGTAGTCGTACCTTCGAAGCCCACGACGAATGGCGTTGCCAGCGCACTGATCCTTTCCAGGCAAGGAACGAGGAGGGAATCAACCTCCGGAGAGTAATTTTTTCACGGATCTCAAAGGATTAGGGACAACTTTGCATCTTGATTGGCTTAGCTTGTAACTTCATGGGTATGGTTTCATATTATTTGATGGACTAAAGGCAGTCTGTTTCGACAAGGCGTGACACTCGTTCATCGGAGTTAATTTACTTACCTTATTTAACTTGTCCGTGAAAGCAACATATCGAAAAGTACCAGCGAGCCTCTTCAGCCACGCTATGACAGGCGCCGACGATCGGTGGTGGAAGATGAATTGCTCACCTCTGATAGAGGGCACCGTCGAGCCATTGGTAAATGCCTTGACCCTCTGAATTGAAGTTTTTCTCTCCAGAATAAAATCCTTACCTTGGTTGATCTGCTTGGTCTTTTGTTGACTCGGTGAAAGACTTCGTCTCCAGCCAAGAAACATGTGAGTATTAAGATTGGTGTTGGGCTATCAATCAATGTTTTTCCTTCATACTATGGGTACCCCAGGAGAAGAATAACGAATCGAACCATGTTGGATCATCGCCCTTGGCCATCTCTCAAAGAAATTCTTCCGTTTTTTTCATTTCTCTTATTTTCACTCCTGTTCGCGGCACCCGGGTTTTCGCAAGCAGCCGATATTAGCTATTCCTATGACTCTCTCGGGCGACTGGTACGCGCTAATTTCGGTCCGGGCAATTCCCAGAGCTACACCTACGATGCCGGCGGTAACCGAACCTCGGTTCAAAACGATGGCGGCGGAGGCGGTACTACGCCGGTGCTTACCCAGTTGGATCCGAGCCAAATCGTCGCCGGAGGAAGCGGATTCACTCTCCAGGTTAATGGAAATAACTTCACTGCGGATTCGATTATCCGTTGGAACGGATCAGACCGGAGTACAACTTTTGTAAGCGCGACTCAGCTCAAGGCAAGCATCTCCAGTTCAGACATTGCTTCTCCGACTTCGGCGCAAGTCACGGTTTATCTTGGGGGGACAGGCGGTGGAACTTCCAATTCACTGCCCTTCATGGTCATCGATCCTGCGGCCGCCCTGTTTTCCTATATCAGCTTGAACCCCACCCATGTCACCGCAGGGGATTCTTCGACCGGTTCGGTCGTGCTGAGCAAACCCGCGCCAACCGGCGGGGCGGTTGTGACCCTGGCCAGTAGTGATCCTACGGCTACGGTACCGGTCAATGTCACAGTGCCTGCAGGCGGCACTTCCGCGGTATTCTCGATTACCACCTCCGCCGTCTCTCTTTCTACCGCTGTGAAGATCTCCGGCAATTACAACGGTCTGAACCGAACGGCCACCCTGGTGGTCGCCTCTCCCAGTGGAGGCGGTCAACTGGGCACGGTGTTTGTCCCTGCGGTCCTCTCCGCCGCCGGCTTAAACAATTCATTTTTTACCTCCGAGATTACCTTCACAAATCGTGGCAGTGGTCAGGCGGTGATGGATTTCAGCTACACAGCAGCTTTCGGAGGGGGAAGCGGTACAGGTTCGGACGTCCTTTCCTCAGGCAGACAAGTGATTTACTCGGACGCCATCAGCTATTTGAAGTCGCTTGGCATTCCGATACCGGATTCTGGCAGCCGCGGGGGCACGTTATCGATCCGGGTCAGTGGTTTAAGCTCTCCATCGGACGTTGGAATCACCGTGCGGACAACAACCGGTGTTTCGCAAGGGAGATGCGGACTGGCGTACCCGGGAATTGCTACCAGCGCCGGATTGCAGGGAGCCTCCTATGTTGCCGGGTTGCGTCAAAATGCGACCGACCGCTCGAACGTTGCCGTGCAGAACATGGGGGCTGAAGGGGACGGGGATATCACCCTTCGAGTGACAGTTTTTTCCGGGGATCCTAACGCTGCGGCTTCTCAGGTTTTGCCTGACGTCGTCTTGCCTCCAGGCGGGTTCAGCCAATTTTCAGAAATTCTGAACTCCAACGGCCTTTCTTACTCCAACGGATTTGTGCGGGTTGAAAGGATGAGCGGTTCGGCCCCTTATTTTGCCTATGGGGTCATCAACGATCAAAATAACTCAGACGGATCCTTTGTTCCTCCGGCCGTCGACAGCTTGCTGACCGGGAAAAGCGGGATGACTATTCCGGTGATCGTCGAGACCGGCCTCTATTCCAGCGAACTGGTCATTGCCAATTGGTCCAATGTTCCTCGAACAGTAAACTTGCGTATGTAGCCAGTGCCATCACAGCTCCGCTTTCAACGGCTAACTTTTCCGTCTCTTTTCAGAAAGGGAGCAGATCATCCTTCCAGATCGTCCAGCATTTAAGAGATCAAGGAACCCCTGGGATTGGCCCCGCCGGCCCGTCTTTTGCTGGCGCTTTGTTCGCCTCCGTTGATACGGGAGATATGACCGGACTGTTTCTGGAGCGCAGCCTCGACGCCTGGCGGAGGGGACGCTTCGGACTTTTCTATACGGGGGTTCCTACGGTAGTGCTTCAACCAGTGGAGCCTGGGTTTTGCCCTACAACAGAACACCGAAACTCTTAATCTGGCCCTGGTGAATACGGGAGAAACCAGCAGTAATTCCGACACCTTTACGATCCCGAACTTTACGACGGGGCAAGCGGGACGAAGACAGGTACGATCACGAATCTCACGCCTTGAGGAATGGAAGCAAATCAACAGTATCCTGGACCAATACGCTCCCGGCACATCTCAAGGGTATGGAATCATACACGCACCGCGGGGAATAATCCTTTCCTCGTTTGCGGAGTCGTTAATGACGGAGAAAGCCGGGAGAGCGTTCGGGCGATGGCACGCGCCTTTGTTGGCAGTGCGCCTTAGGTCTGTGAATTGACTGGAAAACTCAGGCGGAGCAGTTCTGAGCTTCTTGAAGGAGGACGAGTGGCGAAGCGGGAATTTCCAGAAGAATTTGTTTATCTGGCCGTCATTTTGACAATGATTCCAATGGTGACTGCCTTTCTAACCCTTCTGGCAGAGACTCCGTCAGAGAGATATCCGCGGGACGGTCTTGGATCCGGTCTCCACTGCCACAGGCCGAATGTACGAGTCCCCTGAGGATATTTTCTCCGCAGTCCGCTGCCCATTGTTTCTCCCGATACTATCAGTCCGACATCAGAGCCCTGGGAGATATTACGATTGCCCTGGGAAACAATTGGATGCACAGCTTCGATTTGCGTATGGCTCTGACCAACGACACCGCAAATATCGTCTTCCTGCACGGTGGCACGGTATCATTTTCTCTGGTCCGGTGATCAGTGGCAGCTCCGGATTGCCTTCTGCCTATGGCTATCAGCTGGTTCGTGCCCAGAATCTCTTCCAATTCCTGGATGTTTCAACTTCTCTGATTTACACCTTCAACGCAGATAAAGCCGGAAGACTCGAGAGCATCGCCGATCGAAATGGCAACACGGTAACCCTCACCTACCCGCTGGGCAGCACCCTGGTCAACCGGATTGAGGATGGCACGGGAAATCGGCTCGATTTTACATACGATGTCAACAACCTGCTCGTGCGCGTCCAGGACCAGACGGGGCGAAACGTGAATTTTGGTTATGCGGGAACCAACTTCCTGAGCGTTTCGGATCTCGGAAGCAATGCCACAGTTTACAATTCCACGGCAACCGTCGATCAAGTGGGCCTGCTGGCGACGCGAGTCGAGCCGAAGACGAATGCACCTACCCAGCAAACTTACGACGATGCCGCCAGGGTAAGCACGCAGACTTTTTCCGGCGGCGGGACTTTAAGCTTTGCCTACAATACCCCAACCTCTGGCCAGACCACTGTCACGGACCCTTTTCAGGCGAAATCTGTGTATAAGTATAGCTCCGGTAATTTGACCGAGCAGGTCGATGAAGCCGGCCATTCCATGTTCTTGTCATACGACAGCAATAACAGCCTGACCTCCGTCAAAGATCGGGCCGGTAATACAACAAGCTACACCTATCACTCTCCGTCAGGTCTTCTACAATCGATCACCAAGCCGGATGGAGGAAAATTTACCGCCACTTACACGGCAACCACCGTCAATGGCCTGACATTTTATGACTTGACCGTTCTGTCATTTCCCGATGGAACTTCGGAGTCATTTGTTTACGACAGCAATGGAAATGTCCTCGCCCGAACAGATCGTGCCGGGGAAACCTGGCAGTTTACGCGCAATGCCGCCGGCCAAATGCTCACGGCAACTCTGCCTACCGGCGGCGTGATTAGCTTTACCTACAACGGTGACGGGACTCTCGCCTCCATGCAGATGCCGGGAAGTGGAGCAACCACCTTCATCTATGATGCCTACCGGCGGCCCATTAAAAAGACCTATGCTGACGGTAGCCAGGTCAATTTTACGTATGACGCCAGGGACAATTTGATTTCGGTCAAGAATGAGATGGGCGTATCGGTCTCTACGCAATTCGATACCAACGGGCTTCCCGCCAGTCGAATCGATGCCCTGGGGGCCGCAACCAATTTTGGCCACAGCGCCACCGACCAGCTGACCAAGGTTATCGACGCCACGGGCAATACCATGACATTGGGGCTCGATCCGCTGACCCGAATCAATTCCATCATTCAGCCTGACGGAGTGACGGACAAGATTAGTTACGACGCCGTCGGCAACCCCGTCAATCTGATCGATGGCGCTTTAGTAATCTGGAAGGCTGAATTTGACTTGAATGGCCGACTGACCGCTCTGGTTTCACCTCTGAACGAAAGAACGGAACTCCTTCGCGACAGCCTGGGGCGCGTCACTGCCGCCACGACGCCCCTCGGAAACCGTTGGCAATTGGGATACGACAGCATGAGCCGTGTTACATCGATTCTCGATCCGCTGAATGCCACGACCCAAATTTCCTATGACGGGCGGGGACAACTCTCTTCAATTCGAATGCCCGAAAATGTCTCGGCCTCATACACCCGCGACGAGGTTGGTCGTATTACCCAGGTCACGGATCCGAGAGGAAATCCCTGGCGCTTTGTCTACGATGGCGTGGGCCGGGTTTCTTCGGCCAGCGATCCACTGGGTCGATCAATTTCCTATACGCGAGACGCCCGGGGAAGAATTCTTAAGGTAATCCTACCCCAGGGCAACGTCCAGATCTTGCGTGATGCCGTTGGACGAGTTCTCATGCGGGCCTACTCGGATGGAATGGTGCTTCGTTATGTTTATGATGCCGGAGGAAAGCTCGTTCAAGGCAATTCGATCGATTTCAAGTACACAGCAGACGGGGGCTCTTTTATTCGAATGGGATTTCTATCGATCGGAGCGCCGCGGGACGAATCCAAAACCATAACCTGGCTCCTGGAAAGTCTGTATCTTACGTTTACGACTTTCGCGGCTTGCTTTGTCAATCAGCGATTGGCTGGGAGGGACCACCCAATTTACCTATGACAAAGCCTGGCGGGTCCTTTCCATCCTTCGTCCCAATAATGTGAAAGAATCGCTTTACTTACGACGCCGACGGCAATCTCCTCGTTCAGCGAGAGTGGGCAAACTTCAGGCTTCGGCCACCTGGTGCGCGATAAGCGAGGCCAACTAACCGGCGCCTCACGCAGTGCGTTTTAATTCCCACCTCAGATCAATTGGTGTCGTCGGCCGCCACGTACAATTTCGACGCCGCCTTCCGTCTTGGGGTTCACCTACGATAGCTTGGGACGGCGCACTCAGGACCGCTCTCGAACCTATTCATGGGACCTGGCCTCTCACTTGAAGAGCTTCACAGAGGCTGGCAAGACCGTCCAATGTGACTACGACACGCTGGGGGTGTTGATTTCCCTGACCGCGGACGCCGGCACCCAACAGTATGTTTGGAATCATGCGACACCCCTGCCGACGGTGGGGGTGATCCGGCAAGGCGGGGTTGATCAGCGCTACTTTGTCCATACTCCGACAGGCGAATTGCTTTATAGCATCGACGCTGCGACCGGCGCTCGCAGTTTCTATCACTTTGACGAGCAGGGAAACACCGTCCTTTTGACCAACGACGCCGGAGATGTCACCGATCGCTACGCCTACTCCCCGGACGGCTCGCTGGTAGCCGTTAGCGGAGCTACCCCAAATCCTTTCACGTTTGCCGGCCGCTACGGGGTCGTGCGCCTCGGTTCGGCCAATCTTTACGCCATGGGGACACGCATTTATGACAGTGCCACGGCGAGCTTCCTGTCCAAGGATCCGGTGTTTCATCTTGATCCTCGCCAGATCAACCCTTATCAATACGCGATTGGGAATCCCCTGGCTTACTTGAATGTGAGCGGCGAAGGGTTGCTCTCGATCACCGGTAATGAGACAACCGATATTCTGGCGGGAGGACGCCGTAATCCCGGGATCGGAGGCTTTCGCGTCGGTCGCAACGAAAATCTCTTTGAGACGTACGACGAAATGGTCAGCCAGGAAGAAATTCTTTCTTACCAGACCATCGACCGCGAGTATCAGGATCTCAACCGCCTCCGGCTTTTGAACAAGAGCAATTCCGTTGGAAACTTGTGGAAAAACACTGACCTGTTGGGCCAGGGGGTCGTCCAGCTCCGCGCGGCTTTGACCGAAAGTCACCTCTTTGTGGGAGATCGACAGGCAGTCGAGGAGAGTCTCGACGGCAGCCGCCCGGTTCTGACCTTCTATTCTGCCGCATCCCGTGACGCCCAAAAGCTTTATAAGGATAAGATCATCACCGACCTTCAGAGACAGTTTCTCGTTTTCCAAATCCGTCATACGTTGGATGACATCCTGCTCCTGCCTCAAGGGTCCGATGAAACCAGCCTTCTGTTGGACCTGAACCTCTACCCCAAAACTTCACTGCTCCCCTTTATTCTCGAGGGCCAGAAGTAACTCCCTCTAATTCCCAAGACTGCACTGGGATTTCCCCGGACAAAGCTCTATCCTATGTGAGGGAGTGTCGTTAAGCATTACGGAGAGGCTCATGCGAATCAGGGTGGAATGCTATTCAGGATATAAGGCGGACGAGCGTCCAGTACGTTTTTTTCTGGGGAATCGTGCTCTGGAAGTAAAAGACGTACTGGACCAGTGGCTTTGTCCCGGCAACAGCTATTTCCGGGTGAAAGGAGAGGATGGATACATCTATATCCTGCGCCATCATTGGGGGGAAGACCTCACTCTTTGGACTTTGGAGGCTTTTCGCCGCGAAGCCTCGTGAAGGCCTAGCCACAATTTTGACGTGCGACAGGGCTGCTCGTTGTTAATGGGGTTTTCCCGCACCCAGTCCTAAAGCAATCTCGATCGATTCGGCCCGATTGTTTCCCTTCCGCCTTCTGTTCCAAACGTCCTCGTCTTGAGGACTGAGCATGGTTTTCTGTACCGGCATGAAAGTAGGGATTGATCCAAATATAGGAATAGAAAACGGCGATGACGCACATTGTTCAAGGTCAAGTAGTTGCCCTTTTCGCTTTTGACCTGGGTTTTGAGGTCTCACTTGAGCAGTTGGGGATCCTGTTTTCTTCCTTGCCTGTGTCGCCCATGTCGCAGAAGAAACAGACCCCGGCCTATTTGCAGTTCGCCAAGCCGCCTCAGATTGTGAACTTGGGCGAAGCGACGGCGCTTCGCGAGGCGTCAGGGACAATTCAAGCCATGGTGTTCGACTTCGGAGCGGCCAGCATCGCTTATCGCTGGCCGTTGGCCTCTCCGAAACAACCCTTCCTCCTGGAAGACTTGCCACTGTTGAGCCAGCAGCTTTACAGTCGCAATTTTGAAGCTCATGCTCGAACTCTGGCGCAGCAGCTCTTGAATACGATTCGACCGGCAGTCGTTCGCCCAGAATTGTCGTCCCTGGTTGAGGATTATTACTTATTCATCATTGAGGAATTTGACCAGGCGCGCACTGCGGAAGAGGTATTGGTGCAAAATGGTTCAACACTCGCCCAGATTTTGCGCTTCGAAACCCTGCCGCTGAGTCGGGAACAGCAGGAGGACGCACTCGCCCATCGCGTCACCTATTTTCAGAACGATCTTGTCCTGATTGATTGGAATGCGGCGGTGATTTACGACCGGGACTACCTGGATGCAGCCAATGTCATGGAACTGCTGAACGTGGAATTGTTGGAGGCTCGTTACGTGGACGCCGAGTTGGACAAGCGGATCCTTGATTATCAAGGGCTGGTCAGAAAGCCTTCCGGATGGTCATTGCCCTTTCGAACGCCCTACCGCAAGGCCATTCAGGAATTGGCGGAGCTTCGCACGGAATCTCTGGTCCTGGCTAAACGCGTGGAAGGGGCCCTCAAATTAATTGGCGACCTTTACCTGGCCCGGGTGCACAACGCCGCCACGGCGAGGTTCTATCTGCCGGACTGGGAGAATGCCATTTCCCGCAAGCTCGACATTATTGCCGACTTTTATCAACTGCTCACGGATTGAGTCAGAACCTCTCAGAGTCATACATTGGAACTCGTCATTATTGCACTCATCTTGGCCGAGATCCTGATGGCCTTCTTCAGATGACGCTGCGAGAGGCTCGGCCTTACAAGACTTCGAGGTGAAACAGAGCGCCGGACTCTCCGTCGGTCGCGCGTGTTCATTAAGCGCGCATGAAGCGCCGTGCCACTGCCTTTACAAAGAAATCGCCGGTATCAATGACTCAATCTCATATCGATAACCTCTGCTTTACAAGCGCTCGTGAACTCGCGCAACTGATTCGAGAACGGAAACTCTCTGCCAGCGAAGTGATGGCGGCACACCTTGCCCAGATCCGGCGAACCAATCCGAAGGTTAACGCCATTGTGGCGAAATTGGATGACGACAAATGCCTGGCGCTCGCCCGTGAGGCTGACCAACGCCTGACCGGTAAAGAGCCAATCGGTACACTACACGGCTTGCCCATCGCCTTCAAAGACTTTGAACCCGCCGTTGGTTTTCCTTTTACCTCTGGTTCACCAATCTTCAAGGACTTCATGCCCAGGGAAGACTCGGTGTTGGTGGAACGACTGCGTCAGGCAGGGGCGATTCCAATTGGCAAGACGAATGTGCCCGAGTTCGCGATGGGTTCGCACACCTACAACAAGGTGTACGGCACTACCTACAATCCTTATGACCTGACAAAGAGCGCCGGCGGTTCCAGCGGTGGTGCCGCCGCGGCCCTCGCCTGTGGCATGATCCCGATTGCCGACGGCAGTGACCTGGGGGGATCACTTCGAAACCCGGCCAACTTCAATAACATTGTTGCCTTAAGGCCCTCCGTCGGCTTGGTGCCGTCAACACCGAACCCTTTGCCTTTTGTCGGCTTTGGCGTCAAAGGGCCGATGGCTCGATCCGTTGCCGATGTTGCCTTCCTGCTTGGTGTGATGGCCGGAGCCGATCCGCGTGATCCTGCCTGCTACCCCTCGGATCCCAAGCAATTCGCCAGACCTCTAGACCGCCAATTCAAGGGAGTGCGGGTGGCTTGGTGTCCGGATTTGGGAGGCCTTCCTCTGGATGCGAGAGTTCGCACCGTCCTGGAATCTCAGCGCCAGACACTGGAAAACCTCGGATGCATTATCGAAGACGCCTGTCCGGATTTAAACGCCGCAGAAGACATCTTTCTTACCATTCGACTGTGGAGCTCATATCACGTACTGGGCCCGTTGCTGGAGACTCATCGGGATCAGATGAAACCCGAGGCCATCTGGCAAATCGAAGCCGGCGCTCGAATCAGCGCCGCAGATCTGGCCAAAGCCATGGTCCGCCATGGTTCTCTCCTGGATCGGATGCGGCGTTTTCAGATGAAGTATGAGTTCCTGCTCTGTGCGGTGAATCAGGTGCCCCCGTTTGAGGCCAGCCTGGATTGGCCAAAGGAGATTCAAGGGGTAAAGATGGAAAATTACCTGTCGTGGATGAAGTCGGCGTACTGGATTTCCACTACAATGTCCCCGGCCATGTCCATCCCGGCGGGTTTCACGGCCGAAGGACTTCCCGTCGGTATTCAGATCGTCGGCCGCCGCCATGATGATTTCGGAGTTTTGCAATTGGCCTACGCCTTGGAGCAAGCTACCCGGATGGGACTGAGGCACCCTGTTATCGCGCTTTGAACAAAGAGGAACTGCTGGCCTCCTCCTCAAGCGCTGGTAACCGTCAGTCATTTTAGCTCAGTACGAAAAGCCAATAGACAAGTGTCACAAATCCGCTGATGAGAGCCTGCCAGCGAAGTGGGTCCGGTTGCCGAAGGCCGGTTATCGTCAGTACAATTCCACACGCCGACAACACTGCGCCGCCCACGGAAAGCCTTAAGAGGAACGGATCGAATAAGGCAAAGAGGCCTGCGGTGCGAAGATGAATGATGGAGGGAACCACCAGGAAGGCCGAAATCGTGACGAGAGAAAAACCAAGCACGGAAAGCTTTCTATGGACCCTGCTCTTCCGCTCGCTCTTGAACCATCGCACCCAGCCCCAGAGGATCAATCCCCAGAGCCAGACAACGAAGTTAATCATCAGCCCTAAAACCAGGAATGTCATGGCGTGCCCTCACTTGCTGGGATCGAACGTTCGAGATTTCCTCAACGTTGGGTACTCTCCCGCAACCCCCATATATAACCGGTCTCTCTCACCTTGTCCACAGCCGCCGAAAGCACTCAGGCAAGATACTTGCATTGTTAATGGCGTGCCAACGGAACCAATGTGTTATGGAAGGAGGCAATACGCCAGCCGCTGTGCTCCCGGACGAGAATTGCCGAGAAGAGCGCCTCGTGACGTCCTGCCAACGGACCGGTGGGCGCATTGAGGACGGCCTTGACATGAATAAGGGCAACGTCATCGCTTAATAGTCGTGCGGAGTCGAGCGTATAGCGGTTCTTACTGCCTGCGTAGAGCGTGCGAAAAATCGCGGCATGGCCTTCTGCGATCGCCTGGCGGCCACGGAAATGCTCGGCTCGAATCGTAACGAAGTCGGCATCGTCGGTCATGGGTGCGGCGTAGGCATTGCCATCTCCAGCATTCCAGGCATCCTCGAGAGCGGCAATGATAGCGGCGATCGCCGCCTGATCCGCAGGTGTCATATCATGTGGCATCTTATTTTCCTTCAGTCGAAAATTCTATGGGCATACGGCTTGGCTAGCCGTATGGATCAGCCGGTAAACAGTCTACTGCGCGTTCCATTGAGCGTACAGGAAAATGCCCATTTCCGTCGCAGGTACTCTTTACTCATCGCGTAGCTCACAAATATGAAGAAGGCAGGTTAGTAGAGGGTGACCGGCCCACGCTCGGTTTGGAAAGTCGCGACCAGCGCAGGTCGCGAGGCGGCGGATACCTCAAGATTCAAACCAAGCGTCCTCAGGACCGACATGGCGTGAGCAGGGTCAGGATGCTCAGCGCGCAGTGCGACAAGGTCTGGCCCCCGCACGGCAGTTACCGCAGGATGTGGTTCTGAACCCCAATCGATGAAGAAGGGCACCAGGCCATCCAAGACAACTGTGCCCGGATCCGTGAACTTCCAGTTGAGTGTGACTCCATCGGCGCGACAGCGGCTACCCGAGCCGATTTTACCGAGTTGAACACCAGCCTTCGCGGCCTTGGCAACGACGTTTTTCAAGTCTGGGGACTTGGCCGCCCATGTCACGAGTCCTGAACGATCAATTCGATCAATGCCGAACATTCTTGGCTCGATCGGTTCGGGCTGCCCCCAGTCTGGGCCGATGATCTCCAAATAGGTCGTCTGACCAATCGCAATGAGCGCGTTGCGAGTCCCACGTCCTGGATGTTGTCCACCCTCTGAGGCCCGTACCCCAAGTAATTTCTCTAGTTCGGCACAGGACACATCGACATCGCGCGTCGCGTAAACGAGGTGATCGACCTGCTGAATGACGGGCGAACTCACGCAGTTCCCTTTTTGGCAGAAAGCGCTTCAACTGTTTCACCCGGTACCAGCGAGCTGGCACCGGGTGAAAGTGGGAGCAAGCTCCCGTACTCCAAGAGTGGCAAGGAAAGGGCCAAAATCACAGAGAGGAGTACACTGAATGCCGACGGAAGCCTGTTGAACATGGAAATTCCCTGCCTTTTCTTCTCCATCACCTCACGCGGGAGGCCCGCTGCCACGCAGGCGTTTAGCGCCCAGAGCCAAGCCGAGGCCCGCCACGGCCAGTTGAACGAGAGTCGTCCGTGCCGTCCCCGCCCCCGTGACTGCTGTGGCTCCTGCTAATTGAATGCCGAGAAAGGGGATTCGAAGCAGGACCAACACCGCTACGACGAGGGTGCCAACCGCAAGGGTCCGCCAAGCCCACACCTCGCCACGCCGATAAGGCCCAAGGGTGATGGCCAGGAAGAGCGTGGCAAACCCGGCTGCATAGGCGGCCGCCGTCGCTCGTCGTGCCCTTAACGCCGTCGCCACCTCCGGTCTCCCGACCGATAGCTCGGCCAAGCTGGCCGGTCCTATCTGGTCGCGGTCCGAACTGTAAGCAAGACCCAATGAAATTAAACTCCCAATCAGGGTTAGCGTTCCTACGATTAGAAGAATGATCCAGCTCGCTGTTTTCATTTGTGCCTCCTCTTATGCTTGACTCATGCGTTGTTGGCCGAGCTTTGTGCTGCCAAAATGCCTAGTCCCCTCGGGCATAACGGTACACCTGGACCGATCTGATCGCTCGGCAAGATGTCATGCTACGTCTCGGTCTAAACGTGGGTCGCTGCTCCCAGCCTGCCTCGGGCCGATTCGAGGTGTCCGACGGCGTCGACTGTCGTACTGGCCTTGGCCAGCCCGATAGGGGGCATGCCACTGTAAACACACTCGTACTCCCCGGCGCGGACACGGTATGTTTCATGCCAGATCCCCACATCGCCCCGACTCCTGCCTACCCGTTTGTTGAAATCAACCCAAGCCGGCCAATGCAACCGGCTTTGGTCCCGCGCATAGGACTCCAGATGTTCGAAAGAGCGCCAGTACTGGACGATCACCCCAAAACTCATGATATGTCCGAGGAAACCTGACTCAGGTTTTCGCTCGAGTTCCTTGATCATCCGGGGCATGGCCTGGAACACTGGGACCCACTTGTGAAGTTTCCATGGCTTGTTGATTCGCATACCGATCAAAAAGACTACAAAGTCACCTTCGATCTTCGCGGTGACACGCCTGGCTGCAATTTGCGCCATCATTTTCAACCTCATGGGGAAAAGTTCTATCCGTTAGACGACAGACAAGCTGGCTGAGCTGAATTGAGAGTGAAGGTCATCCGTTCCAACCAGTTTGCCTAACTTTAGCAGGGTAAAGAATCTTAATGGTTGGAATTTAACGGGTTTCGTGAGGCGGAGTCAATATACAGAGTTGAAAAGTCAGATTAATCCAGGACGGTCCCAGCAAGCTGGCATGCGGTGAAAGAGGGAGCAAGCTCCCGCACTCCGAAACAGATCTATTCTCGTTTGGCGGAGGCGTCGAGGTCGATCATTGTCACACCGGGGACGGGTTCGGTGGTGACGACACGAATGGCGCGAGCCAGTTGTTGGGTAATCGTGCGGATTCTTTGCGCGGCATCCAAAATATTGTTGGTTTCTCTCAACAGGTCGGCGTGTTCTTCCCCTGGTCCCAGGCGATTGGCCAGGATTCGCGCCGATCCAAAGATGGCCGTGAGCGGGTTGTTGATTTCGTGGCAAAGCGTATTGGTTGTCCCTTTCAAGGCCCCGAATTTCTCCTCCTCCATCCGTTGCAGATAGGCACGACGGGTGTCGAGGAAGCGGTTGACCCGGGCGATGACTTCAAACAGTTCAGACAGGCCAGAAGGCTTGACGACATAATCATTGGCTCCAATTTCGATTGCCTTGATCTTGTCCTCCACCTCTCCCACCGCTGTCAGCATGATGATGATAACCCCATCATACTCAGGGTGGCTGCGAATGCGGTGACACACCTCGAACCCGTCGATGGCCGGCATCTTAATATCGAGCAGGATCAAATCAGGCAGGGTGTGTTCGAGTTCCTGTAAGGCCTTTTCGCCGGAGTCCATGAGGGTGACATCGAACTTGAGCCCGGTGAAACAGTCGACCAAGACGGAGGCATACCCCGCATCGTCATCTACTATCCAGATTTTTGCAGAATTCTCCGATTTCATGGGGCCCGATCTTCAGACAGACTCTTTCTATTAAGAGCTAAATCGGCAAATTTAGAGCCCGGCATTACCCCGGCCTGAAATTCTTCCATCACATTTATTCTAAAGAACTTATATCGAAGCCAAAAGACGCCTCACGGTCTGAAAGAGGGGTTGTCAGGCAAGTGGGGGAGGGAACGTCGATGGAAGCCATTTTTATGAGTGGTAAGAAGGGGCAAAGCACCTCAAGTTCCGGCATCCCTTGAGATATCGCCCCGCCCACTCATGATCGGTGAGAACCGTTAATGTACGGTAGGAGACTCGTTGTCGAGGGAACGTTCCGTCTGGTTGGTGATGAGAGAAGCGGCCGTGACTTTGTCATCATCACCCAAGTCGATGAGTTTCACGCCCTGGGTACTCCTGCCGGCTGCTCGGATGTCGGCAGCATCGAGGCGGATGACTTTTCCCTGGGCGGTGATGAGAATCAATTCGCTCTCATCTTCGACTTTCATGATGGCGACCACCTGGCCATTCTTTGCCGTGGTCTTGACGTTAATGACGCCCTTGCCGCCGCGCGCCTGGGCGCGATAGGCGCTAATTTGCGTGCGCTTCCCGAACCCGTTTTCAGTGACCGAGAGAATGAGCCCTTCGTCTCCGCCTACGGTCATGCCCACCAGGTAATCGTTCTCCTCGAGTTCGATCCCTTTGACACCGCGGGCCTGCCGTCCCATGTCGCGCACTTCTTCTTCATGGAAGCGGATGCTCTTGCCATCATGGGTCCCGAGGAAGATCTGGTCTTTTCCTGACGTCAATTCCACCGCGATCAGCTCGTCTTCCTCATCGATCGAAATCGCGATGATGCCGCGGGCCATCGGATTGCTGAAGGCATCGAGCCGTGTTTTCTTGACCACCCCGCGCCGCGTGGCAAACATGATGAAGCGATCTTTGGCAAACTCCGTCACCGGCAGGACCGTCCGCATGGTCTCGTCCGGGGCAAGATTCACCAGATTATTGATGGCCTTCCCTTTGCCGGTGGTCCCCACGTCGGGGATCTCATAAACCTTCAGCCAGTGCACCTTCCCTTGATTGGTGAAGATCAGCAGATAGCTGTGGGTGGAGGCCACAAACATGTGTTCCACAAAATCCTCTTCGCGGGTTTTCATGCCGATGCGGCCCTTCCCGCCGCGATGCTGCATGCGATAATCCTTGACGGGCGTCCGCTTCAGATAGCCATTGTGTGTGACCGTGACCACCACATCTTCCATGGTGATCAGGTCTTCGAGTTTGATTTCGGCGTGTTCATCAATGATTTCAGTGCGCCGCTCATCTCCGTATTGCTTCTGGATTTCCTTGAGTTCCTTGACCACCACGGCTTTCAGAGCCTTTTCGCTGGCCAGAATTTCTTTAAGCTCGGCAATCCGTTTCCTGAGATTTTCCAATTCCTCCAGAATCTTTTCCCGCTCCATCCCGGTCAGTCGCTGCAACTGCATGTCGAGAATGGCTTGAGACTGAACCTGGCTCAACTCGAACTGGCGCATCAGCCCTTCGCGGGCTTCTTGCGGCGACTTCGAGGCGCGGATCAATTTGATGACGGCATCGATCTTATCCAGCGCCTTCTTGAGCCCTTCCAGGATATGGGCTCTCTCCTCTGCCTTGCGCAGTTCATAAAGCGAACGCCGGCGGACAACTTCCACCCGGTGGTCGATGAAATGCCTGAGGACCTCAACGAGATTCAGCACTTTGGGCTGGCCGTTGACGATGGCGAGGGTAATGACGCCCATGCTGGTCTGCATGGGCGTTTGCTTGTACAGATTATTCAGGATGACTTCAGGCTGTTCGCCGCGGCGTAATTCGATGACGATGCGCATTCCTTCGCGGTCGCTTTCGTCGCGAAGGTCCGTGATCCCTTCGATCTTCTTTTCCTGCACAAGCTCGGCAATGCGCTCGATGAGTTTGGCCTTGTTGACCTGATAGGGGATTTCGGTGACGACAATCATTTCCTTGTCGCCGCGCGCCTGTTTTTCGATGGCCGCCCGGGCGCGCATCACGATGCTTCCCCGACCGGTCGTAAAGGCTTGTAGGATGCCTGCCCGTCCGTAAATAAATCCACCGGTCGGAAAATCGGGACCCTTCACAAACTGCATCAGGTGGGCAATCGTTGCGTCGGGGTTGTTGATCAGATGAACTACCGCATTGACCACTTCGTTGAGGTTATGCGGTGGGATGTTGGTGGCCATGCCCACGGCAATTCCCGAGGAGCCATTCACCAGGAGGTTCGGGATTTGGGCGGGAAGGCATGTCGGCTCCTGCTGGCTTTCGTCATAGTTGGGCGAGAAATCCACCGTCTCCCTGTCGATGTCTGACAACATTTCCTGGGTAATGCGCGCCAGCCGGGCCTCCGTGTATCGCATGGCCGCGGGCGGATCGCCGTCAATGGAGCCGAAGTTTCCCTGTCCATCGATTAAGGCGTAGCGCATCGAAAAACCCTGCGCCATTCGCACCAACGTGTCGTAGATGGCCGCGTCCCCGTGGGGATGGAAATTTCCCATCACCTCGCCCACAATCTTGGCACACTTGCGGTAGGGTTTGTTAAAACCGAGTCCCATTTCATGCATTCCATAAAGAATGCGGCGGTGAACCGGTTTGAGACCGTCCCGCACATCAGGCAAGGCACGCCCGATGATCACGCTCATCGCGTAATCGATATAGGACCGCTTCATCTCATCTTCGATGTTGATCGGGGTTGAATTAAAGGGGAGTTGACCTTCCATGCCCATCCTTTTCGTGGTGAAGTTTGATCGCGCTACCGGGACCCGTCGGGGTTACACTCGGCTGACCAGCTCTTGCCAAAGCAACAGCCGGCCCGGAGGTTAAATATCGAGGTTTTTGACGTCCAAGGCATTGTCTTCGATGAATTTTCGCCGGGGTTCAACCGCGTCTCCCATCAAGATGGTAAAGATTTCGTCGGTTTCCACGGCATCGTCAATTCGCACCTGAAGCAAGGACCGCGATTCCAAATTCATCGTGGTTTCCCAGAGTTGTTCCGGATTCATCTCTCCCAGCCCTTTATAGCGCTGAATGTGGAAGTCTTTCTTGCCGGTCGAAAGGATATGGTCCAGAAGCTGTTCCCGGGTTTCCAGAGTAACCGGCGTTTGGTTTTTGCCCTCCAGCAAGAAGGGCGGCAGGTCATACTCTGCCAAGGAACGGGTTAATGCCAAGGTGCGCTTGTACTCCGCCAGGGAAATGAAATCCTGATCGATGACGCGCCGATAGCTGGCATTTTCGCCCGTGCCCGTGATGAGCAAGTTGTAAAGACTGTGTTCTTCATCGGAGTGGATCTCTACCTCATAGCCCAGCTGACGAATGCTCCCGGCCAGCGGTTCCAGTCCCTTGGGGGTTTGTAAATGACTTCGGCTCTCGATGCCGCTGCGCAACACGGCCTCTGTAATACCGCGGTCTCGAAAGCGCTTTTCCAGCTTCTCAAAAAAGGTTTGATAGTCGACGAGACTGCTGAGGAAGGTGGTCACTTGCCGGCTCTGCAAAAGCTGTTTGTCCTTCCCGATTTTCACTTCGATATCTTCCGTGGCGCTTCGCATCAGCTCGCGAGTGAGCATCTTCTCGTCTTTGATGTAAGTTTCTTTTTTCCCTTTCTTGATCTTGAAGAGGGGAGGCTGGGCGATAAAAACGTGCCCGCGTTCGATCAACTCCGACATCTGGCGGAAAAAGAAGGTAAGGAGAAGGGTTCGAATGTGCGATCCGTCGACGTCAGCGTCGGTCATGATGATGATTTTGTGGTAGCGGAGCTTGGCGCTATCGAAGTCATCCTTGCCGATGCCGGTGCCTAGCGCGGTGATCATGGCGCGGATTTCGTCGTGCCCGAGCATCTTGTCGTAGCGCGCTTTTTCGACATTCAAGATCTTTCCTTTGAGCGGCAGTACCGCCTGAAACTTGCGATCCCGGCCCTGCTTGGCTGAGCCCCCGGCTGAATCTCCCTCAACCACGAAGATTTCGCAGCGCTCGGGATCCTTTTCCTGGCAGTCCGCCAGCTTGCCGGGCAGGGAGGCGGAATCGAGCGCACCTTTGCGGCGGGTCAGGTCGCGGGCCTTGCGTGCGGCCTCACGGGCGCGAGCCGCCTCGATGGCTTTGGAGATAATTTTCCTGGCCACGGAAGGGTTCTTTTCAAAGTGGTCCGTCAACTTTTCGTTGATAAACGTTTCGACCGGCCCCTTGATGTCACTGTTGAGTTTGCCTTTGGTTTGCCCTTCAAATTGGGGCTGGGGAAGTTTCACGCTGATCACCGCCACCAATCCCTCGCGGACGTCGTCTCCCGTCAAATTTTCCTTGAGGTCCTTGAAGAGGCCGGTGCTTTGCCCATAGTTATTGATGGTACGCGTCAGTGCCGAACGGAACCCGGAAAGATGCGTCCCGCCATCGATCGTATTAATATTGTTGGCAAAGGAGAATACGTTTTCCGTGTAAGCATCGTTGTACTGAATGGCGGCTTCCAGGGTCAGCATGTCCTTGCTGACTTCAAAATAAATGGGCGGTTCGTGCAGGACGGCCTTGTTCTTGTTGAGGTGTTTGACAAATTCCGCGATTCCGCCGCTGTATTGAAACTCGTGCTTCTTGTCGGTTCGCTCATCGGAAATCGTGATCGCGACGCCCTTATTCAAGAATGAGAGTTCGCGAAGCCGCTGGGACAGCGTGTCGAAGTTAAACTCGGTGGTATCAAAGATGGTCGAATCCGGCTTAAAGGTAATTTTGGTTCCGCGCCGGTCCGTGTGCCCGGTTGCCTTCAGCTTGTCAACGGGAATCCCGCGTCGGTAGGACTGGAAGTAGACGGTATTAAACGCGTCGGCCGGATCTTTCTTCCGCCAAATTTCAAGTTCCAGTTCTTCTGAGAGGGCATTGACGCAAGATACGCCCACGCCGTGCAACCCGCCGGAGACTTTGTAGCTGTTCGTATCAAACTTGCCGCCGGCGTGCAGTTTAGTCATCACCACCTCTGCGGCCGATTTCTTTTCTCCAGCATGGTAGTCCACCGGTATGCCGCGTCCATTGTCGACGACAGTTACCGAGTTGTCGCTGTGAATGGTGACGTCGACCCGCGTGCAATAACCGGCCAGAGCTTCGTCCACTGAATTGTCCACCACCTCATAGACGAGGTGATGCAAGCCGAGCTCGCCGGTCGAGCCAATGTACATGGCCGGCCGCTTCCGTACGGCCTCCAACCCTTCAAGGACCTTGATACTCGAGGCATCATACGTCTCTGAGTTTTCAGGGTTGGCAGGCTGAGTACGCTCCTTCTTGTTTTTCGATTGAGTCTTTTCTTCCCGCGACACTTCTTTCATGCGACTATTTCCTGTCCAATCAGTGAGAATAGGTCTGGGGGACGCCGCTTTCGATGACGTTCCCCGATTCCAGTTGAAACCATTTCGCCGTCTGGCGATGTTCGTTAAGAGAGATTCGTTCCGGCCGGGTTGTGGTCATGAACACCTGTGTCTTCCTGCGAAGCAATTCCACGACCCGGTTCATGCGTTCATCATCCAGCTCAGCATCCACATCATCAATCAAAAATACCGGATATTCCTCGAGTTCGAGAAGGTGCAGTTCCATCTGGGTGAGATGACATGCTAACAGCGCGCTTCGCTGCTGCCCCGCCGAGGCAAAGCGCTGCATTTCCTCACCATTGATGACCAACATGACTTCATCACGATGCGGGCCAACCAGGGAACGCTTGAGCCGGATCTCCTTCTCGCGACAAGACTTGAGCGCGTCTCTCAATTGCGATTCAATTCCTGCTGCATCCTGCTGACCGGACAGCCCCTGGCAGGGCCGATAACACATCTCAAGGCACTCAGGCACCAGAGATTCGGCCTGCAAGACAAGTTTCAGCTGAAGTTTTTCCACATAATCGTTTCGCGCTTTGATAATTCTGGCCCCAATTGCCGCAATCTCTTGATCCCAAACATCAAGCAAATTGCCAAACTCCTTATTATAAATGGAACAGGGGTCCTTTAGTAACGAATTTTTCTGTTTAACGACGCGCGCATAATCAGCCATCCTCCTCAGATGAAGCGGCTGCAATAGATAGAGGGCACGATCGATGAATCGGCGCCGCTGTTCGGCTTCAGCACGGAAGCGCTCCATTTGACTGGAAGAAAACACCTGCACGCTAAGATGGCCGATGTAGTCAAAAATTTCCCGCGGTCGCTGGTTGATTCTTAGCTTCTTGCCATGGTCCCACTGTTGAACATCCAGCGAGTACGCCTGTTGATGCTTCTCTACGTCTCCCTCCAGCCGAAATCCTGACATTCCCCATTGGACAATTTCCCGGTTTAGTGAGGTCCGAAAGGAGCGCGTCGAGGCGAGCAGGAAAATCGCCTCGAGCAGGTTCGTTTTCCCCTGCCCATTTTTTCCGCAAACGATGTTGGCCTGTTTGGAAAAGAACAATCTCTGATTGGTTAGATTTCGGAAGTTTTCAAGCGTGAGGCTAGAAAGAATCATTCAGGGAGAACATCTCGCAACCGGTTCGGGATGATGCCGGGTTCACAGGTCAACTCAAAGCCTCATTGGCATCACAATATACCGGTACCGACACTCGGACTCATTGGCAGGCCGCATTTGTCCGGCACTTTGGTCGTCTTTAAACTCGAAACTTACTTTTTCGTCTTCGGTGGCGGCAATGAAGTCCAGTAGATACTGACAATTGAACCCAATCTGCACGGGGCCACCGCTGTAATTTGCTTCCAGATATTCCTTCGCCTCTCCCAGTTCGGCATTGGCCGCTGAAATCTCCATTTGGTTCTTGTCCAGGGAAAGGCGAATGGAACGCGACTTATCATCGGCCAGAAGAGCTACTCGCTTGATCGCCGCTCCCAGTCGTTCCCGCTCCAGCACCACAACGCGATTATTCTCCTTGGGGAGGACCGCTTCATAGTTCGGGAACTGACCGGTTAGCATCCTCGAAATCATCAACCGATTCTTGAGCTTGAAAAAGAGGTGCGTGTCATCCTTGCCAAAACTGATCACATCCTGATCCTCGGCTTCGGAGAGCAGGCGCTGCAGCTCTGCCAGGGCTTTCTTTGGAATCAGCGTTCTCAATTCACTACCCAACTGCTCAAACCGAACCTGAGTCTCAATATGTGCCAAACGGTGCCCATCGGTCGCCACCATGGTTGCGCTGAGAGGCCGCAACAACAGGAGCGCTCCATTAAAGGTGTAGCGCGATTCTTCGGTCGCAATCGAAAAAATCGTCTTATTGATGAGATTCAACAAAACCTTGGAAGGCAGTTCGACGACCGACTTCGATAATTCCGGCAGGTTTGGAAAATTATCTTTCGGCAGGCCGACAATCTTGAACGTCGAAGAGGCACAGTTAATCTGTATCCAGTTATTGTCCAACGACTTCACCTTGATATCGTCATCCGGCAGGGAACGAATAATTTCCAGAAAATTCTTGGCTGGGGTTGTAATCGCTCCCGGCTTCTTGATCTTGGCAGGGCAGGTGCACTTGATTCCTAACTCCAGGTCTGTGGCCGAAATCTGGATTTGATCGCCCTGGGCATCGATCAAGACATTGGCGAGTATGGGGATGGTGTTCTTCCTTTCCACAACGCCCTGAGTCAGGGACAGCTCCCGCAAGATATCGTATTTTCGAATCGTGAATTCCATCGACTAATCCTTTTATACTAAATTCAACAGGTTGTTATTTAGTAATAATAGTCACCAACTCGAAGCTGTGGAGAACCCAACTAACCTCTTGTGATTGAAGATGTAACGTTGAGGAAGAAAGTTTTCTAATTCTGTGTGCCATGACCGGTTTGGGAATCAGACAAAGAACCCACACATTTTATCCACAGTAAGATTTAAAGGCAATTCTTTAGACGCTGCCAAGTTCATCTTAACCTATTGAAAGGAATCCAGGAATTTATTGATCAGGCTGTTGAATTCCCTGTTGATTTCCATTTTATTTTCCACTTTCTTGATGGAATGAAGGACTGTCGTATGGTGTTTGCCGCCGAACTCTCGTCCAATCTCAGGCAAAGAGGCCTCGGTCAATTGTCTGGAAAGGTACATACCGACCTGACGAGGCTGTGCAATGGCTTTCGCATTGTTCTTTGATTTGAGTTCGCTGACCTTCAGCTCGAAATAATCCGCGACCAGTTTCTGAATTTGCTCGATGGTGATGTGTTTTTCCTGCGACTTGAGGATGTGCTTGAGGACTTCCTGGGCCATCCCCAGCGTCACTTTTTCACCACGCAAGGAGCTGAAGGCCATGAGCCGAAGCATCGATCCTTCCAATTCCCGGATATTGGATTTGATCTTGCTGGCAATGTAAAAAGCCACATTATCCGGGATATCGAAATTCTCGAATTCGGCTTTCTTCTTCAAGATAGCCACCTTGGTTTCCAGATCGGGCGGCTGGATGTCGGCGATCAGTCCGGATTCAAAACGGGATTGGAGGCGCTCTTGGATATCCGGGATTTCCTTGGGGAGGGAGTCGCTGGAAAGCACAATCTGCTTTTGACCGTCATAGAGGTCATTGAAGGTGTGAAAGAACTCTTCCTGAGTGGCTTGCTTGCCGGAGATAAATTGAATGTCATCGATAAGCAGAACATCCACATTCCGGTATTTTTCCCGCAGAGCCAGCGTGCGATCATAGCGGATGGCGTTGATGACTTCATTGGTGAATTTTTCAGACGAGACGTAGCTCAATCGGATGCGGCGGTCAATTGCCTTGATGCGATGTCCCACGGCCTGCATGAGATGCGTTTTTCCAAGACCGACTCCGCCGCAAATGAACAGCGGATTGTAGATTCGCGAGGGGGACTCCGCAACAGCGAGGGAGGCCGCATGGGCAAATTGGTTTGAGGACCCGACGACAAAGCGTTCGAATGTGTACTTGGGGTTTAACAGGTAGTCGACCGAGTCGAAATCCAGGGTTTTTTGCAGCGGGGGAGGGGAGGACGCCGGCTCTGCCTTCCCGGCGGCGGAAGACGTTCGGAAAGAGATGCGCAAGCCCTCCTGTCCGGTCCTGCGAATGGCTTCCTCGATCAGACTGGAGTAGGTGGTAGTGAGCCAGTCCTGAAAAACTTGATTCGGGACGCTGACGACGAGATGCTGGTTATCCCGGAATTCGTGGACCTGGGTTGGTTTGAACCAGGTCGCAAAATTCTGCTTGCTGACATTGGCTTCAATGAAGTCGAGAATCTTCTGCCAGGCATCCATGGAGGCGACAAAAGCCGGTGTGTTGAGACGGATCCGGTATTCTAAAACCTCTTGCTTGAGGAGGTATCAAAACAGGTGGAACAAGACGCAAAAAACACCGACGGCTGGAACAAGTAGATGGAGTGCTGATCGGTGACTCTAATCTTGAGCGCGTAAATATAGCACACGCCCCAACGCGGATTCAAATGATTTGACACCCTAAAAATTGCTGTGTTATAAAGGCCATTTGCGGAATCATGGAATGGGCGCAAGTGAGCGCTGATCCTGAAGAATTCGCCATACATTTATAGCTGGAGATACCATGCAACCAACCTTTCGGCCCAATAACAGGAAGAGAGCGAAAACCCACGGGTTTCGCAGCCGGATGAGCAGCAAAGCTGGAAGACTGGTCTTGAAACGTCGCCGTGAAAAAGGGCGAAAACGTCTTATCCCCTAACCGGGATGCCGATCATTCCTTTCCCCCCTCTGCCCGCCTTTTAAAATCGAAGGAGTATATTCGAGTTTACAAGGCGGGAAAGGTCCGCAGAGGGCGGCATCTTCAGATTCATACGTGCCGCAATGAGTCCGTTGCCCCGCGATTAGGTATTTCCGTTGGCAAACGCGCGGGCAAGGCGGTCAAAAGGAATTTGCTCAAACGCTGGATACGGGAGATCGTTCGAACTCACAAAGCAGACCTGCCTGACGGGATGGATGTCGTCGTCCAGGTGCGGGAATCTTCGGGGGAATTGAACTTCGAGCGCGTCCGGCAAGAGTTGCTTCAGTTGCTTAAATCATCGAGAAGAAATTGGAATCCTTAAAGAAGATTTTTCTTTGTTGTCTCGGCCTCTACAAGTCCTATCTCTCTCCCTTTCTGCCCCCCTCGTGCAGATTCCTGCCGACTTGTTCTGATTATGCTTCCCAGGCCATCACCAAGTATGGCGTTTGGCACGGCTCTCTGTTGGCCGTACGGCGCCTTGGAAAATGCCACCCGTTCCACGAAGGAGGTTGCGACCCACTCCGGTAATGACGAAGGGGTGAGATGAATTATCTATGGAGAGAAGACTGCTTCTTGCATTAGCGTTGTCCTTCCTGGTCATCATGCTGACCCGTCCGCTTTGGGAACAGCAACGAACGGCGACAGCTCCCGCCGAAAACAAGACAGCGGAACAAATCCCGCCCGCAGCCGCATCGCCGCCCCAGGCGCCGCCTCCGACTTTGAGTCAGAAGGAATCTGGCGTAGTCAAGAAGGGGGCCGAAGAAAAACACATCAGGGTGGAAAGCGATTTGTACCGTTTGACCCTGTCCAGCAAAGAGGCGGTCATCCAGAGTTGGGTCCTGAAGAAGTACACCGATAGCAACGGTAAACTGCTGGACTTGGTTGATGGGCCGAAAGCCGGCCGGTATGGCTATCCGCTGAATCTGCAGATTGACCGAGAAGCCGAAATCTCCAAGGGCCTGAAGGACACGATCTTTTTTACCGAATCCCCGGATCAGGTGCTTCTTTCGGGGAGCGAACAAGGCTCCAGGTCCATCCTCTTCGAATTCGCAAACGAGAATTTCAGGGTGATCAAGAAGCTCACTTTTTCCCCGGGAAGTTACGTGGTCAATATGGATTCTCATGTTTGGGTTCAAGGAAGACCGGCGGTTTACAGCGTGGGCTGGTATTCGGGATTCGGGGACACGACTCTGGACGCCAAAATGACCGTGCGCCGGGGCGTATACCGAACCGAATCCAAGGTGAAGCGGCTAAAAGAAGGGGATATCGGGGCAGGGCTGGAGTTGTCTGGCAACTATGATTTTGCCGGGCTTGAGGACACATATTTCGCGGCAATCTTCCTTCCTAGTGGCAACGAGAATTTGCATCGCATCCATTTTGGGGCCGACGAAAACACGCTGGCGGAAGGGAAGAAAGAAAAACTCCTCAGTGCTTCGGTGGTTTCGAGTTCCAACGAAAACCGCGAACTGCGTCTATTCGTGGGACCCAAAGATACGGAGGTCTTGAAAGCCACAGCCCCATATCTAACGGAAGTTATTGATTATGGATGGTTTAGAGTTGTTTGCGAGCCCCTTTTCCTGGTCTTGAAATGGATCCACTCCTACGTAAGAAACTATGGGTTTGCAATCATTCTTCTGACGATTTTAATTAACATCGCCCTCTTCCCCCTGAAGTACAAATCTATCGTCTCGGCTACCAAGATGCAGAAGCTCCAGCCGCAGTTGAAGGCGATACAAGACAACTTTAAGAAGCTCAAGCCGACAGATCCGAAGCGGCAGGAGATGAATGCCGAAGTAATGGCGTTATATAAGAAACACGGAGTCAACCCTTTGGGAGGGTGTTTACCCCTCTTATTGCAAATGCCCTTCTTCATCGCCTTTTACAACTTGTTATCCGTGGCCATTGAGCTTCGACATGCGCCATTCATTCTGTGGATTAAGGATCTGTCGGCCGCAGATCATACCTATGTATTGCCCATCCTCATGACAGTGTCCATGGTAGTGATGCAAAAAATGACCCCCAATCCAACGGCAGATCCGGTTCAGGCCAAAATGATGATGGTGATGCCGATTTTCTTTGGATTCATGCTGGCCTTCACTTCCAGTGGATTGGTCTTGTACTGGTTGACGAGCAATGTGGTGGGCATTGGTCAGCAGTACTTCCTCAACAAATTCGGGCCCAACGCCACGGTGAGTACCAGCCAGAAGAAACCGAAAAAGAAATAGCGGAATGAGAGCGAGGAATAACACGGAGCAAGAATTGAATCATGACCATAGATGAGTTTCTCAGGGATTTTATTGAATTTTCAAAATTTGAGCTTTCCTACAAGATTCAGGAAGGTCCTGAATATCACCAGGTCGAACTTCAAGGGAAAGACGCCTCAATCCTTTTGGCCAGGAATGCAGAGGCCTTGAAGGCGCTGGAATATCTGGTCAATCGTGTTTTTGAGAAAAGCGGGCTCAAGTACTTGATGGATTCCGGAGGGTATCGGGCGAGTCGGGCTGAAGAACTACGGGTAATGGCCCTGACGGCGGCCGACAGTGTCAAGCGGACGGGACAGGCTTTTAAGTTTAACCCCATGGAATCGGACGAGCGAAGGATTCTGCACCTGGCGGTTGCGGACGACAAGCTGGTAAGGTCGGAGAGTGAAGGCTCCGGCGGAAAGCGTCAGGTTGTGATCTATCCGTGCTAATGGAAAATGTCTGGTCAATTGGAAGAAACGGTAGCTGCCATTTCCACCCCGCTGGGAAAGGGGGGGATAGGAATCATTCGGATCAGCGGCAAGGACTCCCTCGAGGTAGTGAACAAAGTATTTCGAGCGGGGAGACTTACCTTGCAGGACCGCTCCCCACTCCTTGGCAAAATCATTGACCCCCACACGCGCCAGCCTCTCGACCAGGTTCTTGTCACTTATTTTCGAGCCCCCCGTTCTTATACTCGCGAAGATGTCATAGAGATCAGTGGTCATGGGAGTCCTGTCCTCCTGAGGGCCATCCTGGCCGCGGTCCTTGAATCGGGAGCGCGTCTGGCCCGGCCGGGAGAATTTTCACTCCGCGCCTTCTTGAATGGGGCCATCGACCTCGTGCAGGCAGAAGCGGTGCGGGATCTCATCGAGGCGCAGACACTTTTCCAGGCCAAGGTTGCGCAGCAGCAAGCCATGGGGGCGCTCTCGCGCAGACTCAAGCCGGATAAGAGCAAACTCCTCCATCTGATCTCGATGCTGGAAGCGGGGATTGATTTTGCCGACGATGATGTTTCCGTCTTGAGCTGGAGCGAAATTGAAGCGGATCTTTGCGGGCTTCTGGTGAGTTTGGGCCAGCTTCACCAAAGCTTTCGCTTCGGCAAGATCATCAATGAAGGGCTGAGCATTGCCATCATCGGCCGTCCCAACGTCGGGAAATCCAGCCTCTTTAACGCTCTTCTGGATGCCGACCGGGCGATTGTCACAGAAATTCCCGGGACAACTCGGGACCTGATTTCCGAAACGAGCCAGATTCGAGGGATACCGGTGCGATTCCTCGACACCGCGGGAATCCGGGAGATAAATGACAAAGTAGAAAGGATGGGGATTGACAAGTCGTGGGAGGCGATGGCGGATGCCGATTGTATCCTCTTCGTGATGGACGGCTCCGCACCCATGGAGGAACAGGACGTCAAGTTGATTGAAGGGTTGCGGGAGATCCCTTATTATTTGGTCATCAACAAAGGGGATTTGCCGCAAAGAGTCGAGCGGGCCGAGATTCCCGGCCAACCCAGGCAGACGTGTTTGGTTTCAGCGAGAACTCGCGACGGCTTGGAAGAATTGAAAGAAATCTTGTTTTCGGATTTCTGTGGCGGGGAAAGCGGAATCGAAGTGGAAAGAGGCTTGGTCACCAATGTGCGACACGAACGACTCGTACAGGAAGCTCTGGAAGCACTGGCAAAGGCTTCTGCTTCCGCCAGGCAAAAGCTTCCGCATGAAATTCTGCTCCTCGATCTCTACAGTGCCTTAAGAGCGCTCAATGCCCTGACGGGCGAAACGACGGTCGAAGACATCTTGGACAATATTTTTTCAACGTTCTGCATTGGTAAATAGGTTCTGGCAACGTCATGAAATCGCCATTTGAATTTGAGGATGAAGCAGAGGTAGTGGTCATCGGAGCAGGGCATGCAGGCTGTGAAGCGGCCATAGCCTCAGCCAGGGTGGGGATGAAAACGGCTCTGGTGACGATGAACATGGACTTGATTGCCCAAATGTCCTGCAACCCGGCGATTGGAGGCATTGCCAAAGGTCACTTGGTGCGTGAGATCGACGCCCTGGGCGGCGTGATGGGTGAAGTCATCGACCGGGTCGGCATCCAGTTTCGTTTGCTCAACAGCAGTCGAGGTCCAGCCGTCTGGTCTCCCCGGGCTCAAGCCGACAAGCAGGCGTACCGTCAGGAGATGAGGCGAGTGCTGGAAAATCAGACTGGTTTGAAAATCAAGCAAGCCGAAGCCGTCGCCATTTTGCGGGATGAGGAAAAAGTGTTGGGGGTTGAGTTTCGTGATGGCCGGAAGATTCGAGCCCAAGCGGTGATTCTGACGACGGGCACCTTCCTGAACGGGCTGATCCATGTGGGTGAAAACCGGCACTCGGCCGGCAGAAGCGGGGAATCGCCTTCCATCGCACTGGCCGACTCGGTCAAATCCATCGGCTTTCGCTGGGGGAGAATGAAAACTGGGACACCGCCCCGTCTTGACAAGAGGAGCATCAACTTCGGCCGGCTCGAGGAACAGCGCGGCGATGAGCGTCCGACGCCATTTTCATTCAAGACGCGGGAAATCTCGCAGCCTCAGATTTCCTGTTACATCACCTACACCGATGAGCGCGTCCATCAGATTGTTCGCGATAACATGCAGCGCTCTCCGCTCTACAGCGGCCAGATCAACGGCATCGGTCCTCGCTATTGCCCGTCGTTTGAAGACAAAGTGGTCAAGTTTCCAGACAAGGTGCGCCACCAGCTCTTTCTGGAGCCCGAAGGGCTGAACACCAACGAGATTTATCTCAACGGTCTTTCCACCAGCATGCCAGTGGATGTTCAGATGAAGCTGGTACGGGCCATCTCCGGACTGGAAGAAGCCGAGGTGATTCGCCCCGGTTACGCCATCGAATATGATTACGTGGAGCCCACCGAACTTCATCCAACCCTGGAAACCAAACGGGTGGAGGGGTTGTATCATGCCGGGCAGATTAATGGGACGACCGGCTACGAGGAAGCGGCCTGCCAGGGACTGTTGGCTGGAATCAACGCGTCGTTGAAAATTCAAATGAAAGAGCCGCTCTTACTGCGCCGGGACCAGGCCTACATGGGGATCCTGATTGACGATCTCGTCACCAAGGGTACGAATGAACCTTACCGGATGTTTACCTCCAGGGCCGAATACCGCTTGCATCTCCGGATTGACAATGCCGATCAACGTTTAACGCCTTTGGGGCATCAGGTGGGATTAGTCACGGAGCAGGATTATGAGCGCTATCTGGAAAAGCAGGGACGACTGGAACAATTGCGGACGTGTCTGCAGTCGGTCAAAGTCCCCGTGGAAGACGGCAAAATCAGCGCTGTGCAAGCGTTGAAGCGTCCGGAAGTCAAAATCGAAAACTTTCTGGAGCAGTTGCCGGCGCAACTCAAAGCAGACTTAAGCTGGGAAGAGACCCGTGCGGTTGAGACAGGCATTAAGTATGAGGGGTATCTTGCTCAGCAAGCCTCGGAAATCGAGAGGATGAAGAAGGCCGAATCCCAACGCATTCCGAGCAATTTCGGGTGGCGGAATTCCGGGGCTCTCCCGGGAGGTAGTGGAGAAATTGACCCGGATTCGCCCCTTGACGCTGGGACAGGCCAGTCGAATCCCCGGGATTACCCCGGCGGCGCTCTCCATCCTGCATATCTACCTGGAAATGGATTCACGGCAGGCGTCGAACTCCTAGTCCGAATCCCCATGGCTTCCTCGCGCAACATCAATCCCACCCTGGTGCAAGAGAATCTTGGCCGATGTGGGCTGGAAATCTCGGAACCCGTCCTCAGACAGGTCTGCCTCTATCTGGGTCTATTGGAAAAATGGAATCAGTATCTGAATTTGACGGGCCACAGGTCGCAGACAGCCATTCTGGAAAATCTGTTTGCGGAATCATTCTTGGGAGCCCGCTACCTTGAATCCAATGATTCGCCGTGCCTCGATGTCGGAGCTGGGGCCGGTTTCCCAGGAATGCCGATGAAGATGCTGCGGCCCGAATTGGAGATGGTTCTATTGGAACCGCGACAGAAGCGGTCCAATTTCCTCAGCGTGGTCAAGCGCGAACTCGGCCTGACGCAAGTGGAGATTCTAACTTGCAGACTCGAAGATGTAGTTCCGGGGAATTTCCGGCTGTCTCCAACGGTCTATGTTTCCAGAGGCCTTGGGAATCAAGCAAAACTTCTGGCGGCGGCTAAAGGGCTCTGGCCGGGTTTGCGCAAGATCCAGTTGTTCACGACTCCGGATCTCAGCCAATCCCTGGTAGCGGAGTTGAAAAACATTCATTGGAATGTGCCACTGGTGGTTCCCTGGAATCATCATCATGTCTTGCTGCGCGGCGAGTGGGTCTAGAAGACCCGGGTTATCCGCAGAGTCCGGCTAATAAGGAGTAAAGTCTAGTGGTCGGTGTTCCACGTGAAACAAAGCAGAAGGTTTGAGTGAATGTTCCACGTGGAACAGGAGAGACTTGGCGGAGCCCGCGCACGGACCATGTGGGGAAAATTATTTGATCTCCGCACGGCAATCTGTTAGAAGAGAGGGGCTCTCCGGTCCAGAAAAAGTGGTATCCACAGGAGTCAACTCCGAAATTGAGCCGTGTCATCGCCATCGCCAATCAAAAAGGCGGAGTAGGGAAAACCACCACCAGTATCAACCTGGGCGCGTCGCTGGCAGCCGCCGAAATGAAGGCCCTCTTGGTGGATTGCGATCCCCAAGCGAATGCTACCAGTGGCTTGGGATTGCGCAAAGACCCGCGGCGCCACAGCCTCTACCACCTCATTTTGGGTGAGACGTCTGCGGAAAAACTCATTCAAACTACTGAACTGGAAGGGCTTGACTTGTTGCCCTCTGATCGGAACCTGGTGGGGGCGGCGGTGGAGCTCTTCTCGGTCGAGAAGCGCGAATTCCGGCTCAAGGAAGGTCTCCAGCCGGTTCTGGACAAATACGATTACATCCTGCTGGACTGTCCCCCGTCGTTGGATATTCTGACGGTAAACGCCTTGACGGCGGCCTCGTCGCTGCTTATTCCAATCCAATGCGAATATTTCGCCCTGGAAGGGGTCTCGGAAATGCTGGATACCCTGATCCGCATTCGCCGCAATCTGAACCCCCAACTCGAGGTGGAGGGATTGGTCCTAACCATGTTCGATGAACGGACCAAGCTGGCCCATCAAGTCGTGCAGGATTTGAGGGATTATTTTGGAGACCAGGTTTTCAAAACCGTGATCCCCCGGAACATTCGCCTGGCAGAGGCCCCCAGCCATGGGAAGCCGATCCTGCTCTATGATATTCGCTCGCGGGGGGCGGAGAGTTATCTCGAACTAGCCAAGGAGGTCATTCGAAATGACAAGACAAGCTCTCGGTAAAGGTTTGAGTGCCTTGTTGAAGGATCGTGAGGCGACATCTGAGCCGGAATTACGCGAACTGGATCTGGATTTGCTAGAGCCGAATCCCTACCAGCCGCGTCAGGTGTTCGAAGAAGCCAAGCTCGAGGAACTGAGCCAGTCGATCCGTCTTCATGGGTTTGTCCAGCCCCTGATCGTGCGCAAGCAGGGAGCCCGTTTTCAGATCATCGCTGGGGAACGACGCTGGCGCGCGGCCCAGCGTCTGGGTTTGCTGCGCATCCCTGTTCTCGTCCGGGAAATTTCCAATGAAAAATTGTTGGAAGTCTCTTTGATAGAAAACATTCAAAGAGAAAACCTCAACCCGATTGAGGAAGCTCGCGCCTATTCTCGGCTCGCTCACGAATTCGGACTCACTCAGGAAGAGGTGGCGGAGCGCACCGGGAAGGAGCGTTCGACTGTGGCCAACTTCTTGCGCCTGCTGAAACTCCCCAAAGAGATTCAGGAGATGCTCCAGGAAGGCACGCTTTCCATGGGCCATGCTCGCGCCTTGCTCGGAATCGACTCTCATGCGGAACAGCGGAAAATGGCCGATAAGGTCAAGGCCCTTGGCTGGTCTGTCAGACAACTGGAAAAAAGCGTCGCCGCCAGTAAAAATATGAAAGGCGAATCGAAAGCCGCCGACGCAAAACCACAGGACCCCAACGTCAGAGCGGCCATCGAGAACCTGGAAAGGAGGCTCGGGACGCGGGTTCGCATCATTGAACATGGGTCCGGGGGGAAAATTGAGATTGAGTACTACTCCCAGGAAGAGTTACAGCGGATTTACGAACAGTTGACGCGTTAAGCTATAGAAAAGGGACATATCTTCCACGCTTACCGGTCAGGCCAGAGCCATGTCACAGGATCTACGGATTCGACACATGCGGGGGCTCTTGGGTCAGGCTCAAAGGAATGACCAGGGGCTTGTCAAATTTCATTCGGAAGATTGTTCCAGCAGCCAGCCGAATTTCCTTTCCCCGGGTCAATAAGAGTCCAGCTAAAGCTCCCGCCGCAGGCCCCGCAATGGCCGCTCCAACATTCGACGTGGCGATGGCGACCGGCGCGGTGGCGATCGACCCGAGACCGGCGCCTGCCCCTGCCTTCTTGACATCGTCTCCGATGTCACGATTTGATTTTAGTTTCCCCTCCTCATCCGTGTGTATCTTCTCGTCATTGACGTAATCATCAGCGGCGTCAATGGACACGGCAATTGACTCCGAGCCATAACGCGTAGTCATTTCATTAATTAGTGCATATACCTCAGCCTTGCCCTTGACTTGCCCCGCCCGTTTTACCTGGGTAATCTTTCCAGTCATCTCAATCCCGCGCGGCAGAATATGCTGGGAATCCACCGGAACCGACTCGGCTAGGGTGACCACGACGCGGTCACCGACCTCGGAGATTTTCGAACTGATCGGTGTTTCGAGGCGTGCCTTAAACTTGGTCCCGGCAGGGATAGTGATTTGTTCCGGATTCTGAGCACTCCCAAGATTTCCCAAACCCAGCAGGAGAAGGCTCAGAATTAAAAAATGTTCGCCCATTCGCATCAGAAAAACTCCCCCAGGAAATTTATTTTAACCCAATCTCGAAAAAAAGAAGTTCTTCGCCACTGCGAAGATTCTTCACATCCGGCACGTACACCTTGTAGCCATTGAGGACTCTCTGTTGATCGGGAAGACGGAAAAAGAGAAAGCCTCCAAAGGTAGATTTCGGTGCCACCCTCACCTCACCAAAGGCCTTGTTGGACAAATCCGTTTGAATGTCGAAGATATCGCCACGGCGGCCACTCGAACGCGGGAAGGGAATTGGCGAGGGAGAAGAGGTCTTTGGGGAAGTTGGGTCAACCTTGCCCAGCACCACCCGCACCACTTCGTCGACGGCCATTCCTTCGATGGGGCGATTCTTGCCATCGAGCAGATGAATCTCAGTCCCGTCCACCACGACCGTGTCTTCTCCATCGTTGGTGACGATTACCTGGATTGGGATCACCCCCATCTTGTCCAGCTCCTTAAGATCAAACACCGTTTTCATCTTCTCCCATGTCAGATAAGGGTCGGCGGCAATCGTCAGCAAGCCTTGCTTGACATGACAGACATAGCTGGGGGCAGGATCGACCTTGGCTTTCTGGCTTTTATATCCTGCGTATGTTGTTGATAATAAAATATATAAAATGAAACCCCCAGTCGCAAACCATCGCCACACAATGACCCTAAACTCTTGATAGAAAAGACGCATCACTTGCCAGATCCTCGATGCCCTACATTCCTTTCAATTCCTCTTATGGTAAATCAGATTCGAAAGGCCTCAAAGAGGATGCCACAAAGGCACCAAAACGCCGGTGTTCTTTATGAATTTTGAGATTTGGTGGTTTCGGCGACTTATGCTCTAATCGTAGTCAACGTCTGGAAGCAGGCGTCACCCTCTTTCCTTCCGAGTCGTGAATGCAATTTCAGAATGAAACCGCAACAACAGATTCAGCCCGTGCGTGAGCCCGCTGTGCTGGAAACCACCACTCAGCACTTTCCTGATTTTCACTTGCCGGATCTGGTAGACCCTTATCGCCCTTTCCGGTCGTTGGTTACATCCCTTTTCCTGCACCTGGTTATCATTGGCTTGATTCTCTTCGCTCGATTCTCTCCCAAAAGACGGAGATTGATCGATTTTGACAAGGAGAAGATCACTTACTATCAAGTGAATGCGCAGTTTCCGAGCATCGCCCCTTCTCCTACTCCGCCCCAGGCAGATCCGCCGAATCCAGTGACGAAGAAATCTTTGGCGGAAAACAAAGCAGAAGTCGAAGTCAGCATTCATCCGGAAATTCAAAAACCATTGGAAATTGTTGTGGAACAGCCCGACGTGCCCTCGGTGGACGTCCTTCCCAAGCTCGCACTTCCCAACATTCTCCTTCGCTCGGCCAAAGCGGAACCTGCCAAAGCCCCCTTGGTGCTTGAGAAGCCCAAGTTTGCAATGCTGGAGGAGCCCATCGTCACTCCCCCCGTCGAGGCACAACCCCCTTCGGTCATGGCGGAGTCTTCCATCTCACAAAAATTGAAGTTGGCGCTCCCGGCCCGGCCCACGCCTGTTGTGCCCATGATTGATGAGCCCAAGAGCGATTTGCCAGTCGAGCCGCTGCATTCGGCGAGCGGGGCGGACCTCTTGGTGTATTCGAATCAACCTGCCCTCCCGAAAGGCGAATTGGCCGTGCCAAAAGTAAACTCGACGGGAAAAATCCAGACGCAGACCACCGTCAAAGCCCCGGCAGGTGCGGAAGAACTGGGAAAGGCGGACATCGTAATTCCCGGAATCTCCATCAAGAGTCAGGCCCCCGTCGTAAATTCCGGGGCGGGAGTCGGCGTCATACAGGCACCGCCCCCGCCCAAGCCGGCCGGTGAAATAAAGGAGGACAACAAGAAAAAAGCTGCCAGCGACCAGCGGGCAAAAAGCCGCTCCCTCGCCGACCTGCCGGGGATTCAAGTGTCCAAGCTGGAACCCCTCCAGGTTCAAATCCCGGAATCGCCGCTCAAGGAATTGGAAAGGCAAGGGAAGACGATCTACAGCACCTCCATGAATGCCCCCAACTTTACCAGCAAGCGCGGAAGTTGGATTTTTCGATTTGCCGAGGTCGACGGGGAACCATCGAGCCTCACGCCGAAACCGCACGCTTCAGGTTCGGAAGATCCGCTGACGGCTCCTTCAGCGACGGTGAAGGTTGACCCAAAATATCCGCCTGAAGTGATGCGGGAAAAAATCGAGGGGCATGTCATCCTGTATGCGATCCTGCGTAAAGACGGCGCCATTGATCCGGATTCCGTCCGGATTATTCAAAAATTGGATCCACGCTTAGACGTCAGCGCCCGAGACGCCTTGATCCATTGGAAATTCAAACCCAGCCTCAAGAATGGAGAGCCGGTGGAAATCCAGGCGGAGATAACCATTCCCTTTTATTTCCGCGACGACTGGTTCAAGCGCTGATTAGTGAATGGTCTTGGTTTTCTTCTGCATGTAGTCCAAAAGGAGATACCTGCCGAGGGTGCTGGGTGTCGTGAAATAGGCCTTTCCACGACAGATTTCGGTCACCTTCTTTACGAAACTCACCAGGTCATAATCTCGCGCCAGCATGAAGGTGTTGATAAGAATGCCGGAGCGACGGCAGTTGGCGACCTCTTTGATGGTCTCACTCACTACCAGCGGATCGAGCCCGAAGGCGTTCTTGTAAATGTACCCATTTTCTTTGGTCAGGGCCGAAGGCTTTCCGTCCGTGATCATGATGATTTGCTTCATGTCCTTCCTTTGCCTCGACAAGATGCGCTGGGCCATCCGCAAGCCTTCACGGGTATTGGTGTAATAGGGTCCGACTTGAACGCGCGCCAACTGGCTTAAAGGAACTTCTTCCGCCGAGTCATGAAACAAGACGAGGTTGAGGGTGTCTCCGGGATATTGAGTTTTTATCAAGTGGGCCAACGCCATGGCCACTTTCTTGGCCGGCGTAAAGCGATCCTCTCCATAAAGAATCATGCTGTGACTGCAGTCCAGCATGACGACGGTGGCGCAGGAACTGTGGTACTCCGTCTGGTGAACCATCAGGTCCTGATAATCGATGGCAAAGGGAACCTTGAGTCCCTCCCGCTCCACGGCGTTCCGAAGAGTTCCACTGATGTCCAGATTGAGCGTATCCCCAAACTCATAGGGGCGGGAAGCACCGCTGCTCTCGATGCCGGTGGATAAATCACGGGTATCATGCCGGCCAAAACTGCTTTTACCGACGGAGCCGAGCAGATCGCGAAGGGTTTTGAATCCGAGAAAATCGAGCCCCTTGCGGGTCAGCTCGAAGCGGACCTGGCCAATTTCGAGGTCTTCATGGCCCTGTCCCTCAAGGGAATCCTGCCCGTCTTCAGGAAGGGGCTGGTCGGAAAAGGAAATATAACCTTCATCCAGCAACCGCTGGACAAGTTCTTGAACCAATCCTGAAATGAGAGCGTCGCGCTCCTCTTCCGGTTGACTGAGCAATCGCTCCAACTGCTCGTCAGAGAGGATTCCCTGGTTGAAGAGTGCGTCCAGGATGGCTTCGAACAAACCCTCCAGGGTGTGAGTCCCATCCTCCGTTCCAAAACTGCCATACTCGCTTTGAAAGCCGCTCTGCAACAGATAGTCCGCCAGTTTATGAAGCAGGTCTTCCAGGCTTAAAGAATCTAAATCGAAGCCTTGGTATTTGGAATATTTGATGCTCTTCATGGGCTTCTCTATCCGGACTAATTGAAGGACTTGCGTGACCTTCCGGGTTTTTCGTCGAAATAGGCTTCCACCCTCTTTTTCTCGGTGGCTACAAACCCTTTTTCCTCGCTTCGGCTAATCTTCTGCATGGCGCAGAGTCCCTCGAGGATAAACTCGCCGGCCGATACTTGGAATGCCACATCATCCTTCTTCTGGACCCCGAGCAGCGCCAGTTTTTCCGTCAACCCTTGGATCATGCCCAATTGTCGGAGAACTTCGGTGGCGGGGGCCATATCGGTGAGTTTGAGACAGCCGCCCAGCTCAAACCAGTCCACGATCTGCTGAAGGTCGGCGCCTTCGGATGTTCGCAGGAAAGACTCACGGATCGACGCCCGGATCAGTTCCAGCGCCACATTCTCGGCGCCCTTGAGCTCCCCCTCATATTCGAGTTCAAGCTTGCCGGTCATCGAAGGAATGGCGGCGTAAAGGTCGGCAATGCGAGGGACAACCTTTTTCTCACGATGGAGCAGCGCCCGCCGCTCCGCGTTGGAAACGACATTTTCCAACACCGTGATGGGCAGGCGCTGGCTGACCCCGGATCGTTTGTCGACTCTCTTATCCTGGCGGGCCTGGAACGCGACGCCTTCGATGACTTCCTTGATGTAACGGGGGATCGACAAGCGATTCCCGAGTTGGCGTTCAACCCAGGCTTCCTGTTCCGTGATGGCAATACCTTCATCCAGTGTCGCCGGATAATGGGTTCTGATCTCGGAGCCAATGCGGTCTTTGAGGGGGGTAATGATCTTGCCGCGAGCGGTGTAATCTTCGGGGTTGGCCGTAAACACAATGGCCACATCCAGGGAAAGGCGGATGGGAAATCCCTTAATTTGGATATCGCCTTCCTGCAGGATATTGAAGAGCCCAACTTGAATTTTGCCGGCCAGATCCGGAAGTTCGTTGATTGCGAAAATCCCCCGGTTGGCGCGCGGCAAGAGACCATAATGCATCGTCAGTTCGTCCGATAGATTCAGTCCCCCCCGGGCGGCGCGAATCGGGTCCACGTCACCGATCATGTCTGCAATCGTCACATCCGGGGTGGCCAGCTTCTCTACGTACCGTTCCGTGCGGGGAAAGAGGGCAATGGGCGTGTCATCACCTTTTTCCCGCAACAAAGTTCGGCAATACCGGCAGACGGGAGCAAAGGGATTGTCGTTGAGCTCGCATCCGGCAACGACGGGAATTTCCGGGTCGAGGAGCCCGACCAGGCTCCGCAAAATCCGGGACTTGGCCTGTCCGCGGAGTCCAAGCAGGATCATGTTATGCCGGGAAAGTACGGCATTAATGATTTGTGGGATGACGGAATCTTCATACCCGACAATTCCTGGGAAAAGCGCTTCCCCACGCTCCAGTTTGCCAATGAGATTCACCCGCATCTCATCTTTAACGGTCCTTTTCTGGAGCGCTGGATTGCCCCAGGGGCTTTTCTTGAGTTCGCCGAAAGTTTTGGGTTTTTCGTTCATGATCATTTTCAGTCGAGAGGATTGCCAGAGAACTGAGGAATGTCCTTATCTCTTCCAACCTGGAACTTGCCACGGACGATGGGGAGCACCTGCGTTATCACGGTTCATTATAGTCATGAGTATTTACAGGACACAACCAGGATTCTTTCCGCACGGGCGGTTTCAGCGAGGAATTCGCGTGCATGGGGGAGGGATTTAACGCAGAATGCAAAAGGGACCGCTGTTCCTCCCTGCGGGGCAAGAATCCCGCGTTCTCCATCCAATAGGAAGGTCTCCGGTGGAGACCTTTTCCTTTCCAATAGGCCGGGAACCCGATGATTGAAGTTTTATTTGTCTGTATTGGCAATTCGTGCCGAAGTCCCATGGCCGAAGGATTCGCCAACTACTACGCCAAAGGAATCTTAAAAGCCTATAGCGCAGGGAGCCATCCGGCCGGCTTTATTATGCCTCGCACGATTGAAGTGATGCAGGAAAAGGGCATTGATATCTCCCATCAAGGATCGAAGGGATTGGGAGCCATCGACATGGAGTCTCTGGATTGGATCATCAATTTGGAAGCCAGCCTGGATAGGGTGCTCAAACCGAGTTCCCGCCGCACCCAGCTCCAACACTGGTATGTGCCGGATCCTGTCGGCCAAAACATCGATATTTACCGGGCGGTCCGGGACGAAATTGAAGTCAAAGTTCTCGATTTCATTGACCAGGCATTGAAGGAAAGTTAATTCTCTCCTGAAACACGGTCATGCTAAGCCGCATCTTGTTTCCCCTTGCCAGACGATTTGTTTCGGGCCACGACGTAGCCGAGGCCGTGGTTGCGGTGCGCCGACTCAATGCGCTGGGAATCACAGCCACCCTGGATGTCTTGGGAGAAAACGTTACTCAACGGAAGTCCGCAGAGTTGGCGGCGGCCAGCTACCTGCAAACCCTGGAAGCGATCAGACAATCAGGCATTCAAGCCAATGTTTCCCTGAAGCTAACCCAGATGGGCTTGGACATCGACCAGGACTTTTGCCTGGCGAACCTGGTCCAGATCTGCCAGAAGGCGGCCGCGCTGGAAAGCTTTGTCCGCATCGATATGGAAGGATCGAGTTATACCCAGAAGACCCTTGATCTCTTCCAGCAATTATTTCGGACCCATCAGAATGTGGGCATTGTGATTCAGGCCTACCTGCATCGAAGTTTGGAGGACATCGAGCAATTGGTCACATTGGGAGCCCGAGTTCGTCTCTGCAAAGGAGCCTACCAGGAGCCGCCCGGAGTGGCGTTGCGGGAGATGCCCGAGATTCGGAGGAATTTCAAAAAGCTGGCGGAGATTCTCCTCCTCAGAGGAAATTACCCGGCCCTGGCCACCCACGATGATGACCTCATCCGCTGGATTCAGTCCTTTACGACAGATCACGCCATCGGCCGGGAGAAGTTTGAGTTGCAGATGCTCTATGGAGTTCGGGCCGCCACTCAGCGAAAACTCGCTGCCGAAGGATACAACCTCCGCGTCTATGTTCCTTTCGGGACTCACTGGCTACCCTATTTCTACCGGCGACTCCGCGAGCGCAAAGAGAATGTCTATTTCGTCTTGAAACACTTCTTGAAAGCCTGAAGGCAATTGGATTTTTTGCGGCGTGGCTGAATGCGAGCCATGCAGTCAGGCGGTCCCGGAAAACTCCAACTGCCTCAACTTCTGAAGGATAAGTTGGTTGGCGGGGGGAAAGGGGTAGGAAGCGAGGTCTGACAGGGGAACCCATTGAAATTGGCGGCAGCCCAGGGCCTTGGGCTCACCGCCAACGTATTCACATTGATAAAACTTCAAATGAACGATCTTTTCGGGGTATTCATACTCGATTGCCTCGAAGAGGCTGCCTACCGTCACCTGCACATTGAGTTCTTCCTGAATCTCACGGCGAACACATTCTTCAAAGGATTCATTCTGCTCCCTCTTGCCCCCAGGGAATTCCCACAGTCCTGCCAGGTGGGACTTCTGATCCCGCTGGGAAATCAGCACGTGCCCGCGATGGAGAATGACCGCGGCCCCGACTTCGATTCGTGGCCTGGAGCTTGCCTTATTCATCTTGATTCAATTCTCCGCGAGTCCCGCCCCGCAAATTCCCGGAATCCTCCTGGAAGTACTTCTCCCCCGGCGAATGTTCATCCGTCCAAAGCTTCAAGATAACGTTCCGCATCAATGCCTGCCATGCAGCCCGAGCCCGCCGCGGAGATGGCCTGGCGGTAGACATGGTCCTGCACGTCCCCGGCTGCAAAAACGCCGGGAATATTAGTGCGGCTGCCCTTGTAGGTGATCAGGTAGCCGTTCTCGTCCATTTCTACCTGTCCTTCAAAAATCTTGGTGTTGGGCTCATGCCCGATGGCAACGAATACCCCATCGCACTTGAGATCCCGCACTTCATTGGTTTTCAGGTTTCGGATCTGAATGCTTTTGACGTTTTTGGCTTCCACATCATGAATGGCTTCGACCACCGTGTCCCATATGAATTCGATTTTTGGATTTTTGAAGGCCCGTTCCTGCATGACCTTGCAGGCTCTGAGCTTATCCCGGCGGTGGATGACGGTGACTTTGCTGGCGAACTTGGTTAAGAAGGTCGCCTCTTCCATGGCTGAGTCGCCACCCCCGACCACGACGATTTCTTTCCCCCGAAAAAAATAACCGTCACAGGTTGCACACGTGGAAACTCCGTGTCCCATCAATCTGCGCTCCGACTCGATCCCGATCAGGCGCGCCGAGGCTCCGGAACAAATAATGACGGCCCGTGCTTCGATTGTCTGGTCATCGGTGTAGATGCGTAAAGGCTGCGACGAGAAATCCACCTTTGTCACCATGTCGGATAGAAACTCGGTTCCAAAACGCGCGGCTTGCTTTTTCATGGCCTCCATGAGGTCAGGTCCTTGGACGCCCTCGGGAAATCCGGGGAAATTGTCGACCTCGGTGGTCATGGAGAGCTGGCCTCCCAGTTGGAGACCCTCGATGAGCAAGGGACTAAGATTAGCTCGAGCCGTGTAGAGAGCCGCGGTATATCCGGCGGGCCCGGAACCTATGACAACCACATTTCGCATAATCGCTCCCAACCGCAGAAATAAACCGCTGGCAAGAAACTCGCTTGCCGGCCGGGAGAGTATCTTAGCACGGGAAGCGACGAGTTCAAAAATCGGGGTATGGTGGATGCAGCAGCGGCGGCGAAGGAAACGAGAAGGGGTCCCCCTTTCTAAGGATCAATCCTAACCATGGCCTCTCCACTTTCCCGCTAGTGTCAAACACTCTCATCGGTCCTATGTTGTCATTTTCAGGATTCCCGGAATCCGCACTGTTTTGAGACTTGACCCTCCTAAATTTGTTATGCTACTTTACGCATTCTCTAAGAGCAGGGACACTTCTGCCTAGTTGACCCATTACCCCTCGGAACTGGAAACCCTCTCATCCATGAGCACAATGTCGTTAGATCTGTCCGTGATTTTGATTGTGGTCCTGGTGTGGGGGCTCTACTTTATTCTCAAGAAGTCTTTTTTCGATCCGATTCAGCATATTCTTGCGGAGCGCCATGCGGCCATCGAGGGTACGGAGCAGAAGGCCCGGGAGCAGTTGGCCGAGGTCGACAAACAATCCAAAATTTATGCCCATGCCTTGAGGGATGCGCGCTCTGAGAATTACCGGAAGCAGGAAGCTCTGCGCGCGGAAGCGATGAACATTCGTGCTCAGGTCATTGTCTCGGGTCGGGAAAATGCAGATCACCTGGTTGGGGAAGCTCGAAAGGATATTCAGGTTCAAGTGGAGACCGCCAAAAAATCGCTTGAATCGGAAGTCAATGAAATCGCTGATAGGATTGCCAAAAGTGTCTTGCAATAAATATTTGAAAACCCTCCGCATCCTTCTGGTAAGCGCGGCATTCTTCTGTTTGCTTTTGACTCCCACGGTCACCAGGGCTGAAGAAACCCACCAAGGCAGTTCGGCCGGGGGACACGAGAAATCTCACGAGGAGAGTCCCTGGGCCTCTGTGTTTCGTTGGGCCAACTTTTTGATCTTGTTTGGGGGGCTGGGCTATTACCTGCGGAAACCAATGCGCGAGTTCTTTGAATCGAGATCCCGCTCGATCGAAGAAGGACTGAAAAACGCGCGACACGCCAAAGATGAGGCCTTACGGAAAATTCGCGAAATCGAATCCCGCATGGCCCAGTTGGACCAGGAAATTCAAGCCTTGAAAGAGCAAGCGCTGCGTGAGGCTGATGAAGAAAAGGCGCGGATCGTCGAGGGCGCCAAGCTTGAGGCTGCCAAGATCCTGGAAATGGCCAAGCGCGAAATCGAGGGGCTCAAGAAGCTGGCGCACCAGGAGCTCAAAGGGCACGTTGCAGAACTGGCTGTGGCGCTGGCTGAGGAACGTTTGAAAAAGACGGTGGGAGCCGAAGAGAATAAGAAAATCGTTAATGAGTTCATCGAGAACCTCCAACCCACCAAGAACTAGGTCCGGAATCTCCAAGAATTGTTGAGGTCGTCACTTGTCTGCTGTAGCCAATCGATATGCCAAAGCGCTGGTCGATGTCTGCCTGAAACAAAAAGTGCAGGACCACGTCGCCGCCGATTTGCAGGCGTTCGAGGAATTATTGAATGCGCACGCGGAATTACGGGCGATGTATCTGAATCCCGCCATCCCGGTCCCCAAGAAGAAAGCAATAACCACCCAGGTTCTACAGCATTTCAGCTTTGCCCAAGCCACCAGCAATTTTATCCAGATTATGGTTGACCACCATCGGATTGGTTACATGGCAGCGATCCGACGGGCCTTTCACCAGTTGCTCAATGAGCAATTGGGCGTTGTCCAAGCCGAAGTGACCACGGCCACCGATTTGGACGCCGCCACCCAGGAACGCTTGTTGACGAAACTCAAGGCGCTCACGGGCAAAAACGTCGTTTTGAAATTTACCAAGGACCCCGGGATTATTGGCGGGTTGGTCACCCGCATCGGCGATACGATTTATGATGGGTCCATCCGCCAGCGCCTCAATACGTTGAAGGCGCAACTAAGTTCTGACTAGGCGCCGGATAGATGGCCGCACACGGGTGCGCCGCTTGATGCCGCTCCCTGAAGGACAATATCAAATCCAGGCAGGTGTTGGGCGACTGAGGAGTCAAGGATATGGAGATCAGAGCAGAGGAAATCAGCAAGATCATTCGGGCCCAAATTGAAGATTACGGCACGAGTGTGGAGGTCAGTGAGGTTGGCACCGTCATCTCTGTGGGCGACGGGATTGCCCGCATCCATGGACTGGCCAATGCCATGGCGGGTGAGCTGCTTGAATTCCCTCATGGAATTTCCGGCATGGCGCTGAATTTGGAAGAAGACCAGGTCGGCTCGGTGTTGCTGGGCGAAACCAAGGAAATCAAAGAAGGCGATCTCGTCAAGCGAACGAAGCGGATCATCGCCGCTCCGGTCGGGGAAGCCCTGATCGGGCGCGTGGTCAATGCTCTTGGCCAACCCCTCGATGGAAAAGGGGCGATCGCTACCGAGGAATTCAACCCCATCGAGCGCATCGCACCCGGCATCGTGGATCGCGAACCGGTCAAACAACCTTTGCAGACGGGACTCAAGGCCATTGACTCGATGATTCCCATCGGCCGCGGCCAGCGCGAGCTCATCATTGGGGATCGCCAGACGGGAAAGACGGCCGTGGCGCTCGATACGATCATTAACCAGAAGGGCGGGGATGTCATTTGCATTTATGTGGCGATCGGCCAGAAACAATCGACCATCGCCCAGGTTGTGAAGACGCTGGCGGACCATGATGCGATGTCGTACTCCATTGTCGTGTCGGCCTCGGCTTCTGACCCGGCCCCGATGCAATATATCGCCCCCTATTCCGGATGTGCCATGGGTGAGTATTTCCGGGATCGCGGGAAACACGTGTTGTGTATTTATGATGACTTGTCCAAGCACGCCGCTTCGTATCGTGAAATCTCCCTGCTGCTGCGCCGGCCTCCAGGCCGCGAAGCCTACCCGGGAGATGTGTTCTATCTCCACTCGCGACTCCTGGAGCGGGCGGCAAAGCTCAGTGAGAGCCGCGGGGCCGGCTCGCTGACAGCGCTGCCCATCATCGAAACTCAAGCCGGAGACGTTTCGGCATATATTCCTACCAACGTCATCTCCATTACGGACGGGCAAATTTATCTGGAAGCGGATTTATTCAACTCCGGAATCCGGCCGGCCATCAACGTCGGAATTTCGGTGTCACGAGTGGGAGGCAATGCCCAGGTGAAGGCGATGCGGCAGGTGGCAGGCATGCTGCGTCTGGACCTGGCGCAATATCGCTCGCTGGCCGCCTTCGCCCAATTCGGGAGCGATCTCGATAAAGCATCTCAGTTCCAGCTTTCGCGCGGTCAACGGATGACGGAAATTTTGAAGCAAGGGCAGTACTCGCCTTTGCCGGTGGAAAAGCAAGTGATCATTATCTTTGCCGCCACCAACGGGTTTCTGGATTCATTGGACGTGTCCGATTGTCTGCCGTTTCAGGAAGAGTTGTTCCGGTTCCTGGACAATTCGCATCCGTCGCTGGCCAAAAAGATTGCCGACAAGAAGCAGATTGACGACGCGCTCAAGGCCGAGTTGAAACAAGTGCTTGAAGAGTTCAAAGAGAAGTTTGTGGCTGCGCGGGCAAGCTAGGTCTCGCCAGGGTTGAGTGCACGTCCCGAAACAGCGGCGAACTGCATGATTCCTCGGGAAGGGATTTTTGGAGTTTTTGGAAACTAAGGTATGGCCAACTTACTAGATATCCGCCGTCGCATTCGCTCGGTAAAAAATACCCAGCAGATTACCAAGGCCATGAAAATGGTGTCGACCGCCAAATTGCGCCGGGCCAAGGAGCGGGTGCTCAATGCCCGCCCCTATGCCAACGAAATTATGGCGGTGCTGAACAGCCTGGTCATGCGGACCGAAAAGGGGACCCATCCCTTCCTGGAAGAACGCAGCGAACATAAGGTGCTGGTGGGGGTGTTCACGGCGGATAAAGGACTGTGCGGCGCGTTCAATGCCAATGTGATCAAGGCAGTCCAGGCGTTTATGACCGAGCATCGCGGGAAAGATATCAAATTGGCTTGTGTCGGCCGCAAAGGACGGGATTTCTTCCGGCGCCAGGGTGCTCCCATCGTGGCGGAGCGAGTCAATCTCACAGAGTTGAATTACGATTTGGCGAAACAGATTGCGGGGAGATTGATGGAAGCTTATCTGGATCGTACGATTGACACGGTGTACCTGGTTTATAACGAATTCAAGTCCGTCATCCAGCAGCGCATTGTGGTAGAGCGGCTGCTGCCAATCCCGCAATTACATACGAAGCATGAGTCCCACGCTGTAGACTATATTTACGAGCAGCCGGCAGTCGAAATCATCAACAGTCTGATTCCCCGCTACGTGGAAGTTCAGGTCCTGCGGGCACTTCTCGAGTCCTCGGCGGCAGAGCATGGGGCCCGCATGACCGCCATGGACGCGGCCACCAATAATGCGACGGATCTGATCGATTCTTTGACCTTAACCATGAACCGGGCTCGACAGGCGGGAATTACGAAGGAAATTATTGAAATTGTGAGCGGCGCCGCCGCACTGGAATAATCGAGGTTTGACGAGGAGCAAGGAATGAATAACGGCAAAGTCATTCAAATTATCGGACCCGCGGTGGACGTGGCCTTCGATGAAAACGAGTTACCGCCCATTTACACGGCGCTTCGCCTGACCAGCGAAGGATTCGATGTCCCCGCACCCATCGATATCGTTGTGGAAGTTCAACAGCACCTGGGCGAGGGGCGGGTACGCACCGTCGCCATGCAGCCCACCGACGGTCTGGTGCGAGGCATGAAAGCCATCAACCTGGGCGGGCCCATTACCGTCCCGGTTGGAAAAGAGACATTGGGACGAATCATCAATGTGATTGGCGAGCCGGTCGACGAATTGGGGCCCGTCAACACGGAGATGCGCTATCCCATTCATCGAGAGCCCCCCACCTTTGCCCAGCAAAATACGAACCTGGAAATGTTCGAGACGGGAATCAAGGTGATCGACCTGCTCGAACCGTATTTACGCGGCGGAAAGATCGGGCTCTTCGGCGGTGCCGGGGTGGGCAAGACGGTCATCATCATGGAGCTCATCAACAATATCGCCACCAAGCATGGAGGCTTTTCCGTGTTTGCCGGAGTGGGAGAGCGGACGCGCGAAGGGAACGACCTGTGGCTGGAAATGAAGGAATCCGGTGTGATCAATAAGACCGCCCTGGTCTATGGTCAGATGACGGAACCGCCCGGCGCCCGGCTTCGCGTGGGATTGACGGGACTGACGGTGGCCGAGTATTTTCGAGACGAACAGGGGCAGGACGTTTTGCTGTTCATTGACAACATTTTCCGGTTTACGCAAGCCGGCTCGGAAGTTTCCGCCCTGCTTGGAAGAATGCCGTCGGCGGTGGGATATCAACCCAATCTCGCCACCGAGATGGGGGAATTGCAGGAACGAATTACCTCCACCAAGAAAGGATCGATTACCTCGGTGCAGGCGATTTATGTGCCCGCCGATGACTACACGGATCCGGCGCCGGCCACTGCGTTCGCGCACCTGGATGCCACCACCAATCTTTCCCGTGCCATCTCCGAAATGGGGATTTATCCGGCCGTCGACCCGCTCGCCTCCTCGTCTCGCATCCTCGATCCGCGGATCCTCGGAGAAGACCATTACAACACGGCCCGGGCGGTGAAATTGATTCTGCAAAAGTACAAGGACCTCCAGGACATCATCGCCATCCTGGGAATCGACGAATTGTCGGAAGACGACAAATTGACGGTGGCCCGCGCCCGCAAGATCCAGCGCTTCCTGTCACAGCCCTTCTTCGTTGCCGCTCCCTTTACCGGGCGGGAGGGGAAGTACGTTTCGCTGGCCGACACGATTCGGGGGTTCAAGGAAATTGTTGAAGGCCGCCATGACGATCTGCCCGAGCAGGCATTTTACATGGTGGGCAGCATCGACGAAGTTCTCGAAAGCGCCGAGAAACTGCGAAAAGAAGGTTGATGCGCGTTTGGGATTTCAGTGGGGCCGATAAAGGAATGTCTCAATCCGTCCACTGTCTGCAAGAGATCGCCAGCCGGGTGGCTGAGTGGGGATCGGGCGTGTCGCGGTCATCGTTGCAGGATCCGCGGGAATTGCACCTCTAAGGAAAGCACAAGCAGTCATGGAAAAGTTACACCTCGAAATTGTCACGCCGGCCCGACTTGTTCTCAGTGAAGACGTGGACGACGTTCAAGTCCCCGGGAAAAATGGCTATCTCGGCATCCTTCCCGGACACGCACCATTAATCTCCGAACTCCAAATCGGAGAAGTCTCCTATCGCCAGGGGAAAGACCGGCACCGCATGTCCCTGGTCAACGGGTTCTGCGAAGTGGTCCGCGATCAGGTGCGAATCCTGGCAGAAAGCGCTGAGAAGGCCGATGAAATTGACCTCGCACGTGCGCGAGCTTCGAAGGAGCGGGCCGAAAAACGCCTGGCTGATGTCAGTAATCCGGATATTGATTTTGTCCGAGCCATGGCCAGCCTTCAGCGCGCATTGACGCGAATCCGCGTCGGTGAAGAATCCCGCGACCATTAGTCCATCCTTAAGCCGCAGGAAAATTCCAGTTAGTCAGGCTTCATGAAGGCTCAACTTGAAATATCATGCCATTTTCTGTTTTCTGGCAAAGAGGCTCAGGCTCAAATGAATGCCTTAGCCGATTGCTGAAATACTCCCTGTAGCGGCGCTCTATGAGCGTCGTTCTGCCTTTTTGGGAAAGTGAAAAAACAGGGAGAAAACAGGGGTCAGATCTCAACATTAGATAAAAGCCATTCAGCTTGTCGAAGCCTTCGGGCCAAAGCATTGGCGTGGTGCCACCGTCACTCGAACTGTCGCAGTTTCGCGCTCATCACCCCGTGGTCTATCTCCACAGACGATCCCAACTGTTTCAGTTCCATTCCCCTCTGACGCCGCCGCAGATACAGCACCAGATCCCGTCCCTATGCCCCCGCCGACCCCGGAACCGCTCCCAACGCATTGCCTCGTATGGTGACGTGATATCATATCCGTGGTCGGCTCATTCGCAACGGTCTTGCCATGGCCTTTACGCTATCTCACAACACGCATCGCGTGAAGTTAAATCTAATGTTGAGACCTGACCCCTAATTTCCCATGACCCCTAATTTCCCACTAGGTAAAAACGGGTCTCTGAAGGGGGGTCACGTCACAATTCACGATTCTGCTGCAAAACCCCTGATTTTACGCGGCATTTGCAGGGTCTGAAGGATCAGTTCCCTGAGATAGTGGTTTAAGACTCCTGAGAGGTTTACTTTGGTATCACTTCTTTCTATTTGCCTCGCTCAGTGAGCTTCCACCTGTCTGTTCTAGCCTGTATTGAGAGCGAGTCGTTTGGTTTGCTGCATCTGCCAAGCCAGGCGCCGTAGCCAGCGTTTGATGTTTGAGGCAGCTCCAATCAGATAATTCTGCAGCGCCACCTTGCGATAGCCCCGGTAGCGGGCGCGTCTGAGCCCATGCGCCCGGATCAACTCGCTGAGGGTTCCTTCAATCCCGTGGCGCCGTTGCATGCGATGTCGAAAGGCCTCGGTCTTCATCTCCTGCCGGCGTTGTTGCAATGCCGTGTGATATTGACCGACCACCAGGGTCCGGTGCTTTTGTCCACGGCCAACACAGCCTTCTGTCCATTCACAGTCGCGACACTGCCAGCTCCATTCAAACCGGTAATTCACCGCTCCGCTCTGGCCCACCTGCAACTGGCTGCACTGGGTGCTCTGTTTCCCGGCCGGACAAATGGCTCGCCGCTCCTCCACCTCCACCCAAAACTGGTCTGACTTAAAACCTCGGTCTCCACGGCAGGGTGCTGGTTGGGCCGGTCCCCAGATCTGTTGCCCCGACAACTCCGCTTCCCTTAAGACTTGCCCAGACACATAGGCTGTATCCACATACCATTCTTGAGGAACTGCCAGACCGCTGGCCGCTTGCACCTTTTTGACTTGTTCAAACCCGGCTTCATCACTTTCCGTCGCTCGCTCGGTCTCCACCGCCGTAAGGTAATTCTTCGTCGGTTCCCCCGATTCAACCGGAGCCTCCTCCACCGTCTCGGCCACCTGCACCTTATACCCCACCCACTCCTTCTTCTGCTCCCCCAACCCTTTGGCACTCCATTCCGCTTCCGGCTCGTGAGGATTCCGCAGGCAGCTCACCACCCGCTCCTTCCCCGTTCGCTTCCGGGGAATACCATTCTCTTCCACCTCAAAGTATTCTTCCAAAACCCTCCTCAGCATCCCCACCCGCTGCCCTTCTCTGATCACGGCTTGCTGGCTCTCCACCCACTCCAACAGCCGCAGCATGTCCATGCCCATTTGTTGAACCTTCTGCTGGATCACCTCTCCCGACAACCGGTACTCCGGCTGGCTCTCCAGATACCGTTCCACCAGCTCCTCCCAAAACCCAGGTCGCGCTTCGCTCCCCCCTTCAATCTCCTCCAGCGCCAACCGCAGCGTCTCCCGAATACACTCCAACTCGCTCATCCACGCTACCAGTCCCAACACATGCGTCGAGTCCAGCCGCTGTCGTCGTCCCTCTTTCAGTAACCCGGCTTGCTTCAATCCGTCCAGCACCAGATCAAAAGCCAGCCGCCCTTGTTCCTGCTCGATCAACCGTCGACGAAACCGCACCAGGACCGTCGGGTGAAACTCCTCTCCGGCCAGCTCTTGTCCCAACGCCAGCTTCCAACCTAAGTGATAGCGCAGCCGTTGGATCGCTTCCCGGTCCGGCACCCGCTCCATGAACTGCAGAATACTCACCCCCAATAACACCACCGGCTCAATCCCTGGCCGTCCGTTGTCTTCGCAATAACAGGCTGCCAGTTTCTCCCGGCTATTCGCCAACAATGGAAAGACTCTTTCCCAAAACAGCCGGTAGGGATCCTCCGCCTTAAAAAGCCGCTCGCTTTGCGCGGCCAGCCCAAACAGGTTCAATTGCGTGTCAAAGTCGGGTAGGGACATGGAAAGTGGCTCCAGATGTGGGTTTTCACGGATGATTCTATGTCACCCTCTCACCGGAAGCAAGATCAAAGTTGTCCCCAAGCCACTATTGATGCGGGTCTTCACCACTCGCAGGGGGGTTTTGCAGCAGAATCGATTTCTGAGATGTGACCCCTTTTAACCCTTTTAACACTTTTAACAAGCTCTTGCTCACTTTGAATCCGGCGTTCATAACCCATTGTTGTTGACCAGACCCTTACTTGAATCGATAAAGGCAATCCGTTCATCCAAGTGGCAAAATAGATTGACAATATGGAAAGAGCACGCGGATACTGATTTCATCTTTTCGTTGATCCATCGAGAAGCCTGAGGCCTTTATGCCGACCATGAGGAAAACCTATGGATAGGAAATATCGCCAGCGGGGCTATATGGATGGCGACCGGGAAGAGAAACCGGCTAAACAAAAACGGCCTGAAGGCCCCAAGGAATTTCGGCCCCGCGAGATGCCGGGCTTTCACGAGGCTACGCGTTGTTCCATGTGCGGAGCTTCTCTCTCCGCCGCAATTGAACTGGAAAGCCAATGTCCGCAATGCAAGGCCGATCTGCACACGTGCAAGCAATGTACCTGGTTTGACACCGGAGCGCGCTTTGAGTGTACGCAGCCGATTCCTGAAAGAATCCCCCGAAAAAACATTCGCAACCAATGTGCCACCTTTAAGCCGAAGAAGGCGATCGAACGGGATACCACGTCGGCCAACAAAGTTACCAGCGCTCGGGACGCCTTTGATGCCCTGTTCAAGAAATAGCTCTGTCCCGCTCCTCTAACGCCAGCCCGGCTCCATGAATTCCCGATTCATTTTCCCCCGTCTTGTTCAGCCGACCCAATTTGCGGTCGCAAGCCTATTTTATGAATGGTATAATTTCAATAAGCTGAATTTATCTTGCTTGAAGGCGGCAGCCCTCCGACAAGACGATGAACCTCGACCAGATTCGAAATTTTTATGAAGTGGCGCTTTGCCGGAGCTTCACCCAGGCTGCCGAGAGATTGTTTCGGACTCAGCCGGCGATTAGCACGCAAGTCCGCCTGCTGGAAGAGGAACTGGGACAAAAGTTGTTTGATCGGATCGGCAAGAAGGTCTCACTCACTCAGGCGGGGGAACTGTTGTTCCATTATGCCGACCGGCTGCTTCAATTACATGACGAGGCCAAACTGGCCATTACGGAGCTCAATGCTTCCCCCCAGGGGAAAGTGCACATCGGGGCCAACGAGTCGACCTGCATTTACGTCCTGCCCCAGATCTTTTCCTTGTATCAGAACAAGTATCCCAATGTGCAGATCAGTATTTATCGGAATTTCTCCAAAAAGGTCCTGGAGAAGATCCTCGACAATCAATTGGATTTTGGCATCGTGACCTTGCCTGTGGTCCACCGCGATTTGCAGATTATCCCCATTGCAGAAGATGAAATGGCCTTGATTACCAGCCCTGAGCACCCCTTGTCGGTGAAGACCTCCGTGCGGTTGGATGAACTGATTCCGTACCCCATCATATTTCACAAGGTGGGAACGACCCGGGAGCGGCTCAAGAAAATCTTTGGCCAGCAGTGGAGCAAATTGAATATCACCATGGAATTGGCAAGCATCGAAACGATTAAGAAGTTTGTTTCAATTGGGATGGGGATTTCCATAGTCCCCAAAAGTTATGTTCAGGCAGAAATCGAACAGGGCTCTTTGAAACTGATAACGATCAAGAATGTCAAATTGGTGAGGAAACTGGGGCTGATTTATCGGAAAAATCGTTATCTATCAAGAGCATGCCGGGCTTTTCTGGAGGTCGTTGAGGAGTTTCTGGGATCGGAGAAACGGCAGCCCAAAGACGCAAGTCGGCGGTGATTTTGATCCCTTGAGGTGCGAACGGTGGTCATTGCCTGCAAGAGGATTGATTCTTCAGGCGCTTTCTTTTAACATGGCCAGCCCTCGGAGCTGGGAGCCGCTAAGGGACAGACAATGCAGGGGCCGAATCTCCTAGAGAAACATTTCGTTCCATCGAAAGACCAGATATGAATTCAGTCAAAAAACGCATTCGTCGGCGGGTCAAATTTTTCCACCGGCGTTTGCGCGAATTGCGAATGATTGCCAAAGGGCTCCTCTCGACCCGCCACGTGGTTCTCGCCCACATCATCCCGACACGACGATGCAATCTGGCTTGCACTTATTGCAACGAATTTGATGATTTCTCCAAACCGGTTCCTACCGCCGAAATGCTGCGACGAATCGACGATCTGGCGAGGCTGGGAACGTCGATTATCACCATCAGCGGGGGAGAGCCCTTGCTCCACCCCGACCTCGATGAAATTATTCGTCATATGCGCCGTCGAGGGATTATTGCCGGCATGATAACCAATGGCTATCTCCTGACGGTGGAGCGCATTGAAAGACTGAACCGGGCCGGGCTGGAACATCTGCAAATCAGCATCGATAATGCTGTTCCTGATGAGGTTTCAAAGAAAAGCCTGAAGGTCTTGGACAAGAAACTGCAAATGCTGGCCGAGCATGCCGAGTTTGGCGTGAACATCAATTCCGTCGTGGGTGCCGGGATTTCCCATCCGCAAGACGCGTTGAAGGTGGCCGAGAAGGCCAGCTCGCTGAAATTCAGTACCACCTTGGGAATCATTCATGATGGAGAGGGGCAATTGCGGCCGCTCGGGACGGAGGAACGCGAGGTCTACGAGAAACTCAAGAGAATTGGAAACAAATCTTTTGCTCGCTTCAATCAATTTCAACGCAATATCGCCTACGGGAAACCAAACGAATGGCGCTGCCGGGCAGGGGCGCGCTATCTCTATATTTGCGAAAATGGACTTGTGCATTACTGTTCCCAGCAGCGGGGTTGCCCCGCCATCCCGCTGTCGGAGTACACTCGTGAACATTTGCGGCAAGAGTATCTGAATAAGAAATATTGTGCTCCCTACTGTACGGTATCCTGCGTACAACAAGTCGCCATGATTGATAATTGGCGTTCGCCTCAGACCACAAACCCTTCCAGCCAGTCCGGAATCCCTCTGATTTCATTAGGCTCGAAACCCCGCACCGACCGCGAAGCGCTTGTAAAATAAAGCTGGACCATCGGGCCAACCTCAAGGGACTGAAACGACGTTGGTGCTGGTAGGCACACTCATGGATGCCCGACGCATGCGGTGAAGCTTGCTTCCCGGCTTTGCTCTTGATAAAGTCAGCGCTTGTTCCTATCAGGGGAGGGTTATGTTACAAGACAAGTTCGGTGTGGTTTTTGGAGTGGCGAACAAGCGAAGCATCGCCTGGAGTATTGCCCAGGCCTGGCATCAGGCGGGAGCCCGTCTGGCTTTTACCTATCAGGGAGAACGACTCAAGTCCAATGTGGAGGAAATGGCGGCCACCTTCGGTCCCGACACGCCCACGTATCCTTGTGATGTGACGCGCGACGAAGAGATTGAGCAGGTATTCGAGCGGCTGAAGGGCAATTTCGGGCGGGTCCATTTGATTCTGCACAGCGTTGCCTTCGCCCCCAAAGAAGCCCTGGAAGGCCGTTTCATCCACACCACACGAGAGGCCTTTCGCGTGGCGCAGGACATCAGCGCTTATTCCCTGATTGGCGTCACCCGGGCGGCTCTTCCTCTGATGACGGAAGGCGGAAGCATTCTGACCCTTTCCTATTACGGGGCTGAGAAAGTTGTCCCGCATTACAATGTGATGGGAGTTGCCAAAGCCTCTCTGGAGGCATCCGTGCGCTACCTGGCTTATGATCTGGGCCCTCAGAATGTTCGGGTCAATGCTTTGAGTGCCGGTCCGGTCAATACCTTGGCAGCCCGCGGTATTGCCGGGTTTACCGATATGTTGAAGTATCACGCCGAGCATGCGCCGCTAAAGCGCAATGTGGCTGGAAAAGAAATTGGCGATACCGGGGTCTTTCTGGCCAGTGACATGTCCTCGGGGATTACCGGCGAAGTCATTTATGTCGATTGCGGTTACAACATCATGGGAATGTAAGTCGAAGAAATTCACCTATGTTTAGGAGAAAGGGTCGTGCCATGAAATCTCCAGCAAAATCTTACCGCCTCGCCGGATGGGCTGTGTGGGGCATTGCGCTATTGACGCTGATGCTAATCGGTGCCGGATGCTCCCACGAACCGGATACATCATCTCAGAGTGAATCATCTTCCACTCCGGCGAGCACCTCGGCTGTGTCATCGCACTCGGCCGCCGGTGGGGGAGGGCCCAGGATCGGTCCGTTCAGCGTGGCGATTCCGGATGGATGGGTGGAACAGACGCCGACCTCGTCCATGAGAAAGGCTCAGTTCAGCCTTCCCAAGAGCGAAGGGGATCCTGAAGACGCCGAGCTCGTGGCGTTCTATTTTGGGCAGGGACAAGGGGGTTCGGTCGAAGCGAACATTGACCGCTGGATCGGTCAAATCAGCCAATCCGATGGATCCTCCTCCAAGGACAAGGCAAAGACCAGCACTCGAACCGTTTCTGGAATGAAAGTGACCCTGGTCGATGTCAGCGGAACCTACACGAATACCATGATGGGCAACCCCGCACCGCGTCCCGGCTATCGGATGCTGGCAGCGGTGATCGAAACCGGCGAGGGGCCTTGGTTTTTCAAGCTGGTTGGGCCGGAAAAAACGGTTGCCAAGTGGGCTGGCAGTTTTGACCAATTCATCAACAGCTTGAAGAGTTAAGCGCAGGAAGATCTTCCGCAACCCTTCGCATCAGCTGATGCCATTGAAGGAGGAGCCGTCCGAGCTGAGATCTGCGGCCGGCCCCCGGGCTCAGGATTCCTGCAGCAGCGCGACCATCTCCTGCACCGCCTGACGAAGTCCCACCAACACGGCCCGGGCAATGATGTTATGGCCGATGTTGAGTTCCTGAATTTCCGGAATCCGTGATATCTCCCGAACATTCCGGTAGGTCAATCCGTGGCCGGCATGGACCTGCATCCCGAGGGCGTCGGCCTGCTCGGCGGACGAGCGGACTTCCTCAAGGGCCCGTTGGATGTCTCCTTCCGTTCTCAAGGTTTGATAAAGGGACGCCTCGGAATAGCGGGCGGTGTTCAGCTCAACGAGAGGGACCCCCAGCTTTTGGGCCGCTTCGATTTGAAGTTGAACCGGGTCGATAAAAAGACTCACCGAGATTCCTCCGGCAGTGAGTTTGTGGATCTGGTCGTAGAGATGTTCAAAGTGGCGGACGCAATCCAATCCGCCTTGGGTTGTAATCTCGCCCGGGAATTCCGGGACCAGCGTTGCCGTGTCCGGCTTGATATCCAGGGCAATGCCGATCATTTCCTCCGTCGCGGCCATCTCCAGGTTGAGCCGGGTCTTTACCGTCTCTCTCAGCAACTCCACGTCACGATCCTGAATATGCCGGCGATCACTTCTCAAATGAACCGTGATCCCATGTGCCCCGGCGAGTTCGGCAATGACCGCGGCCGCCACAGGGTCGGGCTCATTTGTTTTTCTGGCCTCCCGCAGTGTCGCGATATGATCAATATTGACTCCAAGCTTCGTCATGGGAATTCCTTTCATTGATAGCTTCCCTTAATGTCATTCCAACGGATCCGCAACAGGTCCAGAAGCATTCTCCAGGAGTCTTGGAAAAAATCCACCGTCGTGCCCTCCACATGATTCCAGCGAACAGGGATTTCTTTCAAGCGCAGTCCTCGCTTCCTCCCGATGTAGAGAATTTCCGGGTCAAATCCAAAACCCATGATGGTTTGGCGTTCAAATACAGGCAAGGCGACCTCTCTCCGGAAGGCTTTGAAACCACACTGAGTGTCCTTAAAAGGGAGTCCCGTGACAACTCGGACCATCAGATTGAAGAGCATTCCCGAAAGCTCCCGGAGGCGCGATTGGTGAACTCCGATCAAGGAACGGTCAATCCCTCTCGATCCGAAGGTTATCTCGCACTCGTTTTGGACAATGGGCTCGATTAACTTGGGGACTTCGGTCACGGGGGCGGAAAGATCGGCGTCGCTGAACAGGACGATCTCCCCTCGGGCCTGCATCGCTCCATGTCGAACACTATATCCTTTGCCAAAGTTCCCATGATTATCGACCAGCCGCAAGGCGGTCCATTGGGCCGCAAACTGTTCAACCACTTGAACCGTTTGATCGGTTGATCCATCGTTGACGACAAGCACTTCCGCCGTCCAGGTTTGCTGCTGCAAATAATCCCGAATGATCTCGAGCGTTCCCGGCAGACGGAAGGATTCATTATAGGCTGGAATGACAAGAGAAATGTCGGGAAGGGAGCTCATAGGAATTTCCGAGTATATTACAGCTCATCACCCCGCTTGAAACCGTTTCTGCTGTTACCTATAATAAAAGGTTTTGAACCCCTCCGCCGTGAAACATGGAGGGACGGATGGCGAATGAGGACTGCATGAATCATGAATCTCTCGTAGTCAAGGGTGCCAGAGTCCACAATCTGAAAAATGTCAGCTGCGAAATTCCGCACAATCACCTGACGGTCATTACCGGCGTCAGCGGATCGGGAAAGTCCAGCCTGGCCTTTGATACGATTTATGCCGAGGGACAGCGTCGGTACATTGAGTCGCTGTCCGCCTATGCCCGCCAGTTCTTGGAGCGCATCGAAAAGCCGGAGGTGGAAGAAATTGAAGGAATCGCGCCAGCCATCGCCATCCGCCAGAAAAACGCCGTGCGCAACCCCCGGTCCACCGTTGCCACCGTGACGGAGGTCTATGATTATCTGCGCCTGTTGTTCGCCCGCGTGGGCCGCACCGTTTGCCTTCGCTGTCACCAGGAAGTCAGCAAGGACGAGATGAGTGAGGTGGCCCAGCGGCTTCTTTCCTTACCCGAGGGCACCCGGCTTTATTTTCTCTTTCCTTTCGAAGCCTATCGGAAAGCAAAAGAAAGCCGCCACCCGGCGGAGAAGGCGAGAAACAGGAAGAAGAGCCGTACGAGAGAGGATCTCTTACGTGAAGTGCTCATGGATTTGCGGAGAGAAGGATTTCTGCGTCTGTATCAAGATCAGAAAATTTATGATTTGTCTTCTCCTGAGGCCTTCCTCGAACTGGATTTTACACGCGAGTTGTTGGTGCTTGTCGATCGGCTCGAGATCAATGCCCAGTCTCGCCAGCGACTGACCGATTCCCTGGAAACCTGTTGCCGTGAAGGAGACGGACATGTCACCGTCGAGATTGTCAGTCTCCCCCCGGTGTCCAGTGGCATGGAACCACAGCCTCCGGATGGGAAAAAGCGGGCGCCATCGTCGTGGAGTCAACCCCTCGCCCCCGGCGTCAGGTTTTTCTACAGTGAGAAATTCGAATGCCGCCATTGCCAGATCGAGTATACCAGCCCTGAGCCGCGGCTGTTTTCGTTTAACAGTCCGTTTGGAGCCTGCCCGCGGTGTCAGGGATTTGGAAACACCATCGACTTTGATATGGGACTGGTGGTTCCCGATGTGGAGAAAAGTCTTCAGCAGGGTGCCATCGAGCCTTGGACCAAGCCGCGCTACCGGGCCTTGAGTGCCGAATTCAAGCGATTCGCCAAGCGCCATGCCATTCCGCTGACGGTTCCTTACCGCTCCCTGCCCAGTGAGCAAAAGGAACTTATCTATCAAGGCGATGATCAATTTATTGGAATCCGCCGTTTTTTTGAACGCTTGGAAACCAAGAAATACAAATTGTACATCCGCGTTTTTTTGAGCCGCTACCGCGGGTACACACTGTGCTCGGAATGTGAAGGATCCCGCCTGAGAGCGGAAGCCCGGGCCATCAAAATCGCCGGTAAAAGCATCTCCACTGTCTGCGCCATGACCGTGGAACAGGCTTTCCAGTTTTTTGAATCTCTGAACTTGTCCCCCTTTGAGTCATCCGTTGGTGAAAAGGTGCTGGAAGAAATTCGGTTGCGGCTGAGGTTCTTATTGGATGTCGGGCTGGAGTACTTGAGCCTTGATCGATTGGCGTCGACTCTGTCCGGGGGGAATCCCAACGCATCCAGTTGGCGACCTCGCTGGGATCTGCCTTGGTCGGTGTCCTTTACGTTCTCGACGAACCTTCGATCGGACTCCACCCTCGAGACAATTCGCGCTTGATCGAGATTTTGAAAAACCTGCGCAACACGGGGAATACGGTTTTGGTGGTGGAACATGAACCCGAGATGATGAAGGCGGCGGACCGCATTCTGGACTTGGGCCCTGGGGCAGGCGAGCAAGGCGGCCAGATCGTGTTCGCCGGAAACTTTCAGGAAATCCTTAACGCTCCCCATTCGTTGACGGGACGTTACCTGAAGCAAGAGCTGAAAATCCCCCTGCCTGCCACCCGCCTTTCTCCCAGCGGCCACTGGCTCAAAATTTTTGGAGCGAGTCAGCACAATCTCAAAGGACTGGACGTGGCTATTCCCCTGGGTGTCATGACTTGCATTACCGGGGTCTCGGGTTCAGGGAAGTCCACTTTTGTACATGATGTCCTTTTTTCGGCGATCAAAGCCAGGCGCGGCGAGTCCCCCGAAAAAGGGAATTTCCGTTCCATGGAAGGTGACCAATGGATTTCGGATGTCGTGTTGGTGGATCAGTCACCGATCGGGAGAACACCCCGCTCCAACCCTGTGACCTATACGAAAGCGTACGATGTCATCCGTGACTTGTTTGCCGCGACCACAGAAGCGAGGAACCGATCCTATTCGGCGGGGCATTTTTCTTTCAACATCCCCGGTGGGCGTTGCGAAGTCTGTGAGGGGGATGGCACCGTTACCGTGGAGATGCAATTTTTGGCCGATGTGGAATTGATTTGTGAAGAATGCAAAGGAATGCGCTTCAAACCTGGGATCCTTGAAGTCCGCTACAAGGGCAAGAACATTTATGACGTGCTCCAGCTTACTGTTCGGGAAGCCCTCGCCTTTTTTTCGGCCGTGCCCCGCGTCACCAACCGCCTCAAATTTCTCCAGGAAGTCGGGCTAGGGTACTTGCGGCTAGGCCAGCCTGCATCCACTCTTTCTGGCGGGGAAGCTCAACGCGTGAAACTAGCCTCCTATCTGGTGAAGCAGGTGAAGCAGAGTACCTTGTATATATTTGACGAGCCGACCACGGGTCTCCATTTTGATGACATCCATAAATTGCTGATTGCTTTTCGAAAACTCTTACGGACAGGCGCCACCTTGCTTGTCATTGAACATAACTTGGATGTCATCAAGACGGCTGACTGGATCATTGATCTTGGTCCCGAGGGAGGGGATCGAGGGGGGAAACTGGTTGCCTGCGGTACTCCAGAAGACATCTCGCGGGTTGCAAGGAGCTATACCGGTCAATATCTCAGAAATCTTCTTTCCCCGGTTGGCGGGAATTCGTAAAGGGATTCAACCAGGTCCGGAGCTCCGGTTTAATTGTGATTCCTTCTGTCTAAGTAGCATCCGATATTCTGTGACCTAGATTCTGTCTGATGAACCCATTTTCCTTTCGAACGATGATCGTGAGCTTGGTGTTGTGCCTGCAGGCGGCCCTCTGCTTTGCTTCTCTCGCCAGCGCTCAAACCCCAGCCCGGAATGCTAAAAGCAAGTCCACCGGTACTTCGGAAGGCCGCCGGAGTTCAGTGAAATCGGCAAGCGAAGAGCATTTCGACAAGGCGCAAAAACTACTGAGCGAAGGCAACTTTCAGGGGGCCGTGCAGGAGTACCGCCTCTCTTTGGAAGATACCCCCGAAAATGAGGCTGCCCACTTCGGGATTGGTTTGGCTCTAACCCGGCTTGGAAAACCCGATGAAGCCATTCAGTCCTACGAAGCGGCTCTCCATATTAATCCCAAGCTTTGGGAGGCAGAGCTCAATTGGGGCATTATCTTGATCAACCGCAAGGATTTCGATGGGGCGATTCCCCATTTTCGGAATGTGCAGAAACTCGAAGCGGGGAATTTTCATGCCAATTTCCTGGAAGGGAAGGCCCAGGAAGGAGCGGGGCGTCCCACCCTGGCGATCCCTCCTTTCTTGCGGGCTTTATCGCTGGCGAAGGAGGAGCAGGATAAGGTTGAGGTCCACACCGCACTCGGGGCCATTTACTTCAGACAGCAGGAGTGGAAACCGGCGGAGGAACATTTGTCGGCGGCCAAAGCCGGAGGCCGCAAGGATCCTCAGCTGGACATGAGTTTGGCAGACATTTACTTTCAAACAGATCAATTGGACCAATGTGAGGCCATCCTTAAACCCCTGGCAGAAGAAAAAAATCAGGATGCACATGTTCAGGAAATGATGGCCCACCTCCTTTCCAAGAAAAAAGACTATGGCGCCGCTGCCCAATATTTCGAACGAGCGATTTCACTTCAATCCGACAAAACGCGGAAACATGAACTGATTATGGATCTCATTTCGGCCTATGAGAAGGCCGGGCAGCCGGCGAAAAGCATGACCTTGCTAAAAGGAGAAGCCTTCAGCACCAAGGATCCGGATCTGCTCTTCCACTTGGGAACCCTCTGTCTCCACCAGCGAGATGATGAATGTGCCATACAATCCTTCTTGATGACCTTGAAACTCAAACCCGATTGCATTGAGTGCTATAGTAATTTAGGGGCGGTCTTTGTTCTGGTGGGGAAGTTCCCCGAAGCGATAGTCACCTTCTCCAAATTCAAGGAATCTCGGCCCGAATTCTCGGGGACCTATTTTTACCTCGGCCTGGCCTACGATAAACTGGGAGATGTCCCAAACGCGATGGCGAACTACCAAAAATTCCTTGAACTGGACCAAGGCAAGAATGACGTCCAGAATTTTCAGGCCACGGAACGACTCAAGGTCTTGAGGAAAACGAGAAAAAAACACTAGGATGGTCTTAGGCTTCTGACTTCAATGTCCGCCTTACGCAAGTTTCGATATCGTGGATTGAGCTTCCCGTTTGCCGCGGGTCTGTTTGCCCTTTGGATAACCGTTCCTATCCAAGTCCAGTCTGCTCCGGAAGATTCCGAAAAAAACTACCAGAAGCTTGAAGAGAAACTCAAGGCCACCGCGGACCCGATCAAGAAAGTGAAAATTCTGATCGAGATGTCCAACCACCAATTGCAGGTCGTGGTTCACCTCGCCGAGCAAAGGCAATTTCCCGAAGCCGACCAGGGACTGTCTCAATATCAAGACTTGATCCGGCAAACCCGTGATTTACTGAAAGTTTCAGGACGGAACGCCCAAAAAAACCCTGCGGGTTTCAAAGATTTTGAACTGGCCTTGCGAAAACAGCTTCGACGGCTCGATGACCTTCGCGCCCTTTACCCTTATGAACAATCCAAACCATTGGAAGGAGTCATTGCTGAAGTGAGTACAACCCAGGAAAATATGATGGTGGAGCTTTTTGGAGAGAGCAATTTTGGAAAAAGAAAGGATATGAAGTAGAGCGGAGGCCTTCCATGAAAATCCCGGCACGCTTGACCCGTTATCCCTTCCTTTTGCTTTATGCGTGGGGTTGGATGTGCATCCTCGTGGGTTCAGCCGCCGCACAGAAGCGGGATTATTTGACCCTGGAAGAAACCAATCAACTCCGAGACGCCCAGCAGCCGGAGCTGCGAATGAATCTGCTGACAGGGTTCCTCAATAGGCGGTTTGAAGAAGTTCGCTCGGCAAGCGTCCACAAAGACGCGGCAAAGGAAGAGAAAGGGGAGCAGGAGCCAATCTCCCCGGACCGGGCTTCTGAGCCTGCAAAGCCTAATGGCGGCGAATCCCATGCCAAAGAGAAGAAAGAGGCGCCCAAAACTCTGGAAGAGTTGCTGAATGACTATCTCGACTGCCTCGATGAGGTCAGCACCAACATTGAGAACTCCGGGAATCTGCCCATGGACCCGAAAGAATTTTTGAAGGCCTTGAACAAATTGGACGGATACCTGCAGAAACAACAACAATGGTTCAGGGGGTTTGACACGAAAGGATTGGAGAAATCCGAGCGGGAAGTTGACGAAGAAATTCTCCAGGCGCAACGCGAGCTCGCCGAAGATTTGCAAAAGACCATGAATCACTTGGTCGAGGAAATCAAACGAATCAAAGAGGCCAAGAAGGCCGCCGAGAAAAAACAGTAACCCATGACGCAATTCTCCCTATTCGCGGAAAGCAGTCTCACTTTTATGCAAGAGGTGCGCCGGAAATTTGAAGATGTGTTGGAACGACTCCGGCATCTCGGGAGATGTCCGTCGATTCACATCGAGTTTTATCCGTTTGTGGGAATTAATCACACGATTCGCCTGCGTCAGGGAGTTCTTTTTGTGCGGCTAAGTGATTTGTTCGAACAGGCTCCGCTGGAGATCATCGAGGCGTTGGCTGTCATCCTTTTGTCGAAATTGTACCGTCGCCGGATTCCCCAGTCGGCTTTGGAAAAATACCGGGCCTTTGTCAATTCCGCCGATATGAAAAGGAAATCTCAAACCAACCGAAGTCAACGCGGCCGAAAACTGCAGTCCACTCCCCAGGGCTCCCATTTCAATTTGCATGCCCTGTTCACCCAGTTGAATCAGCGATTTTTTGACGGGCGGCTCCATGGGGTCCAATTGGGTTGGAGCCTGAGAAAAAGCCGCCGGCTGCTCGGGCATTTTGATCCTTCCCATCATTCCATTACGATCAGCCGCATCTTCGATGATCCGGGTGTTCCCGAAGCTGTGGTCTCTTATGTGCTCTACCACGAGATGTTGCATGCGACTTCGGCTGACTCAGCCAACTTCGACTGTCGAACCCGGCATACGCGGGAATTCAAATTGCGCGAGAAGGATTTTCCTGACTTCAAGTACGCCAACGATTGGATTCGAAAGAATCTCACCTGATTTTCTCTTCCCCCCGCCGAGCCCAAGCACATCTTTTCAGAATTCAAAGTAAAGGTTCCTGACTTTCCCCGGGAGCAGTTCAGTACGGACGATCTGTAGCACCCAGGTTTTCAGTTGGAGGACCTTCCTGCTGTAAAGGCGGCTTTGAGGATGGCGATCCTCAGATTTGAAACGGCTTGAATTTTTGAACGAGGGAGCTTGGGGCTTCGACTTCCACCCTGACGCCATCTTCCGTATAGGTTTCCTTGATCAGGCGACTCTGGGCATGGAGTTGTGACACGTAGTGGGAGTGGCGATGGTCAAACATAAAGGTGGCTCGGATCAAAGAGTCCTGATCCAACAATTCGTCGATGGTCTTTAGAAGATGGGAGATCCCCGTTCCTTGTATGGCCGAGATGGGGACAGCAGGGTAGCGACTGTCTGGAACTAGAGTCGAGGAAACCAAATCGATCTTGTTGTAAACCTCCAAGATCGGTCTGGAGGCATAACCCAGACTGTCGAGAACCTCGAGGACAGATTGCCGCTGCTGCGGCCAATGGGGAACCGAAACATCGATGACATGAAGCAGCAGGGAGGCCTGACCAATTTCCTCCAGGGTGGCCCGAAAAGCGGAGACCAGACTGGTGGGCAGTTTGTTGATGAACCCCACCGTGTCGGAAAGGACCGCTTGGCGCTTGGAGGGAAGAGGCAGCCTGCGCAGTAACGGATCAAGCGTCGCAAATACCTGCTGCGAGGCCAGGGTTTCGGCTCGGGTCAACAGGGTAAAAAGAGTCGACTTCCCTGCGTTCGTATAACCCACCAGCGAAATCATGGCCACAGGAACAGAGCTCCGCAATCCTCGATGCAAGGCTCGTTGGGTTCGAACATGTTCCAGGGCCAGTTTGATGGTGTGAATTCGCCGCCGGATTTTTCGTATGTCAGTTTCCAATTTGGTTTCCCCCGGCCCGCGAGTCCCTATTCCTCCTCCTAAACGGGAGAGCTCCACGCCTTTCCCTGTCAATCGCGGCAGGAGATCGTTCAGTTGCGCCAACTCAACTTGCAGTTTGCCTTCGCGAGTCCTGGCCCGGCGGGCAAAGATGTCGAGAATAAGTTGCGTGCGATCGATTACGCGGCAGCCAATCCGCTGTTCGACGTTTCGTTGCTGCGCAGGGAACAGCGATTCATCGAAAACGACCAAGTCGGCCTTTTTCTGTTTCCGCATTTCCGCGAGTTCTTCGAGCTTGCCTCTACCAATCAACGTGGCGGGATGGTACTGGATGCATTCTTGGAGAACCTGTTCGACGACTTCTCCTCCTGCCGAGATCACCAATGAGCGCAATTCTTCCAACGATTCTTCCGGGGTGAAGCGATCACGGCCTTTGGAAGCAGCGAGGCGTGACGCTTTTAACGGGCAACCGCACAATATTGCCCTTTCTTTTCGTGTTCGTTTGGAATCCATCGAATCCCTGAAGTGGACTTAAGATTGAGGGGGAGCCGCAGGGCCAGTCTCGGCCGAGGCCAATTTCCCGGTGACCACACTGGTGATGGCATGTTTGAAAATGAGCTGATCCTGATGATTCGATTCCAGGATTACCGAGTACTTGTCAAAGCTTTTGATCTTGCCCGTCAGCTTCGCGCCGGTCATCAAGTAAATCGTGGTCAAGGCTTTATCTTTTCTGACATTGTTCAGAAAGACATCCTGAATATTTTGAATTTGCTTTTCCATAGGCTCCTTTCGAGATGTTCCTGCAATTTCGCCGCGGGTCAATTCATGGATGGTATGCTTTCTTACTGCGATTCTCCCGGGCCAGGGGACTCAACCCAACCGCGATCTAATGACGGTTTTCCTTTTTCAGGAGGCTTGCAACTTCCTGGAACGCCAAAGCCTGAATTGCCGCGTCAAAACCAAAACCCTCCAGCCAGTGAACATTCTTTTCTTTTCGGAACCAGGTCATTTGCCGTTTGGCGTAATGACGCGTTCCCTGCTGAGTGAGAGAAATCGCCTCGACCAAATCCAATTCACCCTGCAGGTATCGGATCGTTTGAGAATACCCGAGGGATTGAAAAGCATTTGCCGTGGAAGAACCTGTTTTGGCCAGAAGAGACTGTACCTCCTCCACTAATCCCTCATTAAACATTTGTTCAACGCGGAGATCAATAGCTTGATAGAGTTGTTGCCGGGGAGGATTGAGCCCTAATTTCAACACGCGATATCCTTGCAGCGGATCGCGTCCTTTGAGCCAGTGTTGTGATAGTGGCTTGGCGGTCAGATAAAAAACTTCCAGGGCCCGGATCAGCTTGGCTTGATCCTGGGGTGAAATTCGCTGTGCCGAACCCGGATCCACCTCCATCAGTGTCCCATGAAGATATTCGACTCCCTTCAGACTTGCCAATTCGGTCAATTCCAGTCTCAGGGCTTCCGAACGCTTTGGTCCTTCGAACAGCCCTTCCAGTAAGGCTCTCAGGTAAAGCCCGGTGCCTCCAGCAATGATCGGTAACTGCCGTCGCTGGCTGACGTCTGCGAGCACTTCTCTTCCGATCCTCGCATAGTCCCCCGCCGTAAAGAGCTGGGCAGGCTCGACAATGTCGATCAAGTGGTGGGGGATTTGTTGTTGCTGGAGCGGGGTGAGCTTGGCTGTGCCGATGTTGAATCCCTTATAAACCTGCACGGAATCGCAACTGAGCACTTCGCCGGAGAATTGCTTGGCGAGCTCCACGGCCAGGCCGGATTTTCCACTCATGGTCGGACCCAGCACGACAACTAAGGGGGGAGTCATGGTGAAGACAAAAAGGAGCGAAGGAGCACAAGCACGAAGAGAAGGGTTGCCAGCAGTGCGATCCCGAGTTGCTGTGTCCTAGAAATCCGCATTTCAACCCCTTGTGCTTCATCCAGGAGAGATCGCTGGCAATCTATCGAATCCCCTATTCCTTGTAAAGGGATTTCCCCGGGACAAGCGGCTTCGCCAAGAAAAAAAGGAGGTGGAATCTCCAGTATGAGCGTGGTTCCGCGCGGATCGATCTTGAAATAGTCGAGTCCCTCGCGTTAAAGTGTCGAAGTGGACCGCTGGCGATTGAACCCTTTACCCATCCAAAAGCGGGAAAAAGAAAGAATCCAGCCTGCCCGCCGGATTTCCCTTTGGAGAGCTAACGATTGAATTTACCAGGTTTGCTTGGAGCGCATGTGTCAATCGCTGGAGGACTCGATCAGGCGCCCGAAAACGGAAAACGGCTGGGTTGTGAATGTATTCAGATTTTTACGAGGAATCAGAGGCAGTGGAAATCCAGACCACTGACCTCTAACGAGGTCACCGCCTTCCGTTCAGCCCTCCGCGACAGTCAGGTGAGGCAGGTCGTCTGTCATGCCTCCTATCTCATCAATCTGGCCAGTCCCGAGGAGACAACTCTCCGGCGCTCCCGAGAGGCACTGCGTGATGAGCTGATCCGGTGCCATCAGCTCGGAATTTCCTGCCTCATTTTTCATCCCGGATCCCATTGCGAGAGCGGAGAAAAGGCAGGGCTCCAGCGGATCGCCGAAAGTCTGAAATTAGTCCTGGAGCAGGAAAAACAGGCCACGACTCGACTATTGCTGGAAACGACAGCAGGACAAGGGACCAGTCTGGGGTATCGATTCGAACAATTGGCGGAGATTTTGGCGTTGGTGAAAGAGCCGGACCGCGTGGGGATCTGCCTGGATACGTGTCACCTTTTCGCCGCGGGCTATGATCTGCGCGCTCCCCGGGCCTTCAAGGCCATGCTGAAGGAATTGGAGACAGTCATTGGAGCTTCACGGGTCCATTCCATCCATCTCAATGATTCCGCACGAGAGCTGGGAAGCCGGGTCGACCGCCACGCGGGCCTCGGAAAAGGTTACCTGGGGACTGAAACGTTCAGGATGGTGGTGCAGGAAGAACAGTTCAAAGAGATCTCAATGGTGTTGGAAACTCCGGGGGGAGAAGAAGGGTACCGCCGGGAGTTGACCCTTTTGAAGACATTTCGCCATTCGCGTACAAAACGAAGGAAGACATGACGGAAATCTATCTGGTGAGACACGGACAATCGATTCACAATCTTGAAGAGCGAATTGCCGGTCAGCAGGATTCGTATTTGACGGCATTAGGGATTCAAGATGCCAGCGACGTGGCCTCATCCATCGGACGTTCTGACTTCGACGTGATTTACTGCAGCGACCTTCTGCGGGCGCGGCAAACCGCTGAAGCCATTCGCGAGACTTTGACCCTCACCTGTCCAATGGTCCTGTCTCCCTTGTTGCGCGAACTGGATTACGGAGAATTCACGGAGAAGTCTGTTACGGATGCCTTTGCCTTCTTGAATTACAAGCTGGAACCACAACGGCGTTATCCCGGAGGAGAAGGGTTCCTGGATCTGGAAGCCAGAGTGGAGCGGTTCCTGATGCAATTGAAACAAGAGTCCGGCGGCCGTCGGATTCTCGTAGTGGCGCATGCGGGGACTTTACGGCTGATTTTGATGGTTTGCGATCCCGCTCAGCGCCAGCTACACCTGGAGCGGGGATATGGCAACCGCTTTCTCGGCAAAGTCGTCTTCAATTCGGATGAGAAATTACGCTCGGTTGAAATTCTGCAAAATCCGGCGAGGAATCAATCGACCCTTTGATTCCGTCGATTTTGGAAAAGTTGAATTTTCGCCTCTGGCGAAGATCAAACCCAGGCGGAATCGGGAGGAAAAACCAAAGCCGGCTTGCAAAAATTTTGCCCGGTTTCGTTCAGGCGCCAAGAGTTATTTTAGAACCGGGACCTTCCATTAGCGTTTCAATGGCTGATTTCACCTGGGATGCGGTGATGCTTAGAATGCAGAGAGGCTCATGGTAGACGAGACAGCTGTACCCTGGACAGGGGTTGCAGTCGAACGGGTTTTGAACAATCCGGTGAGGGACTTTCCAGGGAGACCACAAGACCGAATTGGAAGAACCAAAAAGGACCACTATGGGAATCGACAAGGCGGCCGCCAGATGCGTTGGGCCGCTATCGTTCCCGACAAAAAGACAGGCATTGCTCAGGACCCAGGCAAGTTCCGAGAGGGAAGCACGACGCAAAATGGCCGGCTTCGAGTGAGATTTTTCCAGGACAAGTTCCAGCTTTCTCTCTTCCCCGGGTCCCCCCGTCAGGACTACCGGTAAACCATAGCGAGTCTTAAGGAAGTCTGCGATCTCCGCAAATCCATCGGGAGTCCACTCTTTGGTGTAAAACCTTGAAGTTGGCTGAATGACGACGTAGCGGCTGCCAGGCGTCAATCCGGCACGTTCCAAAAGTGCCTGCGCGGCCGCATGGAAATCGGGATCCGGGACGACAGTCATCGGAGGAATTTCTGCCTTGGGCAGACCCAGAGCCCGAAGCCATTGGATTTGGTGCTCCACGGTGTGGAGTTTGTTCTTTCCAGCGTGGGGGTTGTCCGGTTGGAGCCGCACGTTATAAGAGAAGGCATTCCGAAACTGGTGATGGCCCACCCGATAGCGGGCTCTGCTCAAAGCCGTCAGCCATGCACTGGTCGAGCCCCCATGGAGATTGATACAACAGTCGAAACGGCTCTTTCTTAGTGAGCGCAGGACCGAGAGACGTGATTGAAGTTTTTCCCAATTCGAGCGGTTGAGAGATCCGACAGCCACCACTTGATCGACATGAGGATTATGCCGGAGAATTTCGTTGTAAGGTTTTTCGACGAGGACCGAGATTCGAAGATCGGGACGCCACGCTTTGATGGCGGCGTAAAGCGGTGTGGAAAGCAGGATATCTCCGAGAGAACGCAACCGGATGAAGAGCAAAGAAGCGCCAGCCGGGAGTTCGGGAAGAATGGTCGAGGGGTCTGGAGACATGGAGGAAAAGATCACGACCTGGTGATCTCACGCCTAAAGATCATTGCGCTATCATAACACAGCGGATGGACAAACCATCGTTGATGGAAAGACCACGGTTGCGGCTTCGTGCCAGACAGAACGCCGCAATTAGGAATGCCGAAGAAAGGGGACTTCTCATGAAAAGAGTACTGCTTTTGGGGTTGATGGTGTTGATGGCCGCATCCTCCCTCTCTGCCGACGTGCGACTTCGAGCCGGAGAGAGAATTGTGACTTTGGGGGATAGCATTACACAAGCGGGAGGATATCAGGCGTTCATGCAAAAGGTCTTTGACCGCTTTTATCCGGAACTGAAGATTCAAATCATCAATGCCGGCATCGGTGGGCATAAGTCGCCCGACATGGCTGCTCGTTTACGGCATGACGTCATCGATCAGAATCCAACCGTGGTTACCATCTCCTGCGGAGTGAACGATGTGTGGCATGGATTCTATCAGCCTCCCCGGGGTGTCGAGTTGGACAAATATACCGAGCTCATGACTCAAATGGTCCGTGAACTGAAAGCGGCCACCACGGCTCAAATCTATCTCCTCACGCCAACGGTGATCCACGAAAACCTTTTCGGCCCGGAAAATCTCAAGCTGGCAGGTTACTGCGAGGCGGTGCGAAAAATTGCGATCGCGGAAAAGGTCCAGCTGGTCGACCTGAACAGCCTCTTCTCGCTGGTGATACGATCGACCCAAATTGGAGGGGCTCCTGATTTTCATCCGACTTCAGATGGAGTCCATATGAAGTTAGCGGGCGACTTTTTGATGGCGGCGGGAATTCTTCGCGCCATGGGGATCCCCATGGGCCAGATCCTGCAGGCCTCGGAAGTTACCGCACCAGCGGTCAGCGCCGATGATCCCCATTTCCAGTATTGGGGACGATGGAACCTCCATGATGCCGGCAGTACCGGAGCGGTTACCGTCAATACAGGGAGCACCCTGCTGTTCCGATTTCAGGGAAATAATGTGAAACTGCACTTCACCACGACGCAGTATCCCCAGCAGTTTCCTACGCTCTGGCTTCAAATTGATGAGGGGGAATGGAAAGTCATCAATCCGGCTGAAGAAATGCCACTGGCTAAGACTCCCTTGGCAGAAGGCCCCCACCGGGTCACTCTTGTCGTCAAAGGTTTTCGCGAGTGGGAAAATCGTTGGGACAATCCCTTGGTCAGCGCGGTTATTTTCCGTGGCGTGACACTTGGGGAGGGAGGAAGGTTACTGGATCCACCCCAGCGGCCACTCAAATTGATCGAGTATTTGGGAGATAGCATTACGGAAGGAATTCTCGTCCACAAACCGGCGCCGGAGGAAAAAGGAAACCGGGGCGGCTGGCCTCGTTTCAGCGATGGCCGTCAGACCTGGGCCTATCAGAGCGCGCTTATGGTTGGGGCGGAACCCCGGATCGTGGGGTTTGGACGTTTGGGATTGACGGTCAATGCAAATGGTGGCGTTCCTCCGGCTATGCAATCCTTCCCATTTATTTACGAAGGAGTTCCAATCGACACGCTTCCTCAACCTGATGTTGTGGTGATCAACATGGGGAGCAACGATCGCAATCGTGCCAGCAGCGAATTGTTTGCCGCACTCTACAAGAGCTATGTGGAGACCATCCGCAAGAAATATCCCACGGCAACGATTCTCTGTTTGCGGCCGTTCATTGGGGCTCACGCCGCGGCGATCGAAGAGACCGTGCGACGCTTGGCTGATCCCAAAGTCCGCTATGTGGATACCACGGGGTGGATAGAATCAGGGAAACATACCACGGATCAGGTACACCCTAACCTCGAAGGAAATCGAATTGCGGCCGAAAAAATGGCGATCATTCTCAAAGAGGTGCTCTGAGGATGCGCTTGAGCTTTCGGCTATTCGGGATAAAGCAGGTATTTTTTCCGGATTTGAAGGAAATGGAGGAAAGGGACCTCGTCTGCTTTCATCAGCTCTTCGAGCGGTTGATTTTTGAGAATGCCTTCCACCACAGCCTCGGAGCCGATCCGCTGGATCAGTTCTTCATGATGAAATTCACCTGGATAGAGACGCACCAGGGCTTTGGCCAACTCCAGGCCGCAGGCCACGGACTGAAATTGATTCCGGTCGGTAACGGTCAGATGGATGCCTTGGCAATGCTTACCGCTGTAAAGGTCTGACGCCGGTGTAAATTCCGCCGCGGTAAATTGGACTCCCACAATCCGGCGTGCGTCAAGGTAGTGCACCAGCTCCTCCGAGTTTATCCAGGGGGCACCGATGACCTCAAAGGGAGTTTCTGTGCCTCGCCCGACTGAGACGTTGGTTGCTTCCAGGAGAGCAGTGGTTGTGTAGAGAGTGGCTTGGCGCAGGTTGCGGATGTTTGGAGACGGATTTACCCAGGTGAGATCAGTTTCATCAAGCCAAAGCTTCCGGCTCCAGCCTTGCATTCGTATCACTTCCAGTTGTACCGGGAGGCGGTTCTCTCCCTTGAAAAGAGATGCTAACTCGCCAATGGTCATTCCATGGCGTACCGGCAGCGAGAAATATCCGATGAAGCTCAAGCGGTCGGAATCGATGACGGGCCCCTCAACATGCGTTCCGGTCACAGGGTTCGGATGGTCCAAAACCATGAATCGGATTCCAGCTTTCCCGGCTGCTTCCATGGCGTAGGCCATGGTCGTGATATAAGTATAGAAGCGCGCCCCGATATCTTGCATGTCAAAGATGAGAATATCGAGACCCAGCAGCATTTCGGGCGTCGGCCGCCGGGTTTCACCATACAAGCTGTAGACAGTTACTCCTGTCTGACTATCGATTTGGCTTCCGACTTTTCCGTCCAAATTTCCGGTGAGTCCATGTTCGGGGCTGAATACTCGAAGCAGGGTGCACTGCGACGAATTCCGCAAGAGATCCAGGGTGCGTTGCCCAAGATGATTGCGCCCCGTTTGGTTGGTAATCAATCCAACTCGGAGTCCGTGCAAGGGGGAAAACTGTTCTGCTTCCAAAATGTCAATTCCGGTCAGGACATGGCGTCTTTCAGATTCAGCTCGATGGATGTCAGCCGCGCTCAGGATCAGAGGGACCAGCCAAAGACTCCACCGCCATACACGCCAATTGGTCTTCATGGGGTAACACTCTGCTTGATAAGGGCTGAATAACCTTCTCGGAAAGTCGGGAAGCGAAATTGATAGCCTGCCGCTACCAGACGCGAGTTGCGACAGCGTTTGTTGGTCCGAAAGCGATTTTCCGGGGCAAGGCGAATGTTTGTTCTCGGAATCGGTGCGACATTCAATTTTTGGGCCAGCCAGTCAACAACGTCACACAATTGGGCAGGCTCGTCATCGGAACCAATATAGAGTTCCCGCAACGAATCCATGTGCATTAGGTGATGGAGCACCCCGGCGCAGTCCTCCAGATGAATTCGGTTGGTGTAGGAGGAGAATGCGCCGGTGGGCGTGAACTTCCCCTGCCTGACTTCCTCAAGCAGGCGAGTCCGACCGGGGCCGTAGATCCCTGATAACCGTACCACCGTCCATGGAAACGGACTTGTTTTGAGAAGTTGTTCCGCTTCCAGGAGCCGGGCTCCCGTGAAATGTGACGATTCGGCAGGAGAATCTTCATCGATCCATTCCCCGCTCTGCTGCGCATAGACTGCCGTGCTTGAGGTGAAGAAGCCGTACCTTGGCTGAATCTTCTGCTGCTCCAAAACATGGAGAATATTCCGAATCCCTTCGACATAAGTGGCTTGATAGGACGACTCGGTCGTATCGTCGGCGGCAGCCACATAGAAAAGATATTCCATGGAGGAGGGGAATGAGTGAAGGGTTTCAGGTCGGCTCAGGTCCGCGGCGATGGGTTGAACGGGCGCTGACAGCAAATGCGCGTTTCGCCGTAATCCCCAAACTCGATGTCCCTCCGCATGAAGACGCGCTCCCAGTGCCACACCCACATAGCCACAACCCGCGATAAGAACGTCACTCATAAATCGTAATATAACCTCGAATGGCTTCGGGAAAAAGAGGTCATAGATAGGCAGGTATATTTGGTGGGTAGTCTATCTTGACCTTTACCGCCAACGGGATTGGCTGGTAGAATGGGAACTCTTTCGATCCTGACGACCAGCCCAACCCATTCCCTTCAACTTCTGCGCAGGGGGATCGAAGCGCCATTGGTATGGCCTTGACCATGAAAACTCCTGAAATATGAATCAGCCCATTAGCCAAGTCTCCATTCAAGAATCTTCCGCGCGAAACGAGAGGGAGCTTTTCATCATCTTTCCGGATGGGACTTCGCGGGCTGTCCCATTGGATCGGCCAGCGTTGACCCTTGGAAGATCCACCGACAATGACTTGGGATATCCGGAAGATTCCGGGCTCTCGCGGCGTCACTTGGCATTCGAAAAAGAAGAAAAGGGATGGGTCTTACGCGATCTGGGAAGCAAGAATGGAACTTTCCTGAACGGAGTTCGAATTCAGGAGAAACAAGAATTAAAAACGGGTGATCGAATTACCGCGAGCCATCTGCAGATTGTCTTTCAGTCCCCTGAGCTTCGGGTGTCTGAAGTTTCGGTTGTGTTTGCCCCTTCGACCTCCGAGTTGGAGTTGAATCAGGCGGTTAGCACCTCGCTGGATAAAGTAATCTCAAGCCAGACCCTTGTGCCAAAGTCGGCCGCGGGTCCATCGTCCACAAGCTGGAAAGCGCCTATCACAGCCTTCCTGCGGGCGGGACGTGAACTCACCTTGGGAAGGCCGTTGCAGGAGCTGTTTCAAGTCATCTTGGAACTTTCCATTGAGGCGGTGGGGGCGGAGCGTGGGGTGCTTCTCACCACGGAAAACGGGCAGCTCGTCGTGCGGGCGTCGTGCGGCGACGGATTTCGGATAAGTTCGACCGTCCGCGATCGCGTCATCGGTGACAAGACCTCTCTGCTGATTCGTGATGCCCAGGCGGATGAGGCGTTTCGATCCATGCAGAGTATCGTGTCCCAGAACGTTCGCACGCTCATGGCGGCCCCCCTCCAAACGGATACCCAAGTCCTTGGCCTAATCTATGTCGATTTGGCTCATCCGCTGCGAGAGTTTACCATCGATGACTTGAATCTATTGACAGTCATGGCGAACGTGGCCGCGATACGGATTGAACGCGAACGATTCGCGGAAGTCGAGCATGCGCGCCGCCGCTTGGCCAATGAACTGGAGCAGGCTGCGGAAATACAGCGACAATTCTTGCCGCGGGAGATTCCCCGGTTGGCGGGGTTGGAATTGGCAGGTTACAACATGCCGTGCCGAACCGTGGGGGGTGACTATTATGACTTTGTCACTTATCCCGACGGGCAAATGGCCATCGTTGTGGGGGATGTTTGTGGAAAGGGGATGCCTGCGGCCTTATTGATGATGACCCTGCAGGCCAGATTCCAGGTTCTGGCCGAACAGGCCGTAAGCCCGGCGCAATTGCTCGAGCGGCTCAATCGTATTCTGGTTCAAGCCTCGCTTAATAGCCGTTTCATTAGCCTCTTCCTTTGCATGATTCATCCGCTTTCGGGAGAGATTTGTTATACCAATGCCGGGCACAATGCCCCCCTGGTGGTGCGTAGCCAAGGAACGATTGAATGGCTTGAAAGCGGCGGGCCGGTTTTAGGAATCTTGCCGGAGGTCGTCTATACGGAAGAGTCCGTCCGGGTAGAAAAGGGTGACATTGCCGTGTTTTACAGTGACGGGGTCACTGAAGCTAACAACCCGCAAGGCGAAGAATTCGGGGAAAAACGGCTGGCCGAATATGTCCAAATGGTCCGTCACCAATCGGCAGATGAAATCTTACAGGAACTTACCAGGAGTCTCCAAAATTGGGTGGGAGACGGCGTTGCCCACGATGATATGACCCTCGTTGTAGTCCGTAAAACGTGATTCCACAATTGCAGAGATAGTCCAAGCCGTAGGGGCTGTCCTTAATCTGGTCACCGAGCCATGAGCACTGGTTGGGGGAAGTGGATGTCCATGTCTAACGCTCCGGTAGGCATTGTAGCCAACCCCGCCTCTGGGCGGGATGTCCGCGGATTGGTGGCACGCGCATCCGTATTTCCGCTCGCCGAGAAGTGCAGCATGATTTCACGACTGCTCACGGCCTTGGCTTCCACGGGGATTCGGCAAGTGCTCATCATGCCTGACCGCAGCGGATTGGCCGAGCGAGTGCGCCGCGCTCTAACCTCACCCGAAGCAATGGGGCAGTGGCCCGAGGTGAAATTCCTCGATATGTCAATTCAGGATGGGCCGGCCGACACAGTGCACGCGGTCAAGCTCATGGTGGAATATGGAGTCGCGGCAATCGTTGTTCTCGGTGGCGACGGGACGCATCGGCTTGTCTCAAGTGTTTGTGGCGAGTCCCGATCATGGGCCTGCTGGGACTAACAACGTTTTTCCGCAAATCCGTGAGGCCACCATTGCCGGAATTGCGGCGGGCCTCGTGGCGACGGGCGGCGTTTCAAGTCTGAAGCCACCCATCGAAACAAGGTCCTGCATGTCAGCATTGACGGGCGCCTTGTACCTCGGCTGTGGTGGATGTGTCGATCTCCACGCAGCCATGGGTTGGATCGAAGGCGATCTGGCGTCCCGACACTTTGAATCAGATCTTCGTCACCTTTGCGGAAGCCCGACGCCCTCGGGCTCTCGTCTGTGGCCGGACTTCTCAGCCGGAACCACGAGGCGCACCGTATGGGTTGCGAGTCGATCTGGTGCCGCCGGAGAAAGCTCCCACGATCCACTGAAAGCCCCAATTGCGCCGGGATTGGTGGTTCCCCTGGGAGTGGCTTGTGTATGTGAAATTCCCCCGAACTCACCCAGAAAATAAAGCATACCGATGGGAGCGTCGCGCTTGACGGAGAACGGGAAGTGGAGTTTCCGACAAACCAGTCAGTGACGATAGAACTTGATCTTCAAGGTCGCCACACCATTGATACGGAGCGAGTCATGGCTAAGGCCGCCGAGCATGGCCTCATGCTATCCGGCGCCCTTGACCATCGAGATAAGGAGAACAGTATTTATGCCACTCAACCAGAGTGAATTGCTGAAAGCCGCATCATGAAAATGATCAGAGTTTGAAGAACGTATTCATGTGGAGTTTGCGACGGGCAGATACCCGGGTTTGTCCATCTCTACGCGGGAGGAGGCTATAGCCACCGGCGTATGCCTCCATCTGGATGACCGCGACAAGATTACCAGCACCCATCGTGGCCACGGGCGCTGCCGCGGCAAAGGATGTGATAATACCACGGCATGATGGCGGAGATCTATGGAAAAACGAATGGGCTTTGCGCCGGAAAGGGTGGGTCCATGCACATTGCCGATCTCAGCAAAGGCGTAAGGAACCAACGGCATTGTAGGCGGCGGGCCTCCTTGCGTGTGGTGCTGCGTTGGCAGCCAAGAAGCTGGGGAGTGGAGGCGTCGCCGTTAGTTTTGTCGGGGATGGAGGAGGGGCGAACCAAGGGACAACGTTGGAAAGTCTTAACCTTGCATCGATCTGGTCCTTGCCTTGCATTTTTGTGGTTGAGAACAATGGATATGCGGAAGCCACCTCTTGTAAGTATGCCGGGGCATGTCACGATTTTGCCGATCGCGCCCACGGATTCAATATGCCTGGTGTAATGGTGGACGGGCATGATTTTTTTGCCGTGTCTGATGATTGGCGAGCTGTTCAGAGAGCTCGCCGCGGGAATGGCCCGAGTCTGATCGAATGCAAAGTCAATCGATACTATGGTCATTTCGAGGGAGATGCTCAGACTTATCGGGCGCCGGACGAGGTCAAGAATGTCCGCGAGACCAGAGACTGTCTCGTGAACTTCGTCAACAAGGTGACTTCAAGCGGAATGTTGGAAGAGAAGACGCTCCAGCAGATCGACCAGGAGGTGCTGGCGGTAATTGACGACTCGGTGACGAAGGCCAAGGCTGCTCCGCTACCAGCCACCTCTGATCTTCTCACGCACGTCTACGTTTCCTACTGAGAGTGGAAAGGACAACCATGCCAAGACAACTCAGTTTTCAGCAAGCCATCAATGAAGCGCTGATGCAAGAGATGGAGCGAGACCAAACTGTAGTCGTGATGGGAGAAGATGTGGCCGGGGGCAGCGGCACCCAGGGCCAGATGGATGCCTGGGGTGGCCCGCTGGGTATCACCAAAGGTCTGTGGGGAAAGTTTGGGGATCGTGTTATGGATACCCCGATCAGCGAATCGGCTTTCGTGGGTGCCGCGATTGGGGCCGCAATCAGCGGGTTGCGTCCTGTTGTGGAGTTGATGTTTGTGGATTTCATGGGAGTTTGCTTTGACCAGATTTTCAATCAGGCCGCCAAATTCCGGTACATGTTCGGCGGGAAAGCCGTCACGCCGTTGGTGGTTCGAACCATGTACGGCGCCGGTTTTCGAGCGGCCGCCCAGCACTCCCAGTGCCTCTATCCGATCTTCACTCATATTCCCGGACTGAAGTGTGTGGTTCCCTCCACGCCGTACGACGCCAAGGGACTGTTGATCCAGGCGATCCGGGATAATGATCCGGTGATTTTTTTTGAACACAAAGTACTGTATACCACCGTGGGTGATGTTCCTGAGGAGTCTTACGCGATTCCATTCGGTGAAGCGAGCTTTGTCCGCGAAGGGGAAGACATCTCGATCGTTGCCTTGGGACGAATGGTGCATATGGCCTCTGCTGCGGCCGAACAGCTGGCTAAAGAAGGGATTGATTGCGAAATCATCGACTTGAGAACGACGTCGCCAATCGATGAGGACTCCATTCTCGAGAGTGTTGAAAAAACCGGGAGACTCGTCGCCGTCGATGAGGCCTCTCCCCGCTGCAATTTAGCCACCGACGTTGCGGCCTTGGTCAGCCAGAAGGGTTTCGCCTCCCTCAAAGCCCCCATAGGAATGGTCACTCCCCCGCACACGCCGGTACCGTTTAGCAACGTTTTGGAAGACATGTACATTCCCGACTCCAGTCAGATTGCTACCGCGGTTCGACATGCGATGAGGTATAAGGCATGAGCTCCATCCATGCCCTGACGATGCCCAAATGGGGGCTCTCCATGAAGGAAGGGAAGATTGTGGACTGGCTCGTAGAGGAAGGAACAGATCTCGCAACCGGGGTTGAGTGTGTCGAAATTGAAACGGACAAGATCCTGGGTTCATTGGAAACTCCTGTAGCCGGAGTCCTGCGGCGCAAAGTGGCAGGCAAAGGAGACTTGGTACCGGTTGCCGGTCTACTGGCCGTGATTGCAGAAGCCTCGGTATCAGACTCCCAAGTAGAACTCTTCGTTCAGAATTTTCAGACTTCATTCGTCCTGGAAAAAGAAACTCTTGCAGAATCCATTCCGCCTCCTGAAACCATTGCCGTTGGCCAGCATTCCATCCGCTATCTCAAGCGAGGGAAAGGGGAGGAAGCGGTCATCCTGATTCATGGTTTTGGCGGAGATCTCAACAACTGGCTCTTCAACCACGAAGAACTTGCCGCCAAAAGAACGGTCTATGCCTTTGATTTGCCGGGGCACGGTGGATCTTCAAAAGGAGTTGGGGGGGGAACGCTCCTTGAATTGACCCAGACCCTGGAAGGTTTCATGAAGAAGGTAGAGATACCTAAAGCCCACATCGTTGGACATTCAATGGGTGGAGCCGTCGCTTTGGGCTTTGCGGTTAATTCTCCGGAGAGGGTCGGCTCGCTGACGTTAGTCTCGAGTGCCGCCTTGGGGAGGGAAATCGACGCCAACTTCATTGAAGGATTCATCGCAGCCGACCGGCGGAAAGATCTCAAACCGCAGCTCGATAGGCTCTTCGTCGATTCCGGGCTCGTCGGTCGACAAATGGTTGAAGACGTCCTCAAATACAAGCGATTGGACGGCGTGGAAATGGCTTTGCGCACGCTGGCTACGCGATTTTTTCCTGATGGGCAGCAAGCAGTCGATCTGCGAGATCGCTTGGGCCACCTCTCAATGCCTGTCTTCGTGATTTGGGGGGCCGAAGACAAGATCCTTCCTGCCTCTCATGCAACCCATCTCCCTCAAAATGTCAGAACAGAAGTTCTGCCGAACTGCGGCCATATGATCCAGATGGAAGCCGCCGCGAAATTCAACCGGCAGCTCCAGTCCTTTTGGGATTCAGTTCCTGCCTAGAATTGGTCAGGCCAGTTTGGGTCTTTACTTGAGGATCGTCCCTGACTGAACGACTTCGAACGCGCTCCCGGGCACACTCTTCATCTGGTTGAGGTCATCGTCATTCCAGCGTGAGTCGGTGGCGCCCGAGATGAACCAGTCCGATCCATTATCCGCCACGATCATTCCATATTTTTTGAGAGCGGTCAGGATCACTTGGGAAGCCCCGGTAAAATGCGAGATATCGTAGCTGGCTTTCAGCCGGACTCTCAACCCCATGGGAGGAGCATTGGGGTCGGTATTGCTGCTGGCGTAATGGGTGGCAGGATGAATATAGGCACGTTGCGTAGATTGCACCGTAAACCTCAAAGCATGTTTGATCTCACCTGAAGTAACGGCTTCGTCGTAGCGGGCGAGGCCTGGCAAGATGGGGAGGCCCGCCGCATCAGCCGATGTCCAGCCATCCGGGCGGAGATGATTGGAGTGGAGGTCGAAAACAGCTCCGGAACCGCAATGCCACCCGGGCGCAACATAATGGGAATCCCAGGTTTCATAAAGCAGGCAACTGTCTTTTTCGAGGACCAGAACATGGCGATCGCCGGTGGATTGACTGCCCCCTTCGATGGGGGGATTGGATGGGAACGGATAGGGGCCTGGATCGCTCTCATCGGCGTAGTCAAACGTCATGGGAACTTTGGTCTGGGTGCCCGGTACCACGGTGTAGGGGATACCATAGGTAGGATTTGATCCGAAGTCCGGATGGAGCTTTTTGGTATTCCCGTTCATGTGCGCAATGTAATTGGCCGAGTTGGGATCGACTGGATCGCTGGAAATATCGCGATTCCAGGGATTGTCGATGGAAAAATCAAACAGCAGTGCGGCCCTTTCCGGTGTAGGCATGCTGGGTAGTGTCGTTAAGGAACCACTACCGCATCCCCGGTTCCATTATCGATGCGGGAGGCATACCCATCCAGAGACCCGCTCAAGACCAGCACATCAACACGGGCATTGTCGGGGATGGCAACCCCGTTAAACCAATCCCCCGCGATACATACCAGATCCATTGTCCAATAAGAAAATTGACTGTCAGACTCTTCTGCGCATTGCCTCCACTGTCTCTGAGAGTCAATGAGGCGCTGGCGCCCGCATCGCCGGCCAGAAAGGCAAGGTTCGTCCGGTAACCAGTGGATCCACTTCCTTGCTGAAGTCCCGTGAAGACTCCTGTCTCGGAGCTGGTGACCAATCCGAAATCGAAGGGAATCGCCTGCTGATAGGCACTGTAAGTCCCCAGTCGTTGTCCTAGAGGATCCAAATTGCTGGTTCGCCCTGCGACAAAGAAAGGTTGTCCCCCCTGGAATCGGAGCGCACCGGCGCTCCCTTCAGGATAGCCAAAGCCTCCAGGCCCCAGGATATCCACGAGCTCCAATAATCCCTTCGCCGGAACAACTCTCGAGATCGTCGTACTGCCCGAAACCACGCCCAGGCTTTCGATGGAAACCGTCAACACTTCACTGTTTGGATTGAAGAGTCGGGCATCGGTTCTCCAATAGGTGCCATTCGAACCGGGGGTATGAGCGACTCCGTCGAGGAGCAGGTCCGCAAAGCCCATTCCAAGGGATTCAGCCATCACGGCAATCCCGTCGTTGGTGACATTGTCGACTACCGCGGCGTAACCGGCTGCGCGTCCCGAAGAACTTGCAGTTCGCTCTTCCCAAAGAAAGGTCTCCATTGCCGATCAAACTCTGCAAAGAGGACTGCCAGCTCATCGGCGTTGGACTTGTTACCTGGCTTGAACCGCGTAATTGATTGTTCTCATCGTAAATACTGATCCGGACCGAACGGCATCGAGAAGAACCCACAGCCAGGTTGTTCGATATTGATTGTTCTGGGTGATCCAAATGATCTCTCCTTGAGAGCCCGCCGGGGGAGAAGTGTCGTGGAAGAGAGCCCGGCTGGAGCGCCAGTCGACGCTTTTCACGGGTCGGCAATATTCGCGGTGCTCATCCATGAGATCAGCGGCGAGGTACTTTCAGGTCAAGTCCCCGCATCTGAACTTGAATAGTGTTTGCAGGCAGTGTTCTATCCGAATTGTGCCCCCGGCGACGATGGAGCGATTGACTGGTGCCGGGACAGGCTTCCCGGCATAAGGGATAAACCCGATCTGGACATCCGCGCTTGTGTCCCCGCTATTAGTGAGGTAGAGCGTGGAAGAAAATTGGGCACCATTAAGACCCGTTGTCTCAGCAGCGCCAGGAATGAACCAGGTTTGAGAGACGGTTCCCTTGAGAGTGACACCGAATCCTGCCAAAAGGATGATGAAAGTGATCGAAAAGAAGATTAGACGGCGCATAGGTAGGATACCTTCCAAGAAAGGTTTTTCAATGCAACCGTATCAAGCTACTTAACGATGGCGCTGGCTTTCACTTTAGCTTTAAATTGGACTTTTCCAGGCCTGGAGGTTGGAATATGTTCCATCCCCTCAGACATCTCATTTTTTGTCTTGGATTTAGCACCCGGAATACATCTTTGAACTTCGGTTGGTTTCTTTGGATTCTGAGATGAGATATCTTCACTTTGGGTCAGTTTTCTATGCTAAATTTTGAGCCTGCTTAGGAAGGCTGGAAAGTGATGATAGAGAGCTCCCCTGGTGCAGCGGTTGCCATGAAGAAGCTATTTCTAATCGACGGAATGTCGCATCTATTTCGGGCTTTTTACGCCATTCGCGGGCTCAGCAACGCCCAGGGAGTTCCGACGAATGCAGTTTTCGGATTTGCCTCCATGTTGCGCAAGCTTATGCGCCAGTACCAGCCGGAGTACATTGCGGTGGTGCTTGACGGCATGAAACCGACCTTCCGGCATGAGGCGTACGAAGCCTACAAAGCAAATCGGGCTGCCATGCCGGAAGACCTTGCCCGTCAATTGCCATTCTTTCGGAGGTTTTGTGAAGCCTTGCGCCTGCCCATTCTTGAGATTGAAGGCTACGAGGCGGACGATATCATCGGGACTTTGGCCCGGCGAGCTGAACAGGAGAAACTTGAGGCCGTCATCGTTTCCAATGACAAGGACATGTTTCAGCTGGTGAACGAGCGTGTACGCGTCTTGCATCAAGCTAAGGCCGACGTCACTTTTGACTCCCAAAAGGTGGAAGAGATCTTTGGGGTCCCTCCGCGCCAGGTCGTCGATGTGCTTGGGCTGATGGGAGATTCGGTGGATAACGTTCCGGGTGCGCCCGGTATTGGCGAAAAGGGCGCACGAGATCTCATCAAACAATTCGGCTCAATCGATCGATTGCTGGAGCAAGCCGACCAGGTGAATCGTAAAGCCTATCGGGAATCCCTCCAATCGAATCGGGAGCAGATTCTTCAAAGCCGGGAGCTGGTCACGATTCATACGGCGGTTCCTCTTGATTGTGAGCTGCAGAGCCTGCGGACCCAGCCTCCAGACCTTGAAAAGTTGAAGTCGCTGTTTGGGGAGTTGGGATTCCAGTCACTCTTGCGAGAATATGAGGGCGTCACGGCGCCAACCGAACCCGTCCAGACCTCCTTTGACAAGATCGAGAGCGCAGCCGAGCTTCGTGGCCTCATCGAGGCCCTTCGGAAAGAAGCCCGGGTGTATTGCTACGTTGCTCTCGAGGGCGAAGACCCGATGCAAGGCAGCGTGCCAGGCTTGGCTTTCGCCGGGGAGCAACGAACGTGGCAGACCACTTTTTCCGAAGGAACTTCGCTTCGCTTCGTCGATTTTCTGGAAGTCTTCTCCGCTGAAGCGATACGAAAAGTGATTCACAACGCAAAAACGCTTCAGGTTCTTCTCTTGAGGGAAGGGGGGCTTCTCGGCGGATTTGTGGCAGACACCATGCTGATGTCGTATCTGATCCAGCCCAATCGGAGCAATCATCAATTTGAAGAAATCATATTCGCTCATTTGCAGAAGTCTCCCGAAAAACAACCTGCCGAACGATGTGTTGCCACTCGCGATTTGTTTACCCATCTGCAACCTAAAATTGAGGAAGAAGGGTTGGATCGAGTTTTTCAGGAAATTGAGAAGCCCCTCTCTGAGGTCCTGGCGGCCATGGAATTTGCAGGCATCCGCGTGGACTGCCATCTGCTCAATCAGCTTTCGCGTGAATTTGAAGAGAGACTTTCTGCTTTAACCGTAAAGATCTATGAACTGGCGGGGACAGAATTCAACATCAACTCTCCAAAACAACTTGGAGAAATCCTGTTCGAAAAATTGAATCTTCCCGCTCCCAGAAAATTAAAGAAATCTGGTCAATATTCCACGTCGGTGGAAATCCTGGAACAATTGGCCCAGGACCATGAATTGCCTGGACTGATCCTGGACTTCCGCCAGATCTCCAAACTAAAAACCGGCTATGTGGATGCCCTTCCCCGCCTGGTTAATCCCGGGACCGGACGCGTCCACACTTCCTTTAATCAAACGGTGGCGGCGACCGGAAGACTCTCAAGCAGTAATCCGAACCTGCAAAACATCCCGGTGCGCTCCGAGATGGGCACTAAGATTCGCGCCGCCTTTATTCCAACTGAAGGTTGCATTCTATTGGCGGCCGACTACTCGCAAATTGAGCTGAGAGTGCTGGCTCATTTGTCGGAAGATCCGGTGCTCCTCGACGCCTTTCAAAAGGGTGAAGACATTCATAGTCGCACGGCAGCTGAGGTTTTCGGAATTCACCCCGGACTCCAAGGCCCTGAGATTCGCCGTCGTGCCAAGGCCATCAATTTCGGCATCATCTATGGACAAACGGCATTTGGGTTGGCCAAGGAATTGGAAATTTCCAGTCGCGAAGCCCAGGAGTTCATTAAACGCTATTTTGAACATTACCGGGGAGTGAAAGATTATATTGACCGGACCATTGCCGAAACACGGCAGACCGGTGTTTCTCGCACCCTGTTTGGCCGACTCCGCCAAATCCCCGAGATTAATAGCAAGAATCCGACGATGCGCGGATTTGCCGAACGTACTGCCGTGAATTCGCCCATTCAAGGAACTGCCGCCGATTTGATCAAGCTTGCCATGATTCGTCTTTTCCGTAAAATGAAGGCAAATCAACTCAGATCCAAAATGCTCTTGCAGGTCCACGACGAGCTGGTTTTTGACGTTCCGCTGGATGAATTGCCATCGATGCAGGAACTGGTGAAGACGGAAATGGAATCTGTCTCGCCGTTACGCGTGCCGCTCGTAGTTGAAATCGGCTCGGGCGTGAACTGGATGGAAACTTGAAAGACAGAAGGCAGCGGGCAGAAAGCCGGAGGCGGAAAGCAGAGACCAAAAAATATGTCCAGTTGATATTGTCTTCCTGCATTCTGCCCGCTGCCTTCTGCCTTTAGGGGGGACTCATGGATCGTGCTTCGGCCCTGGAGCTTCTTCATCATTACACCAAATCGGAAAGCCTGGTGAAACACATGCTGGCCGTGGAGGCCTGCATGCGCGCCTACGCCAGAAAGTTTGAAGAAAATGAAGACGAGTGGGGCATGGTTGGCTTGCTCCACGATTTTGATTATGAGATGTATCCAAACCCACCGGATCATCCCCAAAAAGGGGCGATCATTCTGAAAGACCTTGGCTATCCGGAAAAGATGATTTACGCCATCCAATCCCACGCAGATTGGACGGGTTGTCCACGTCTCAGTTTACTCGACAAAACGCTTTTTGCCTGTGACGAATTGAGTGGATTCATTACGGCCGTCGCCTTGGTGCGGCCGGACAAGAAAATTCAGGGAATGGAGCCCAGATCGGTTCGGAAGAAGATGAAGGACAAGGCCTTCGCCCGCTCTGTGAGCCGGGAAGACATCATCAAAGGGGCGGAAGAAATTGGGATCGATCTCGACGAGCACATTTCCTTCTGTATTCGAGCTATGGAGGCTTGGGCTGGGGAACTTGGCCTGTAAGGTGGAACGCGAGCTCCGCGCGCGTTAGAGAAGATTGGAGCACCAACAATCGTTGCAGAAAACGAGGTTGTGAGCGTGTACTGAGTGCCCGCTCCACCTAGCCCCCCCAAAAAGTATTCATCGAACCGCCATCCCTAAAGGGGGATAGGTATGAATCAGCCGGTACCGCGAAAAAAAATCTCTGAAAATTGGGTGAGCTACTGGCCCAAATCTGAACAGCCACGTGAGCGATTGATTTCTCAAGGACCCGATGCCTTGACGGATGCGGAGCTGCTGGCCATCTTTCTCCGCGTGGGGGTCAAAGGGATGAGTGTATTGGATCTTTCCCGGAGACTACTGGATCAATTTAACGGGTTAAGAGGACTGTTCAAAGCCAGTGAACAAGAATTGCGAAAGGTCAAAGGGCTGGGAACCGCCAAGATTGCTACGCTGAAAGCCATTGCGTCGCTCAATGAACGATGCCTGATGGAAAAGGTCAAACGGGAGGATTTTATTGAGTGTTCGGCCGATGTGCACAAGATCCTGACTCAGCGTTTTCGCGACCTGGACCAGGAGGTTTTCAGCGTCGTTTTTCTGGATACGAAACACCGGGTCATTGCCATCGAAGAGCTCTTTCGCGGAACCATCAATACGGCGAGTGTATTCCCGCGCGAAATTGTCAAACGGGCCCTGGCCCTGGGAGCCGCGGCAATCATCGCCGTTCATAACCATCCCAGCGGCAATCCGGAACCCAGCAGCGAAGACAAGCGCGTCACTACCGACCTGAAAAGTGCCTGTGCCTTAATGGAGATTGCCCTGCTGGACCATGTGGTGGTGGGAAGTAATAGCTATTTTAGCTTCGCGGATCGTGGAATTCTTCATTGAAGAGAAGGGGCAGGCGAAGAAAATCCCCGAAGGTTTTTGAGTATGGCTTTTCAGGGCTGGCGGCGGAGAAATTTTTGAACTTCTTCCCAGTCAGATTGCGTAGCTGCTCCCCCCATACCCATGGTGGAGGCTGCTCCGCAGACATTGGCGATGGTAAGTGACTTTCTCAAATCGAAGCCATTCAATGTCCCGAAAAGGAATCCGGCGTCAAAAGAATCACCCGCTCCGGTAGTGTCCACCGTTTTTACCTTGTAGGCGGGAAGCTGAATCGTTTGACCATGGCTTCTTGCCACTGCCCCTTTCGGACCCAGCTTGATGACCACCGTAGGTACTTTCTGGGAGAAGATCTCCAAGGCACGATTCAGACTCTTGGCTTTGGCGATATTAATCGCTTCCATCTCGTTCAGGAGAAGGACGTCGAGATACTCCAGACATTTCCAGATCCCGGAATTCCATTGGTTCTTGTTGTCACAGTTGGGATCCAAAGAAGTGGTCATGCCAACCTGTTTGGCGTCTTGAAACATTTGAGGGAACGACGGCAACAATCCTTCTTGCAGGAAAAAGGACGAAATATGCAAATGATCGTGCTCGCGGAAGATTCGTGAGGGGACTTCTTTGTAATAGAGATGGGGAATGGCCCCTGGGAACGTCACTTGGGCCTTGTCATTCCGAAAATTAAGGGAAACCTTGAGACCTGTTCTTAGTTTCGAGTCACGGATGATGTGGTTGGTTTTGACTTTCCTGGCTTCCAATTCATCCAGGCAAAAAGTTCCAAATTCATCTTTGCCAACTTTGCTGATAAAGGTTACCGGGACTCCAAGTTTTGCCAGTCCGCAGGATAGGATAGCCGATGAGCTTCCCAACGTGAGGGCCATTTCCTGGGCCGTAATTTCGCGCCCCAACACTGGAAACGTTTGTAACCCGACGCCGATGATGTCAACGTTCAGCTCACCAATTACTAAGACCTTTGCTAACTTTTTCGGAATCAATTCTCCGTTCTCCATCAATTCATATTCATGCCCAACTCGGTGAAGCATCGCCCGCCAAACCAAACATGAATGTATATCTTGTTTTCCCTTATTTGTCAAGGAGTTATTGACTCGGCAGGTGCCTGGAAGCGATTCGAATTCAACTCTACGTAGGATGAGCTTCGGCCGGATGGAGGCTACAGATCTAAGATGAAATCCAAACCGGGCCGCGGCGACCGCTGTCGGAATTTCCAACGCCCGATTTCTCCCTTAAACTTTAGCTATACGATTACAACTAAAGGGACTTATTAGATTTCACGAAGGCGTTGTCCGCAGGTCTTACCGACACGGAAGAATTTGAACGTTTCTTGCAAGTCGTATTAAGGTAACCCGGTTTTGGGAATTAAGTTGGTTTCCTTTCATGGGGCGGATCCCAAGTGGGCTGGGGTCGGTATCTCATCATGAGGGACAATTTCGCTGTTGTCATTCTGCGAGACGACATCAAACGTGAGTCGTGTTTAGGGGAGAACCTTTAATGGATCATCGCCAGAAAAAAGAACGAGGGATTAGCCTGCTGGGATTCCTGATTACCTTTTTTGGGGATCTTTATACTTCTGTACTTCCTGATCCCGCACTCAAACGCTGGGAGGAACTTCGCCTGCCCGGTCGAGTTTGACAAGAATTTTAAGGCTTTGGGGAGAAATCCCTTTAACTCTAAACATCGAAGATCAGGAGATAGTTTGAACCAGGTGTCGGTGGTACTCAAGCAGAAAGACCAGGTGATTTCTCTCGTTGATGAACATTATCCAGGGCCTTCGGTTTTCACCATCTGGCGTACCGGCCATCAGAAGCAGTTGACCATCGATTTGGGGAAGTTGCTGACGGAGAAATACAAGGTGCAACAGGGGCCTGCCAGTCTGACGGTGTTAGCCTCAGACCACTCCTTTCGAAATTTCTTTCGGGGAAACCAGACTCAACTGCAGAAAGACTTCCGAATTTGATATTTATCCGCCAAGTTAGAGGTCACATCGGGACAGCATTATATTAACCAGGGCGGATCCGAGTGCGTTGTCTACCGCGTCTCGCCCGATGCCATTTTGTCTGGAGTTCAGGCTGGCCCGAATTTCTTTCCGGGATTCTCTCTGGCTGGAGCCGATCCCAACGTCCGTTTCGCGCTCTTTGCCTACGCCTATTATTTGCCCGATAACTCCCTTAAAGGTCATCGCCCGCGACGAGGCCGGCAACGAAGCCGTCGCTACATTCTGGAACAAGATCTTCCCGAAAAAATTCAAGAAGAGCGATATTCCTTTGGAGGATGATTTTCTGCAAAGGGTCGTCCCGAAGCCATGTCCCACACCCCAGACGTGAAAGATCGGGGGACCTATTGAAGACCTTCGTACAGATCAATGAGTCAACTCCGCAAGATTAACCATGATCAGACCACACGTTCTGTCCGAAATCGCCTCCGCGTTTCCTTTGGGATGGGGCATTCCTGCAACTACCCAACTCACAAGTGGAGGCGTTATTTGCCGACCATCGAACCTATTTCTACCAGGGCAAGGAAGTTGACCAGCAAGACCACGTCGGATTCGATCTTTCGGTAACCCAGCAAAATCCAATTGAGGCATCCAACGATGGGGTCGTTGTCTATGCGGACTATTTTGGAATCTGTAATGACACCGGTCCTCATTGACCATGGTTGTGGGCTGCTCAGTTTGTACGGCCACATGAGCTCGTTCAATGTGAAAGTCGGCGATCAGGTGAAGAAGAAACAAATCATTGGGAAAAGTGGTGCCACAGGACTGGCAAAAGGTGATCACTTACACTTTGGACTCTTTTTGCAAGGTGTTCCTGTAAATGCGACCGAATGGTGGGACGCCAAATGGATCAAAGATCATCTTGGATCGGTTGAAGAATCTCATCCAGCCCGCCCAACAATGGATAACTCTTTAAGAGGTGCAGAGACCCCCGCCTCTTGTTTTATTGCTTCTCCTCGGACAGAAAGAGGACTACCGGATGGAAGAGACCAGAAAATTCATCGCAAAACTCGGATTCCCTGCGACCGACGGGTATGCACTGCCTAGTTCGGCCAGGCGGTTCTGACGGTGCCCAGTACCGTTTCGAAATTCCCACGGTGGAAGGGCCGCGCTGTCTGAAGGCGGTCATCGAAGAAGCCCAGAAGCACCGCTTGATCATTCACCGCGTCAGTCAGGGCAGCGGCATTATGCCTGATGACCGATGACGAAATCACCGAGATATCAAAATCGCACGGGACCACCAGATGGAAGTCAGCCTCTTCGTGGGTCCGCGGGCGGCCTTCGATATTGGAGCGCTTCCTTTGACACCGGCAGGAAAAATCGTCGGTTGGAGCCTGCGCGGCTCAGATCAGCTTGTTTATGCCGTCGAAGATATCAAGCGGGGATGTGGTTTGGGCCTCAGAGGAATTCTGGTGGCGGATCTCGGGTTGCTCTGGCTGGTAAACGAAATGAAAAAGGCCGGACAACTCCCATCCAATTTGGTGGTGAAAGTCTCGGTTCAGCTCAGCGCGAATAATCCGATCTCTGTGAAGCTTCTCGAAAATTGCGGAGCGGACACCTTTAACATTTCCTCAGACTTGCCGTTGCCCCTGCTTTCCTCTGCTCGCCAGGCCGTAGGCATTCCCTTGGACCTCTATGTGGAAACGCCAGACAATTTTGGCGGGTTTGTCCGTCATTTTGAGGTTCCGGAAATGATTCGTGTCGTTTCTCCCCTCTATGTCAAATTGGGCCTGAGAAACGCGGTGGATGTCTATCCTTGTGGAAGCCATCTGGAATCCACCGCCATTGCCTTAACGCGTGAGCGCGTCCGGCGGGCCAAGATCGCCTTTGACATGATTCAGCGTTATTACCCGGAAGGGGTGATGTCAAAGCCGGGTGGCGAAGGTCTGGGAATTCCAGAAGTCCATTGAGATTCCCCGTGTTTATGCCGTTCCCTTTTCACCAACAATGCGAAGATTGAATTTATCTGCCCGAACTCTTTTTGTATCAGCTGCAGTTCCAATTCCCAGTGAAACTAAGTTGACGCCGCCTGGCTTGGGGGAGTAGAAAGTGTTTAGCAGGTTGGTTCCTCCTTCTCCCAGCCAGGGAGCATCTTGTTACTTGTCCGCGGAATATTTCGATGAGACAGGTCCTCGAGATCCACTATCCTCCCCAAAAGATGTCCCAGAACAAGCGGCGCTTTCAGGCCCGCCTTGATTTTCGCTATGAGGATAGAGTCCCCGTGCTTTTTGGAGTATTCACCCGATATTTTCTGCAGCAATTTTGGCCTCTAAACTACGACGAATATTTTCGTGACCCCGAGACACAATTCAACTTGCAACTTCAGTTTCAAAAGTGGGCGATCGAAAATATCCCCGACGACCGCTGCCAGGAACCCGTCGTAACGGTGGGTCCTGACTTCGAGAACGAGTTGAATACCTCTGCTCTTGGAGGTCGAGTCCAATGGGTTGCAGAAAATCCGCCGAGGGCCTTGCCCACAATCCGCCACCCCGAGGAAGTAGACCGATTCAAAATCCCGGAGATTCACGAGGGATTCTGGGCCAAGTATGTGCACTGGTGGCAGACCATGAAGGAGTTAGCCAAAGAGACCATCGTGACATTCAATGGGCAACCTGGCAGGGTGGCCGTCATGCCGCTCGCGATTCAGTTCATTGGCCCGCATATGATCGCAGTCGATCTGGTAGGCGACGATTTCTATTGGTGGGTGATCGAACATCCTAAGGCTTCCCACACACTGTTGGAGCGGATTACGAATAGTCTGATCCACGCAGAAAACTGCTTCCGCAAGCTGGACCCGACCCCAAGGCCTACGTTCGCACTGGCCGAAGACTCCGCTCAGATCATGTCAGCGAGTCTGTTCAGGGAATTCTGCGTTCCCTACGACAACAAGCTGTTCGATACTTTTGGCTTGGGCTTGCGCGATGGGCGTGGGATGCACATGTGCGGGAAAAGCGATCACCTGCATCAGGCGCTCTTGGAAGAGGAAAAGATTACCAGCCTTTTTCTGTTCGGGCGCGAGGTGAAACCCGCAGTCGCAGCGAAAAATCTGGGCGGCAGGTGCTATTTATGGGGAAACCTTGATCCCATCATGCTGCTCGATGGGCCAAAAGAAAAGATACGGGGAGCCACGATCGAATTTCTGGAAGCGCTGGCTCCATGCCGGGGCATTGTTTTGGGGGATGGTGCCAACGTATGCCCTGGAACTCCGCTGGAAAATCTCCGCCTGGTCCTCGAAACCACACAGCAGTATTGCCTGGAGCATCCCCAATTATTCACGGATTCTGAAACGTTGGGCTCGGCGACGATGAAGAACGAAAAGTGAAAAATTCTGGATAAAGCCCCTTACTCACTCCCTCGTCGCGATTCGTGCTCTTAACGGGCCAGAGACTGGACCCAACTGGCGAAGGCATGCCAGGCGCTTGTTTGCCCGAGAGGGATTCTGGCTCCTTGTACTAAGACGAGGAAAGCTCCTGCCCAGAGCGTGGCACGATGGATCCTGCGCATGGACCAAAGGTCATAGGTCGCCAGCATCAGCAGGAGGGTGTAGCTGAACATTGCCGCTATTCCTGGGTTTCCTCGAAACAAGGCCAGCGGCCAGCGGGCAATGGCCGCTGTCATCAGTGCGGTCGTAGCGACGCAAATCAGACGCTTATGGGTGGGGGGATTGAAGCGGGCACGGAAGGCAAAAACTATCAAAGTCGCGAAAACCAGCATATCCGTGAGAGGGATGATGTAGAAAAATTTCGGATCTCTTCTGCCCGGATCGAATTCTCGCACGAGAGAGTCAGTGGCCGCCAAAACGCCGAGGATCACCATGAGAAATGCCAGCAGGAAGCCCACCATGCCCAGGCGGCGATGGATGTCTACACGGCCGGCGGAAACCAGGGAAGTTTGAGTAACAAGCAACAGGATCCAGCAGGAAAACGCCGCCCCATGGAGATGAATGATTAGACTGGGAAGCGGTGCCCGAAATACCCCGGCCAGGTAGTAAGTGGGGGCAAAGCCCACAAAGACCATGGCCAACATAAGCAGAGCCATACCCGAAAAAAAGACATGATCGTAACGATTGCCTGGTGCCCTTTTTGCGGTCGTCGCAGGGTTGTTGGGTTTTGCTGCGGCTATGTTCACGGGTCCTCCATGCGGCCACGAATCGACATCCTAGCTTGAATGCCTTCTTGCCCCTTGGCGGATTTCTTGATGCAAATGATTGGAACATTTGGCGGAGGCGGTAGGATTCGAACCCACGGTCCCCGTGAAGGGACAACGGTTTTCAAGACCGCCGCAATCAACCACTCTGCCACGCCTCCGCGGGAGGGACGCTGAATCTGCGCGGCCCGATTATCACTTATTCGCGGCAGACATTTCAAGCGGATCCGCCTTTTCCATGCCCCGGGGAGATCCCCCCATAACAACCTAGTTGTAGCCTTCGGGAGCCATGCGTATAATGCTTTGTCCAAGGAATTCGGTTGGAGCGGTGGCGCCTGGCCTCCTCAATAAATTGCATTTGGTTCGAAATTCAAGCCTGCGTCAAGAATTCTCGAAATGGGCATGGCTTCAGAAATGTGATTGGAGCTTGGCTCTTTCATTTCGGTTTTTGGCACTTCGTGATAAGTTGCAAGTGAAAAAATCCTCTCTGGGAATAGAGCCATCCAGACTGAACGCTGAACGGAACACGATCTAGAGGATCTATGGACGAGAAACGAAAAGTGATTCTCAGAAAGCTAAGTGGAGAAGTGCTGAAAGGGTATATTGAGGGTACCCCCGATTTGCTCACTACCGACCGGCTTACGATCTCTTCACTTACAGAAGAAAGGATTGAAATCTCCAAGCAGGAAGTGAAGGCTCTCTTCTTTGTCAGGAAATTTACGGGAAACAAAGAGTATTCCGAGGTTAAATTCTTTGAGAGCCAGCCCAAAATTGATGGTTTGTGGGTTCGTTTGCATTTTGTGGATGGCGAGTCCATCGAGGGTATTGTGGCCAATACCATCAAGTTTCTGGTCGAAGACGGATTTTATTTGAAGCCTCCCGACCCGAATAGTAACAATCGACTCATGTTTGTCGTGAAATCGGCGCTGAAAGATTTTACCGTTTTAGGAGTTCAATATTCCAAGGGGGATATCGCGGGGTATTATGACCGGTATCTCAACACGAAGGGATCCGAAGGCAAACCCAAAGCCTGAGGAATCGATGCCAACTTCCACCTTTCAAAGTGATTCCATCACGTTTCGGCAGGTCGCCGCATCCCGTGCCTACTCTTTCTGGGGGATGATTCAAATTTCCTCCCATGAAAACCAAGCCCGCCATTAAAGATTACGAATCTATCGATAAGGCCCTGCTATGGCACCCCTTCACCCAAATGAAGGAGTGGCAGACCGCCCCCCAACTTGTCATCGAACGCGGTCAAGGGGTCTATTTGTACGACATCCAAGGGAAGAGATATTTGGACGGCGTTTCCTCTCTCTGGGCCAATCTTCACGGCCATGCTCATCCTGCCTTGGTTCAGGCAGTCCGCGAACAGGTCCGGCGGCTGGATCACAGCACATTCCTGGGACTGACGAATATCCCCGCCATTGAACTGGCCGAGGCGTTGCTCAAGATCGCCCCGCCCAATTTGGGCCGCGTGTTCTATTCCGACGATGGATCCACTGCCGTGGAAGTGGCTCTCAAGATGTCGTTCCAATACTGGCGACAACGCGGCAAGAAATTCTCACGCAAACGAAAGTTTGTCTCGTTCACCAATGCCTATCACGGAGACACGATTGGCTCGGTGAGCCTGGGAGGAGTCGACCTCTTTCATAAAATGTTCAAACCGTTGTTGTTCAAATCGCTCAAAGCCTTCTACCCCACTTGCTATCACTGCCCCTTTGGAAAGGAATGGCGCTCCTGTGCCAATTACTGCTTCAAGGAGTTTGCGGAAATCTTGCAGTCGCAATCGGAAAGAATTTGTGCGGTTGTGGTGGAGCCCGCGGTTCAGGGAGCAGCGGGAATGCTCCCCCTTCCGCCGGGGTTCCTGAAACAGATTGAGGACGAATGCCGCAAGTTTCAGGTTCACCTGATTCTGGATGAGGTGGCGACGGGCTTTGGACGCACCGGCACCATGTTGGCCTGCGAACAGGAAGGTGTCCGGCCAGATTTTCTGGCGTTGGCCAAGGGGTTGAGTGGAGGCGTCCTGCCGCTGGCGGCGACCTTAACCACCGAAGAAATTTTTGAGGCTTTCTTGGGTAACTATTCGGAATATAAATCCTTCTTTCACGGACACACCTATACGGCCAACCCCATCGCCTGTGCGGCCGCCCTGGCTAATTTGAAGATTTTCAAGGAGGAAAAAACGCTCCTCCGCCTCCAGCCCAAGATCCGTTACCTCACCAGACGCCTGCGAGCCTTCGAACGGCTCAAGCACGTAGGAGATATTCGTCAAACAGGCTTCATGGTCGGGATTGAATTAGTCCGTGACAAGAAAGAGCGCACTTCCTATCCTTCAAAGGAACGAACAGGTCATCGTGTGATTCTCGAGGCTCGGAAGCGCGGGGTGATCATCCGCCCGCTGGGGGATGTAATCGTTCTCATGCCGCCGCTCGCCATCAGCAAAAACGAATTGGGTGAATTGTTGGATGTGACTTACGAGAGTATACGGACTGTGACAGAATGAAGTGCCTGGAGTAATACGGAAAGCAGGAAGAAAGATCTGCGGGAAGCGCATCCTGATTTCATGAATTCCTTCCCTCCGTCCTCCGATAGTGTTGAGTTCTTATTAAGCAAATGGGAATACCGATGGCTATGAAAAACTATATATTCATTTTCTCCGTCCTTGCTTTTCTTTCCTTCTACCTTGTCGACGCGGCCTCTCAAGAAAATTCCAGCCCCGAGAAACACCTCAAAAACATTCGCCAACTGACATTCGGAGGTGAAAATGCAGAAGCCTACTTTTCGTTTGATGGGAGACAGTTGATCTTCCAATCGACACGGGACCAATGGCCCTGCGACCAAATCTACACCATGAAGATTGACGGCAGCGAAGCCCGTAGAGTCAGCACGGGAAAGGGCAGAACCACCTGCTCTTATTTCCTGCGCGATGGAAAGCACTTCATCTACTCCTCCACGCACTTGGGAAGCGATGCCTGCCCACCCAAACCTGATTATTCGCACGGCTACGTCTGGCCGTTGGAAAAGGATTTCGATATTTTCCTGGCGGATTTTTCGGGACACCTAAAACAGCTCACAAAGACGCCTGGGTACGACGCCGAGGCTACGATCTCCCCGGATGGAAGGCGAATTGTATTTACCTCGATTCGGGATGGAGACCTGGATCTCTATTCGATGAAGATCGACGGCACGGATGTTCATCGACTTACCCAAACACCAGGTTATGACGGAGGCGCTTTTTATTCCCCCGATAATCAAAAGATTGTCTACCGGGCATATCACCCGTCTGATGAAAAGGCACTGGCGAAGTACAAGGAACTGCTAGCCCAAAACCTGATTGAACCTCGGGAACTGGAATTGTTTGTGATGAATGCCGATGGCTCCAATTCCACTCAAATCACTAACAATCACGCCGCAAACTTCTGTCCGTTCTTTCACCCGAATGGGAAGAAAATCATATTCTCATCCAATGTAAACGACCCCCGGGGCAGAAATTTTGATCTTTTCCTGATTAACCTCGATGGTTCCGGATTGGAACAGATTACCTTTAACGAAACCTTCGATGGGTTCCCGATGTTTTCTCCGGATGGGAAAAAACTCGTCTTCGCTTCAAATCGCAACGGCAAAGTCCGGGGTGAGACGAACGTCTTCATTGCCGATTGGGTGGAATAAAGTACCCCCCCAAACCTCACTCACTGCCTGGCATAGGTGAATGAAGCCCAAATCTTCGACAACACTTTCTCGCGATTTTTTCTCACGTCGCACAGGCCTTGTCGCCCGGGAATTGCTTGGCTGTTTACTCGTCAGGCATTGGAATGGCTCCAGAATTTCCGGCCGGATCGTTGAAGCGAGGCTCATATCGGAGAGGAAGATCTGGCCTGCCATGCCAAAGCCGGGCGAACGCGAAGAACCGAAGTGATGTATGGTCCTGCCGGCATCGCTTACGTCTACTTTACCTACGGAATGCATTGGATGCTGAACGTGGTGACCGAAGAGGAAGGATTTCCAGCGGCCGTGCTGATCCGGGCCGTTGAACCCATCGAGGGGATTGAAGTCATGCGTCGTTTGCGGGAATGGAAGAACTGGCGTTGCTTTGTAAAGGGCCTGCCCGTCTAACACAGGCCATGGCGATTCAGAAGGCTGAGAATGGTTTGGATTTCTGCCACTCGGCTTCCTCCCTGAAAATCGCAAACCGGCCCAAAGACCCAAACCTAAGAACATTGCAGCTTCTCCGCGTATCGGGCTGGGCGCAACTCCTGAACCATGGTTTCCTGCCGTGGCGATTCTATCTGAAAGGCAATCGCTTCGTGTCGTGAGGAAGAGGTGGATTGAAACGGTAAGAATGGAAAGATTTGTTACTGGTTATCGTTTATTTGCGATTTCTTAACTGCTATTTGACATTACCACGTTCATTTTCCATTTGGATTTTCAAACCATGGAAATGACAAATGGACGATGAACAAATGATCAATTGAAACTAAGATATAAACGCTAACCAATCACAAATATTTACTATATGTTCCTTGGCGGCTTAACTTTCTAAGAGTGAAATGCCAAGATAGCAAAAAGCGGACGCCAAGGCGGTAAGGATTTGGTATTGGTTTATGGGTATTTACTTTGGTACCATTTGACATTACTAAAGCGTTCTATTTTCCATTTTGATTTAAACCATGAAATGACAAATGACCAATGAACAATGATCAATTGAAACTAGAGACAAACGCCAACCAATAACAAATATTCACTGGAATGCCCTGACCGTTTTAATCCCCGCAAAAAAAGCGAAACGCCAAGATCGTAGCAAAGGACGCCAAGGCGGTAAGGATTTGGTATTGGTTTATGGGTATTTGCGATTTCTTAACCGCGAGTTGTCATTCGATGGTCACTTGGCGAATCACGTGGGAACAAGTAAGTGTTCTGATTATCTGAGGAGCCAGATAGTTCCAGGTCGGAGAAGCAGTGGATTCGTTTCTTAAACTTTTGAATTACTTCTGATCTTGCTTTAACATTCTGTTTTCCTTGGCGATCTTTGCGTTCTTGGCGTTTCGTATCTTAAGGAATGAATGACAAATCAAAACTAGTAAATAAACATTAACCAATAACAAACTATTTCGAATCACCCTTGAGCGAGGGCTTTTTTGCAATACTCCAGCGACTCTTTGACGCCTTCCACTGCCGGCTGTCCGTCAATTTCGTGCTCAATATTGGCAGGAATTTTGTACTGTTTTTTCTTGAGGAGCTGTAAGACCTGGGGAATCGGTGTGTCTCCGGTGCCGAACTTTAACGTTGGCGAGCTGATCCCTAACCCTTTCTTGCGGTCCTTAATATGCAAGGTGACGATGCGGGCGTGATGCTGTTCGATAAATTCCACCGGGTCGAATCCGGCCGCCACAAAATGCCCTATATCCAGGTTAATGCAAATGTAGGGTGACGCCCCGGCCATGGCTGCCGCAAAATCCTTGGGCCCGTCGTATTCATCCGCTTTGCCACCTTGGGCATGATTATGCATACCCACCCGCATTTTGTATTTCTGCGCATACCCATCGACACGTTTGGCCATACTTGGATTGGAAGAAGCCGTAATAACCATGGTCCCCAAGGCTTTGGCCATTTGAAAGCCCCGTTCAATTTCAGGATCCGTCATGTCTCTTCTGAAACTGTAGTTGTAGGCATTCAATTGAATTCCGGCGTGACGAAGCTTTTGACCCGACTCTTCGAAATAAGACAAAGGAGTTTCCAGGCGCCACTGCCGAAGTTTTGTCGGGTCCAACCCACGGGGTTCCAGGTGCCCGCTCCACAATTCACAGCTGTTGATCCCAACTTCAACGATGGCTTCGATGGCCTGATCAAAGTTCCGGTCACGGAAACTATAACTTTGCACCCCCAATTGAACCCCACCGATCAGGGAACTCGCAGCCTTCTGAGCCCAACCCAGCCGAAGAGGTAAAGAAGCCCCCGCCGTGGCTACGGCCAGTGTCTTTGTAAAACGTCGTCGGGAAATATTGTTCATGAGCGCCTCCTGATTAAGGGTTGATTTCCGTCGGATTCCTCGACTACGCTTGGAATCTAGCAACGCGGACTGGAATTTGCAATCGTTTCTGGTCAACCGTTCGGGTCAAAGAAACACATTTACAGGACATCACTCGATGATTGTTCCCCTAACCCCTTTGGACTTTTGCCGGCGTGCAGCTCTTCTCTACCCTGACAAAATCGGAGTCGTTGACGGTTCTGTACGCTTGAGTTATTCACAGTTTGGCGAGCGTGTCAATCGACTGGCAACGGCCCTTCACCAGTTGGGAATCGGGAAGGGAGATGTGGTCTCATTTCTCTCCTCTAACACCCACCATTTATTGGAGGCTTACTACGGAGTCATCCAAATAGGAGCCATTCTGAGTCCTATTAATCTTCGTCTGGCGAAGGAGGAGATTGAATATATTCTGGACCATTCCGAGTCCAAGATTCTTTTCTACCACTCGGATTTTCGGCCATTGGTTCAGCAAATGCGCCCTTCATCGAGTCACCTTAGTCAACTCGTCGAGATCGAGCCAGTCCAGCCAAAAGCCGAGTTTGCATGGAGCTATGACGATTTATTGAAAACTGCCGCCTTGGAGTTTTTTCATGAACCGGTTACCGACGAAAATGCTCCGGCCGAACTTTTTTATACGTCAGGAACGACGGGACACCCCAAAGGCGTAGTGCTCAGCCATCGCACGCTCTACTTGCATGCTCTTAGCCTGATGGCTTGCTTGCATTTCTCAGACCGGGACGCCCTGCTTCACGTCGTCCCTCTGTTCCATGTCAACGGCTGGGGGTCACCCCACTTTTTGACGGCGGTCGGTGGCAAGCATGTGATGCTTCGGAAAATGGTTCCCGAAGAAATTTTTCAACTCGTGCAGGAAGAAAAAGTCACCCGTATTTTTGCCGTCCCCACGGTGTTTACGGCACTCATCAACGCACCGGGACGAAGCCGGTACGACCTGAGCAGTCTAAAGATGGCATTCATCGGAGGAGCTCCCGCGCCACTATCATTGATCCAGGGAGTTGAAGATCGATTGCAGTGCCAGGCCATTTCGGGCTATGGGTTAACCGAGACTTCGCCAGTGATCTCGATCGCGCTGCCGAAAGATTCCATGCAAAAGTGGGAGCGAGGACAACGCTTGACTTTCCAGACCCGGGCAGGAAGAGAATCGCTCGGCGCAGAGATCCGAGTGGTCAATTCGGAAGGTCAGGATGTGACTCCCGATGATAACGAAGTCGGAGAAATTGTGGTGCGCAGCAATGTCGTGATGAGTGAATATCTCAAGGATCCCAGGGCAACTTCGGATGCCCTGCGCGACGGCTGGTTTCATACAGGAGACCTGGGAACCGTTGACGATGAAGGTACGCTCCGCATCGTCGACCGCAGTAAAGACATCATCATCTCGGGCGGTGAAAACATCTCCTCCGCGGAAGTTGAGAATGTCTTGTACCATCATCCGGCGGTTTTGGAGTGTGCGGTCATCGGGATCCCGGAGGAACAATGGGGAGAAGTCCCAATGGCGTTTGTCGTTCTCAAGCCTGGATCTACTCTGTCAGAGGCGGAACTCAAAGCATTTGTCCGATCGCATTTGGCTCACTTCAAATGCCCTCACGCCATTTCTTTTCGGGATGGCTTGCCCAAAGGTGGGACCGGGAAAATCCTAAAACGCGAGTTGCGCCGGCCCTATTGGGAGGGGAGAGAGAAGCAAGTCAATTGATTGCAGGGGAGACGGGGAAGAGCGAGCAATCTTTTATTAGTTATTTGGTATTCGCGATTTTCTATTTGTTATTGAAAAGCATTTTTCGCTTGTCATGGTCCAAAGGTCAGCTGCCATTTACCATTGTTTAAAATCCAAAATGGAAGATGAACGCTGACCCATGTCAAATCGCAATTAAGAAATCACAAATCGGCATTAACCAATAACAAATTAATCCTCTCTTGGCGTCCTTGGCGTTTCAATCTTTAGAAAGTTAAACCGCCAAGAACGCTGCTTAGTAAATATTTGTTATTGGTTAGCGTCTATTTCTTAGTTTCAATTGGTCATTGTTCATCGGTCATTTGTCATTTCCATGGTTTGAAAATCCAAGATGGAAAATGAGCGCTGACCCATGTCAAAGCGCACTTAGGAAATCGCAAATAATCGTTAAACGATAACAAATCATCCTCTCTTGGCGTCCTTTGCGTTTCAATCTTTAGAAAGTTAAACCGCCAAGAATGCCGCTTAATAAATAATAGTTATTGGTTAGCGTTTATTTCTTAGTTTCAATTGATCATTGTTCATCGGTCATTTGTCATTGTTTACAATCCAAAATGGAAAATGAACGCTGACCCATGCAAAATCGTACTTAAGAAATCGCCAAAAGACATTAACCAATAACAAATTATCCGGCCTTACCGTGCTTGGCCCTTCCCGGAAAGCCTTACTCGCTGGTAATCACCAGCAGCAAATCTTTGGCGTCGACTCGCTGTCCTGATTCCACCAGCAGATGACTAATTCGTCCCGCAATGGGAGCATAAATCGTGCTTTGCATTTTCATCGCTTCCAGGGCGAGCACCTTTTCGCCCCGTTCGACTTTTTGGCTCAGTTGAACGAAGACGCTGGTAATGACTCCGGGGGAGGGGGAACCCACGTGACCGGGTTCGGCTGGATTGACTTTAGGGTGGGCGGGGGCGGCCACGCGAAGGGTCTTGTCGCGTACGACGACTTCCCGGGGTTGGCCATTGAGTTCAAAGAAGACGGTTCGGTTTCCATCCGGATGTGGATCTCCAACGGTGAGGAACTTGATCACCAGGGTCTTCCCAGGCTCCAGGTTGACGGTGATTTCCTCTCCTGACCGCATCCCGTAAAAGAACTGGGCGGTGGGAAGCACACTGACGTCACCAAAACTGTGACGCTGTTTGGCATATTTCAGGAACACTTCGGGGTACATCAGGTAGCTCAGAATTTCATCGTGACGTACGGAGCGGCCCAATTTCTTCTCCAGGGCGTCCTCGGTTTCCTTAAAATCCACAGCCGGCAGATCAGCACCGGGACGGTCCTTCTTGGGCTGGGCGCCGCGGAGGATGATTTTTTGAAGGGAGCGGGGCCAGCCTCCCGGCGGCGTTCCCAAAGAGCCGGAAAACATATCAATCACGGAGTTGGGGATTGACAAGTCATGATGCGTGTCGAGATTGAGGATATCCGCCGCCTGCATTCCCTTGGTCAAAAGAAACAAGGCCATGTCTCCCACCACTTTACTTGACGGGGTGACCTTGACAATGTCGCCGAAGAGTTGATTCACCTCGGAATAGGTTTTCTCGACTTCGTGCCAGCGATGGCCAAGCCCCATGGCCGCGGCCTGTTCGCGAAGATTGGTGTACTGTCCGCCGGGGATTTCATGCAGATAGACTCTCGCGTCCCCAGACTTGGGCCCGCTCTCAAAAGGCAGATAGGTGCCTCTCACTTCTTCCCAGTAATCGGAAATTTCGTTCAGAGTACCGACATCCAAACCCGTCTCGCGGGGCGTGTGTCTCAGGGCCTCAACTAATGAATTCAAATTGGGCTGGCTGGTCTGACCGCTCATGGAAGAAATGGCCGCGTCGGCGATATCCACTCCGGCTTCCGATGCCTTGAGAATGGAAGCCGCGTTCAAGCCGCTGGTATCATGAGTATGGAAGTGGATGGGGATCCCGATTTCCTGCCGCAGAGCCTTGACCAGCTGGAAAGCCGCATAGGGTTTGCACAGTCCGGCCATGTCCTTGATTCCAAGAATATGGGCCCCCCATTTTTCCAGCTGTTTCGCCATCTTCACGTAGTACTTCAAGGAATACTTGGGTCGTCCCGCATCCAGGAGGTCGCCGGTATAGCAAATGGCAGGTTCGCAAAGGGATTCCGTCTCGAGCACGGCGTCGATTGCCACCCTCATGTTTTCGACGGAGTTGAGGGAGTCGAAAATTCTGAAGATATCGATTCCCTGGCGGGCTGATTCCCGAACAAATTCGGCGACCACATTGTCGGGATAGCTGGTATAGCCCACGGCATTGGATGCCCGGAGAAGCATCTGGAAGCAAATATTGGGAATCAATTCTCGCAACTGGCGCAGGCGCTGCCAAGGGTCTTCCAGCAGGAAGCGCATGCTGGTGTCAAAGGTTGCACCGCCCCACATCTCCAGGCTGAATAATTGCGGCAGTCGATGCGCTACAACTTCGGCCACGCGAACCATGTCCAATGAGCGGACACGGGTGGCGAGCAGTGACTGATGCGCATCGCGAAACGTTGTGTCCGTTACCAGCAGACGTTTTTGTTTCTGGATCCACTCGGCAAATCCCTTGCGCCCGAGTTCATGGAGAAGCTGGCGTGTTCCGGGGGGCGGCACTTGCCCTTTCGGAAACGTCAAACCGGGGAGGGAGGTAAATTCCCCCGAAGCCGAACTCGAGCTGCTAACCAGCCCTTCCGGCCATTTCTTCCCGACAACCTCCGGATTCCCGTTGATGATTACATCGCCCAGGTAATTCAGAAGTCGTGTGGCGCGATCACGCCGCCTGGAAAATCGGAAGAGCTCCGGGGTTTCGTCGAGGAAGGTGGTGGTGGTACGTCCAGCCTGAAACACGGAATGGTTGACCACATTTTCCAGGAAGGGGATATTGGTCTTGACCCCTCGAATGCGGAATTCCCGCAGGGCCCGGTCCATGCGCTGGCAGCCTTCCATCAGGGTAACCCCCCAAGCCGTCATTTTGACCAAGAGGGAATCGTAATAAGGCGTCAGGATCGCCCCGCCATAGGCTGTTCCCCCATCCAGGCGAATGCCGAAGCCGGCGGGCGAACGGTAGGTCGTAATCTTCCCGTAGTCTGGCGAGAAGTTATTCTCGGGATCCTCCGTCGTAATACGGCACTGCAATGCAAACCCATGCAGAGGCAGATCCTTTTGCCTGGGGAGAGACAGGGGCGCGTCGTGCAGGCGATGCCCTTGAGCAATGAGAATTTGGGAGCGAACCAGATCGACCCCAGTGACCATTTCAGTCACGGTATGCTCAACCTGAATTCGCGGGTTGACCTCGATGAAGAACCACTCTTCGGAATCGATGTCGACGAGAAATTCCACAGTGCCGGCGTTGGTGTAGCGGGCTTCGCGAGCCAGGGCGGTGGCCGCCTCGCAAAGCTGGGATCTGAGTTTCGGGGAGACACCTACACCGGGAGCCACTTCGACGATTTTTTGATGGCGGCGCTGGACCGAGCAATCCCGTTCATACAGATGCATCACGTTGCCATGCTGATCAGCCAGGATCTGGACTTCAATGTGTTTGGCCTTTCGGATGTACCGTTCGAGAAAGACAGATCCGTTGCCAAAGGCCCCTTCGGCTTCCCTTTGCGCTTCTTCCAGCAGGGGCTCCAATTCGCTGGCAGCCTGGACGATGCGCATGCCTCGTCCCCCGCCGCCAAAGGCGGCCTTAATGATAAGCGGATAACCTATCGACTTGGCAGCCTTCTTGGCGGCTTCGACACCATGAATGGAGTGCGTCGTTCCGGGTACCACAGGAACCCCCGCCTTTTCAGCCAGAGCGCGGGCGGTGACCTTGTCGCCGAGCTGTTCGAGCAACTCTGGCTCAGGTCCAACGAAGGTAATACCTGCCGTCTGGCAGGCACGGGCAAAAGCCGGATTTTCCGACAGAAATCCGTAGCCGGGGTGGATGGCATCGACTCCAGTTTCCAGTGCAATGGCCACAATCCCGTCAATGTCGAGATAGGCCTGAATCGGTCCCTTCCCTTTACCCACCAGATAGGCTTCGTCGGCTTTGAACCGGTGCAATCCTAAACGGTCTTCTTCTGAAAAAATCGCCACGGTTCGCAAACCGAGTTCCGTCGAAGCCCGCATAATGCGGATGGCGATTTCGCTTCGATTGGCAGCCAGTATTTTTTTCATCACAGCCATTAAATTCCCCCCGCGCTGTCGGCGTCAGGGAACAATAAGATAAAAGCGTGGTCATTTTACACGGAGGGAAGGGGAATTCAAATCGAAGAATGGGAACTCGATTTTCATCCTTTGCAGGATAGACATGATCTAAACTAAGATTTTGGTCAGGGAAGTTTTTTATTAGAGGAGGACTCATGAATATAGAAAGTGTTTATCAATCGTTGCGAGTGCCTAATCCGCCCAACACGAAGCTGGTCTTGTTGGTGTTAGACGGAATCGGAGACATCGCGACCCCGGGAACGAATTTTCGGACCCCCTTGGAAGCCGCCAGGACCCCAAACCTCGATGAACTGGCCAAAGCCTCGGCCATGGGCCGTATGACGCCCGTAGCTCCGGGAATCACACCCGGCAGCGGGCCAGGTCATCTCGGCCTATTCGGTTATGACCCTCTGGCCTACGAAGTCGGTCGCGGTGTCATCGAGGCATTGGGTTTGGGAATTGACTTGAAATCCGGCGACGTGGCTGCTCGGGCCAACTTCTGTACCTTGGACGCGAAAGGCATTGTCACCGACCGGCGGGCGGGAAGAATTCCTACCGAGGTCAATGAGAAGCTTTGCGAAAAGCTCCGGAAAATCAAGAAAATTGGGAATGCGGAAATCCTGATCCGGCCTGGGAAATCACATCGCTTTGTCGTTGTTTTCCGGGGAAAAGGATTGGAGGGGCCGTTGACGGATTCGGATCCACATCGTGAAGGGGAGCCGATTAAGAAGGTACAACCTGCCGTCAAATCAGCCAAAGCCAGGGAAGCCGCTGCGATCGCGAATGAGTTTTATAAAAAAGCTTTGCCTTTGATTGCCAAAGAACATCCGGCCAATGGCTTCCTGCTTCGCGGGATTGCCCACTCTCCCTCCATCCCGTCTTTCGAGGCGCGCTTTGGCCTCAAAGCCGGCGCGATCGCGGTGTATCCCATGTACAAAGGGCTGGCGCAGTTGATCGGGATGACGAAGCTGGAAGGGACAAATTCCGTCCAAGAAGAGTTCGAGAAGTACCTCGCGGAATACGATAACTACGATTATCTCTTTATCCACGTTAAAGGGACCGACATGGCGGGTGAGGACGGAAATTTTGATCAGAAAGTCGCCGTCATTGAAGAAGTGGACAAGGCACTGCCAATTCTCTTGCGAAAAAAACCGACCGTGCTGGCCGTGACCGGCGATCACTCCACTCCGGTTCCCATGAAGTCTCATAGCTGGCATCCACAGCCGGTAATGATTCATGGTACCGTAAGCGGAAGCGACAAGTTGGATCGTTTCACTGAGACCAACGCCAATCGCGGCTCGTTGGGGGTATTCAAAAGCAAGAATCTGATCCGTTACATGATGGCCAACGCCGGGCTGTTTGACAAATTCGGGGCTTGAATACAACCAGGGAAAATTTGAAACGGTAAGGACGCCAAGACAGAATGACTTGTTATTGGCTAACGTTTAGTTGCGATTTCTTAACCGCGATTTGACATTGGTCAGCGTTCATTTTCCATTTTGAATTTTCAAACCATGGAAATTGACAAATGTCCGATGAACAATGACCAATTGAAACCAAGAAATAAACGCCAACCAATAACAAATATTTACCAAGCGGCGTTCTTGGTGCTTCACTTAAGATTGAAACGGGAAGAACACAAAGGCCGTCTAGACAGGAATGATTTGTTATCGGGTAACGTTTATTTGCGATTTCTTAGCGAAGATCTGCCATTGGTCATCGTTCATTTTCCATTTTGAATTTTCAAACCATGGAAATGACAAACGCCCGATGAGCAATGATCAATTGAAACTAAGAAATAAACGCCAACCAATAACAAATATTTACCAAGCGGCTTTCTTGGCGGTTTCAATCTTTCCATCCGTTTCAGAAATTTGCTTTTTTTGGTGCGGTGAATTTTTTTCAATACAGTTGCCATTGCGATGAATCTTTTCGTGATACTTTATGTTAGTCTGTTTACTCACGTCGCGATCCCGTTAGCCCCAATGATTATTTTGTGAGTCCAGGGGAGGCCCCTTTGGCAAGTCGAAAGGCAAGAGATTATTCGCCCAGCGTTTCAGAGTCGGGCATCGATAGACCACCGATCTCTCCTGCAGCAACCCGGGAGGTTTCGCGCCTTAGTGAGCTCTCTCCCCAACAGTGGAAATCGGGCGCGGCGGCCTGGCTCGGCTGGCTGTTTGACGGACTGGATATGCATTTGTATACTCTGGTAGCGGCTCCATTCGTCATGCAGTTAGTGCAGGCCCACAGTCTGGCGGATCCCAAAGTCAAGCTTTACAGTTCCTGGATTCAAGCCGGATTCCTGATTGGATGGGCATTTGGGGGTGGTTTCTTTGGCCGGCTGGGGGATCTGATGGGGCGCAGTCGGGCTCTCTCTCTAACGATCCTGACTTACGCTCTTTTTACCGGACTTTCATCCTTTGCCCAAACGTGGTGGCATTTGATGATTTTTCGGTTTCTGGCCGCCTTGGGAATTGGAGGGGAATGGGCCGTGGGGTCTGCGCTCTTATCGGAGACCTGGCCGCGTAAGTGGCGACCCTGGATTGCCGCCTTCCTGCAAACGGGCGTGAATATTGGGGTCCTCATCGCCTGCGTGACGGTCTTTTTGATGGCGGACCAGAACCCGCGTTGGGTTTTTCTGGTTGGGATTTTGCCTGCCCTGCTGGTGTTTTGGATCCGCCGGGCTGTTCCTGAGCCGGAAGAGTGGCACGCCGCCAAACTCCAGGCGCAACATCACGAGCCATCCCTTGCTGAACTGTTCCGGGGGGATGTGCTCCCCATCACCCTCAAGACGATCGTGGTCTGTTCACTCTCCTTGAGTGCGTGGTGGGCGTTTCAGTTCTGGAACCATCAGCATGTGCGAAACCTCCCGGAGTTGGCCAGTTGGACGAGCTACGAACGAGAGCAACTGGTGAGCAAGTTCTTCTTTATCGTGGTGCTGACATCGATGGTGGGAAATTTTTTTGCGGGGTGGATTGCAAGCCTGTACGGTTACCGCAGAAGCATTGCTTTATTGTTTCTGTGTTTCTTCCTGTCGATGTATGGCGCCTATGGCGTTCCGCGTGACCATCATGCGCTTCTCTTCTGGATGCCATTGATTGGATTCAGCTCCGGGGTTTTTGGTTTGTTTACAATGTACCTCCCTCCGCTGTTCCCGACCTTGCTGCGTACCACCGGTGCCGGATTCTGTTTCAACATCGGCCGCATTGCCGCTGCCATGGGGACCGTTTTCTTCGGCTATTTTTCCAGAGTGGGTGATTTCCGAATTGCCCTGTTGTATGCCGCTTACCTGTTCCTGCCTGCTATGGTCATCGCTTTACTCCTTCCTGAACCAAAAGACACGCAAAAGGTCTAATAGAAACAAAACGCCAAGGCAGTAAGGATTTGTTATCGGCTAACGTCTAATTGCGATTTCCTAAGTGCGCTTTGACATGGGTCAACGTTCATTTTCCATTTTGGGTTTTAAACAACGGCAAATGGCGGATGACCGATGACAATGACAAATTAGAACTAAGAAATAAACGCCAACCAATAACAAATATTTAATAAGCGGCGTTCTTCGCGGTTCAATTACCTTCAGCGAGGAACTTACTTCCTTTTATCCGGATATGTCGGTGGGGCTGGCAGTTTTACGGGCTGTTTCTTCATCTCTTCCAGGATTATCGCAATGGCTTTGTCGAGCTGCTGGTCAATCCCGGCGTATTCCTTGGCCGGGTCATTATCCACGACGATATCCGGGTCGACGCCGTGGCCTTCGATCACCCATTCTTTGCCGGAAAGATCAAAAACCGAAAATTCCGGACGATTTAGGTAGCCTCCGTCAATAATCGGCAAGGTCCCCCGAATCCCGATGACGCCCCCCCAGGAGCGCTTCCCGATAAGTTTTCCCAGGTTGTAGTGCCGAAAACGATAGGGGAAGAGGTCTCCGTCCGACGCGGAGAATTCGTCCAGAAGACAAACTTTGGGTCCGAGGACCAGTCCTCCGGGGTTATAGACAATGGAGGTGTTTCTGGCCACACCGAAGAGGGCGATTTCACGGCGCAACTTTTCAATGAGAAGTGGAGAAATGTTGCCTCCACCGTTGCCCCGGACATCAAGGATTAAGCCCTCTTTGCGGAGCTGGGGGTAGTAAAACTTGATGAATTCATTAAGACCTTCGACCCGCATGTTCGGGATGTGAATGTAACCGACTTTCCCACCGGTTGCCTGGCTGACTTTCTCGACATTTTTTTCAACCCATTCGTAATAGTAAAGAGGACTTTCGTCGGCGATGGGAATGACAACAACTTCGCGGCTTCCTTCTTCTTTCGGCTGCGAATTCAGTTTCAAGCGCACCTGTTTATCGACTGTATTTACCAGGGCTTGATAAAAGCTTGTCATCGATGAGGTCGGCTTGCCATCAATGGCCAGAATGTAATCTCCCCGGTGGGCCTCAACTCCAACTTCAGTGAGCGGCGAACGGACTTTCCGGTCCCAATTTTGACCGGGTAAAATCTCCACAATTCGGTAGTAGTGTGACGCAGGGTCTTGCTCAATACGAGCGCCCAGCAAACCCATTCTAATTCGCTCCACCTTGGGCATGTCGCCTCCTCCTACATAGGCGTGCCCGGAGTTCAACTCGCCAATCATCTCTCCGATGATGTAATCCAAATCGGCCCGATGTCCCACATGTTCCAACAGGGGTTCATAGGTCTTCCTCACTCCGGCCCAGTCCACTCCATTCATATTCGGCGCATAAAAGAAATCACGCATCTGTCGCCAACACTCATTGTAGATTTGCTTCCATTCGACAAATCGATCCAGATTCATCTTCAGATCAGACAGTTTCAGTCGATCTTTGGGATCGAGCCTGGAGGTGGGCAGGTCGATGATGGCATAGGAATCCTGCTGCCCAATGATCATCTTCTTCCCGTTGGCAGAGAGCTCATATCCTGTAATCTCACCCAGTTCTGTCTCTTTTTGTTTGTCGAGTTCAAACAAGAGGAGTTTGGGTTTCTCGTCCTTACTCCCCTGGCGCACGTAGTAAAGCTGATCGCCTGCTGAGGTTATTTTTCGATATGAAGAGGCAGTAATCGGCAGTTCAATGATTCGATCCTTTAGTCCGGCTTCGTCCACTTTGACGGTGACGGATTTCTTGGGCTCACTTTCCTTCTTTTTTTCTGGTGCCGGGGGCTCTTCTGAATTGGGAGTTGTGATTTTCACTTCATCGCTCTTGGGGGCAAAGGGGGATTTCGCCGTCTGGTCAAGAGTAACGAGGTAAATCTTCTGGAGATCCCGATAAGTGAAATCTCGATCCGTTTGGCCAAAAGTTGGGCTGAAGTTTCGGTTTGAGGCAAAGAATAGGAATTTCCCGTCCGAACTGAAGGCGGGTTCACTCGAGGCGAACCAGCCGTCGGTCACTTCAATCCGCCGTTGTGTTTCCAGGGAATATAAGTAGACGGTGGGAAGTTTGTCCTCTTCAATTTGTGCATAGGTAATCCACTGGCTGTCAGGCGACCAGTTGAAGTCTTCAAATTCCCAAGCCTTGGCTTTTGCCACCAGGGTGACTTTCTCGGTCTCGAGATCTACGAATTGCAGGCGAAGTTTCTTGTCCGACCAGAGGATCTTCTTGCTATCTGGTGACCACAGGAGTGCGTATTTATAAGTGTCAGCGTCGTGAGTCAGTGGTCGGCCAGGGGTGCTGCCATCCTGCGGCATAACATAAATCTCTTCTTCGCCGGAAGCATCCGAAATGTAGGCAATCCATTTTCCATCGGGGGACCATTTGGAATTGCGTTCGTGAATTCCAGAGGAATTGGTCAGGTTCCGGGTGTTGCCATATTTGGCAGGGACCGTAAAGATTTCTCCCCGCGCTCCGAACAACGCCCGGCTTCCATCCGGAGCAATCTCAAAATTTGTGATCCGCTTGCTGACATCGATCAGCCCGCCGCGCCGCCACACGAGGTCATCATGAATATAGATGGGAACCTTTTCCGCCTTTTCGCTGGACAGATCCATCCGGTAGAGGTAGCCGCCATTTTCGAAGACGATGGCTCGATTGCCCAGCGAGGGGAACTTGATGTCGAATTCCGTAAAGTGGGTAAGGGGTTTGGTTTTCTTCGAATCCAGATCAACAACATAAAGATTCATGCGTCTATTCTCATCCCGATCGGAAAGAAAATAGATCTTGTTCCCACTCCACATCGGAATGATGTCTTGGGCGGGGTTGTTGGTCAGATTTGTCGTGGTCTTGGTGTCGAAATCATAAATCCAAATATCGTCGGCCTGCCCTCCGCGATAGCGCTTCCAGGTTCGAAATTCCCGGAAAACCCGGTTGTAAGCAAGCTTGCGCTGATCAGGGGAGTAAGAACAGAACCCGCCCCGCGGCAGCGGCAATTCTTCCGGCAGACCTCCAGCGACCGAAGCCAACAGGAGCCGCCCCTTGAAATCACTAAATTGTCCATCTTTGGAGCGGAATATAATTTGCCGCTGATTCTTCCATCCCATGACAATGTTGTTGGGGCCCATACGATCTGAAACTTCATCTCTTTCGACCGTAGCCGTATAGGTGAGCCGCTTGGGGATTCCTCCTTCGGCCGGAATCGAATAAACTTCCGTGTTCCCATCGTATTGGCCGGTAAAGGCAAGGGTCTTGCCATCTGGCGAAAAACGCGCAAACATTTCATACCCGATGTCGGTGGTGAGCTTGCGGGCGGTGCCGCCTGAAGCTGGGACCGTGTAGAGATCGCCGGCGTAACTGAAAACGATTTGATTTTCGTAAATTGTCGGGAACCGCAGTAAGCGGGCTTCCGCTTGGGGGAACACGTCTTTTTCTCCCCCCCAAAGGGCGAGCAAGAGAAGAGGCAGGGTAGTCATCAAGCGCATGAATTTCTCCTGTATTGGTGAAAAGCTGGCAAACAAGGACGTTGCCACGCCATGTCCTCAGAAATCAGGAAGGTTTCAGTGCAGAAGCAACGATTCGATCAAGCCGTTCAAGCCTTTGAATCAGTGAATGGGCAAGACCCCCATCGGATCCGAATCCAGGGGCAGGAAATTCCCAAAGAATTATGGTACGCCAGGGAGTTGGAACGCTGGATCTTGACGCTGCAGCCCCTGGCCTCTGAGGTTCTGAGACTGGCTGCCCATTGCCAACATCTTGAACGCTGGAAAATCCCTCGACAAGACTTTCCTCCTGGAAGGATTGGGTACCTGAGCTGGCGCAAGAAGCTGGCTCAGTTTCACGCCTCGAGGGCCGAAGAGATTCTGCGAGCCGTCGGTTATCCAGACACGGTGATCCAAAGGGTAAAGGAACTGAATCTGAAACAGGACATCAAGCATGACCCTGAAACCCAAACCCTCGAGGATGCTCTTTGCCTGGTCTTTTTGCAGAGTCAGTTGGCCGAATTCTCCGAAAAAACCGAGCCTGCCAAGCTGATCGATATCCTCTACAAGACGTGGAAGAAAATGAGCCCCAAAGGGCGGGAACTGGCACTGCAATTGAATCTAGACCCTTCCTCTCGAAAGCTAGTGGAAGAAGCTATTTCCCTACAATGAAAGGGTTAAACGGCCAAGTACGCGACTATAAAGATTTGTTGTTGGCTAATGATTATTTTCGATTTCTTAACTGCGATTTTTGATTGGTCAGTGTTCATCGGACATTTGTGATTCATTTTGATTATCAGTGGTTATTCTTTGCGCCCTTTGCGAACTTGGCGTTTCAATCGTTAAAAAGCTAAACCGCCAGGAGCGCTACTTAGTAAATAATTGTTATTGGTTGGCGTTTATTTCTTAGTTTCAATTTTTAATTGTTTATCGGTCATTTGTCATTTCCATGGTTTGAAAATTCAAAATGGAAAATGACCGCTGATCAATGGCAGATCTTCGCTAAGAAATCGCAAATAAACGTTACCCGATAACAAATAATTCTTCTCTTGGCGTCCTTTGCGTTTCAATCTTTAGAAAGTTAAACCGCCAAGGACCCCGCTTAGTAAGTAATTGTTATTGGTTAGCGTTTATTTCTTAGTTTCAATTGGTCGTTGTTCATCTGCCATTTCCATGGTTTGAAAATTCAAAATGGAAAATGACCGTTGACCAATGTCAAATCGCAGTTAAGAAATCGCAAATAAACGCCAAACGACAACAAATCTTTCTTACTTCACAATCACAGCCCGCTTGATGTAATCCAAATTTGGGAATTCGCTCTTCAAGTAATTATTCCCCTCAGCTTGAATCCGTCCCTGAGAAGGGCCTCTCCCGTAAGGGTACCCTTCTCCATAATCCTTGTGAAGGGCGTCAACCACTTGCATTCCATCAACGACCTTTCCAAAGGGTGAAAATCCCTGTGCGTCCAACTTGCTGTTGTCCCCGAAGTTGATGAATAACTGTGTTGTTCGTGTTCCGGGCCCGGCTGTGGCAAAGGAAACCATCCCTCTGACGTTGGATTCCTTGACTGGATCATCCTGGATCCGTGCGGGTTCCCACTTTTCATTCACCTTGGGATCGCCGTGGATACCAAATTGGGCCATGAACCCGCCAATGACCCGGAAAAAGGCGGCATCGGTGAAATAACCTGCTTTCACCAGGTTGTAAAAGCGATCAGCGCCCAATGGAGCCCAATTGCGTGTAACCAAGACCACGAAATCTCCCTTGGTTGTCTCAAACTTGACCTTATATTGGTCTGGCGCCTTCTCTTTGGCTTGCGAAGGGTCAAGCAATGCAGGGGGGGGTCCTGCCGGTTTTGCTGGAGCAGGCTTGGCTGCTTCCGTTCCCGTCCCGGACTTCGCCATCGGTTTCTTTAACGGGGCCTTTTCGACAGGAGCTTCCACGGCTGTTTCCTTGGGGGCAATTTCAGCAGGAGGCGCCGATTCGGCAGGGGTGACGGGCTTTGGGGCTTCTTGGGCTGGGGGCGTTTTCTCAGCTGAAGGAGGCGGTGCTGTCTCCTTACTCGGCTGGCCTCCGCAACCCAGAAAATTCAGAACGACGAGTAAAGGAGAAGCGATGAGTAATTTCCTCAAAGTAGACATAATCATGACTCCGTTTAAAGAGATTTAGTGAATTGAATAGGGCGTTGCCAGAGTAAAGGGGGCAATGACGACGTCAAATTTTTCCCCGTTACTCGTAGTCATTTGATAAGTGCCGCGCATCGATCCCACTTCTGTCTTCAAGGGACAAAAACTGGAATACGTGAATTCCTCGCCAGGCTCGATTACCGGTTGTTCGCCGACCACACCCGGCCCGGTGACTTCCTCCTGGTTTCCGTCGGCATCGTGGATTTTCCAATGTCGCGAGAGCAATTGAACTGTCTCCGCGCCTTCGTTCCGAATCGTGATTTGATAGCTGAAAAAGTAGTGTTGTTCCTTTGCGGAAGAACGGTCGGGCTGGTAGGTCGCCTCGGCAATGACGCGAATCCCTCGGGTTACGGCTTCTGACATAAATCCCCTCTCCTGCCAAATGTCGGCACAGCATCTTAGCTCGGAAGTGCATTAAAGCCAAGTAAGTTGGAATCACCGGCTTGCGTGCATTTCACTTCCCAAGAGTCGTATTATCGCATACTGTTTCCTTCAAAAAATCCGGCAGATTGAATTTGAAAATGGGAACAAATATCGCATAAAGTACGTTTCAATTCTCGAAGCCTTTACAGGCGTCGGCCAAGGAGGGGGTATTATGGCTCTCAAAGACTTTCTCAAGAAGCAGTTTATTGATGTCATTCAGTGGGTAGAGCCTGCTGAAGGCATTCTGTCATATCGCTATCCAATGCAGGACTTTGAAATCCAGTACGGAGGTTCGCTGACCGTTCGCGAATCGCAGATGGCGGTTTTTGTCAATGAAGGGCGGATTGCCGACGTTTTTCCCCCCGGCAGATACACGTTGACCACCCAGACGCTTCCGCTCCTCACTAACCTGATGAATTGGGACAAGCTTTTTGAATCTCCCTTCAAGTCGGATGTGTACTTTTTCAGTACGCGACTGCAGTTGAACCAAAAGTGGGGAACGGCAAACCCCATCACGATTCGTGACAAGGAATTTGGCGCGGTCCGGCTGCGGGCTTTTGGTATTTATAGTTACAAGATCTTCGATCCTCGTGCCTTTCACATGCAGGTCAGTGGCACTCGGGACCAGTATATGGTGTCCGATCTGGATGGACAATTACGCAATACCATCGTTGCTTCCATCTCTGACTTGTTTGGGCAGTCGTCGATTCCGTTCCTGGATATGGCGGCGAATCAAGATGAATTCGGCAACCAGATAAAACAGAAGCTCGACTCGGAATTTAAGAGAATTGGCCTGGCCATTGATACCCTCCAGGTCCAGAACGTGTCTCTACCGGATGAGCTGCAAAAAATCCTGGATCAGCGCATTGGGATGGGGTTGATTGGCGACATGACGCGGTACACGCAATATCAAACCGCGCAAAGTATCCCCATTGCAGCAGCCAATGAGGGCGGGGCCGCCGGGATCGGAGCGGGGTTGGGAGCCGGGTTAACGATCGGGCAGACCATGGCTTCGTCCATGGCGGGAGCCATGCAACCTCCTAAAGCGGCGACCGATGCCGCCGCAGAGCTAACGGCCCTTCTGGAAAAACTTCACGACCTAATGAGTAAAGGCGTTTTGACGAAGGAAGAATTCGAAGCCAAGAAAGCGGAATTACTGAAGAAACTGAGCTGAGCTCTCGTCAAGCCTGGAGGTAAAAGTTTGCAGTCGGGGATGTCGTCTCCGCCTGCTCACCAGAGTTCGTGGCCACGGACAATTTGGCCATAGCGGGAACGTATCTCTACTTTCCTGTTCGCCTTATGGCAAGAGCAGGAATCTCGAACGCATGTGGGGTGTTGCTTGAGTGGCGTTGAGTGGTTGGTGGAAGCATTCGGGTGCAAGCCGCAGGCTCTCCGGGAGCTTGCTCCTTTGCAAGAACTCTTCCTGGAGATCGTTCATCAAATGCAGTTGCAGCCCATTGGTGAACCCGTTTGGCATCGCTTCGCGGGTCCGGGGGGAGTGACCGGCGTTTGGCTATTGGCGGAGTCTCACCTGGCGATCCACTCGTTCCCCGAATTTTCCTCTGCCTGCTTGAATGTATTCTGTTGCCGTCCCCGACCGGCTCTCGATTGGGACACCTTGCTTTCCAGGCGGCTTTGCGCTTCTCAAATCGAAGTGCGGCAATATTCGCGATGTTACGACAGGTCTGTCCCATCGCCTTTGTTCACGAGTCCCTGAAATGACTAGCTTCAATTGCCCCTCGTGTGGCGCTGTGGTCCATTTCCAATCCGCGGCCTCAATCCTGTCGGTCTGTGAGTACTGCCATTCAACCCTGGTCCGCCATGATCTGAACCTTGAGGATGTTGGCAAGATGGCCCAACTGCAGCAGGACGGAACCCCTCTCCAGTTGCGAGCCGAAGGGAAATATGGCGGCGTTCATTTTGGGGTGGTGGGTCGAATTCAACTGCGCTATGACCAGGGGCTTTGGAACGAGTGGTATTTGCTGTTCGATGATATGAGAGGCGGGTGGCTGGGGGAAGCCCAGGGTACCTATGCCATTTCCTTCCGGGTAGAGGTCCACGAGTCGCTGCCTTCTTTCGAAATGTCCGCCCCCGGGATGAAAGTGCAGCTCAACAAGAACTGGTTTGCCATCCGTGATGTCCAGAAAGCCCTTTGCATTGCTGGAGAAGGGGAGCTGCCGTTTCGAGTCGGGGCAGGATACGAGGCTCCGGTGGTTGATCTCCAGGGCAATCAAAATAGCTTTGCGACCATCGACTATAGCGAAGATTCCCCTTTGGTCTTTCTGGGTGAATACGTTGAATTTGATGATCTACACCTCTCCGGGTTGAGAAGCTTCGATGGATGGTAAATTGGAATCGACCCCTCAACCGCCGCAATCGTCTTCTCCTCCCTCGACCCCCAAAGTCTTTGCCTGTCCTGGGTGCGGCAACTCGCTTACCATCCGGGGAATGCAGCAGACGGAATCCATTGTTTGCGACTCCTGCGGCTCCGTCATTGATCTGACCGATGAAAATTTTCGAATCATTGAGACCTACCAGGCGCACATCAAGTATGCCCCCCTGATCCCTTTGGGGACGCGGGGCAAGATTCGGGGCGAACTTTTTGAAGCCATCGGGTACCTCCGCCGCAAGATCGAAGTTGAAGGAGTGGAGTATGAATGGAGCGAATACTTGCTCTTCAATCCGTATAAAGGATTTCGATGGCTGACGGAGTATAACGGGCATTGGAATTATGTCAGAATCACCACCAATGCCCCCGAGGAACCGTTCACGGTCGCTACCGGTCCAGTGAGGTATCTGGGGCAAACCTTCAGACACTTCCCGTCCGCGGTGGCTCAGGTGTGCTATGTGGTCGGGGAGTTCTATTGGAAAGTGGCCGTTGGCGAAACCTGCACGGTGCACGACTATGTTGCCCCTCCTTATATTTTGAGCAAAGAAGTGACGGATCGCGAGGTCTCCTGGTCGGTTGGTGATTATCTTGAACCGGAGATTGTATGGAGCAGCTTCCAGTTGAAAACGCCAATCCCTCCACGGATCGGCGTTGCGCCCAATCAACCCTCACCCTTTTCCGAACGTGCCGGAAAAATTTGGAGATTGTGGACCGCGCTGTTCTTTCTGCTGGTTTTCCTTCAATTGCTTTTCCTGTTACTTTCTCAAAACAAACTTGTCTACCAAAACACCTTTGCCTTTCACCAAGCCGATGTGGAAAGAGCCCAAGTGACAGATATTTTTGAAGTGACGGGACGCCCATCCAACGTGATCATCGATAGCCGGGCCAATGTGGATAATAGTTGGATCTACCTCAACCTGGCACTGATCAATGAAGAAACAGGGAATGCTTATGACTTTGGACGCGAGATCAGTTATTACCATGGTTTCGACGGCGGCGAATCTTGGAAGGAAGGGAGCGTGACGGATGAGGCTGTCCTTCCGACCGTACCGGCGGGGCGCTACTATCTGCGCATCGAGCCGGAGGCCGAAGTTCGGGAGATGACTTATTCGATTCGGGTCTATCGGGATGTTCCGCGCTGGACCTATTTCTTCATGGCTCTGGGCGGCCTGCTCCTGATTCCTTTTTTCCTCTGGTCGCGAAGCCGGTCGTTCGAATACCGGCGCTGGTCTGAGAGTGATCATCCCATGGTCACGTCTTCTGAGGAGGATTAACGATGTACCGATTTCTCTTGTTGTTTGGAACACTGGTCCTGGGTCTCTACGGGGTGGCTGAGTATCGCGGGTGGAGTCTGACAAGTTATGATGAAGTTAAGAATATTCCCAAATCGATACGTGATAACCCTGGCGCCTATCGAAGCGTCTATCAGCGCTATTATCACAAATAAAAGAAACAAGGAGGGATGAGCTCATGAACATAAACGCTTTGATCAATTTGGGTTTTGTATTGAATGCGATTGTGTACGCGTTTTTGGGGATTTTCATTTTCTGGGTTTCGTTCGTCGCGATTGACAAGTTGACGCCATACCATCTCTGGAAAGAGATCATCGAAGAGCACAACACAGCGCTTGCCATTATTGTGGGAGCGATGTCGCTGGGCATCTGCATCATTATCGCGGCCGCGATTCACTCGTGAGTCCACAGCGAAAGTAGCGGCGCGAAAGATGGAAACACCGAGAACTCCAGGATTTGTTATTGGTTAATGGTTATTTGTGATTTATTAAGAGCGATTTGACATGGGTCAGCGTTCATTTTCCATTGTGAATTTTCGGACCATGGAAATGACAAATGGCCGATGAACAATGACCAATTGAAACTAAGAAATAAACGCTAACCAATGACAAATAGTTACTCAGTGGCGCTCTTGGCGGTTCAATACCTTCCCCTAATACTTCCTTCATGACTTACGCACTGCTGATCTCTGTTTTCCTCATCTCCTCCTGCGGGCTTGTTTATGAATTGATTGCCAGTACTCTGGCGAGTTATCTGCTGGGCGATTCGGTGATGCAGTTTTCTACGATCATTGGCGCCTATTTATTTTCGATGGGCATGGGGTCTTTTCTTTCCCGTTATATCGGCAAAGGGTTGATTTCGAAATTTATTGTCATCGAGCTGTTGGTTGGAATGATCGGTGGTTACTCGGCAGCTTGCTTGTTCCTTGCTTTTTCGTACGTCAATTCCTTCCGGTTCATTCTTTATTTTCTGGTATCTGTCGTCGGAGTTTTGGTGGGATTGGAAATCCCCCTCCTCTTGCGAATCCTGAAAGAGCGGCTGGCGTTCAAGGAACTGGTGGCGCAGGTCTTGACGTTTGATTACCTGGGAGCGCTGGTCGCTTCTTCTTTTCCGATCGTCCTCGCTCCCAAATTGGGTCTGGTGAGAGCCAGCCTTTTTTTTGGTCTCCTCAACGCCTTGGTTGCCGGGTGGACCACATGGGTATTCCGACAGCAGCTTCCTCAAGTCCGTTTTATCCGCAGTCAATGCGCGGTTGTCATGGTGGCACTTGGCATCGGGTTGGTCTATGCCGATACCATCACCACGTTCTCGGAGGAGAATCTGTACAGCGACGAAATCATTTTTGCGACTTCCTCGCCCTACCAGCGCATCGTGCTAACCCGCTGGAAAGATGACTTGCGCTTGTTTCTGAGCGGTCATCTGCAATTCAGTTCCCGCGACGAATACCGTTATCTTGAAGCACTCGTCCATCCGGGGGCTCAATTTATTCGCTCTCCCAAACACGTGTTAATCCTTGGCGGCGGGGATGGCTTGGCGGTCCGCGGGTCCTAAAATATCCCAGTGTCGAGACCATTGAGCTGGTCGATCTCGATCCAGAAATGACCCGGCTCTTTACGCACAATCCTCTCCTGCGCCAGCTCAACCAGGATTCCTTTCACTCGCCGAAAGTCAAAGTGATCAATGCGGATGCCTTTATCTGGTTACAGGACAACGCAGAGATTTTTGATTTTGTGGTGGTCGACTTCCCGGATCCCACCAGCCATTCGTTGGGAAAACTTTATACGACGGCTTTTTACCGGTTGTTGGAGAAACATCTGTCGGAAACCGGTGCCGTGGTTGTCCAGGCGACTTCGCCGTTATTTGCCCAAACTTTGGTGTATTGCCAGGACCCTGGAGAGCATCGGGTTTCAAGTAAAGCCTTCTCACACCACGTTCCCTCCTTTGGCGAGTGGGGCTTTGTGCTGGGGACGAAACGGCCCTACATGGTACCCACAGAATTTCTTCCAGGGTTGAAATTCCTGACCCCGGAGACGGATCCGGCCCTATTCCAGTTCCCCAATGATATGAAGCCGGTCGACGTGGAAATCAACCGACTCAACAATCAAGCCCTGGTTCAGTACTACGAATCCGAATGGCATCAAGTCACGCCATGAATCGCCGTCACTTTTTGCAACTGGTCTCGGCACTTGCTTCTTCGGGTGGTCTGCTTGCCTCCTGCGGCCAGGAGAATGGCCATTCCATCTCCGGCGAATTTGTGGGGCCATCCTTTCAGATCGGGCATTTGCTGCGAGAGGGGGGCATCCCACCACCAACCCAGGAGAACAACATCCCTGTCGTCATTATCGGTGGCGGAGTCTCCGGCCTATGTGCCGCGTGGAAACTCAAGAAGGCGGGATTCCACGACTTCCGACTGTTTGAACTGGAAAGCGAGTGTGGCGGCAACGCACAGTTCGGTGAAAACCGCATCAGCGCTTACCCCTGGGGCGCACATTATTTACCAATACCGACACATGAGTCGAAGGCCGTGGTTGAGTTGCTGGATGAGCTCGGCGTCATTCAGGGTTATGCATCCTCTGGGGTACCGCTGTTTCGCGAGGAATATCTTTGTTTTGATCCACAGGAGCGCCTCTACCTTCACGGCCGCTGGCAGGAAGGTTTGCTTCCCATGGTCGGAGCCACGCGAAACGATCTGGAAGAATACAACCGGTTTAAGGATTTGATTCTCAGTTACCGGCATCACCGCGGCAACGACGGCCGGAAACCATTCGCCATCCCCATGGAGTTTAGTTCCCGCGATCCAGATTTCTTAATATTGGATCGGATTTCCATGCACCAGTACTTGGAGCAAAACAACTTTCATTCTCGGTTCCTGCACTGGTACGTCAACTATGCCTGTCGCGACGATTTTGGGACGGACTATCGCCGTGTTTCAGCGTGGGCGGGATTGCATTATTTTGCCAGCCGTGACGCCGGGGAAGATGAAATGGAAAATGCCAGCGTCCTGACCTGGCCCGAAGGAAATGGCTGGATCGTTCGGCGACTACGGGAGAAGTTGAAAGAGTCCATTGCGACCCAAGCCCTCGTTTATCGATTGAGCCCGTCCCAGAATGCTGTTGAGGTTGAGGTGTATCACCCCTTGGAGCGCCGTTCATCCCGCGTGCGAGCCCAACACGTCATCTTTGCATCCCCCAGGTTTCTCGCGCCCTATCTGTTGAATCCGCGCGAAATCGATACTTCCGAGATCTCACGGGAATTCGAATATGCCCCCTGGATGGTTGCCAATGTGAGCCTGAAACAGTTTCCAGCCCCGAGGACTGGCTTCCCCCTTGCCTGGGACAACGTCATTTACGACAGTGAGTCGTTGGGTTATGTCGTCGCAACTCATCAAAGCCTGAAAACTGCCATTCAGGAAACGGTGTTCACCTACTATTACGCCATGACCGGAACGCCTGCTTCTCAAGAAAGAACACGGTTGCTGAAAACGGACTGGAAAAGCTGGCTGGATTTCATTCTCCGCGACCTCGGTAAACCGCATCCAGAAATCGCCAGCCTCATTACTCAGGTGGAGGTGTTTCGCTGGGGCCATGCCATGATACGGCCGAGACCTGGATTCATGTGGGGAACAGCCAGACAAGACGGAGCGAAATCGATCGGGAATATTCATTTTGCGCATTCGGATTTGAGCGGATTTTCGATCTTCGAAGAAGCTCAATATCCAGGGAATCTTGCCGCCGAAAAAATTCTGGAAGCCTATCGCATACCCTTTCATTCATCGATTGTCTGACTCCACAGCGCGCTCTTGTCCGGGGCGACGGGCCGAAAAATCGCAAAACGCCAGAAGGAGATCAATATGATATGGTCACCCACTTTCGGAATCACCACTAGCCCCAAAGCGGCAAGCGGGGCTTCGGCAAGCCATTGTCTTGCCGCGAACGAAGTTGGAGAGAATCGCACCAATGAAGCAACATTGGATTGGAAGGTTGGACTAAAGTCAGACGAAAGCCATCCTGGCGATCAATCCACAGAGGAGCAGATTGCGAGAAATCTGCGCGGCACGGTCGAGGACGCCGATCAGGCGGTCAAGCGGCACGCGGCGCATTTCAATCATGGCGATGGGTGCGCAGGGTGGAAAGCGGCATTGCTTCATTCCATTGCCCGACATCTCGGGGACGAACAAAGTGGGCGGCTGGTATTATGACCGGAGAAACCGTATTGCGAGAACCGTGATGAGATTGAGTGGACTGCCGCTTGTTTGACTATTACGCCGAGGTGGGACGTCATTCCAGGGAGCACCTCAATTCCCCCAGTCTTCCCTCACCAGGTCAATTTTACAATCAAGGAGCCATACGGAGTGGTGAGGAAACGCGATTATTCCTTGGAATTTATCCATTGCTTTTGCTTTCTGGAAAGTGGCACCTGCCTTGGCCGCAGGAAACACGGTCGTGCTCCAAACCCAGCGAGGAAACTCCGCTTTCCGCATGGAAGGATTGGCTCACGTTTTTTCCGGAACTTCCAGCAGGCGTTGTCGGCCATTGTGACCGGATTTGGAGAAGAAATTGGCGAGGCCTTGGTGCAACATCAGGTACACCGACCTGATTGCCTTGACCGGTTCCGTGGAAACCGGAAAGCGTGTCGGACAGATCTGCGCCGCGCAAATCAAGAAGATCCATCTCGAGTTGGGAGGAACGATCCATTCATTGTTTGCAGTGATGCAGATCTGGAGATTGCCAGCCACGCCGCCTGCTGGGCTGCTTTCCTGAACACGGGCCAGGTTTGCACGGGAGGAAGCGATTCTATATTTGAGGAGATCGCTGATGAATTTATCGGCGCGTCGTCCCGTGGACACAGTCGCTCAGGATGGGGCAGCCTACAAATCCAAAAACCGATATCCGGGCCCATGATCAATCAGGCAGCTCGAAGACGTCCACGACCGTGTCAGGGAGGCTGTTCGCCAGGAGCACGCGTTTTAAGCGGAGGAGGCGCTCCCGGCGTTACTGAGATTTTCTATGAGCCCAACAGTGGTGGGTGGACATCAGACTTGGGAGATGCGCCTGGTCCGCACGGGAAACTTTTGGTCCTGTTTTGCCATCCTCCGCGTACGGGATATTGACCATGCCCGCCGTTGAGCTGGCCGTGACGGCCAGTATGGGCTCGGCGGAAGCTGTTACACCAATAATGTCTGGAATGGGCTAGCCTGAAAGCGACGGATCGGATTACGGCGGGAACATTCTGGATCAATGATCCACTGACGGACAACGAAGCCGGACCCTTTGGCGGCATGCGGCAAACCGGCCATTCGCGAGAGCTGGGGGAAGAAGGGGATTGGCGGATGAATTTCGCGGGAAACCAAGCACGTCCACTTGGACTACAAACGAAAATCAAAGCCGTAATGGTACCCTTACTCGGAATACAATAAACGGTCTTCTTAGGCTGACACGCTTTCAACTGAGGAGATCCACCTCGGCTATGAAGAACCCAAAACCTACAGAAACTTCATTAACCAGGGAATGGGTACGGGGGCCGAAGTGCGCACGATTTACAACCCGGCCAATGCTCAGCCCATTGCGGTAGTTCCAGAATCAGTGCCAGCGAAATGAATAGCGCCATCGTTGCGCTCGGCGCTTTTGACGAGGGGGCCTGGCGGAAACGACAGCGCAACGGCGCGGGCGGGGTGTCTTATTCACTATGGCGGACTTGGTCCGAAAACACTCTGCCCGTCTGGCGGAGTTGGAAACGCTCAATTGCGGAAGCCCATTGTTGAAATTATGAATTTGACATGGCAGACACCGCTACCTGCTTGAATATTATGGCGGATTGGCTACCAAGATCCACGGACACACCTTGCCGGTGCCGGACAATGCCCTGAATTTGACGCTGAAGGAGCCCGTCGGTGTCACGCAGGACTTATCGTTCCCGTGATTATCCTCTCATGCTGGCAGCCTGGAAATTGGGACCTGCCTGGCGGCCAGGCTGCACGGTGGTTCTGAAACCGGCAGAACAAACACCTTTGACGGCTTTAGAATTCGCCCGTCTCGTCACTGATCACATACCCGAGATACCCGCTGGTGTCCTGAATGTGGTCACGGGTGACGGGCCCATCGCGGGGCGGGCGCTGGTTGAATCGTCTCTGGTGGACCAAATCTCGTTTACCGGTGGAACAGAAACAGGACGCGAAGGTCCTGCGCGGCATCTCTAATTCGAATCTTAAGGAATTTCACACTCGAATTGGGCGGGAAATCCCCGAATATTTTCTTTGCTGATGCAGACCTGGATGCCGCCACAGACGGTGCTCTCTTCCGGTGTTTTTATTAACCAAGGCGAAGTCTGCTCCGGCCGGCTCACGAGTTCACGGTCAGGAAGAGATCTACAAACCCTTTATTGAACGTATGAAAGAAAGGCCCGAAACATCAAATTGGGGGAAACCCACTGCTTCGAGAGACCAAGATGGGCCCATTGGTCGGTAAAAGAGCATCAGGAGAAGGTTGAAAGTTACCTGGAACTGGGGAAGAAAGAAGCGCGTCTGCTTTGGCGTGGGGAAAGGCCTTCCACGCGGGCTCTGAAAAAGGGGTATTTTGTCGAACCCACGATGTTGAAACCGACAACACGACACGCATTGCCCCACGAAGAAATTTTCGGTCCGCTCGTAGCGTGTATCCCCTTCAAGGACGAAGCGGAGGCGCTCAAATTTGCAAATGATACTCCCTATGGATTAGCTGCTGCGAGACAGGTCAGCGCGATATCTTCAGATGCATGAGAATCCGGGAATTTGAGAGCGGGCGACTATTCTGGGTGAACACCATGCAGCCTTGCTATGTAGGTCCCCTTGGGGCAGTTACAAGCAGAGCGGGCAGGGTCGAGAATTGGGGCTGCATGGGGTGGACGAATTTCTTGAAACCAAGCAGGTCCACATCAACCTGCTTGAAAAACCGATTGCCTGGTACTGAGCAAACATGAAAACAGGGATCACATCTTTCTTGTCCATGTTCTGGCAACTCCCCGCGCAGCTTCCGCGCTGAGTGGGTACAGCGAGCCGCCAGCATGCGCCGAAAAGGAATCGAAGAAATTGTTGTTAATGCCGATCGAATGCCCTCAGGGGAGCCTTGCCAAACGGGGCCGCGACTCACCTTTTCGCATGAAAACGATATCGCTAAACCTCGATACCCGGACCTAAAGTCAAGCGCTTCCTGGCGCGCCGATGACTCACCAATCCCGCAGGTCCTTTTCATGTTGCTCCCATTTTGTGGCTTCGGCGAGCGGCGCCACTCTGGAAGGTGCTGGACGGTAACGTCTGGACTTCACGGCGGGGCTCGGCACGTTGAATGTGGTCACTCCTCCCACACGGTGGTGGCCCTCTCTAACATCACAGGCTCAAAAATTCCTTCACACCTGCTTTCGCGCTCGCCATGTACGAGCCTTACGTCGCACTGGCGGAAAAGTAATCAGATTACCCCCGGAAATTTTCAGAAAGACGCTGCTACTGAATAGCGGGGCAGAAGCTGTTGAGAATGCCGTTAAGATCGCCCGCCATTACCCCGGCGCCCCCGAGAATTGTCGCATTGAGCTTCGGCATGGATTTACCGCGGAAGGCGCACTCTGCTGCGATGAGCCACACTAAAGAATCATGCCCCGGTTTGGTTTGGACCTTTCGCCCAGTTTATCTGCCGTATCCTACTTTTATCGCAGCCCTTTCCAGATATGAGTCAGTTCGTTGATCTCATTCGATCGAGGTCATGCATGGCGGAGTTTTTCGCACAGGTCGACCCAGGCAAGTTGCCTGTGCTGGTGTTGAACTAGTGCTGGAGAAGAACTTTATCGCCGTCGCCCCGTTCACTACGTCAAGCGTTAGCCGAGTTTTGCAGAGCAAGCGGCGTTCTCCTGGTCGTGGATGAAATCCAGACTGGCTTTGAAGGACAGGACGGCTCTTTGCGTGTAGGGCGCACTGCCCGACATCGAGCCGGACATGATCGCGATAGCGTCTTTGGCGGGCGGCATACCGCTTTCGGCCGTCACCGGCCGGGCAGAGGTTATGAATAGCGTCCATGTCGGCGGATTGGGCGGAACATGGAGAAATCCGTTTACCGCTGGCGATGGCGCGTCGAGCAGATCCACTCCTTCGCTCTTGTTCCACGATCCCAGAGAATCGGCGAAAATCTTGCAGGAACGGCTGCAACTGGGAAAAGCGCCATCCCCTGATCAGAACGTTCGCGGTTTTAGGAGCCATGATGGCGGTTGAAGTTGTCACGGATCATCAGAGCAAAAGCCAGCAAGGAATTCACCTTTGCGGGTGGTGGCTTAACTGCGTCGAACAGGGAGTCATCCTGTTGTACGAGGACTCATGGCAATGTGCTGCGTTTTCTTTGCCGCGCGTCGTGACGAATCAACAGCTCGATGAGGAGCTTGAAAGTCTTGATTGAGGACGTCGCGCCTTACCGGAGGGCAACAGTGGGCAAAGTCGAGGAGAAATTCGTCGTGTTGGGCGGGGCCGGAGCTATCGGGCAGATTGTCGTTCGAGACCTCCTTTGAATCCCATTCGAACAGGAATTCCTTCTCGTTGCGGATTATGGCATGATGAAGATGCCGCCCGGAGAGTGCTGGCTTCAAAGCCTTTCACAGCCCGAGGGTGCAAGCGGACTTGCTGAAGCCACCCAGTTTGAGGGCTTCAGTGTACTACAAGGCCATTCCGTCGTTGTGATTGTACTCAGCACCATTTCAATCTCGACGTTATGCGCGCCGCGCTGGCGTAAAGAAAGTCCACTGGATCTCTACAGTGGATTATTTACCTGGACACGAGGCAACTGAGGCAGCATGGGGATTTCCAGCGGGCCGGCTTGACGGCCATCCTCGGTATGGGCTGTTCTCCAGGCATCACCAACGTCATGACGCGATGTCTTGCGGATCGCTTTCAAGTCGTCGAGGAAATCAAAGTTCGGGTCCCGGGAGTAGAGATTTGGGCGCCAGTACAGGGAAACTTTTCTTTCCCTATTCTCCCAAACGGTCGTTGAAGAGCTCAGTTTGCGGCCCTGGATTTTCAAAGATGGGAAGTTTTGTCAGACCGAACCTCGAACAGGTTGGGAAGAAATCGATTTTAAGAAGCCGCTCGGGAAACTGTGGGTTGTCCGTACGCGACATAGTGAAGTGGCTACACTCCCGGTGAGTTTTCGGGCAAAGGGAGTGAGAGACTGTGACTTTAAGGTGAGCATTGACCGTAAGTTTGTGCGCGAGGTCTGAATCGACTGCGCAGTGGATGGACGGTGAGCAACTCTCCGAACTGCAGGCCGAGAGGACTCGTCCCACTGACCATGAAATCGCTCGCGTGGTGATCGAAGGTCGAACTTCAGGCCCGCGTACGCACCCGCTTAACCATGGATTTGCCATGCCAAAGCAAAGCCGGAATGGCAGGCGACTGCAGGTGATCTGGATACCGCCTGTGCGCCCTCTGTTGTGGCTCAAATGCTGGCTGTGGGCAGGATACGACAATGCGGTGTTTTTTCCCTGAATTAATCGTTCCGTGAGCCCTTCTAAAGGAACTTGAACTGCGGGGGATGAAGTTCGCCGTCACCAGAAAACGACTCTCAGCAGGTTGATGGAGTTGGATGAAATCCTAAATTCTTACTTTGAAAATTTGATCATTCGTGACAAACCAAACTGAATGTGTGAGAATTCTGTAATCTTCTTCGGATGAGAATGTTTTTCAACGAACACATTAGGAATCCGCCTTCTGCTGCTTGGGATCCACTCTTTATATTGTTTGTTTCAGTGCCTGCCTTGGAAGGCAAGATCCATCTCCCGTTTCGCCGTTCTAGCCAGAGATCGGCCGGGCCGGCTTGCGCCGTCGCCTCAACATTGAAGATTCCATTATCACGGAGCCGGGCACATTTGAAACCGAGTGGGCAACATCTATTCGACGTCGGGGGCTTTCGCCTTACCACGCTCCAAGTTGACGCCGGGCACGGGGACGGGGTTTTGGGGAAGGACCGAGCTGAGCGCCAGTTTTGATTCGGTATTTAGCTCCAGCGTATGACCGGCGCTCTACTCAATTCAGCGACCACATTACGGTTGCCTCAACCAGCGTCGTTTATGCGGGCCAGAAATGGAATATAGCCAAAAAAACTAAGCTCCGGTGGCCGTTTTATTGGCAGGATGAAAAAGGAGCGCGGTTGGGAGCCGTGGCCATTTCCCGCTACAGTTGGGATTGAACGGCCGGGTTCAGCCTCTCCGGACAGGGCGACCTCCCCGTCTCAGACAAATCCGGCGGGCACTCTGGATCTTGTGGGAGGATACGGGCGCAAACTGACCAACGGCGGGGCATTGAGCCATTGGACGCCTTACGGAAACCTTGTCTATGAGCGTTCCAGTGGCGGGATTCAGGGGGTTTCAGTGGTGGAAGGGTTGGAATATCAGGTGACTGAGAAAGTGGCTATCGAAATGGCAGCCCAGCAATCGAACTACACGGGAATTGATCCGGACTACCAATTCATCCTCGGCCTGACGGTCAACTTCGGTCCGCCTAAGAAGTGGTTTGGGAGTCGCTTTAAGTAGACGTTGAGCCGGAGAGTTGGGTTCAGAACCCACCAGCCTGATACTTTCTCCCTTATTCTTTCAAAAATCAGTTATGGCCCTCAATCAACAGTGATCTTGCTTGGTCCGTCACTGATTGCTAGTGGCCTTTTTTGGAAAAAGGAAAGATTTGACCCATTTTCCACTCCGTTTCCTATAAACAGAAGGCTCCTACGGAGCCTACGACTTTAGGAGTGCTTAATTAATAGATGGGCGATTCGACTACCAAGCCGCAGAGCGGCGCCCTGTTTATAGAAGTTGAGGCCCACCTTCGAAAAAGCTCCGTTAGGAGCGACCTGTGAATGCCCGTTCGGCATTGTTAAGTGTGAACCGGGTTATAGCCAGCCTTGAATCACGTGAGCCACCCGGATTGATTTGAAAATGATTGTTGTTCGACCCCTCCAGGGTCGGGTTTTAGTGGCGTGGAATTTCCCCCGGGTAGCACTGCCGCGCAACCCGGGGCTATTGACATGGGTCCCCCATGGGGACCGCTTCTTGAAAGCATCTCTTATGCGGATAAAGCGGCAAAAGCTTTGGCGAAGGTGTAAAATAAATTATCTAATTTTGTGATTTGACTCCTACTTCCCTTGACCCCTGTTTCACATCCGCTCTGAGTTCGTGACGCTGGGTCACCGCTATACCATGAGAGATTGGTTTGAACCGAGCTTCTCACCACGCAACAGGGATCTTGCTTAGTCCGACCCTTATTGTCTACGTTGATCAGAATGAAAAATGAAAAGATCTGACCCTAGCTTCCCTTTGGCAACAGCCGTTGGCAGATCGACCCCTTGCATTACCTGGAGTTGATCCGCCAGCGGGTCGGTTCGTTTGAGAGCGCTCGGGCCATCCGCCAGTGGCGGCCCAGCTGGCCTGCCGCCTATGAAACGCTGCTGTCGCGGCTGCGCCAGCGGCGCGGCGACAACCAGGGGACACGGGAGTTTGTCTCGATTCTGCAGTTGCATCAGGTCTACCCCGGCCTTCAGATCGAAGTCACTGTCAGCCAGGCACTCCAGTACCAGACTTACAGTTATGAGGCGGTTAAGCACTTACTCATCCGGCAACAGTCTCCTCCCATCGAGAGGGTTTCCTTGCCGGCCGAACTGATTCCGGGCATCACCGACCTGCCACTGGCCCCGCCCGATCTCGGTGGTTACGACCAGTTGCTCGAAGGAGG
>JAXLQK010000011.1:0-1038 GCA_046331665.1 Terriglobia bacterium | reverse complement strand
TTAGCGGAGATAGCGCCAGACTTTCCGGACACGAGTTTTGCCTGGGGGACGACGGTGGACACATTCAAGGACAAAGGGGTAGAGAATGTGTTTGCCTATACGACGAATGCGTCTGAGGGCGGGTATGTGCAAGGGGTGATGGCGGCGAAGCTGACGAAATCGAAGAAGATTGGGGTAGTGGGACCGATAGCGGTAGGCGATGCCTTGTTGTATGTGGAAGGGTTCAAAAAGGGCGTGAAGGCGACGGATCCAAGTGTAGAAGTATTGGAAGTATACACGGGGTCCTTTAGTGATGTAGCCCTGGCTTCGCAAGCGGCGCAAACGCACATTGATGCGGGCGCGGACATTTTGACGGGGACAGGACAGATGGTAGTGGGAGCGATTGGGGTGGCTAAAGAGAAGAAAGTGTTATGGTTCAGCACCCAAGCCACTCAGGCGAGTTTAGCTCCGGAGATAGTGGTATCTGCGCAGGTGTATGATTGGACAGATGCGATCAAGCAGATCATCAGCAATGTGCAGAAGGGGACGAAAGGTGGAGAAGTTTACACCTTGTCGTTGAAGAATGGTGGGTTGAAGATGGAATTCAATCCGGGGTACAAGTTAGCGGATGAAGTGAAAGCTGCGGCGGATGAGACTATCAAAGGTATCGTCGATGGCAAAATTGATGCTACCGTTTCACCTGAAGCCAAGCCGGCTGCTACTGCTGCTCCATCCGCCGCGCCTACCGAGGAAGCCAAGCCAGCGGCGACTGAAGAGAAAGCGGCGGCGACTGAAGCAGCCGCTGCTCCTGCCGCTGGAAGCGGCGAGGTCTTTCGGATAGCAGTAGTGACGCCGAGTACCAAAAATGATTTAGCTTTTAGCCAAAGCATGTACGATGCTTTGGTAAAAATCCAAAAAGAAATGGGTGGTCCCGACAAACTGGAGATAGCGATATCGGAGAGCATGTTCAAGGTCGAAGATGCGGCGGCGGCGATTCGGGATTATGCGAGCCAGGGGTACAACCTGGTGATAGCGCACGGGTCGCAGTATGGAACATCG
>JAXLQK010000010.1:0-1737 GCA_046331665.1 Terriglobia bacterium | reverse complement strand
GCCTCGACCCGGCGTTTGCCGATTACGTGGGGGAAGCGTTTAAGCCCCTCGGCGTCTACCTGAACTTTTTTCAGCCTTCGCTCCGCAGTGGCCAAACACAGTCGTTCAAGGTGATGCTGATCAATGACGACGATACGCCGGTTTCCGGGCGCTTGACCTTGAGCCTCGAAAACGAGAACCGAAAAGCCCTGGCGAGCACGGAACGGCCCTTTACGTTGGAAAGTCTCGGCAGCCAAAGCATCGATCTCGACCTCGAGATCAAAGGAGCGAAAGGCAAAGGCACTCTCAAGGCGACGGCCATTCCCGCGGGGAAGCAAATGGGCACGACGAGCCGGCGGTGGGTCGCGATTGAAGAAGTGCCCTGAGGATGTCGTGCGAAGGTCAACCGAGTGTCTCAAAGCGCATGGCCGTGTCTTGGTTTAGCCGCGACTGAGACAGACGGAGAGAAGTTCAGGATCCAGTTTCTTGTGAAAAGGCACACGATTTCAAAGAAGTTTCCAAACGCTGGTAATTTTCTGGGCCGTGGCCTGCAGCCTGCTCACATTTTGCCATGATCTGGACTTTGATCATCCTGTGGATGCTTCTCTCAGCGGCCTTCTTTGCGAGCCTCGCCTTTTTGGCTAGCCGACCGATGCCGTCGTTTGATGAATCCGCTGCGCAGATGCCGCTGCCGGAAACACAGTGGGAAACGGAAGAAGTCGTTCCTGCTTTGGCTCCGTCGCACGCCGCCGCGCATTGATCCGCCCGAGGGAAAGTTGCGGCCAAGCGCCCGTGCAGCCGCGGCTGAATTTCTGACCTTCCTGGAGTGTCCTGACTGTCTTTAGGTGTCCTTGCTAAGGACGTAACTGTCCACAAAGAGGACAGCTCTGAGTTGATGCCGCTGGCTTACTTCCGATTGTAGCACCGGACCGCTTTCCAGTGCCCGAGGAAATCAATTTTCTCGAGACGCTCCACTTCCAGCCCCGCTTGTTCCATCAAGCTCCAAAGGTCAAGGTCCGTTCTGAAGCCAACGCGGTAAAACAAAGGCGAAAGGGCTTTCTCGAAGAACTGAACCAGCCCGTTGTCGCTCTGAAAATGATTGAGGAAGACCAAATACCCACCCGGACGGCAAACGCGCTTCATTTCTTGAATCACCCGCACGGGATCGGGCACGGTCGAAATGAAATAGGCCGCCAAAACTCGATCGAAGGTGTTGTCGGCAAACTCCAGAGTGGTGGCGTCCATCTTCAGGAGTTGCACATTGCGCAGGCCGAGGTTGGGCACCCGTTTGCGCGCCCGGTCGAGCATCTTTTGGGAGAGGTCGATGCCGGTGAACTCAACGTTGCGCGGGCACATCGGGAGCGAGAGTCCCGTCCCAACCCCCACTTCCAACAGCTTGGCTCCCGGGAAAAGCTTGAGAAGAACCGGCGCCCGCTCGCGCCCGCTTTGGAAAACCTTTCCAAAAACCAGGTCATAAACCCACGCGTAAGAGTCGTAGACGGATTCGATATGCTTGACGGTCATCCCTCAGCTTTCTGTAATGCGCCGGACAGCTTTTGACTATAAAGCCATTCCCTGAAAGCAAATTACTGGATTTACCACGACTTTTGGCAAGCGCAATCTGCCGAACGCCAAGAGATTCTGATTGATCGCCGCCTCCTACTCGACCTGACCGCCGCTCGCTTCCCGCACCGCCTGGACGATTTCGTCTCGCGAAAATGGCTTGGAGACCGTTTGGGTCGCCCCTAGGGTCTTGGC
>JAXLQK010000009.1:0-16172 GCA_046331665.1 Terriglobia bacterium | reverse complement strand
GCTGCGTGACTACCTTAAACGTCGCGATCGGTTCTTCGCCGAGCGGCCTTGGCGGCGGCCGGAAAATCGAGTTTTTCTTTCGACTCATGGTGCTGCCCTGACGAGCAACGAAATTGGATACGATTTTCGAATGCTGACTCGCCAGATTGGCCTGCGTGTAACTGGCGCGAGTCACGGACCTCGCATTCACGATCTGAGACACCGCTTCGCGGTGGCGATATTGGTGCGGTGGTATCGAACGGGAAAGGACGTGGGTCCCTTGCTGCCGGTGCTCTCAACCTATTTGGGACACGTGTTCATCACCGGCACCTATTGGTATCTTACCTGCACGACTGAGCTGAGTGAAGCTGCGGCAAAACGGCTGGACCGCAGGTGGGAAGGAGGGAAGCCATGCAAAAGCCTGACCTGAGTGGCCACCTCGAAGCGTTCTTTCAAAAACGCTTGATCTCTCAGCGCCGGGTGAGCCCACACACCATCGCCTCCTATCGAGATACGTTCCGTTTGCTGTTGGTGTTTGCTCAGCAACGAACCAACCGGCCACCCTCTCAACTCGCCCTCAAGGATCTCACTCCATCACTTCTCAGTGACTTTTTGGATCAGCTTGAGGCCAAGCGCGACAATACAGCGCGCACCCGTAATATCCGCCTGGCGGCAATCCGCTCATTCTTTCGATTCGTTGCCCTGGAAGCCCCCGAAGAGAGCGGCCTAATCCAGCGGGTCCTGGCGATACCCAACAAGCGCTACCAGCGCCCACTGATCGGGTTTTTGACGCGACCGGAGGTCGAGGCGCTGCTTGGAGCTGTCGACTGCAGGAGCTGGATCGGCCGACGAGACTACGCTTTGCTGCTTGTTGCCATGCAAACCGGCTTGCGCCTCTCGGAGCTTACCGGGCTTTGCCGTGAGGATGTTACCCTTGGGCCCGGTGCACACATTCAATGCATCGGGAAAGGTCGGAAGCAGCGCTGCACTCCCATCTCTAAAACCACTCGGCAAGTTCTGAAGGCCTGGCTGACCGAACCGTGGCCGGTTGCTAGCAAGTTCCTGTTCCCAAGCCTCGCAGGCGGAAGGCTCAGCGCCGACGCCGTCCAGGACCTAGTGAACAAACATGTCACGGCGGCTCGAGTGAACTGTCCGTCGCTGTTCAAGAAGCGTGTCACACCACATCTACTACGACACACAGCCGCGATGGAATTGCTGCAGGCTTTCACACCTTACGAAGAAGAGAAAAGCCCCCGCGAGGCAAGTCTTCGCGGGGGTCCTATCCAGAACTCCACTTGTCAGGAAAACTGAGTGACAGTATCGGTTTCCCTCCGAAACCGAGCAAAGAACTGAAAATCTAAACCTCCCTTTCCAAGTTCAGACTCATTTTCCCTCGGAACAGCCAACAGAACTCGAACATTCTCCTTGAACGGATTTATTCAAATGTGTCGCTTGCAGACGATATGACCGTTTGCAGCCAACGGCTTGCTAACCTGGACAAACTCTTTCAGTAATGCTGCCCGGCGCGCCGCACCTTATATCGCCCTCCTGTCGGTTGATCAAATGATCACGGGCTGCCGCAGGCGTTTGCCCGCGAGGAGGCTAATTCTTGCGGCACGGCTGCCGTAAGAAATCTCCGATTTGTCGGGGCTGTTTTCCTTCGAGCGATTTGCGGGTCTGACGAGGGGACTTGTCGCAGGATGTGCGAACTCCACAAAATCAATCCGCCTATTCCGCTTTGACACGATAGATTCGCTGAGCCTCGTTGTCTGTCTGGCCCTCAAACGAGCCCATCCCTTCGGGTGCCGCGATCTCGCCCAAGGAAATCCAACTCGGTGCATCCACGCGGGTTGCTGTTTCAACACCGTATTTCGCCGGTGTACCTCCACTGACGAAGATCTTCACAGCATTGTTGGTTAGAACAATTTGATCTACGTAGGGTTTTGAACCTTCGGCTCGCAGGATGAATGGGAGAGGACCTGACTCCCCGCGAACCAAGAAGTCCCCGACACCTACGTATTCCTCGCCGCTAAATGCGACTCCTCTTAACCAGCTCGCGGGTCGTGGAGACGAGTAATCTCGCACCCAACGGATGCCGTCAGCGGAGCTTAGGAGACCCTCCTTCACGGAAGCTAGAAAGCGTCCCCGAGCATAGGTCAAACTCTGCGCGTCGAAGTATTGGCTTCCCAAGGTGCTTGTCGTCCAACCAGCTCCGTCGGGTGAAATCGCCACGACCCCAGGCGCTGTGACCGCGACGTAACGTCCATTCCCATGCGCGACTGCAACTAGAGCCGTGGTTGAGGGCTCAATTTGGGTTATGGTCCATCTCACTCCATCCACTGAGGAGAAGGCGTGCCCGAGATGAGTTCCACCGACGACCATAAAAGCCCCATCGGCGTGGGTTAAAGAGAGTAGATCAAACTGCGAAAGGTCCCCCGTTCGATTGGTCCAAGCCAATGGATTCATCGCCGTGGTGATAGTCCCTCTTAAACCAACGCTCATCCAAGTCGTCCCGCTGTAGGCCACCGCCCGTAAATCGTTTGTCACCTCGGAGGCGGCATGCACCCAGTCGATCCCGTTCGACGAGATCAAGATAGTCCCCTTCTTACCGACAGTAACAAGTTGTTCTCCGCCCGCGGCCACACAATAAAGTCCAGGACCATTGGTGTAAGTTACGCTCCAGCCCTGATTTATCCTGAGGTGCAGGATTATTCCGACGCCGTCGCTTCGTTCTCCCACAGCTACAAAGCCGCCCTCGCTCAGAGCTGCAACGCTTCGAAGCGTCATATTTGGCAAATTGGTCGAGGCAAGCTCGGTAAATGCGATACGGCTTTGTGGTGGTAGACCGTGTTGCTCACCAAAAACAGGGCGACAAAGGGCCAGCAGGCTCCCGCAAAGAACTCGCAAAGCTCGCTTTGCGTGTACGATAGCGAGAGACCGGTCACATTTTCTCCATCGCCAACTTTGGTTGAGCGAGGCGCGATTGCGATCCGTGGCCGCCCTGCAGCCTCGGGCTGTTTTGACTATGGTTGTAACTCCCATACTTGAACCAAACCTGCTCCGTTCTGAAGCTGAAGCTGCGCTTCGGGCGCACCCGTTGCGATGCACTTGTTGTCGAATGGGGAGTTGACCTTAAAAATATAAGTAACACTCTTCCCCAGGTGAGCACCGTTAGAAAGACCTGTTGGATTCCCAACTTGTCCCCATTGCGATGAAGGCGTTGGAACTGGTGAATCGTCGAATCTTCCCTCGAAAATGAACACTTTCCCCTTATCATCATTTGACGTCGAGTCGAACCAGGGAGCGCCAGCAATTACATCGCTGGCACCGACGTTACCAGGCTCTCGCAGGTCCCCGAGACATACGGAGTAGCCAAGACGAGCCCCTACCTGACCGGTTGCCATCTGGTGTATCGAGCCTGTTTGAGGATTCCCGGTCTCGTTAGACCTAAAGGCAAAAACCGCTCCACTGTCTGTAGCGTTCGCGTCGTAGTACGGCGCTCCAACAACAAAGTCCTTATTGTTCCTAAGATCAATATTCGCGTTTCCCGCGACGGAAAATCCGAACTTCGCACCAGCCTGGTTGACTGAACTGCTCCAATACGCTGTGGTGCTGAGACCACTACTGGTTCCATTAAACAGATACGCCTTCCCCGCCCCGCTATAGCCTCCGTTGGCCGCGTTGGGAGCCCCCACAACTACATCACGTCGAAAAATACTGAAGGTTTCGTTAATGATGCCGTCGCCATTCACATCACCAGCTATCGCAACACTAAACCCAAACTGATCTCCGGCCGCACCCGCGCTTCGGGTCGCGGTTACGCCAGCCGGAAGTCCACTTGAAGTCCCTTGGTAATAGAACAATTGACCCGAACCACTGTTAGCAGCCCGTTCATAAAGTCCGAAAATTACTGAAGAAAAGTTTGTGGCGAGCGTCAGGAAAGCATGGCTCTTGGCAAACGCACCGTGAAGCAAAGCGAACTGTTCGTGCCTGTTGCGGAACTGCCCAAATCACCCGCTCATCCATTTTACAGCAAGCTCAACGCCCTATTGGCAGATTCTGGCTTTGACGGCTTCGTGGAAAATCTTTGCGAGCCGTACTACAAAGAAGGAGGGCGGCCCTCCATCCCGCCTGGCATTTACTTTCGCATGCTCTTCATCGGCTACTTCGAGGGAATCGATAGCCAGCGAGGTATCGCCTGGCGTTGTGCGGACAGCCGCTCCTTGCGCGAGTTCCTGGGTGCCGACTGGACCGACACGACTCCCGCCCATAATTCCATGACGGTCATTCGGCAGCGCCTGCCCGCCGAGGTTTTCGAGAAAGTGTTCGATCACGTGTTACAGGTCTTGAGGCAAAAGGGGCTACTCAAGGCCAAGACCCTGGGCATCGACTCCACGACCCTGGAAGCCAATGCCGCGATGAAAGCCATCGTGCGTAAGGCCGACGGCAAAGACTGGAAAGAATACCTCCGAGCTTTGGCCAAAGCCGAAGGAATCGAGAATCCGACCGAGGAGGATCTCCGGCGGATTGACCGCGGGCGTAAGGACAAGAAGGTCTCCAACCAGGAGTGGGAGAGCCCAAGCGATCCGGACTCGCGCATCGCCCGGATGAAGAACGGGACAACCAGGCTGGCCTATAAGGCTGAGCATGCGGTCGATTTGGAAAGTGAAGCCATTGTGGCGGCGCAGGTGACTCACGCCAACCGTGGTGACACGCAAACGGGCCTGGAGACGCTGATCTTAGCCCAGACCAACCTGGTGGTCAGTGGCAGCTCCGCCGAGATTGCGGAGGTCGTTAAGGACAAGGGCTATCACGATAACCGCCTTCTGGCCGAGTGCGCCCGGTGGGGCATTCGCACTTACATTCCCGAGCGCAAGCAGGAGTCGCGGACCTGGGCTGATAAGCCCGAGGGCTACGAGGCAGCCTTCCGAGGAAATCGGCGGAGGGTCCGCAGGGCCAAAGGACGACGGCTGAACCGGTGGCGGAGCGAGCGATGCGAACGGAGCTTTGCGCATGTTTGCGAGACCGGAGGTGGACGACGGGCTTGGTTACGCGGGTTGGTCAACGTGACCAAGTCCTACCTGATGCGCTGTGCCGGATACAACCTGGGGCTGGTCTTAAGAAAATGCTTTGGATTGAGCAAGCCGCGGAGCGGCGGTGGGCCGGATTTGGCCTTTTTGCTTCCCTGGGTTGTGGCAGCTACCTGGGTCGGCATGATCACGACAGAGGGGCAAGGCACAATTCTCCTGACTGGGGCCCTCCTATTGCTGCTGGTAATAGCGTCTGCCACGGCTCCTTTTCGACCCTCACTCACCCGTTGGCAGCAAAACACCACTTGTTGAACGCCCTGTTAGGAGCGCCGATCACCAAATCCTGAACTCCATCACCCGTTATATCACCAGCTGCCACACTCAACCCAAAATCCGAGCCGACCGTAGTTCCGACATACGAGCGATCAGCCGCTCTATTATCGGCACCAAAATGGCTTTCGGAATTCGCGCCGTAGTAGACGTAGACTTTCCCGACGCGGTTATTGTGTCCTGGTGCACCCACTACCAAATCCGCGAGGTTTCTTGACTCAGTTTGGAAAGTAACAATTTCTGAGCCAGGATCAGGAAAGTCATAGGGCTGCGCAATTGCCAAGCTGTATCCGAAATACGAATAAGCGCTCTCGCCCTTTGCGGTAAAAAACATTGCGTTGAAAGAGGTATTGGTGCCACTCCCGGTTGGACCGTACGCAAATATCTTCCCTTGATCGACTGCTCCTTCGTCGAAATAGGGAGCCCCGACGATGAGACTGCCTTGATAATTCCCTAGACTGGGACGCCATCGCTCCATGTAGGCTAGGCTGAAGCCGAAACTCGCTCCTGCTTGATACGTGGGAGGTGTCATCGAAAGATGTTGAACCCACGGATCCACGACGATAGGATACGTCGCATCAAGGTCATTGATAGAAATCACGAGCGTGTCTTCTGAAGGAACATTCATCGTGGCTGGAATCTCCCGTCCTGTCGCGTCGAAGCATGCCAACCCAGTATAACGCAATACCTCCAGCCCGCTTGCTGTATCGGCGAAGATGACATCCTGCCCCGTGGCGTCGATCAGCATTTCTAAATCCTTCAAGGCAACGTGCATCTGAATTGTGACACGACTGCCGTCTGACGTTCCGTTCAGCAAGGTGAACGTTTGTTTGAGACCATTTGTGTTGTTGAGATAATCGACTGCGATCTCATCGAATGAAAACCGTGCTTCGTTCTTGAGAATGCGCGTTTGAGGAGCAGACTCCGCAGGGAACGGTGTCTTGTTCTTTCCTCCGTAGGACTTCACACGCACGACAGCTTTCCAGTTTGCGCCGGTTCGAGTTTCCAGTCTCGGATCACGCGGTTCAACGCTGAATCCATCGCGATAAAGCGTTGCGCGGATGTTGTGAGCTCTGTTGGGCGTCTGATACGTTCCGACATTATCTTGCCATCTTATCTCGTATTCAAGTTCCTGAATGCCTGAGATTACGTCCACGATGCGCGATTCTCGTGGGTTCACCGCGAGTTCTTGGCCTCGAGTGGCAAAAAGGGGCGCTATGACGTTTTAAGTGGGTCGCGGGCGCGTTCGTTCGGGCTGGCGAGGCGAGTCCGTTACGCGTAGCGACCGGCGGCGAGACGAGCTTGAGGCTCGAAAGCTCTCGCCGCCGCTCGCCTCGCCAGCCCGAACTTCCGCGACGGCGCCGCGGGGTGATCGGAGTGGAGGCCCAGGCTTGCTGAGCAGTCCGCCGACGGTAAATTCTCTGCCCGGCATGGAACAGAAAGAGATTTTCGCGATGGCCTTGGGGGTTGCTTGGCACTCCTTGGGAAGTGGCCGAAGTGACCTTGGATTTGACGCAAAAGCCCGGCCGCTTGGATATTCGGCTGGATTTTCCGCCCGGCAGTCGGTTCCCGCGTCCCAGTGACGGCAAGCTGTGTCCGGTCTACGACACCCAGGAGCACACCTGGAGGCACTGGCTGTGACGATGCGATTCACGCGAATAGTGGTTGGAGGGGTCAGGGATGAATATTGACATATTTTGGAGGAGTGAAACGCTCCAGGAATGGCGCGCCAGGTGCGAGTGGAGTACGAAGGAGCAATTTACCATTTGATCAATCGGGGGGACCGGCGTGAGGACATTTTCCGAGATGATCGAGATCGGGGGCGGTTTTTGGAGACGCTGGAGGAGAGTTGTGGCAAAACGGGCTGGCAGGTGCATGCGTATTGTCTGATGCGGAACCATTTTCACCTCGTGGTCGAGACACCGCGGGCCAACCTTTGTGCGGGTATGCACTGGTTATTGGGCACCTACACGGCGCGCTTTAACCGGCGGCATCGAGTGGTGGGGCACCTATTCAGCGGGAGGTCCAAATCGCTCTTGGTAGACGGCTCAGGGAGCGGGTATCTGAAGAGTGTTTGTGACTATGTCCACCTGAACCCGGTGCGCGCCAAGCTGCTCGAAGCCAAGCAACGGTGGGGGGCATTCAGGTGGAGCAGTTACCCCGAATATTTGCAGGCGCGGCGGAAACGTCCGGGCTGGCTGAGAGCAGACCGGTTGGTGGGGGAGTGGGGTATCCAGGGCGACACACTGGCTGGCCGAAGGCGGTTTGAGGAAGGAATGGAGCGGCGAAAGAGGCAGGAGATGGAGCAGGAGGACACAAGTTGGCAAGGATTGCGACGAGCTTGGTGCTGGGGTGAGGCGGCGTTTCGGGAAGAACTGCTTGCGTTGATTACGCAAGAACGGGCCGAAAATCATCGGGGAGAGGAGATCATGGTGTAGCGCTGCGAACACCGGGGAGCGTGAGGACTTAGCAGAGCATCGCAAAGCCGATCAGTGCAACGTATGGATCGCGGCGGCATTGCGGGCTGGGAGCACGGTGGGTTGGAAGTAGATCGCGGAAAGGCTCCGGATGGGACACTGGCGGAGTGCCGCTAACGCCGTCCGCGCCCATCGACATTGAATATGCACTTATTCATCCCTGACCCCTTCGACTTACCTCCGTGGGCGGTAAAGAGTCTCTCCTGCACTTCCCTCAATCGAGTTGGCTCCTGTTTGGCGAGTTCTGCCACCGCCGCCAGGCCGCGATGAACCACCGGATTACCGTTGGCGCTGATCGAGTCCATCCTGAGCTGGTGCAATCGGTCCAAGTATCCATTGTTGATGCGATATTCCTCGATCAGCCCTTTGAGCACAGCGTGAACAGTGATGATCTTGCGTGAGATCTCTGCATCGACCGAGCCGAGATGGGCTGAGTTGGATTTAAAAACCGAGAACCAATCCTCGGTCAGAACAAAACGAGCCTCCAGAATTTCACCGGCGCGCACGGCGGCAAGTCTGCCGGGCCACCCGTTTGCGTCATACAGCTCACGCAAGGCCTCCAGCTCGTAACGAATGGCGCGGAGCACGTTGTCAGAAAACTCCTTCCGGGTTCGGACTTCTCGTTCCTGCTGCTGCGCCGACAAGCTCGCGTGCAACTCCTGTTGCGCTTTGATCTGTTGGTCCAGCAGCTCCTTCTGGGTCTTGGTGGATTCGGCAATTTCGTCTTGCTGCAGAGCCAGCTGGCGTTGCTGGAGCCGGGCGCTATAAATCAGCCCGGCAAACGCCAGCGCGGTGAACAGGGCATTTATGGACCCGAACATATCACCGAACTGGCCTCTTTCTTCCCACTTGCCGAAGCACCAGAAGAGCAGGAGCCAGTTGGCCAACCAGAGAAGCACAGCGCCTACGCACCAGAGCCACAGGCGCGGGGCTGGCCGATTCGGTTTTGAGCCATCAACCGCCCGTGCCAGACTCTGAGTGATTTCGGAAGGGGGGGCGGAATTCATTGAGAAGGGTTCTCCGCTCGCGCGCACCACGTAGCCCTAAGCCGGTCTTTCCAGAAAACCCGCAATTGGTGGTGCTGCCACCAAAACCAGATGTCTCCCGAAAGGAGGAAAAGCCGATCGAACGAAATTGCCGCCGCCGGTTCCGTGAGGAGTACTTCGAGCAACAGTTTCTCTGACCTGTTGTAATCGAGCTCATGCGAGTCCAACGGCGGGTCATCAAAGATCAAACACCAATTCTGGGCGTATCTCCGAAATCCCGCCTGGTTCAACTTGGTGAGCTTGGGCCGGAAGGACGCGCCGACTTTGGCTTTCCAGTTACCCAGGTATTCCGAGACCGGCTGCCAGGGCGCGTATTCGCCCAGTAGCATCTCCTGCATCAAGGCGCCATTTGAGCGCCGCTCCGGACGATCCCACAGGTTTGTGGTGGTGACGCAGCAGTCGGGCGCGAGAGAAAAGTGCAGCTTTTCTCCGCGCCGGTATTCCTGGAAAACGGACTCGGTGACTTCCAGCCCAATTTCCTGTCCATGGTGCGTGAGAACAAAATCGGGGCGCTCGAAGGGCTTTATACTAACTTCCCCCACCAAATCGTTCGGGCTCACCTTCCGCAAGCGGCCTAGCAAGTCGTGGACAAAAGAGAGCTCTGCCACCTTTTTTCCATGATTCATAGGAAACACTATGAGGGAGACATTCGGTATCGAACAGGATCGGACGCAAGCAGCGCTCTGGCCCGACGCCTGCACTCTGCGACAAACTCAGGGTCAATCAGCAGACGCCATTTATTGCGCAGTCCGCGCTGCTCGTCGTCAGGCATCGGCACCGGCGTGAAAAGCTCCTCGCGGGAGCACAAAGTGATTACATACTTCGGCCTGGGGCCGCCGTTTTTGGCCCGATGCTCGGCCTGTGAAATCAAAAAGCTCTCCACAGCCTGCCGGCCGCCCACGGCGATCATCTGGCTCCCGTTCGAAACAAACACGTGCAGAGCCTGCATTTGCGGGCTTTGTCGATCCACGTCAGCCAGCCGACTCAACCGAAACTCAGTCGATCTGCTGGCCAGTTCGTCGGCGAACACATGGCATGCCCCGCAGTTGAACAGTTCTCGGTCGTCCTGAGAGAGCTTTTGCTGCAGATAAGAAATCACAAGTGAAACACAGGGATTACCCGCTTCTAACGAGAAACAAAATGTCCCGTTCCAGCCGCTCGCGCAACGGGAAAGTGGGAAGAAAGGTTCCGTCTCCTTTGCAGCCTGTGTTAGTGTTGGCAGCATGCTCTTCGCACAGTCGGTCGTTCCGATCTTTCACTCCTGTCTATTCGGCGGCATGCCGCAGCAAGTTGGCTCTTCGGTCCTGGTTGCTTTCGGCCCCAACGCCCTTCTGTTTACGGCCGGTCACGTCTTTGAGTGGTGCGAAGGTGGGAGCCGCTTGCTAATTCCGACGCGGAGCGGCTATTTGGAGCTCCCTGACGCCGTCTTTCGATCCGGCGCGCCGTCCACTGACCCAAAGCAGGATAACCTTGATTTCGGCCATATTTACTTAAATCCCGACCACGTCCAAGCTCTGCTCGCCAACGGCTTTCACGCGACGCAGCTGGCCGGAGTGACCTTGCACGACGCGAAAGACCCCGCACGCACTTACGCCTTCGTCGGCTTTCCGGAACGGATGAACAATCCACGGCAGAGTCTCTTCAAGAGCGTTGTGGTCACGGGTCCGCTTCTGGCGCCACGCGAATATCGCAAGCTCAAGATCGACTATGTGCGACACGTCGCGATCCGGTATACGCAACAGACCTTTCGGCATTTGGACAACGCCAACGTTACGCGGTTCACTCCTCCGAAACCGGATGGCATGAGCGGCGGAGGCGTCTGGAGACTCACCTCGGATGCCACAAATCATGCCAGAGTCCGCGGAGCACAGTTGGCCGGGATCATCATCGAACACAAGCGCAGCGGAACTGTCCGGGCACTCGTCGCCTGCCGAGTCGAATTCCTGGCCGCCAGCGTGCGCGAGGCTTATCCGTGGACAGCCCCATACCAGCCAACGTTCCGCGATCATGAGATCACTATTCTTCGCAGCGGCTGAAAGGGGCGCCGACCGATCCGCGTGGGGAGTAGTTTGGCAGAACGGAACGAAACAAAAACGTTCCACAATCACAGCAGCTGGCACCGCCAGGAAAAACCCGGAGAAAAAAAGAAGCAAATTCAACAACCGCACCCCCCGCTCCCATCATTCCAGGCAAGCGCAACCCACCCTGACATTGCAGGCCCGTAATTCGTAGGCGCCAAGACAAACCGTGGCCCCTCTACCGGGGCGAAATTCCCCCCGCCCGATTCAGCCCCCATGCCGTGTCCTTGCCCCTCGTTCCTATAAACCATGTCCACGCCCGGTCCCGCCCTACCAAAGCCTGGCCAGGGAATTCGGCCCCGTCCCTCTGCTCGTGATCCAACGAGAGCGAAGCCGGGGGGCCAAGCTCCAGCAGCCGGGGGACATTTTCGTTCCTAATTCTCCGCCTGGGATGATGATGTCCACGGGAGACGGCCGCTGGCGTGACACACTAATTGATGTTGTGATGTTGTGCGCAACGCGTTCGCAACAGCAACAGCGGCAATGGGAGTTTCTTTTGCTCAGGCCTTACTACGATGAATCGGAGTGACCATGAAAAACCGATTCAGACTCGTCAAACGCGGAGACCGACGGGGAAAATTTTACGCCTTCGACACCCTCAAGAAATCCTGGACCAGCCTCCAGGCTCACGACAAGGAGGAAGCTCACTCCGGCCACTTGCCCGCGACTCGCGAGACGCGAAGCAATTCCAAAATGATTGCTGCGACCGCGTCGTGCTCCTTCATATCCTTTGTGAAGCCGAGTAACTTCTCGCGGAGTTGCTTATCTGCGTCGTGTTCAACGGTGAGGGCCTTGGTCTCTTGGTGAAAATAAATTGTGGTTGTCGACACTCCTAGCGTGGCAATTCTCACCATTGGATAGTAGATGTCCGTCGGTGCATCAAACCATGGCGCTTTGAGCGTGGGCGACTTAACTAATCCATATTGGATCGAGACAACCAGATTCCTTCCATTTTTCACGATGACACGGAAGCCCTTTTCAGCATCATTTTGTGGCCGCTTGGACTGGTCCAATTCGAACTTGCTGAACACGATCTGGTCGGGGATAGGCTGCATTTCTTGGATTGAGTCCAGCTCTACGAGCTGCTGAGCTCCGGCACGTTGGACAATTTCCCGAATTGTAGTGAGAACGGCCATAAAGCGTGGCCTGATCTCCGCATTTACCGTCTTGGCGCGTGCTTGAGCCAGTGCTTCTTCGCCCTCAGCCATTTTCTCCCTACCATACGCGTCCTTCAATTCCTGGGGGATTTGCTCCAGGGCTTTAGCGATTTGGTGGTCGACCTTAGCGAGATCAACATTCATTTCCTGCAGTTTGGCCGGGGGTGGAATCACCGTATTTCTGGCCGTCTCTTGCATTTTTTCCCTGAACTTATCGATATCAATCCGAGCAACGACCAAATCGGCCAAACTATTCGCATGCTTTCGGCTTTGGTCTGTCAAATCTTGCTTGGCTTGCCTGAGCTCTTCTCGAAGGGCCTTACTTTCATCCCTCAGCCTCTCACTAGAGCGCTTTTTCTCGAAGTGCTGAGCAACGCACGCGCAGATCACCACGATACCTCCTAGGACCTGCCAGAAGACGTAGGTCTTGAATATTTCGCTCATCTTGCCTCCGCGTGTTTGCATTCTAATGGTTTCGCTACTTTTTCAACTCGGGAAACATCGCCTCCAGCTTTTCGATAAATACCTATTGATCGTCGTCAAACTCCCCGGGATTCAGCCGGTCAAGCTCCGCGAGAACTGACTCCACTTGCGCCCGTGAAGGCCTTTTGAATTGTCTTCCCCAGGTCCCATCCCTGCCGAATAGGGCTAGCATGTCCTTGTATCGATTCCGTCTTTCCTCCGCTTCCTCCGTTACCGTTTCCATCCGTTGTTCAAGTTCTTCCAACAGGTCGTCGAAAATTCGCTTTAGGCCTGATTGAATTTCAAAGAGCTTCTGGGCCGACAAATCGGCAGGCACAAGATCGTCAAGGTAACCAGCAATCTGAGACTTCCGAAGTTCCAGCAGCCGCTCGTGTTCCCTTTGTTCGTAGTCTCTCATGAGCGCATGATAGCGCTTCGAGTGCTCCTCCTCAGGAAGTGGGACGTCCCTCTCCATGCGGCGGATCAAAACAGCAGCGTCTGCTTTTGTCATTTCGGGTGGAGCCTCAATCCCGTAGAGCGTCAATTCGATACGCTGCTTCTCTGTGGCTGGCAGATTGTGCGAAGCAGTTGGATCGTCTGGGGCGTATTGCTTTTTCCAAGCTTGATACTCTGCAAGTTTCTCCGGATCGACTCGAATGTCGCTGGAATCCTCGATTAATTGAGAGGCCTCCTTCTTAGTGAGGCCGTCAGGGATTTCCACACCGAGAGCCATGAGCCATCGCTTCTGTTTTTCAGTGGCAAGATCTCCTTTTTCAACGCTCTTTTCTGTGGTCGAGCAAGATTCACCCCGTCTTTCCAAGTCTGAAAGGCCGCCAGGTTCTTTGGCGTCGGCTGAACGCCGCTGCCTTCGAACTGACGAATCCATTCAGAAGCCTGCCGTCTGGTGAGGCCATCGCCAGGTTCAGCCCCCAGTGCAGTCAACCATCGAAGTTGCTCTTCGTCGGCCAGGTCAAATGACGGGCCTGCCGCAGATTCGAAACGCTGACCCTCGGCAGGCGGCGAGTTAAACTTTGCGGGCAGTCGCGGGAGCTCACTCGCCTGGACCCAATCCTTGAGTCCTTCCGCGAAGACGTAGTAATCCGGGATGCCCTCGTTACATTTCGCGACTTCTTCCAGGCTCATGGGTCCTTGAGTCTCTCCAGCCTGGTCAATGTAGAACCACTTTCGCGATGCCGAATTCTCCTCGCTCATAGTCAGCAGCTGTTGGTTAGGGCCAGTGTCGCAAACCGCAGCGAGAGTTCCAAGACCAAACCTTTTGATAGAAAACCAGTTAAAAGCCGTTGCCCTTAAGGTGAGATGGCTTCTTCGGATTCTTGGCGTTATCGCCAGAGCCATGCCTCTTTGGCAGATTTGGGAGTTCTCGATTATCAGTCCGATGCGGATTCTGGCGACGCCCATGCACTTGCAAGCGACCGTGATGATGGTTTTATTACATCGTAATCGCCGCGACTTCGGGCAGTGGTGAAAGAAACAGGCCTGAGTTTGACATCAGGGAATCTCCTGAGCGAAATTGTTTCACAGCCGTCCCACAGGCTGAAAAAAAATGGCTGGATTGATTTTCGTTTAACCGCCACACGGCGGGTGTGAAAAAGCAAAAAACCAAGCCAGCCAATTCGAAAATCAGCGCCCTCAAGCAGATTTGCAACTTCATTCCGGGGCATCTCGTCTCGAAGCTGGCACGGGAAACGGGCGCGGATAAGAAGGCTCGGGGCATCTGCAACTGGAGCCATGTGGTCTCGCTGCTGTTCGCCCAGTTGGCTCATTCCATTGGCTGGAACGACGTGGCCGATGCTTTGCAACTGCACCGCGGCGCTTTGGCGGGCATCCGCGGGGCCGTACCGCCCAGCCGCAACGGCTTGTCTCACGCCAACAAGTGCGTCCTGCAGAACTGGCTGAGAAACTCTTTTGGGGCGTTCTCGATCACCTCGGACAGCTCTCGCCGGAGTTCATCCGGGGCAAAGCACGCGGCCGCGCCCACCGATTCAAAGTGTGTGTTGGAGGGGTCAGGGATGAATATTGAGATATTTTGGAGGAGTGAAACGCTCCAGGAATGGCGCGCCAGGTGCGAGTGGAGTACGAAGGAGCAATTTACCATTTGATCAATCGGGGGGACCGGCGTGAGGACATTTTCCGAGATGATCGAGATCGGGGGCGGTTTTTGGAGACGCTGGAGGAGAGTTGTGGCAAAACGGGCTGGCAGGTGCATGCGTATTGTCTGATGCGGAACCATTTTCACCTCGTGGTCGAGACACCGCGGGCCAACCTTTGTGCGGGTATGCACTGGTTATTGGGCACCTACACGGTGCGCTTTAACCGGCGGCATCGAGTGGTGGGGCACCTATTCAGCGGGAGGTCCAAATCGCTCTTGGTAGACGGCTCAGGGAGCGGGTATCTGAAGAGTGTTTGTGACTATGTCCACCTGAACCCGGTGCGCGCCAAGCTGCTCGAAGCCAAGCAACGGTGGGGGGCATTCAGGTGGAGCAGTTACCCCGAATATTTGCAGGCGCGGCGGAAACGTCCGGGCTGGCTGAGAGCAGACCGGTTGCTGGGGGAGTGGGGTATCCAGGGCGACACACTGGCTGGCCGAAGGCGGTTTGAGGAAGGAATGGAGCGGCGAAAGAGGCAGGAGATGGAGCAGGAGGACACAAGTTGGCAAGGATTGCGACGAGCTTGGTGCTGGGGTGAGGCGGCGTTTCGGGAAGAACTGCTTGCGTTGATTACGCAAGAACGGGCCGAAAATCATCGGGGAGAGGAGATCATGGAGTCGGTCGAGCAAGAAGCCGAGCGACTGATGACTCAGATGATAAAAGACATTGGGCGGACCGAGAAGGACTTAGCAGAGCATCGCAAAGCCGATCAGTGCAACGTACGGATCGCGGCGGCATTGCGGGCTGGGAGCACGGTGGGTTGGAAGTGGATCGCGGAAAGGCTCCGGATGGGACACTGGCGGAGTGCCGCTAACGCCGTCCGCGCCCATCGACATTGAATATGCACTTATTCATCCCTGACCCCTTCGACTTACCTTAATCTTCAGAGGGCTTTGAGCCATTTCAGCAGATCTGGATCGTCCCGCCAGACTGAACGCGCGGGGCAGGTGGCAGAAGAGTTCGCAACCGGAGGTTGGCAAGCCTCCAGCGCCTTTTGTTTCAAGCGCAGGTTGATCTCCGCGTAGCGGTCGGTGGTTTCCAGACGGACATGTCCCAGCCAAGCGCGGATCACGTTGACTTCCACCCCAGACTCCAGCAGATGGGAAGCTGCCGTGTGCCTGAACACGTGAGGAGAGATATTCCTTTCGGCTTGACCGGCCCGTGTTTTGCAGATCGGCCATGTATGCAAAGGTCGATCTCAAAGCTCTCCGTGGTTTGGCTTTGCCTTGGCCGGGAGGTGCGCAATGAAACCCCTTAAGCGACATCTGAGAGACTACCTCGAATTACTGCTTGTTCGGGTTGTTGAGCGTGACTGGAATGAGGTTGACGGAGGCGCTGAACCTCAAGCCCGAAGACATCGACTGGGTGGAGGGGGTCCTTTCGGTCGGCCGCTCGAAGTTCCAGAAGTCCCGCTTGGTTCCACTGCACAAAACAACCCTCCGTCA
>JAXLQK010000008.1:0-1122 GCA_046331665.1 Terriglobia bacterium | reverse complement strand
GGGAGTCTCCGGTTCAAAGTCGTAGGTGGTGTCTACGCCGGATATGCCGATGGTGAACGCGTCTACGTTTCCATCAAACCCGGCGAGCCAGCCGCTTCCGGCTTTAAAGGCGACGCCCTCAAATACGCTGTGAATTCCCGCATTGGGAAAGTTGGTGAGTACATCGGACCATGTGCAGGGCGTAGAGATCGGGCAAACTGCGCTCATGGTTGCGCCCGTTGCCCACCATCTGCCTTGCGTCAGAGTGTTCCACGTTTGCCATGTTCCGTTGGTGACTGTCTCTGAATAGTAAGGCTCGAAGACTAGGCGACCCTTCCAGCCATTATCCAAATCGGTGAGATCGTTATCCACGTTGAATTGAAGGCTGATCGCCTGCACGGTGCTTGTGGATGTAAGAGACTGATACGTGCTGTAATTGAGAGTTGTGATATCGCTGAATTTGGTCCCGCCATAATCGGCTACACCGATCAACATTCCATCCGATGCGCCGCCCAGAGTTAGGTGAGCGCTCCCGCTTCCCAAAGGAGCGGCGCCGGGTCCTGCAACAAAATCCCCCGTGCCGCTTGCGCCGGTTTCCAAGAGGAAAGCCCAGCCATTCATCCCCGAAGGTTTGACAGTTATCGTGCCAGCCGCGCTGGTAGGGGTTGTGATTCCCAGTACCAACGCAGAGACAAGAATCAGAGCAAGAATCTTGGTTTTCATTAGCATCTCCCTAGTATCGAACTGTTTAGGTCTTTCACTCGAAAGCCCTAAGTTAATGTCATCCTGATAGACGCCTCGCGCCCCGAAGAGACTCTATGTTGATGTAAAGCCTATTCGCTCCGCTCAGAACGACAAGCGAAAGTCCCACTATCGCAGGTTATGTATCGTACTTGAATGTCTGATGGTTATCTGTTGTCAATCTCTCCTTTCCCAGTTAAGACAAAAACCGACCACAAAGGCCGGTTTCGCTTTTAGCTCGCCGATAGTCCCGCGTGATGTGTACGCAAGCGACCAATTAAGGGCTATCGGGTCCTGGCAACCTTATCTCATTATAGGATTTAGAAAACGATTGTCAAGTAGTTTCAGTCACATTTTAGTTACAGATTTTTGGAAGTGGAGCATTTTGGTCAACTTAGATGA
>JAXLQK010000007.1:0-2582 GCA_046331665.1 Terriglobia bacterium | reverse complement strand
TCCTGTGAAATGCTTTGCAAACCGCCGAGGATGATGACCGCCATGAATGGGATGCCAAGCCAAATATTGGATATGAGGATAGAGACGAATGCCCAGAACGGATCCTGCTTCCAGCTTACCGGACCTATGTGCATTGCCAGCCAGTTAAACGCGTTACCGATCAGCGGAACGTTGACCGTCCCTTGGCTGATGCTGACCAGCCATGTGTTCAAGTCGCTGAGGAGAATATTGAAGAGTCCGTAGCGGCTGTCAAATTCGTTGCGGAGAGCCATCGCCGCGATGGTGGTGGGGATCGCCCACGGTACGATCAACAGTGTGCGATAGAAACCCTGCAACTTCATCGGGCGATGCAGGAGTAGTGCCAGAACCATCCCTCCGCCGACATGGCAGGTAACGTTGATGACCGTCCAGAGAATGGTTCTCCCAAATACTTCGAAGAACATGGCGTCTTTTGCCACTTTGCCGGTGAACAGGGTCTTGAGATTTTCCCAGCCGTAGATCAATCCGTATTGCGCGTTCTTTGTGGCTTGGGTACCGAGAGACGCATTCGAGAAGGCTAATTTGATCTCAAACAGGAAGGGGTAGATGATGAGAAAGATGATTCCGATAAAGGCGGGCAGGATCAGCAAATAGGGTAGTCCGAGTTTGCTGACGCGTGGCTCGCTTTGTTTCTGTATCCAGTAGAAGATCGCAATAGCGATGAGCGCCAGGATGAGGCTGACAATTAACCCTGCCAGGTCTTTGTCCAGCCCGATACCCGTAAAGAGGGATCGCAGTCCGCCAAACAGACTCAAGGGGAAACGGATAACAATTCCAAGAATGGAGTCGCCTAAACGATATAGATCTGTGACCTCGAAGAAAGAAAAGATCGAAAATGTGATGAAAAGTCCGAGCAGAGTTTGCAGGCTTCGAATGATCGCCTTTGCTTTTGCATTCTTCGGCTGGCGGAAAAAGATCTGATAGACATAGACCTCAACCATCCCAATGCCGGCAAAGATCGCGACCAGAAAAGAGCCGATTTCGCCGATGCGCTTTCCAACCATCCTTGGGGTGAGGCTAATGCCGGCGGAATAGGGAGAGATCAGAACATTTAGTATGAAGTAAAGAACAAGCAATCCTCCCACCCAATAGAGATAGGGAAGGACTCGTTGTAACAGAGGTTTATTTTCCATACTATGACCTCGAAATCAGTGGTTGAAAATGAAGAGGGGAGGTTCGCGCCTCCCCTCTGTGTTGTGTTGGTAATTATGGAACGGCGGTTGGTTGACCGAGAGTCGCTACGCATTCGTCGGCCGATGTCTGTGCGGCAGCCGCCGCGTCTGCTGGGGCGAGCGTTCCAGCCATCACACCCTCGAGGTTCGGGCGCCAGGCATCCCACGCGCAACGCATTTCAGGAGCGGCAGGTTGACCGCGTCCATCGCTCAGGGCAGCCATTGAGCCAGCAAGGATCGGATCATTGGAGATGCTCGGATCCTTCGCAACTTCAGAGTTGGAAGGCAGGCGTTTGAATTCGCTGAGCCATTTCTTCTGAACATCTGCGGAGGTCATGAAGGTGATGAACGCTGCGACCGCGTCTTTCTTGGCGTCGTCATCAAGCACCGCTTTGGAAACCATGAAATACTTTCCGGCGGTCATTTCAGTGTAGGGTTTACCGTTGATAGGCGGAACGGGGGCAACGCCCATTTTATCGCCGAGCGCTTTGGTGTAATCGCCGAGGGACCAGTCGCCGTTGATGATCATGGCGGCTTTGCCGTCTTTCATCAAGGTGTCGGCGCAGTTGTAATCGCACTCTGCAGGGACAACGCCATCGGTCTTCAGACTGGCAACGAATGTCAGGTAATTCTTGAAGGCATCGTTGTTGAACTGAGGCTTATCACTGGCATCGAGAGGCCAGCCGCCGAAGGCGCCGTAAAAGCCTGCGCCCCAGAAAGGCTCGTTGAGGTTATACGCGAAGCCTTGAATATCGCCTGTAGTAAGTTCCTTGGCTTTGGCGATAAGGTCTTCAAAAGTGGCGGGGGGTTCGGCGATCAAGTCTTTGTTGTAGATTAACATCAGGTGATTGCCGTAGTTATCGGGAACGCCATACAAAGTTCCAGCGACGACAGCCGGGTCGAGCGCTCCTTGGAAGAACTGACCGAGGAAGGCGTCATCGAACATGTCTTTGGTGGGGGCTACGATGTCGAGCGCGCTGAAAGGACCGGCGAAATCGTTCGGCACACGGACAACATCAGGAGCGGCATTTGCGAGCGAAGCGGTCTGGAACTGATCGCGTAAGGCTTCGTTCTCATAGTGCGTGCGCTCAACAGTGATGGTGGGGTTAGCGGTTTGAAAGTCCGCGATCAATCCGTCAATGAACACATCCACATCATCGCCTTCCTGTTCCCAGAAGGTAATGGTGACGGGTTCGTTCGATTTGCCCGCGCCGCAGGCGGTCAAGGCAAATGCAGCGATCAGTAACAGGCTGATCAGTAGATTCAATTTCTTCTTCATTGCTTCTTTCTCCTTATTGGATATTTTCAGATTTTATCATTCTCAAACACAGAATAGGTAGTTGAATTTCGCATCACCTCCTTCATTTATGG
>JAXLQK010000006.1:0-2296 GCA_046331665.1 Terriglobia bacterium | reverse complement strand
CTGCTGGTGGACTTTGACGAGGAGGAGCTCATGGACGAGCTTAAGGGGGCGGTGCACTACGGGGATGGCCTGGTGTACGTAAAGACAAAGGCGGACGATGAGCATGACCTTTCGGAACTCTTTGGGGTACAATTCAAGGGCATGAGCACCAATAAGGACATGGAAGTGAGCTTTGTGCAAAGCGAGCTGGGCGGGACCATGACGCTCAGAAGCAGTGGCAAGGCGGTGAAAACCGCTCTCACCTCCTCCGCGGCAAAAGGGCTCGGCACCGTAAAGGACAAAAAGGAGAGCTATCCTGTGGTGGTGTCCTCGCAGTACGGCAGGGGGAAAACAGTGCTTTTTGCCTTTGACCTTCTTGCCTCCAGCGACCAGGGCACGGTCTCCTCCCTGCTTACCAATGCCCTTGGCTTTGTTGCCCCTTCAGAGCCGCAGGTGAGGGCGCTGGGAGAGGTGCCGTTGCTCATCACCCTTCAGAACAGTGCAGAGCCGGCCGATGTGCAGGTGACAGAAACAGTGCCTTCGGATACGGGGGTCGAATCCATAGTCCCTGATGCAGCGCAAACGGGAAGCGGCATGGAGTGGAGCAGCGCTCTTTCGGGCAATCAGGACATGAGCTTCGAGTACTCCCTTGTCCTGCCTGACAGGGCAGGCAGCTACCGGACGGAGACGGAAGTGCGGTATGGCAATGGAGGGGAGTATCGCCTCTATGGGCAGTATGCTTTGGACATCAGTGTGACGCAGGGCTCCACGGAGCTGCTGGAAGAGGTACTGACTGCTCTGCAAGGCCTTGTCCTTTCAAGCAAGAAGGACACCGAGAGGGTGAACGAGGCACTGGAGGAACTCGGAGACGTGGAGCGGGAAGCCTCGGGCAGGAAGGAGGCGGAAAAGAACATCGGGAGGATCACGGAGGCGCTCAAGGAGCTCAGCGAAGTGTCCGCTGACGTGGACTCCGTCAGGACGAAGCTGGAGGAGCTCTTAAAGGTGTGGCAGGGCAAATGGAGTGCCCTTCCCGAAGAGGGGAAGAAAGACAAGGAGGAGAAAGACAAGGAGAAGGGAAAGGAGCACTCCTCTTTGCTCAAGGGCAGGAAGTCGGTGCTGGTGGCCTCCCTGGGTTCTCTTTCGGGGTTGCTGGACGCAACGCCTGCAGAGGAAGCGATGTACTTCTACCACACCGATCATCTGGGGACGCCGATCCTGATGACGGATGAGAGGGGGGAGAAGGTGTGGGAGGCGGAGTTCATGCCCTTCGGGGAGGCGTACTCGATCACCGGCACGGTAGGAAACAACTTCCGCTTTCCGGAGCAGTACTACGATGAGGAGACGGGACTGCATCAGAACGGGAATAGGGAGTATAAAGCAGAGGTGGGGCGTTATATTGAAGGAGATCCGATTGGGTTTGCAGGAGGTGATGTGAACCTGTACCAATACGTCAGAGCGAACCCCGTGAACTTTATTGACCCTGATGGATTGAACCCTATAATTAACTTTCTAATAAGAAATGCAGACAAGATTATTCCGTTAGCCGATAAAGCCTTCAATGTTCTGAAGAATCCTCCTGGGCCACCTAAGGTTGGAGAAACGATCAAGAATGCTGAAAAGTTGTGGGATAAATACCAGGAAGCAGTTGACAGAAACAGAGGGTATATGGGTGAAAAGAGGGCTGTACAAGGGTGTCATTCCGGAAAATAAAAAATGAAACAAGGAGAGAAATTGCATCTTACGATGACCGATTCCGAGAGAAGCAAGCCGATTATCAGAGATATTATTATCTCCATAATGGCTTTCTTTTTGGTGGGTACAGTGCTTTACATGGTACTCAAGCCTATCTCGTTTATTCCTCGTGAGATTCTTAATAATCTTTCTGTATTAGTTGCAATCATCATTGCAATATGCCTTCTGAATCAGAAGTACCCTCTGGATTGGCTATTGCGTTTCAATATTAAATTTGTATCCATGTATGTCTTGCCCGCTCTGTTTGTTTGCCTTTTGATCTACACTCCGCGCATATGGTCAGACTATGCAGTAGCATCTCCCATCCCGCAGGAGTATAAGATATTTTCAGAACTTGGCTTTACATGGAAAATAATTTTTCTAGTTGATTTCTGCTTGCTTGGTCCGATAACAGAGGAGTTGTTTGCGAGAGGGTTTGTTTATCGAATTCTGAAAAATAGGTATAGCATCTTATGGGCGGTAGTAATTTCTTCAGTCGTGTTCCAAATACTTCATGGATTTTCTATATATATTCTTCTTAATCTACGGATTTTGCTGGTCAGCTTAGTCTTCACCTACGTTTATG
>JAXLQK010000005.1:0-8121 GCA_046331665.1 Terriglobia bacterium | reverse complement strand
CATCGCCGAGCTCACCCTGAAGGACGACCTCAACTACGGCCTCGAGTGGTACCTGAAAAACAAGATGCTGAGCGGTGACTATGTCCTCCAGACGCTCGGCCAGCTCGGCCTCACCTCCACGGGACTGACCTACCAGTTCACCTCCAGCTCGGAGAAGGTCCAGGTGCTCCTGAATGCCTTTGCCCAGGAGAACAAGGTCAACGTCATATCGAGCCCGCGTCTTATGGTGCTCGACAACGAGGAGTCGAGCATCCAGATCGGCTCGGATATCCCTGTCATCACCGGCGAGACGAAGTCCACTTCTGCGGACCAGCAGACGACGGTCACGACGCAGAGCGTCCAGTACCGGAGCACCGGTCTGATCCTGTCCGTGCGGCCCACCATCAACACCGAGGGGATCCTCACCCTTACCATCGTGCTTGAGTCGAGCGAGGCCCAGTCGAATACCTTGTCCGACGTGAGCTCGCCTCTCATCCTTACCAGGAAGCTGAAAACAATGGTGGTGGCGAGCACCGGTCAGGCCATTGTTCTTGGGGGCCTGATTTCCGACAATATCAGCAATACGGATACCAAGGTCCCCCTCATCGGGGACATTCCCCTGCTCGGCAACCTCTTCAAGAACACCTCGAAGAGCAAGACGAAGACCGAGCTGATCATCCTTCTTACCCCCCGCATCCTCACGAATATGGGCGACGCCGTCCGGGTGACCGACGAGCTCAAACGGGAGATACAGTGGTTCAAATAATGGGTATCCCCCTGGGATTGCTTCGCTCCGCTCGCAATGACAGAAGAAGAGAGCTTTTCGTGTCCTGTCATTGCGAAGGGTCGTATCCTGAAGCAATCTTGTTATTTTCCCTTGCAGTGTCTTTTTGGTGCAATTCCCTGCCCATATAGTACAAAGTAGTAGGCATTGAACTTGCTTTATTGTATAATTACTGAAGGTAAGTAGCTCTTTGAGAACGTGCAACGTGGTGTAAATCAAGGCAACGCGGGGCATCACCGCAAAAGGGTTTGTGGTGTTTTTGCCACATGAGTGTGTTTTTTTCGACAGGGGAGGTGCAGACGCAATGTCCTGTTTTTTGCGTGCTCTCCATAGCCGCCGCTGACAGTGCGGCAGGGCCAGGGAAAAGGGCTTTACAACAGGGGAAGAAGAACTTGACATTCACTTTTAATTTATATAATATAGTGACCAACTTACCCCTTCCGGAGAGAAGTGTACTATTATTTTTTACAGGGGGGGATGGTTTATATAATTGAGTCGGTGACTCAATGAAGAGAACTGATACAAAACCAGAGAATCAGGAGGTGATGGCAAGGGCGAGAGTCAGCAAGAATGGGGCAGTGCGCAGTCTATTTTTTTATCAGGATTCATACGTCGTGAAAAGGCTCGCAGGCATCAGCCTGCAGTAAAAAAGGAGGAGAAGAAATGAGTAAGTATCTAAAGGTTTCGTTGTTGGCGATGCTTGCGATAGCGATGATCGCCGGCGCCGCCTTTGCTGGAACCACCAGCGTCAATCATCTCACTGCCGCCGTCAACTATACGGCCGCTACCGAGGCGATGGGCGCTGCGCGGAATATCACCATCGTCGGGAGCGGAAACACTACCGCTGTTCTGGCATCCACACAGTGGCCCGCAGCATATGTTATGGGTCAGAACCTCACTTCGGGCAACTTGGTTACCGTGAGCATGAGCGGAGCTGCGTTCCCGGGAAGCACTGTGTATCTGTGCGCTGAGAACAACACCTCAGCTAATGGAGCGATCGCCATTGCTTTTGCTACCCCTTCCGCCAATTCGACTTCGCAGGTCTTCCAGCTTGGTAGCTTTGATGCTTCTGCGAATGTGGCCGGAGGAAATTTTATCTGGGTTACGAGTTCTTCAGATTGTACTGCTGCCGGTGCTCATAATTTCCCTGTGCAGCTGACCTCCAGGTCCTCCACGGGAACCGCCACTATTACAATGGTAGTTGCCACTGCGGGCGGCGTTACCATTGATGCCTCTTCAACGGCTACCCTTGCTACTTTCGCGAACGAGTATGCGGCTGCCCTCAGCTCTGCCGATACCGTGACGATCGACTACCTCGGCACCCCGGGCAACGGCACCAGGTTTATCGAAGATGCTCCGGGCGGCAACACGATTGCAGCCCCTACGGCGAATAAGCTTACGCTTACCAGGACCGTCTACAATCTCGGAACGGTAATAGGCGCCACGAACAACGGGTCCGCTGCTGCCAATGCCAATTCGGGTACCGCCAATGCCGCAGTGGCGGTGAACGCTTCTATCTCCTTCCAGGATTCCGCGAGCTGGGCCGGTATCAACAGGGTCATCATCATGGCTGCCAACGAAATCGGCACCGATCCGGGAGCATGCAGCAACGCTTCGCCGTCCATCGCTTCCAACTCTCCGTCCGGCACGGTCGCTGTTGCTATTCCCAGCGCAAGATGGGCTGGCGCCACCAACCTGGCTCTGACCACCTGCTTCCAGGTTACCGGCTCCACGAACCTTGCTACCAGGACGATCAGCGGCACCTATGACATCAGCTTCGGCACGGGCGGCGTAGATACCCTTACTGCCCCCTCCTACGCAACGATCCAGAGCTGGTCGCTGAACGGGTACCAGGCGATCATTCCTTGGCTGACCCTGACCTCCACGGTCCCGACCTACTGCCTGGTGAACAACAGCAACTCTGCATCTGCTACCATGTTCCTGGATGTGATCACCAGTGATGCAGCTTCGACCACAACGAATGTTTCCCTCGGCTCCATCGCGGCGAACACCTCCCTGCTGCTGATCTTCAACGATCAGGGCGTACAGTCCCAGAATGCGGCCGGCACTACCTCCACGCTGAATAATCTGTCGGCTGTTACCTTCACCGGCAGCACCAGCAAGAGGTATGCAGGCAAGCTGACCGTGGCAGGCAACCAGAACAATGTTACCATGACCTGCGCACAGACCGACCCTGTAACGGGCGGAAAGAGGCCGGTACCGGTTCTTACCTCCGACACAGGCGTGGTTGGTCCTCAGTGGAAGAACTAATTACTGTATAGACACTATGACTGTTGCGAGGCGGGCAGAAATGCCCGCTTTTTTATTCTTCCCTCTCTCTTTCCTTTTGTTTTGTTAGCTGGAATAATCAGGGATATATCCCTATCATCATGGCCGTAGCGTTCATCGAGTATTTCGTGCTGTGAGGGCCTGCCTTCGGATGAGCGACGCAACAGTCCGGAGAGAGGCGTGCGATTCCGCACCTATCCCTGCAACGTAGGACTGATCGCCGTCTTTCAGTCCGGGAAACGGTACGGAAAGACCTTACCCTTTACAGTTTATAGTTCATCACCAGGAACCGGCTTACGACGTGGAACCTTAGCCAATATCTTTTCAAAATCTTCTTTTTTCGCTCGCTTGGCTCTGTCTTTCAAGTAGTCTTCAGTCATTAAAGCAGAAATTTTCTCCGATACTGCCGAAGAAATAAACTGGTTAATGGATACCCCCTCTTTTTTTGCAATCTCTCTGATGTGCCGATGTATTGATTCCGGCAAACGTAAGCTTAAAGCGCTCATGCTATTTCCTCCAATAGTTCTTTGGGAGTTATTATTCTCGTATCAAATCGCTCTATACCCTTAAAGTCTTTTGTATTGTGAGTTACAATTAGCTTTGTCCCGGAGGCAACTGCCAATTCCAGTAAATGATCGTCTTTAGGGTCAATCAGACAAGAACGCCACAGAAAATATATCTTTTGATGTTCGCTCCTCATGCAGAAATAATCTAAAATCTTTTCAATTTCATTAGTTGACAAGCCTAACGTTGCCTGATTTCTTTTCAGAATATCTTCATATTCAAAAAGCAGTGTCGTAGATAGGACTGTCTGAAGCTTACCTTCCTCTATTGCTCTTAATACCTTAAAAGAAGCACCTTGAGATGAATAAAGTCCAGCATACAAAACATTCGTGTCAAGAATAATCCTGAATTTCATCTTACGCATATTATAATACTATATATGGTATCATTTGATTGTCAAGATGTAGAAACTTATTGAGGCTAACGCAATGCTAAGCGGGAGCGGCCCGCCAGGGCCACGATCCGCTTCAGCGCCTTGTTGGGCGGCGGCGTTGTCAGTTGGGTAGATGCTGTGCAGTGAAAGCCGATGGGGTCAGGTCTATTTTATTGACACGAAGGAGTTTCGGGAGAAGCGGTACGGCTGGTGGGGGGAGAAAGAGAGTGAAAACAGGGGATGTGTCCCTACTAACACTACTAACACCTACTAACATCCCTTTGCATCGGCAAGCCGTATTTTGAAGATGAGGTCAGTAATGTTAAGAAGATAGACCCGACACCCCTTGTGTAATGATCTTCAAAGCTATATTGTAGCCAAATCGGCTGGAGCCCGCTGGATAAATAAACAAAAAGTCAATTTACGATAAAAAACAAAAAGTTATAAGGTATTTTGGCGTAAACAAGTCATTTATTAACTCCTTGGTATTACAGATAATTTTATTTGTGATATAGTAGAAGTAAAATAAAGCACTACGGAGGGAAGTCATGCAGGTTCTGGTACTCTACTACTCAAAGGGCGGTTCGACCAGGAAGCTCGCCGAAGTGATCGCGCAGGGTGTCGAGTCTGCTGGGGTAAGCGCGGTGCTGCGGTCGTCGCAGGAGGTGACCAAGGAGGACTTCCTCAATTCCGCAGGGGTCATTGCGGGCTCCCCCGTTTACTTCGGAGTCATGGCCGCCGACCTCAAGAGGGTGTTCGACGACTTCATCAGCACGCGGAGGCAGATGGAGAACAAGGTAGGAGCGGCCTTCGCAACAGGCGGCCACAACAGCGGGGGCAAGGAGACCACCATTTTCTCCATCCTCCAGTGCATGATGATCTACGGTATGATCGTTGTCGGCGATCCCATGAACGCCTCGGGACACTACGGCGTCGCCTGCGTCGGCTCTCCCACCGACGAGGCGAAGGACTACGGACACAAGCTGGGGGTCAGAGTAGCGGAGCTCTGCAAGGTGATCGACGGCAAGGTAAAGCTCACAAAGCCGTAATGTCTGATACAGCTGGTAAAATGAAATGATAATCAGGTGTGACCTGCCGGATCCTCCGAACTCGAAGATGGGCGCACCTGCGCTCACCAGGACCTGACGTGGCACGCATCACGGTACTGGAGAGGCACTCTTCAGGTCTCATCGAGTCGGTCAGGGCGGAGGGGCGCGCAGTACGGGTCGTATCCGGGCTGCCGCCTTCCCGTTCCGCGGAGGAGGCGCCGGTATCCCCACTATCCTGTGGACCGCGTATCGAGGTCATCGTGCGCATGCTCCAGTTAGGGCTCCACAGCAGAAAGCAGGCCTTGCTGGAGGGGGTGGTGCAGGCAGCGGACGACCTGGGCCGCCATGTGGATGCGATCGTCCTCGGGTACGGCTTGTGCGGCAATGTCCTCCGGGACCCCGCAGCGCTCCTTGCCGGCTGCGGCGTGCCGGTCTTCATCCCGATGGATGAGGACCACCCCGTTGACGACTGCGTGGGGCTCATCATCGGAGGACGGGAGAACTACTTCGCCGAGCAGTGCAAGGAGCCGGGCACCTTTTTCATGACGGCCGGCTGGGCGCGCCATTGGCGGACGGTGTTCATGGGGAGCGGAAAGAGCTACACCGCCGCGGCCATCAAAATGATGTTTGCCGAATACAAACGGTCTCTTCTCGTCCTCTCCCCGGTGCTCGCCGAAGGGGAGATGCGGCAGCAGATCGAGGAGTTCAACACCCTCCTCGGCCTGCGTACCGAGACGGTGCAGGGTAGTTTCGGGATCCTCGAAGCAACTTGGCGGGAGGCGAAACAGCATGTCCTCTCCGCCCGAGAGGGGATACGATAGGCCATTGTTTTATTATCGAAATTTTCGGAGCGTCCTCCGAACCTGTCGTTGTCGCTGCCCGCTCTCCTTACTGGCGGGATGCCCCCCCGGCCAGGAGGCCATCCACCGACCACCTTCCGCCGCCCCTGATCATGAGCACAATTGTAATCGCGACGACAAGGAGGTGGTATTCGAAGCCCTCACCTTTCTGATTGCCGAACCAGTTCATGAAGAAGCCATTCTGCAGATGGAGCATAAAGACTGCCACGACCATGTTGCATGCGATGCCGAATGCCGCGATTCTCGTCAAAAACCCCGTAAGCAGCCCGAGAGACCCGAGGAATTCCGAAAGAATGGCGAGCAAGGCGAACACGGCGGGGATCCCGAGGGTGCCGGTGAAGAACCCCATGGTCCCGCTGAAGCCGCCTCCCCCGAACCATCCCAAAACTTTCTGCGCTCCATGGGGGAAGAAGACGATTCCCAATACTATCCTGAGGATAAAAGTCGTTGTCTCGTTGTCCGTCGCGATGAGTCTCCATGTTTTCATATGCCTTTTTTCTCCTTTTTTCCTATGGATGATTCCGGATTGAATCGTCCTCTATCCGATACGACCATTCCGGTAATCGTAAAACGCCTGTTCTATTTCTTCTTCCGTGTTCATGACAAACGGCCCCCCGCGTACGATCGGTTCATTGTTGGGATACGCTGCAAGAAAGAGGAACCCCGATTCGTGCGGGGTGCCGGTTATTTCCACCTCAGTCCCGGGCGTTAAGTGCGCCAGCTCTCTTTCGCCGACGGTCCGGCTCTCCCCTTTCGGACAGATGCATACATTCCCTGTATGTACGTAGAGGAAGCAGTTCATCTTCCCGTCCGGCTTGAAATGAAAAACAGCATCTTTTTTCAGCTCTACGTCGAAGTAGTCGGCCTCGAGCCGGTTTTTTGCAGGGCCCCGTACACCGTCATAGGCGCCCGAGATCACCGTTACGGCGGCACCGTGCTTTTCAACGACAGGGATCATGTCCGGGGACAGATGCTGATAGCGCGGCTCAACCATTTTGTCCTTCGCCGGAAGACTGAGCCAGAGCTGGTAGCCCCATAACTCGCCCCCCGCCTGCTCAGGCATCTCACTATGCAGGATACCCCGGCCTGCCGTCATCCATTGGACACTTCCGCCGGTGAGCAGACCTCCGCCGCCCCGGGAATCACGGTGCCTGAAACCGCCGCGTTTCATGTACGTGATCGTCTCGATTCCCCTGTGGGGATGCATAGGGAACCCTGCCGCATACTCTCCGGGATCGTTGCTCCGGATCTCATCGAGCAGGACAAAAGGGTCTATAGCGCTGAGCCGGGAAGATCCTATAATCCGATGTATCCTCACCCCGGCTCCGTCAGTGACCATCTGACCCTTGTAGATGCTTTTCACGGTGCATGCCTGTCCTTTCAAAGTCGCTTCCTTACTGCTCATTGTCCGCCTCCCTTCCACGTCCTAACTTTCTGCAAAGAGTACCCAGCAGCTCCTGCTCGGACGGCGTCAGCACACCCATTTCAGCTGCAATCCTTTCGGCATGGGCCGGAAAAAACTCGCTGACCAGCCTCTCCCCCTCCTCAGTCAGATGTACGGTAAAATACCTGCGATCCTCCTTGTTCCGTTCACGTCTCACCAGCCCTCGCTTTTCGAGGTTGTCAATCACCAGGGTCATGTTGCCGCTGCTCTTAAGGATCTTCTTCCCGATCACGGCTTGGGTCATAGGTCCGAGATGGTAGAGTGCCTCAAGTGCGCCGAACTGACTGACGGTTAAATCTACTTCTGCAAGATCACGGTGAATGCGCGCCGTGAGCGATTCGGCGGCGCGCATAAGCTTGACATAAACCCGCAGCGCCTCTGCAGTTTCCTCGCTCTTTTTGTGGATGTTCTCTTCCATAACAATTTTAATTTAATTGGTTTAATATTAAACTATCATGCCAGAAAATATTTGTCAAGCCGGAAAAATCATTTCACCTTTCTTTCGGGGGGAATTCGCATTCCTGCCACTCCCTTCATCTATTTTAGCATTCCCGCAAAAGAGACTCTGCTTTATTTCTTTATAAATCAAAGTGTTTATCTCTGGCATGAAGTATGCAATCTTTTATAGATAGAGAGAGAAAACAGGGATGCACGAAAAAACAAGCAAAGTCCATCAAGGAGGGGTGTCATGAAAGCCGGAAAAGACAGAGTGAAAAGGGGAACGAAGATCGGGGCGGCCCTCGGCGGTATTGTTTTCGTGTTTTTCGGGCTGATACCCG
>JAXLQK010000004.1:0-1453 GCA_046331665.1 Terriglobia bacterium | reverse complement strand
CAGCTCATAGATGCTTATGGGTGAATCCAGGGCGTTACGACGGGCGCGTGATTGCATCCACGCCTGGTCGCCCCATGCGTACTGAAGGTCCCACACGATTGATGCCGTCTTTGGAGGAGTCTCGTTGAACCGTGAAAAGGGGTCCGCCTTGATTGTCTGAACTCCCCCATGCCGGGAACGGATATGAAATTTGTACAGCGTCCCTTTCCCCACACTTGGAACAAATCCTTCCCAAATCCCGGAATCCCCACACGGACGGAGCGGATGCCTATTGGGGTCCCAGTGGTTGAACGTACCGAATACGGATACACTCTCCGCTTCAGGTGCCCAGACGGCGAAATAGGTCCCCTCAACGCCGTTCACCGTAATAAGGTGCGCGCCAAGCTTGTCGTAGAGGTGAAAATGGGAACCCTCATTGAAGAGATAGAGATCATCCAACGTGAGAAGGCTGAACCGATCGCTGGGGAATCGCTGCGCAGGCATACCCATACCAAGTGGGCTAGCGGACTGGTCATGCAACAAAGGATCCATGCGGCAAGAGTACTGTGCGAGCCTGGAAGCCGTCAACGGACCGACGGGTCCCGGAATTGTGGTCAGAAGGCCTAGTGACACTTCTGCCGGGATTATGGTATGAATCTCACCCTACGCCGAATCTGCCTCGCGTCCCCATCGTCTAGCCTGGCCTAGGACGCCGGCCTTTCAAGCCGGCAACACGGGTTCGAATCCCGTTGGGGACACCACAATCGGTGACACAAGCAAAGCGGGAAACAAAGATAGATAGCTGTCTTCCCAGGTAGCCTTTCCGTCCCTCTTCTTCTAAAGACCTCAAACTGTAGTGTCTGGTCGAGAAGCCTGCGTAGGAGCTGGCGTGCCTCCGGCCGTTTCCCAACAAATCAAGCAGATGGTTCCGCCCTGGCCTCAACGAAAGTAATCAACAACCAAGATGTGGAGCGTCATGGAACTGACGCCCCCACTGCACTGCCTCCAGTCGGCGCCCTCCCTTTGAAGTACCTTCTTCGCGGACTATCGCCGTTCCCACCGTCAAGCTAGGCTTTGCCTCAGCAGAGTTACAACACATTGCTCTGAGGCCAATATGAAATGCACCTCGAATCCTCCATTCTTGGTCCATTGCTCACTCTCCCGTGACGAGTTGGCCCGCGCCTGTGAAGGCGCCCTCTTTGAAGTGAGTTCACACGGAACAAGATGCCGCACCCCGGATACATTGATCGAGGGTGATTACCTTACCCTCCGGCTTGCGCTTCCCGACGAGCCCCAACCGCTTTCTATAAAGCTGGCGACCGTGACCTGGGTACGTGAAAACCGATTTGGCGTGGAGCTACTGGTCATGGATAACGAAGTTCGTCAGCGATTGGGATGTTTCCTGGACACCCATTTTCCGCTTCAGATGGAATTCGCAGATACTCGGACGGAACTCACCATCAGTGCGACTCAA
>JAXLQK010000003.1:0-1260 GCA_046331665.1 Terriglobia bacterium | reverse complement strand
AGCCTCGGTGGAGTCAACCTTGAAATACCACCCTGATTATTCTGGAATTCTAACTTAGGCGAGTGAATCCTCGTCAAGGACACTGTCTGGTGGGTAGTTTGACTGGGGCGGTCGCCTCCCAAAATGTAACGGAGGCGCGCGAAGGTTCCCTCAGGCTGATTGGAAACCAGCCGTTGAGTGCAAAAGCAGAAGGGAGCTTGACTGCGAGACTAACAAGTCGAGCAGGTGCGAAAGCAGGCTTTAGTGATCCGGTGGTTCTGTATGGAAGGGCCATCGCTCATCGGACAAAAGGTACGCCGGGGATAACAGGCTGATGATTTCCAAGAGTTCACATCGACGAAATCGTTTGGCACCTCGATGTCGGCTCATCGCATCCTGGGGCTGGAGTAGGTCCCAAGGGTTTGGCTGTTCGCCAATTAAAGCGGTACGCGAGCTGGGTTCAGAACGTCGTGAGACAGTTCGGTCCCTATCTTCCGTGGGCGCAGGAAATTTGAGGGGATCTAACCTTAGTACGAGAGGACCGGGTTGGACGGACCTCTAGTGTTCCGGTTGTCACGCCAGTGGCATAAGCCGGGTAGCTACGTCCGGATCCGATAAGCGCTGAAAGCATATAAGTGCGAAACGGACCCCAAGATAAGATTTCCCAACACCTCAAGGTGTATGAAGACCACTTGTAGACTACGAGGTTGATAGGCCGGGTGTGTAAGGCTTGTAAGAGCTTTAGCTGACCGGTACTAATTGGTCGTTCGGCTTGACCTTTATTAATTTAAAGCTCAAGAGATGAAATACTTTTCAAGAGTGTATGGAAGTAAGGCAATACCTAGATATGCAATTATCAAATTCGACAAATCATTGGATTTGTCGAAATGAATTGAAAACTTTCCGGTGGTTATAGCGAGGGGGTCACACCCGATCCCATCCCGAACTCGGTAGTTAAGCCCCTCAGCGCCGATGGCACTGCCAGGGTAACTTGGTGGGAGAGTAGGACGCTGCCGGATTTAAATTGAAAAGCCCAAGGTGAAAACCTTGGGCTTTTTCTTTTTTGAGCGGAGGGAATTTTTATCCTTCCTTCATTGCGTCACTTCTTGCAAACTCTGCCAGAAAGTACGGCACCCCCGGCTGGTTAGTCATCGTCCTGTTTTATCACGCGGCGGTATTCATCCACACGCAGGAGACGAGATGAAACGGATTGCTTTAATTAACTTAGTTTGCTTTGCGATTTTTTCTTGGGTCGTTATTTGTCCAACGGATTTCGCGTTC
>JAXLQK010000002.1:0-2006 GCA_046331665.1 Terriglobia bacterium | reverse complement strand
CTAACCTATAAATTTTAAATGCTTTTTTAGAGAGCTTCAAGGGGGGAATGGAAAAGGCTCCTCTAACGGAAATAATCGATGATTCGGCTGTAATAGCTGATTAAGACCTGAAACCAATACTTCGACTGATTGATAAAAAGCGGGATCGACAGGTAGACAAGCAAAACCCCCACAAATCCCTTAATGTTGAACCCCATTTCGAAAACATTGATCATCGGGGCGATGCGGTTGGTGATTCCCAAGACCAAGTCCGCCACGAAAATGGCGATCAAAACGGGGGCCGAAAGCTGTAGGCAGATAATGAGGGTTTGGGCGGAGAGCTTCATGAACAACTCAAGCATGGGCACGGCGTTCGTCACCGCCCCCGTCGTAATCGTCGGCACCATGATCTTGGGTAACGAAAAAACAGGCACGACCTGGAAGCTTTCCACGAGAGCTTTGAGGAAATAGCGATGCCCCCCGATGACGATGAAAATCGCGATGCAGAGCTGATAAAAAAAGACGCCGAAGATGGAGGTCTGCGCACCCAAGGCCGGGTTGAAGATACGGGCGTTGGCGACATAGCGCTGATTGTCCACCATACTGCCCGCGGATTGGATGCCGTAGAAAATCATTGTATTGACCGTCCCGAGCAGCATACCGAACAGGGCTTCTTTGAGGAAAAGGACGAATAAAAAGCTGAATTGTTGAGGGATTTGAGGTTTCTCCATTCCCGGAACCACGATCGGATAGACGAAAAGGGTCAACGCAATGGCAGTGGCCACCTTGATATTGCCGGCAACCACTTTCGTGCCCAAAAAGGGGGTCATGTTGATGGTGGCAACAAAGCGGATGAAGATGAGGCCGCCCGCGATGACGGGGAAAGACCAGTCCCCGTCCATTCCCATCAAGGAAAATAAATTATTGGCAGCGGAATTCATGGTCCGTCAGCGGAGGTATTTCGGAAATTGCTCGAGAATATTTTGGGTAAAGGCCATCAGCTGCACCATGCACCAGGGGCCGGTGAGCGACAAGATCACCATCACGGCGACCAATTTCGGGACGAAGGTTAAGGTTTGCTCCTGAATTTGGGTGGTCGCCTGGACGAGCGAAATCATGAGACCGATGACCATCGCCACCAAAACCGCCGGAGCGGAGAGGATGAGCACCAGGTACAAAGACTGCTTGGAAATGGCGATGAGGTAACTTTCCATGGCTTAAATATACCCCAACACAAGACCCCGGGCGATTAAATACCAACCGTCGACCAACACGAAAAGCAGGAGCTTGAACGGCAACGACACGGTTACCGGGGAAAGCTGGAACATGCCCAAAGAAAGCAGGATATTGGCCACCACCATGTCGATGACGAGAAAAGGAAGAAAAATGATGAAGCCGATTTGAAAGGCCTTGGAGAGCTCACTCACCACAAAAGCGGGGGTTAAAATGAGAAAGTCGTTGCTCTGCACTTGGGCCTGATCTTCAGGCTTCCTCATCTTTTTGGCCAAATTGTAGAAAAGGCTTCGATCCTTCTCGGAAGCGTGTTTGGCCAAGAAGTTCCTTAAGGGCTCTTTCCCGTTGGCCAATGCGTCTTGCGCCATGGCCATGGTCGCCTGCGACATGAACCCTTGGTTGGTGGTCTGCTGGATGGCCCCTTCCGCGCTTCTGTAGCATTCGATACCGACGGGCACCATGATGTAGACGGTAAGGATGATGGCAAGACCGGTGATCACTTGGTTGGGCGGAATTTGCTGGGTGCCCAAGGCGTTACGGACAAGGGAGAGAACGACGGCGATTTTCACGAAGGAAGTCATCATGACGATGACCAGGGGAAGCAGGGCCATCGCGGCCAAGCCCAAGATCACCACCAAGGGCTTCGACAAAGGCTGATCGTATTTTCCTTGGGCGAAGGCCTCCGCCGCGAAGAGGAAAAGAGAGAGAGGAAGGCTTAAAAGAATCCCCCACCGAATGCTGCGGCGGGGCTTACTTCTCTTGAGAAGCATGGGGAGGTTCCTTGTATTCAAGCT
>JAXLQK010000001.1:0-2191 GCA_046331665.1 Terriglobia bacterium | reverse complement strand
CTTCACTTGGACGATGCCCTTTTGAAGCTCGTCGTCCCCGACGATCACCGCGTACTCGACGGCCAAGCGGTCCGCCTCGCAAAAGCAGTTTTTATTCCTCCTGCGGTTTCACTACTGTAAAACCCACATGATCTCCCAAGGCGTCAGGTCTACGAATGCCACGTTGAGCACTTTGAAAAAAACCACTATCCGCGCTACTCCATGCCCCGCCTCTTGTCACCGTGTATTTAGATACCAGCCGGTTTCCTTTCCCTCCCCAAAGAGATTGCCAGAAAGTGGGCGGGACATAGATATGTGAAAGAGCGGAAATAGGATTTTCTTCCGACAAACCTTGGTAGGGCTGATAATCGTCCATGACCCACTGCCGCACGTTTCCGCCCATATCTACTACCCCCCAAGAATTAGGAACCCCTTGCCTGACGGAGCGTGTTCCTTCCCTTTCAGCCTTCACGCTTCCCCAAATTTCCTGGTCATTATACCCCCCGTTATGAGTTGGAAATATTCCCCAAGCTCCAACGATTTTCCGATTATTGACATGATTGTGTAATTCCGAATCCTCAGAATTCTGGAAAACCTGCCGACCCACGATAAAATTCTCACGGGTCTCAGCCCATTTGCGGAAACCAACCAAGTCACCCTGGAACAGGTGCATCGGTCCCCTTGCCGCGTATTCCCATTCAGCTTCGGTCGGCAAACGTCCCCCCTGTATATTTGCGTAGGCAGCAGCTGCCCAGAAATTCACGTTCACCGCCGGATGATGGGGATCTCCAGGGCATTGCCAGTTATCCGGTATTATTTGGACCACTTTCATATCAAGAAAAGACTGCTCCCGCTGGAGAGGAGGCAACGCTTCAAAGCTTTGAGAGTCCATCCCTTTGTATTTTCCGGAAGCGGCGCGTTGTAATAACTCCATATGCGAATCGGCCCAGTCAAAAGGTTGGCGTATGCCCGTTTCAGAATTCCTCCACGTGTAAACCCAAGAATTCGGATATTGATATTGATAAAGCAAAATAGAAACCAGTTCCTGCTGAGTCTTCCCACGATCAATCACTTGCCATAAATGAGTCTGTTGATCTCTGCCCATGAGAGCCCATGGGAGCCTCCGCTCTTCCGAATCGTTGACAAATGCCTGATATTCTCCTTTCGTTACAGGGGTCTTTCGCATGAGAAATGGACTTATTTTTACTCGTCGAATCGGAGGCGCATCAACAACTAGAGACGAGCCCATGATAAATTCTCCGCCCGGAATACAAACCATTGCCTCGTGAGGGTGATTTCCATGCACTTCCATTGAACCAGTCGTATCTGTGGGTCGATGGCTGGACATCCTGACTAGAAGTGGCCCCTTAAGATCCGTCAAGGAAGACGCGGACGTCGATTCCGGTGCCGTCATTCCTAGGGCATTCTCGAAAGCAAAAAGACGGCTTTCATTTACTAAAATATCCCGTTGAGGGACAAAAGGGCTTTCAGCGACGGAAAACGAAAGGGCCAAAGATCTCTCAAGGAATCCGATTTCCTGAATACTCCGATGAGCCACGGCCAGTCCCAAAGCACTCTGCAGATTGATAGCTTCGGCGCGAAGGAATTGTTGGCTCAGAGTTTCATGGGAGGTCGACGCAAGGTTTTCTCCCACCACCATGGCGCCATCTTGCAAAAGGTGGCGAAGGATCACATTCTGTCTTGTTGCCGCTTTTCCGGCGATCTTTAAAAGGCTGAAATTAAAGAAGGAAGAGGCCCAATCGTTCCAGAATCCCCCCTCACCTGTCCGCCTTCGGCATCCACCCTCTCTCTCAAGAAGCGAGGGGGCCAAGGTGCTAGAAACCGCTTCATAGGTCGTCACCTCCGCGGAGAGTCCCGCGCCGGCGGAAACGATGGAAAACAGAGGAAAGGCCGCTTTCGATTCCAAAAGTGATAACGCCCCCACCTTGCCTAACTGATAGGCCACTCCACCCGCCACCATGGCTACCATCGCGCGGGAATCGGTGGCTTGATCTGCAAAGGCAGCGACGAGGCCGTCCAATTGGGCCTGAGATCCGCTGACGGAGGCCACATGGCTTAAACTCGTTTCAGAAAAACGGGAAATGACATGCAAATCTTCTGAAGTAGAGAGCAAAGGCCCACTGGAAATCATAAATTGATCCGGCGTGCCCGACCGGAAAGATTAAAGTAACTCTTCGGTTACTTAACTTTA